>NZ_LAVS01000010.1 GCF_000986865.1 Rheinheimera mesophila
TTCGGTCAAAACCGTCAGGTTTAAGCTTTTTGCCACCTGCGCTAGTTCCAGATATTCCAGGTCGTTCAGCACAGAGAGCATCAAAAGCACTGCATCTGAACCTTGTAAACGGCCAAGGTAAATCTGGTAGGGGTCGATAATAAAATCTTTATGCAGCAGAGGCTGATTGACTTTAGCCCGCACTTTGGCCAGGTAGTCGTAGTTGCCCTGAAAAAACTTTTCGTCGGTCAGCACCGAAATACAGTCGGCGTAGCGGCCATAAGCGGCGCAAATTTCGTCCAGATCAAAAGGGCTGCGGATTAAGCCTTTGGATGGCGAGGCTTTTTTACATTCCAAAATAAAACGTGGACCTTTTTGCTGCAGTGCTGTTAAAAAGTTACGCTGGCTGGGTTGCACCAGTGGCAGAAACTGTTCAAGCGGTAGCTGCTTTTTACGCTCAGCCACTTCCAGCTTTTTGTGGTCGATAATAGTGGATAACACATTAGCCATGACTAAGTTCCCTTAACTGCGTCAATGTCGAAAAAGCCTGTCCGGACGCTAAATGCTCTAGCACCGACTGGGTAAGTTGTTTTAAATCCTGCTGTTTTGGCAGGCCCTGGCTTATCGCCAGCATAGCGGCTACGTTGGCGGCGACTGCCTGATTGTGCGCCGGCTTGCCTTTGCCTTGCAAAATAGCCAGTGTGGCGGCAGCGTTATCGGCTGCTGTGCCCCCTCTTAATTGCTCCAGACTCAGTGTGGGTAAGCCAAAATCGGCTGGTGTCAGCTCAAAGTATTCAATAGCACCGTCGCCAGAAAAGGCGCTGACCTGAGTCACGCCGTGCAGGGCGATTTCATCACAACCACTGCCGTGCACCACCCAGGCTGCTTTTGCTCCAAGTTGCTGTAGCGCGTTCGCCATCACGGGAGTTAACGCCGCATCGTACACACCAAGCAATTGATAATCGGGTTTTGCCGGATTGATCAGCGGCCCAAGCAAGTTAAAGATGGTACGACTTTTCAGCGCTGTGCGCACGCCCATCGCATGCTTGATACCGGCATGATACAAAGGCGCGAATAAAAAGCTGCCATTGCTTTGGCATAACGCCTTGGCTGCTGTGGTTGGGCTCATTTGAATATTAATGCCCAACTGCTCCAGTAAGTCGGCAGAGCCAGACTGAGACGATACGCTTCTGTTGCCATGTTTGGCTACAGGCAACCCCATGCTGGCCGCGACTAAGGCGGCAGTGCTGGAAATGTTGATGGTATTAGCGCCATCGCCACCCGTGCCGCAGCAATCTATCGCACCCGCGACAGTGGCCGGAAAGGCAGTGGCTGCTTCACGCATGGCTTGGGCTGCACCTGCGATTTCATCCGCGGTTTCGCCACGCATTTTCAGCGCCACCAAAAGCGCCGTCAGTAGCACAGGCTCTACTTCACCGCGTACCACGGCACTGAAAAACGCATGGCTTTGCTCAAACGACAAAGCTTCACCTTTCAAGCTGTGTTGCACCAGACTTAAGATGGATGGGCTCATGCGGTGGCTCCTGCTTGCAGTGGGTTTTGCATTAAGTAATCCAGACTTTGTTTTAAAAGTGGTTTACCTAAGGTGGTCAGAATAGATTCCGGGTGGAACTGATAGCCCAGCGCCTTGTGCGCTTCGTGCACTATCGCCATAGGAATATGCTGATAAGCAGCGATAATCTGCAGGCAATCTGGTACTTCGGTGGCCATTAACGAGTGATAACGCGCCACCGGGAATTGTTTGGGTAAAGCGCCAAACACCGGATGGTCGTTCAGGCTGATAATGGAGGTTTTGCCATGCACCGTTTCACCGGCGCGACCGACCACACCGCCATAATGCTCGACCAATGCCTGATGGCCTAAACAGATGCCCAGCATCGGAAATTTGCCTGCACACAGGCTAATCAGCTCCGGCATCGAGCCAGCCTGTGACGGCGCTCCCGGGCCTGGCGATAACAACAGCACCACAGGTTGTTGTTCCTGTCGCATTTTCTCGAAAATAAACGAGGCAGGCACCGTATTGCGATACAGCTTCAGGCTAAAACCTAGCTGAGCCACTTCGTCCACCAGGTTGTAGCTGAACGAATCTAAATTATCTAACAGATACACAACACTCATGCTGATACCCCTTGTGCAGCAACTCCTGCAGATTGAATGGCATTAATCACCGCCTGCGCTTTGCTGCGGGTTTCATCGGCTTCGGCTTGGGCCACACTGTCGTACACCACACCAGCCCCAGCCTGAATGTAGGCCATACCGTTTTGGACATAAGCCGAGCGAATCACGATGCAACTGTCAAAATCACCATTGCCAGCCAAATAACCGACGGCGCCACCATAACTACCACGGCGTTTTTGCTCGACACCACGAATAAGCTCCGCCGCCCGCACTTTAGGAGCGCCAACTAAGGTGCCCATATTCATGCAGGCCTGATAGGCGTGCAAAGCGTCCAGCTCAGGTTTTAAGGTGCCGACCACGCGCGAGACCAAATGCATCACGTAGGAGTAACGGTCAACTTTTAATAGTTCTTTGACATAACGGCTGCCTGGTATGCTGATACGGGCCACATCGTTACGGGCTAAATCGACCAGCATTAAATGTTCGGCTTTCTCTTTTTCGTCCTGACGCAGTTCCAGTTCAATCCGGCTGTCTAAATCAGGGTCAATACTGCCATTGGCAGCAAAACCGCGACGACGTGTGCCGGCTATGGGGTAAATTTCGACCTGAGCTGTTTTGGCTTCATATTTCAGGGCAGATTCGGGCGAAGCACCAAATAAGCTGAAATTTCTGTCCTGCAGGTAAAACATGTAAGGGCTTGGATTTTGCTGCTTGAGTTTGGCATAAGCCGCTTGTGGATCAGGGCAGGGCAAACTAAAACAGCGTGATGGCACCACCTGAAATACATCGCCAGCCACTATGTTTTGTTTCAGGCTTTCGACCTGAGCCACAAAGTCGGCATCGCTGATATCCACCTTCACTTCAGCCTTTTCGACGGCTTGTGGTGCTGTGGGTTGAGCGCCTTGCTGCAATAACTGCTGTAGTTCAGACAAACGCTGGCCTATAACAAAATACTGCTGCTGGGCATTGTTGCCACAAAACACGTTGCCAATCAGCCGACTGGTACCCGTCTGATGATCGACCACTAACAGCGTTTCGGCCAGATAAAACAAATAATCCGGGCACTGGTTTTCAGCCGTTGGCACTTCTGACAAGTCTTCCACCATAGCCACTAAATCATAACCAATCACACCCCCTAAAAAGATGGCTAATGGCTCGTCGCTGTTGTTGTGCAACTGCTGTTGCAGCAAACGTAATACAGTCAATGAGTTTGGCAACAACAAACGGCTTTCTTCATCCAACAAGGGGTCGGCTTTGGCAAACTGCACCTGCAGCTCGCTGTCGGAGAGTTCAAGCTCTGCTTTGCCTTGCAGTAAAGACGCCAGATAAGGCAGCAGGGTTCTTCCGTTTTCTGTTAAGGCCTCGACGCTGACGCTTAAGGCGTTGCATTCAATACGTAGCGCGGCGTCTATCAGCATCAGGCTTTTTAAGCTGTTTTTACTGTCAATTTCTGCCGACTCCAATAACAACGCCATCTGCCCTTGATTGGTTAAGGCTCTGAAACTTTGCAGCGGATCAGGCTGCATAGTCAGGGGCTGACTGAAACTGGCCACTTGTCCTGTGGTGGTGGTGATCTGTTGTAAATTCATGGTGTTTCCTTAATGCAAAAAAAAGCCCGCAACAAGCGGGCTTTTTGGCTGAATTCGGACAATAGTAGTCCGGCCCGCTAAACAGGAAGTCGCCACCAGTGCCAACGTACTATTTGAGAATTCATCATGATTTTCCTGCTGTTAAATTTTTATTAGCTCCACCGAAAATTGCTTCTGCATTTTCGGTGTACCGTCCATTCATGCACATAAAATACAAAAGGCCCGCATCTTTCGAAACGGGCCTGGTTTTATAGCGAATACAACGCCTCCACACGCCCGTTAAGGAGTATGCCACCACCAGATGTGAGTTTGAGATGTTGTTTGAAATTGCATTGGCTATAAACCCATAGTTCATGTTGCTTTGAAACCATCGCTATAAAAACCCGAAATCAACCTCTCGTCAAGCCCTGTTTTGGTTATAACTGCAAATAAAAACGTATAAGCGGATGGAAGGCTGGAGTGATCTACTGTTTTCTAGGCTGAGAAAACCAAGCTCAGTGTGCTCTTTTATGGCACAATACGCATCGTTTATTCAGGTAGCCAGCTCCGATGAAGATTGATTTACACAGCCACACTTATTGCTCCGATGGCGTTTTAAGCCCAACCGAACTGGTGGAACGCGCCGTTAGCAAAGGCGTTGATGTGCTTGCCATTACCGACCATGACACTATTGCTGGTCTGGCTGAAGCCCGTGCTGCTATTGCTGAAAAACAGCTGCCTTTAACCCTGATCCCCGGTGTGGAAATTTCTACCCGCTGGTATGAGTTTGAAATTCATATTGTCGGTTTGCATATCAATACGGACTGTCCGGTGTTTTTACAGCATTTAGCTTCGCAGCAGCAACGTCGGGTTGAGCGGGCCGAAGAGATGGCCCGGCGTTTAGAGAAAAACAAAATTCCGGATGTACTGGAAAACGTATTAAAAATTGCCAATGGCGCAGCCTTAACCCGCACTCATTTTGCCCGTTATCTGGTGCAAATTGGCAAAGCCAGTTCGATGAATACTGTATTTAAAAAGTACTTAAGCCGTGGCAATACAGGTTATGTGCCAAATAACTGGGTGCCTATGCAGGAGGCGGTGCAGTGGATTTTAGCCGCAGGCGGTATTCCTGTGCTGGCGCATCCTTTGAAGTACAAGCTCAATGGCCGCTGGTTAACCCGTTTAGCTGACGAGTTTGCCGCAGCAGGTGGCAAAGCCATTGAGGTGGCATCCGCGCAGATGACGCCAGTGCAAAAACGCCAGGTCTGGATGCTGTGCCAGAAGTTTGGTTTAACCGCCTCTGCTGGTTCGGATTTTCATCAGGAGACGCCCTGGAATGAGCTCGGCCGTCAGTTGTATTTTACCGACGACGTGATCCCTGTCTGGTTTGACTGGAATTTACCAGCCAAAGAGAGTGCGGGGGTAAGCGCTTGAATTTCAGCCTGATTATTGCTATCTCTAATACAAAGTCAGAATAAAAAGAATCACTTATGAGCCAATTTTTTTATATTCATCCTGAAAATCCACAGCAACGTTTAATTAAACAGGCTGTGCATATTATCAAACAAGGTGGGGTGGTGATCTACCCAACCGACTCAGGGTATGCGCTGGGTTGTCATATCGGCGATAAAGCCGCGCTGGAGCGTATTTTACAAATCCGTCAGATGAGTACAGAGCATCACTTTACCCTGATGTGTCGCGATTTTTCTGAATTGTCTGTCTATGCCAAAGTCGAGAACAGCGCTTTTCGTTTAATCAAAAACCATACGCCTGGCGCTTACACTTTTATTTTGAAAGGCACTAAAGAAGTGCCTAAGCGTTTGCTCAATGAAAAGAAAAAGACTGTAGGTTTACGTATTCCGCAAAACAAAATTGCGCTGGCGCTACTTGAAGAGCTGGGTGAGCCTTTGATGTCGAGCTCTTTGGTGTTGCCAGGCAATGATTTTGCCGAATCCGACCCGGAAGAAATGCGCGATCAACTAGAGCGTCAGGTCGATTTAATTATCCACGGTGGCGTGATTGCGGAAAACCACACCACAGTGATTGATTTATCTGAGGATAGCCCCGTGCTGATCCGCCAGGGTGCGGGCGATAGCCGTGCTTTCATCTAACTTTGGGGTTGGGTGTTTAGCCAATGTCTGAGCCTTTAGCCGACAGCTATGCCAGCCTGACCATACAGCAGCCTTTACCGTTGGCATTTGTCCGTGGCGAGGCTGTGCTGGATAAGCCGGAAGATTTGTATATTCCGCCTGAAGCCCTGTCGGTGTTGCTGGAAAGTTTTGAAGGCCCGCTGGATTTTCTTTTGTATTTAATTCGTCGTCACCGTTTTGATATTGTTGATTTGCCGATCAACGAAATCACCCTGCAGTATATGGAATATATTGATTTAATGCAGGAGATGAACTTTGAACTGGCCGCCGAGTATTTGTTAATGGCCGCTATGTTGGCGGAAATTAAATCGCGTTTATTGTTGCCACAGCACGACCATAAATCCGATGAAGAACTGGACCCCCGTGCCGATTTAGTCCGGCGTTTGCAGGAATACGAAATTATCCGCAAAGCAGCGACAGACATAGATTTATTGCCACGTCAGGAGCGGGATTATTTTCCGGCCAAAGCGGGATTGGACGATAACTTCGAACCTTATGTAATTTTGCCTGACGTGTCTTTGCAGGAAATTCTGCTGGCACTCAAAGACATCGCCAAACGTGCCAAAGAGTTTCAGCATCACCAGATTAAAAAAGAGCACTTATCCACCCGTGAGCGCATGAGTAAAATTCTGGAGCTGCTTCAGGGCCGCTCTGAGTACCTTGAGTTTGCCGAATGTTTTGACTTAGCTGAAGGCAGGCAAGGAGTAGTGGTCAGCTTTTTAGCGATACTGGAGCTGGTGAAAGAAAAGCTGATACAAGTCATTCAGGTAGAAGCTTATGGTCAAATCCATATCAGATCTTCATAATAGCGACCTTATTTGAAGCGACAGGCAAAGGAGAGGGCATGGCGAAAAAAATTAACGAGCAACAACTGCTGCAGTTAGTCGAAGCCGCTATTTTTGCCTCTGATAAACCTTTGTCTGTCAGTGATTTACAAAGCACTGTGCTGGAAAGTTTTGAGTTAAGCCGAAAGCGGGTGCAACAGGCCTTAGCGCAATTGCAGCAGGATTATTTAGGCCGCGGCATTCAGTTGATTGAAACGGCCTCTGGTTTTCGCTTTCAAACCCGTGCTGATTTAAGTGAATATCTGGCGCTGTTGTGGCCGGAACGTTCACCGCGCTATTCCCGCGCTGTACTGGAAACGTTGGCGCTGATTGCCTATCGTCAGCCTATTACCCGTGGCGAAATTGAAGAAGTACGGGGGGTAACGGTCAGCAGTCAGATTATGCGTACTTTGCTCGACCGCGGTTGGGTCAAAGTGGTCGGGCATAAAGAAGTACCGGGTCGTCCTGGTTTGTACGCCACCACAGCCGCATTTTTAGATTATTTTGGCTTAAAGGATTTAAGCGATTTACCTGCTCTGGCCGAGTTTCAGACAACGCCGGATTTTTTTAACCCAGTCGTGATGACTGAAGAGATACATTAAATCATGAGTGAAAAACTACAGAAAGTGCTGGCGCGATCCGGTGTTGGATCCCGCCGCGAGATGGAAGAATACATCAGTGCTGGACGTGTGACTGTGGATGGCAAAGTGGCGCATTTAGGCGACCGCATTCATGCCAACCAACAAGTGCGGGTCGATGGTCATCCGGTGAAAATTGCCGCTGAAGCTGAGCAGGTGTGCAGGGTGATTGCCTATCATAAACCTGAAGGTGAAATTTGTTCCCGCACCGACCCTGAAGGTCGTCCTACTGTATTTGACCGCTTGCCCAAAATTAAAGACTCCCGCTGGATAGCCATAGGCCGTTTGGATATCAATACCAGCGGTTTATTGCTGTTTACCACAGACGGTGAACTGGCGAATCGTTTAATGCATCCAAAGTTTGAAGTGGAACGTGAATACGCAGTACGGGTGTTTGGTGATGTCAATGATGCGATGATCCAGAAACTGCGCACCGGAGTTGAGCTTGAAGACGGTAAAGCCAACTTCAAAAAAGTGAAGTCGATGGGCGGCGAGGGCATCAACCGCTGGTTCCATGTGGTGCTGACGGAAGGCCGTAACCGCGAAGTGCGCCGGATGTGGGAATCGCAGGGCGCTGTGGTGAGCCGGTTAATTCGTATCCGTTACGGTGATTTGTTACTGCCTAAACATTTACCAGCAGGTGGTTATGCTGAATACCCACTGGAAGAAGTAAACTATTTACGTAAATTGGTGCAGATGGCGCCAGAGACAACCAGTTTAATGAAACCGGAAGACCGCGATGAACGTCGCCGTCGTATGGCGGGCATTAAACGCGCAGTGCGTAAGCATCAAATTATGGTGCAGTCAGGTGTGAAGCCTGAGGTAGTCAAGGCCGAAAAAGCAGCGGCAGTTGACAAAGCCAAAGCGAAGAAGCCAAAACAAACCCAGAAAAAACGCACCCGTATCTGATTTTGTGCTGTTTCGGGTCAGGGAAACACTCTGACCCGAACTAAATTTCACCTTATTTCATTCAGTTAGCATTAATTTTTCTGGTCGGACATCAAAATGACATCTTTGATCGTCTAACTTAGCAGACATGTTAAGTAGCGAAGCCTGAGGAGAAGTAAGATGAATGTACTTGAGCTGAAATTAGGCATGGTGTGCCAAACCAAAAAAGGTGTGGGTGTGGTGAGCTGGATTGATGCACAGGACAGGGCTGTGTATTTGTCTGATCTGGATAATAAAGATCAGCATATAGCCGTCTCCTTTGATGATCTGCAGGACGAGCCTCAGTTGCATCAAAAAGCGGATATTTATTACTGAGCTTTATCTCCTTCTCTCCCTGAGCAAAACCCGTTGCAGTCGTCAACGGGTTTGTTGTTTATAGTAGCCGGCCTTGTTACTGTAACCCCGTCATTAGCCTCGAGAACTTTCAATGAAAACCATAGGTTTACTGGGCGGGATGAGTTGGGAGTCAACTATTCCTTATTACCGTCAGATCAATCAGCGCATTAAACAGCAACTGGGTGGTCTGCACAGCGCCAAACTCATTGTATACAGTGTCGATTTTGCCGAGATTGAAGCCTTACAACGCAGTGGCGATTGGGACAAAGCAGGTGAATTATTGGCAGAAGCGGCGGTGAAACTGCAAGCCGCCGGTGCTGAGTGTATAGTGCTTTGCACTAATACCATGCATAAGGTGGCTGCAGCTATTGAAGCTGCTGTGACTATTCCACTGTTGCATATTGCGGATGCAACAGCCGAAGCTATCCAGGCTGCTGGTCTTCACAAAGTCTCTTTATTAGGTACGCGCTTTACCATGGAGCAGGATTTTTATAAAAAGCGCCTGACAGATGGCTATGGTTTAACCGTGCTGGTGCCGGACGAAGACAGCAGAGCCTTAGTGCATCAGGTGATTTATCAGGAATTGTGTCTGGGCGTGGTGAAGGACAGCTCACGGCTGCAGTATCAGCAGATCATGGCAGATTTGGTGGCGCAAGGTGCTGAAGCTGTTATCCTGGGTTGCACTGAAATAACTTTGTTGGTCAGTGCTGAGGACTGCGCTGTGCCGTTATTTGATACGACTTTTCTGCATGCACAAAAGGCTGCAGACTTTGCCTTGGAATAGGAAAACCAATGATAGTGTATTTATACCTCGAGGTGGATTTATCGGATGACGATGCCGACTTAGAAGACGTAGCGCGGGACTGTGGTCATACCTTGAGTCATCCGCAGCTTTTGGATTGGGATTTATTAGGTGTAACCAACTGGCATGGTCATGCTTGCCTGGAGTTTCAACTGCAGATGAAAGCAACTGTTGCAGAGTCAGATCTGCATCAGTTGATCAGCGACATTCAGGTGCAAATTTCGCATCCGGCAGTATCCTCCAGCCGCACTATGCTGGTCAGTGATACGAGAGAAAGTTAGCTTTTTAAATCAATACGCTGGTGAATATTGTGCCACTGCTCCGGGAATTTACCCTGTAGCACATAAGAGAAGGCGATAAGCTCGGCGATAATAATATAGAGCTCTTTTGGGATATCCGTACCCAGCTCAATGCGTTGCAGTACTTTGACCAGCTCTTCATCTTCATGCACCAAGACCCCATGCTCTTTGGCGGTGGCAATAATGTCCTGTGCCAGTTCGCCATGGCCTTTGGCCACTATTTGGGGGGCATTTTTGCCATCGTAGGCCAAAGCGACAGCACTGGCGTCTAGGTCTATCGCATCGGAATTTTTCGTCACGTCTTTCATTGGTTCTACACCCGAATGGCCAGCAAGCTGGTGGTTTTTGGCATTAAGCTCTCCGGAATTTTGCCGAGCTGACAATGGGCTTCTTTCACATCAATGCCCTGAGCTTTGCATCTGTCTTTTAATAGTGGCAGGTATTTTTCTGCCAGCAGTTTTAGCATGCTGGTGTCGGTATACAACTGCAACGACAAGGACGAGCCGGATAACTTACTGATCGCCAACAATTGTCCCAACTGTTTTAAATCAAATTTCATCGACAACTGCCAGGCCGCAGACTTACCTTTGCCATTTTCCTGCTCTTCTTCCTGCTGGCTGATGGCGATCTGACAAAAGTCTGAGACTTGCTGGTTTTGGATCGGTAAGGTCAAGAAAATCTGCTGCAACGGATCTTTACTTTGTTGCTCCAAAGTCGCAAGCTGAGCGTGTTGCAAGGACGAGCTATGGCTGGAGAGCTGTTTCAGTAGTTGGCTACTTTGAGTCTGATCGAGCTGTGCCACAAAGTCTTTGAGCTTATGATCTTTATTCGGTCCCTTGTCATTTTGCGGCAAGGTCTGTCCTAAACGGCCTAATAATAGCTGAATAGCCACCGCCAAAGTACCGGCTGCCGTTTGTGGCATAGTGACGTTTTGCAGCGGGTTGAACTGCAACAGAGCCTGCAACTGAGCAGGCAGTTGCGCCAGATTAGTCAGCTTGCTGGCATCCGGCTGGCTTTGACGGACCAGTTGCAAAATAGCTTTGACTGCCGGCGGTAGCTCCGGAGTCTCCGCCAGATTATCCCACTCAGGGTCCAGCATAGGTAATAACTGCCGCCAGGCCTGATTCAAAGCGGCTGGTTCTAGCTGAGGTTTAATCAACCTTGCCGGGTCCAGTTGGGCTGCAGTCCCCTGATGGGATTCGGTTTTAGAGCTTTGTAGCTGAAACACTTTAGGTTGGGCGTCTATCAGTACGGTTTTTTGTTCCGGTATAGCTTTTAGCTGTAATTGCCCCTGAGGTGTGAGCTGGAGCTGATACTGTGGATCGGCCAGTTGTTGTTTGGTGGCTGCAGGTAAAGGCAACTGCTTTAACTCATTGATACTCAGCACTGTGCCTGAGAATGTCGTGGTCAACTGCGGCAATACCAGAGGCAAAATACGTTGCTGCACTGGTGCTGATAGCGAAATGATACTTTGTGGTGTTGAAGTGGGGGCTGGCATTTTTATCTGTGTTGCAGTGTGTCCCGCTGCCACCGGCTGATTTTTTGGCGATGGGGAGCTGGGCTGCATTTTAAGCGGCACCGTCAGCAGCTCCGATGCAGCTTTCGGATCCACAGTGGTTGGCAATAAGGCCGCTTTGGGCAGCATGAGACTGAGCTGTCCGGCTTTGAATTGCAGTGTGGCATCCAGCCACTGGCTGGCCGCTAAGCTTTGCAAGGCGGCTGGTAACGGCAACTGCACTTTCGTTTGTCCCACTTGCAACAGCAGTTGCTGGTCCTGGCGCTGAATTTGTACCTGCACCTGCACAACTTTCGCCAGATGAGTACTGGATTGTGTTTGCAGTTGTGTCGCAAGCTGAGTACTAAGTTGGGAGTGGGATGGTGTTGCAATGTGCGCACTGAGTTGGGTGAGCACTTGTTGCAACTGTGGCTGAGTCAGTTGCACAGGCATAGGCGGAGGGCCGTTTTGGCTTAGCTTGACTTGCAACTGGCCTGATAACGCCTGGGTCAATTGCACCATTAACTGGCCCTGCAGCGCAGGTAAATTCAGTTTTGCATCCTGGATCAGTACCATACCCGATGGGCTTTGCAGCTTTAACTGACCCATGCCATCTTTGCCAATATTTAGCAGCGCCTGATAGTTATGTTCCTCCACCAGCACAGCAGCAGGTACAGCCCCCTTGGTTTGGGCACTTAACGCGCTATCGAGAGTGATCTGGTTCACGTGAGTTTACATCCATTGGTTGGCATCAGGGCTCCGTTTTATTATATCGGCGCTGGTCGCTTTGATCTAAAACATTAATTTCTATAAAGCCCACTGTTTCAAGGTTATAGCGCATTCGTATTCTATTACCAATATGCTAAGATGCGGCGACTTTTTTTGGGAGTTTGCCCTTTGTCGATAATTTTGGCCGCCGAAGCATTAAGCTGTGTCCGCCAGGACAGAGTGTTATTTGAAAACTTGAGTTTTCAGTTAAGTGCAGGGCAAGTACTTTATATTCAAGGCAAAAACGGTGCCGGTAAAAGTTCGCTGTTGCGATTGCTGGCCGGTTTAACTTTGCCTGAAGACGGTCGGATTTTATTCCGTGGTAAACCGCTGAGCGAGCAAGCCGAGGTTTTTGCGGAGCATTTGCTGTTTATCGGCCACCACAGCGGTATTCACCCGCAACTGACGGCGTTGCAAAATTTAGCCTTTTGGGCGGCTATCTCTGAGCAGGCCGTGGCCGACCCCTACCAGTTGTTAGGTTCCTTAGGCCTGGCTGGTCTTGAAGATATTCCTTGTTTTATGCTCTCGGCTGGTCAGCAGCGCCGGGTTTCGTTAGCCCGCTTGTGGTTCAGCAGTCAACTTCTGTGGATATTGGATGAGCCTTTTACCTCTTTGGATCAACAACTCATCGCCAAACTAGAACAGCATTTTTTACAGCATCTTGCCAAGGGTGGGGTTATTGTATTGACCAGTCATCAGCATTTAGCCGCAGAGTATCCGGCGCTTCAGGCGATAGAACTGGAGTACAGATGGTGATGTGGCGTGCTTTAGTACAACGTGAGTTACAACTGTTAGGCCGGCAAAAAGCCGATTGGCTCAATCCATTGGTGTTTTTTTTACTGGTGCTGAGCCTGTTCCCATTGGGCATAGGCCCTGAACCTGGCATGTTAAAACAAATAGCGCCCGGACTGGTCTGGATAGCTGCGCTGTTAAGTGTGCTGTTATCCGCTGAACGCTTGTTTAAAGACGATTACCGTTACGGTGTGATTGAACAACTCGTGGCGCGTCGTCAGGGCTTATTCAGTTATGTTACGGCAAAAATTTGTTGTCACTGGTTATCGACCGGAGTGCCTTTAGTGCTGGTGTCTCCGCTGATCGCGGTGCTGTTAGGGCTGGACTGGCAAAGCTGGCAGGTTTTGTTGGTGACCCTATTGCTCGGTACGCCCGTATTAAGCTTACTGAGTGTGCTGGGGGCTGCACTGACTATGGCTGCTGATAAAGGCGGCATATTGCAGGCGCTGATTATTTTACCTTTGTATATTCCACTGCTGATTTTTGCCAGTGGTGCTATGGAAGCTGCAGCCACAGCCTTGCCTTACACAGGGCAGTTGGCTGTCTTGGTCGCCTTTTTATTATTTGCCTTAGCGCTGGTGCCTCTGGCCGTGCGTCAGGCACTTCGAATGAATGTGGGGTAGTATGTTCCGTTGGTTAGATCCTTACGCTAAACCTGAAACGCTGTACCATTTGTGTGGCCGTTGGTTACCTTATCTGATGACGCTTGCCATAGCCACTTTGCTGCTGGGAAATATCTGGGGGTTAGCGTTCAGTCCGCCGGATTACCAGCAAGGTGACAGTTACCGTATCATTTACATCCATGTGCCTTCGGCTATTTGGTCCATGGGAGCGTACAGCAGTATGGCTATTGCTGCTTTTATCGGTTTAGTCTGGCAAATCCGGGTTGCACAGTGGGCTGTCTTAGCGATAGCGCCCATCGGCGCTGTGTATACCGCCATCGCGTTGATTACCGGAGCCGCCTGGGGCAAGCCCATGTGGGGGACCTGGTGGGTCTGGGATGCGCGTTTAACCTCTGAGTTGGTGCTGTTGTTTCTTTATTTAGGTGTGATTGCGCTGTCAGGTGCATTTTCTGAAGCGGCTCGTGGCATTAAAGTGGCGTCTTTGCTGGCGATCGTTGGGGTCGTCAATCTGCCTATTATTCATTACTCAGTTGAGTGGTGGAACACCCTGCATCAGGGCGCGACCATCACCAAATTTGCCAAACCTTCGATTGACCCTTCAATGCTGTGGCCTTTACTGATTAGTCTGTTAGGTTTGGCTTTGCTATTGGCGGCTTTAACCTGCTTACGGTTGCGTAGTCAGATTTTAATTTTTGAACAGCACAGACCCTGGGTCCGGCAGTTGGTCGAGCAACAACACGAGGAGCAAAGCTAATGGCGTTTACATCCTGGGCAGACTTCTGGGCCATGGGCGGTTATGCACTTTTTGTTTGGTTATCTTTTGGCACAACCTACGGATTGTTGCTGGGCTTGTGGTGGTACAGCAAGCGACAACATCAACAGATACAACAACAAATCCGCGCCAAAGCAGCGCGGGAGCAACGGGTGCGGCAACATCAGGAGAGAGAGAAGTAGATGAATCCGAGACGTCAAAAACGCTTAGTGGCCGTGTTGGCCTTTGTGGTGTTGTTAGGTGGAGCCATTGGCGCCATGTTGTATGCATTGCAGCAAAATATTGACTTGTTTTACACCCCGAGCCAACTCATTGAAGGTTTGGGGGATGACAAAGTAAAACCTGAAATTGGTCAGCGTTTACGAATTGGTGGCATGGTGGTGAAAGGTTCGGTGCGTCGTGACCCGAATTCACTCAAAGTCAGCTTCGATTTAGTCGATACTGGTCCTCTGGTCACAGTCGAATATGAAGGTATATTGCCGGATTTATTCCGTGAAGGGCAGGGCATCGTCGCCCAAGGCGTGTTGGTGGATGAAAAAACCATTCTGGCCTCTGAGGTCCTGGCAAAGCATGACGAGGAATATATGCCGCCTGAAGTGGCTGAAGCCGTCAAAGGTATTAAGCATGTCGCGCCGAAAGATATGCCGTCTTATGGTCAGCCAAACACTGCTGAGCCTGAAACGGTAACGCCTGAACAGAGCAAAGCTGCAGGTCAACAACCATGATTGCAGAATACGGTCAACTGGCGCTGACCTTTGCGCTTTGTATTTCTCTGGCCTTGGCCATAGTGCCTTTGTATGGCAGCTTTAAAGGCCATCAAACAGCCTTGCAACTGGGTAATCCGCTGTCTTATGCCTTGTTTTTACTGACTGCCTTTTCGTTCTGGGCCTTGTCTTATGCTTTTTGGTCGAATGATTTTACTGTGGTCTATGTGGCGACCAACTCTAACTCCTTGTTGCCCTGGTATTACCGCCTGACCGCCGTTTGGGGTGGACATGAAGGCTCGATGCTGTTGTGGCTGTTGACCTTGTCGGGTTGGATTGCCGCTGTGGCGCTGTTTTCCCGCAGTTTGCCTCTGCAGTTTCAGGGCCGCATTTTAGGGGTAATGGGCTTAATAGCTGTAGGTTTTTATGCCTTTGTACTCTTTATGTCTAATCCCTTTATGCGCAGTCTGCCGTATTTCCCTGTCGATGGACGCGATCTAAATCCATTATTACAAGACTTTGGCATGATCATCCATCCGCCTATGCTGTACATGGGCTATGTCGGTTTTGCCGTGTCTTTTGCCTTTGCAATAGCGGCCTTGATGGGGGGCAAATTTGATAGCACCTGGGCGCGCTGGGCCAGACCCTGGACTCTGGCCGCCTGGATGTTCTTAACTCTTGGCATCATGCTTGGAAGCTGGTGGGCTTATGCAGAATTAGGCTGGGGCGGCTGGTGGTTTTGGGACCCGGTGGAAAACGCCTCTTTTATGCCCTGGTTAGTGGGTACTGCACTGATCCACTCTTTGGCTGTCACGGAGAAACGCGGCACCTTTAAATCCTGGACTGTGCTACTGGCTATCGCCGCTTTCTCGTTAAGTTTACTGGGCGCCTTTTTAGTGCGTTCCGGTGTATTGGTGTCCGTCCACTCATTTGCTGCCGATCCGGATCGTGGTTTGTATTTACTGGCGTTTTTACTGGTGGTGGTCGGTGGGTCATTGTTGCTCTATGCGCTTCGAATGCATTCAGTGCGCAGTCAAGCGCGTTATGAGTTGTTCTCCCGCGAGGTCCTGTTGTGGGGCAACAATATTTTCCTGCTGACCGCAACGCTGGTGGTGCTGCTGGGTACTTTATTCCCACTGGTGCACAAAGAGTTGGGTTTGGGCTCTATCTCTATCGGTGAGCCGTTTTTTAATCAGCTGTTTTATTATCTGGTGATCCCTTTTTCTCTGTTGCTTGGTCTGGGCCCCTGGGTTCGCTGGAAACAGCAGCACGTGCAACCTTTACTCAAGCCCATGAGTTTAGTGGCGATAGCAACTTTAATTCTGGCGCTGGGCACGCTGGCGGCGACACAAAGTGTTCAGGCCAATTTAGCCTTGTTAGGCCTGTTACTCGGTGCCTGGGTCGGGTCTTCCGCTATTTTTGAATTGTTGCAGCGCTTGCAGCAGTTTGGCTCGGTCAAACAGGGCCTCACTAAGCTTAACGCCAGCCATTTTGGCATGACGCTGGCGCATATTGGTTTTGCGGTGCTGGTGGTCGGTGTGGCGATGACCAAAACCTACAGCGTGGAAACTCAGGTCAGAATGAAAGCAGGTGATCAAGTCGAGCTGGCGGGTTATCAGTTCAGACTGGTTGAAGTGTATCCACTCAATGGCCCCAATTACACAGGTGAAGCGGCTGAGCTGGATGTGAGTTACCAGGGCGACTATGTCACTCACTTGCATGCAGAAAAACGTTTTTATACGGTGCAGCGTACTGTGATGACAGAAGCTGCTGTGCATGCCCGTTTAAGCCGGGATTTGTATGTGGCATTAGGAGAATCCCTGTCGAATGACAGTTGGGCATTGAGTTTGTATGTGAAGCCTTTTGTGCGCTGGATTTGGCTGGGCGGGTTATTAATGGCGCTGGGCGGTTTCATTGCGCTTTGTGATAAACGTTATCGTCGTGCCGCACCAAACAAAGTGACAGCAAAACAGCAGGAGCCTGCGGATGCGTAAATTGGCATTTTTTATCCCATTTGCACTTTTTATCAGCCTGTCGGTATTTTTGTTTCATGGGTTGTTCTCCAATCCGATGGAGCGGGAGTCTTCGGTGCTTAATCAGCCCTTACCTGCGTTTGCTTTGCCTGATTTACAACAGCCTGAGAAAATCTGGACTCCCGACAGTATCAAAGGCAAGCCAATGCTGCTGAATGTCTGGGGCACCTGGTGTGTGACCTGTAATGCCGAACTGGCTTATTTAACAGAACTGAGGGAGCAGGGGGTGATGATCGTCGGCTTGTATTATCAACAGCCTGCGGACGCTGCTTTTGGTGAGGTGTTTAACCTTGCCGCCTTGCAACAGGAAGTAGCATTAAAGCTGGAGCAACAGGGCAATCCGTATCAGTGGAATATTCTGGATAAAGACCGCACGCTGATTTTTGATTTAGGCGTGACCGGTGCTCCGGAAACCTTCTTAATCGATGCTCAGGGCGTGATTCGTTACCACCACATAGGGGATATCAATCCGCAGGTTTGGCAACAAAAGCTGGCTGCTGCTTACCAGAGTCTACAGGAGTAGGGTATGAGGTATTTTTTGATCAGCCTGCTGCTATTGACCGGGACAGTGCAGGCCACTGAAGTCCTGATCGAGTTCAAGGATCCACAGCAACAGGCCTTATTTAAAGAGCTGACTCAGGAATTGCGCTGTCCTAAATGTCAAAACCAAAATATTGCCGATTCAAATGCGGTGGTCGCAGTGGACATGCGGAACAAAACATTAGAACTGGTGCAGCAGGGACAAAATAAACAGCAGGTGCTGGAGTATATGAAAAGCCGTTATGGTGACTTCGTGCACTACCTGCCGCCAGTAAACAAGTTTACCTTGATTTTATGGGTGCTGCCGGTCGTGATGGTGGTTGGGCTTATGCTGTTATTACTGTTTCGCCGCAGGGTGCAGGCGCATTCTGGTGCTGCACCTGAGCTCAGCTCAACGCAGCCGCCTGAATTAGAACAGCAACTTGATCAACTGATTGAGCAGTACAGGAGAAAAAGCTGATGCTGATGTCGTTAAGTTTTGCCGCCGCCCTGATGCTGGTATTGACTCTGGTGCTGCTGCTGTTTTTTCGCCGTAGCGGGACTGAGGTGCAATTAAATCCAGTGGCGCAGTTTGAGGACAAATTACGGTTATTGTCTCAGGCCAGGGATAGTGGCGAATTGGCTGAGCAGGATTTTGCTGTGGCCGCAGCCGAGTTAAAAGCTCAATATCTGCAGGCAGAGCAAGCACAAAAAAGTACAACGAGTCCGGCGACGGGCTGGGCCATTGGCATCAGTTTGCTGGTCGCTGTGGCAACTGCTGTGCTTTACAGCCAGACCGGGCATTACACAGCACTGACAAACTGGCAGATAGCTCAGCAGCAGCTTCCTGCTTATGGGGAGCGGGCTCTACTGAATCAAGGCGAGCCGCTTAGTGACGAAGAAATTGAGTTGTTTGCTTTAGCTCTGCGGACAAAAATCAGCAAGGAAGGTGATGATGCGGTGGCCTGGTTTGTGATTGGCCGTATCTGGTTGTCCAAAGGCATGGTGGATGATGCCATTGAAGCTTTTGAAAAGGCATTGGCCCTGACACCAAACCGCGTCAATGTATTGATCAGCTACAGTCAGGCGTTATTGGTCAGTGGGGGCGATGAACATCTGGCCAAAGCGGCACTGAGCTTGTCCAAGGTACTGCAGCAGGAACCAGACAATACGGATGCACTGTCTATGCTGGCGATGGTGGCTGAAGAGCGGGGAGATAAAGAACAAGCCCGCCAGGCCTGGCAATTACTGCTACCCAAGCTGGAGAACACCGATCCACGTTATGCCTTGGTACAACAGAAGCTTGGACTGGCGCCAGCAGAACAGACCGTCGCTGCCAAGCACAACAGTGCAACTGCTGTGTCTGGTCGTCGCGTCCAGGTGCAGCTTAGCATTAGCCCAGAGTTGGCCGAGCAGTATAAAACAGGGACTCTATTTGTGTTTGCTAAAGCGGTGGATGGGCCGCCTTTGCCTCTGGCCGTGCAAAAGCTGGCTGTGTTTCAGGGGACTCAAACCATAGAGCTCAGTGAGGCACAGGCGATGCAACCGGGTTGGACCTTAGCTAATGCTGAACGTATTCAGATCAGTGCCCGTTTATCATTGTCGGGTCAGGTTCTGAATGATGAAAAGGGTCCACAAGTGCAGTCTGAAGTGCTGAGTTTTCAACAGTCAGAACTGAGCCTCAACTTGAGCCTCCAGCCTTAACGGCTGCTGAAAGTTCATAGAAAAAAATCGCAGAACTGTCGATTAATTAAGCAAAAGGCCAGGCTCTGGCCTTTTGCGGTCGCCTTCTGTCCCTTTGCCTCTTTTCATTTGCTGGCCAATACGCTATAACACGGCAACTTTGACACGTCTGTCCGGTGTTTGGGCCTGCGATCTTCGGCCTGCATCTGACGGTCAATAAGCGTTAACCATAATTACAATAAACCCACAATCTAGGATCACGTTATGAATCAACCGCCAGCTTCGGGGACTTTATTTGGTCATCCGAAAGGACTCTTCCTGCTTTTTTCCACGGAAATGTGGGAGCGTTTTTCCTACTACGGGATGCGTGCTTTACTTATTCTGACTTTAGTTGCAGCCACTGAATCCACTAACCCCGGTTTTGGTATGAGCAATGGCGATGCCTTGCTGTTGTATGGCTACTACACAGGTCTGGTGTATGCCGCCACCTTATTTGGTGGTCTGATCGCAGATAACCTGCTGGGGCAGCGTAAATCTATCATCTTAGGCGGTACCTTAATGGCCATAGGCCAGTACACTTTATTTGCTGCCACGCCTCACAGTATGTCGCTGTTTTATGTTGGTTTAGGCTTTATTATCGCCGGTAACGGTTTATTTAAGCCTAACATTTCAGCCATAGTGGGCGATTTGTATCCACAAGGTGACGCCCGTCGTGATGGTGGTTTTACCATTTTCTACATGGGGATAAACTTAGGTGCTTTTATCGCACCATTAGTCACGTCGTCTTTAGGCGAAAGTGATGCCTTTGGCTGGCGCTACGGTTATCTGGCTGCAGGTATTGGTATGACCTTATCCGTAGTGATCCAGTTATTGTTTGCACAAAAGTACTTAGGAGATTTAGGTAAAGTGCCGGGGCGTATTGCGTCGCGCAGTGCAGCCGGCACTCCGACGCCACTGACTAAGGTTGAATTTGATCGCCTGCGTGTGGTGTTATTCCTGTTTATTTTCGTCACTATGTTCTGGCTGGCTTTTGAACAGGCTGGTGGCTTGATGAGTTTATTTGCCTCTGAGCACACAGACCGGATGGTCGGTTCTTTCGAAGTACCAGCGGGCTGGTTCCAGTCGTTAAACCCATTGTTTATCCTGATGTTTGCCCCTGTGTTTGCCTGGTTATGGGTGAAACTCAATGCAATGAACAAACAGCCTGATGCGCCAATTAAGATTTTATTCGGCATGCTGTTAACCTCTATCGGTTTCCTGTTCCTGATCGTGGGCGTATTTGAAATGCAGGTGAACCCTTCTGCCAAATCCAGCATGATGTGGTTAACTTTGGCCTTTTTATTCCACACTTTAGGCGAGCTGTGTATTTCTCCTGTGGGCTTATCACTGATGACTAAACTGGCTCCGGTGAAACTGGCCTCACTCATCATGGGGGTCTGGTTCCTGATGCCTGCTGTGGCACACTATCTGGCAGGTTTTGTCGGTGCGTATTCTGACACCGCCGGTGATAATCCTGCTGTGGTTGAGTTTGCCGCATCTTTTGGTGTTCAGGCCGCGCACGCTGGTTTATTGGTGGTGTTTGGTGGTATAGCTGTCTCTCTGGTATTTTTTGCTGTGGTGCTGTGGATGTTATCCGGTACTTTAGTACGCTGGATGCATGGTGCGGAGCGTATGCAAAGCTAATTGATGCCGCATACAGAAAAGGGCCAGAGGGTGCAAACCACTGGCCTTTTTTTATTGTTTTAACAGGAGTAAACCAATGAAACTGATCCTGATACTCTGGGCTGCGCTGAGTTTCCAGCTCCAGGCAACGCCGCTGATTTGGCAGAAAAAAGCAGATTTATTGCAGGCTGTGCAGGAGATTTATCCGACGGTCTTTCAGGGAGAAATTTATGTGGCTGGCGGTTTAAGTTCCGAGCTGCCACAACAGCAAGGTCACATGACGGCAGCAGTACAGATCTACAATCCAAGCAAGGATCAATGGCGTTACGGCCCGTCCTTGCCAGAGGGGCGTCATCATGCTCAATTGGTTGCTGTGGCAGACGAGCTGTTTTTACTGGGCGGTTTTGTGCAATCAGAGTCAGGTTGGTGGAGCGCCAGTGCGGATGTGCTGCAACTGGATCAAAAAGCCGGACGCTGGGCTAAAGTGGCCGAATTGCCAGCGCCTATCAGCGAGACTGTGACCTGGGTACTGGATGGCAAGATCCATCTGATCTCGGGCCGCTCGCCAAGCAGCAGTGCCAATGGCCAGTGGGCGGATCAGCGTGATGTCAACAGCCATTGGGTGTTTGACCCTCAGAGCCTGAGTACCAGCCAGGCCGCAGCGCTTCCTGTTGCAAAAAATAGTGCGGCTGGTGTCAGTACGAAGGCGGGCGGCTATCTGCTTGGAGGCCGTCAGGTGAAAGGTGGTAACCAGGCACAGTTGCATTACTTTGACGCCAGAACCGCACAGTGGCGGACTTTAGCGGCTATGCCAAAAGCTCAGGCGGGTTTAGCTGCAGCCTGGCTTGGACCACAGCTTCTGGCTTTCGGTGGTGAGTTTTTTGAGCGCGGCGGTGGAGTCTTCAGTCAGGTCTGGTCTTATGAGGCAGATTCAGACCTCTGGCAGCAACGTGGTCAGATGCCGCTGCCACGCCATGGTTTGGGTGCCGTGACGCTGGATAATGCGATTTATCTGATAGGAGGCGCCACGGCGGCAGGATTAAAACAAACCAGCGCAACTGTGGATCGGGTATCCGGGCGTTAACACTGAAGGCCTGGCTTATTTCTGTTATTTTTTAGCATGATGCAAAGCTGAAGTCTAAGCTCAGTCGTAGTATCTGTGTCGGAAAAAAAGTAACGCAAGGAGTGAACAACGATGAAATACCCGCTGAATCTGCTGTTCGGTGTACTGATTGTCTGGCTTGGAGCCCTCATGACTCCGGCTTCAGCCTGCACCCGCCTGGTGTACCTTGGTCCCGAGAATAACGTATTAACGGGCCGCAGTATGGATTTTTCCATCGATATTCCGGCTAATTTATGGGTATTTCCCCGCGGTATGCAGCGCAATGGTCAGGTTGGACCTAACTCTATTTCATGGCGCTCGAAATATGGCAGTGTAGCAGCCAGTTCCTGGGATATTGCCACTCCGGATGGCATGAACGAAAAAGGTTTGGTGGCCAATCTGCTTTGGCTGGTGGCTTCTGAGTATCCTAAATTTGATTACCACGGTGACAAGCCGGGACTGACCATAGCGGCCTGGGCTCAGTATGCTTTGGATAATTTTGCAACGGTCGAGCAGGCCGTGACTTTCTTTCGCAAGGACAGCTTTGCCATCGTCTCTGATTTTATTCCTGGCACAGACAAATTCACTACAGTGCACTTATCATTGTCCGACGCCACAGGAGACAGCGCTATCTTTGAATACATAGGTGGCAAGCTGGTGATCCATCACAATAAAAAATATCAGGTGATGACCAACGATCCACCTTACGAGCAGCAACTGGCAGTGAAAAGTTATTGGGATTCAGTCTCAGGCCAAGCCTTTTTACCCGGAACTGCGCGCGCATCTGACCGTCTGGTCAGGGCCTGGCATTACCTGACCATGATCCCACAAACCACGGACGCGAAACTGGCTGTCGCCAGTGTGTTCAGCATAGTGCGTAATGTCTCTGTGCCTTATGGCATAGGCACAGCCGACCAGCCGCATTTGTCCAATACCAGATGGCGGGTTGTGGCTGATCAACGTAATCTGGTGTATTACTTTGAAAACGTCTTGTCGCCTAATGTGGTCTGGCTCGATTTTAACAAAATAGAGTTTAAACAAGGGGCTCAGGTTAAAAAACTCAATCTGGACAAAGGCCAGATTTATGCTGGCGAAAGCAGTGCTTTTTTGGTCAACGCTGAACCTTTCCAGTTTAAAGGCTTAGATCCGGCGGAGTAAAACGGTAACCAAGCATAAAAAAGGCCAGCTTAGCGCTGGCCTTGTTGCTTTAACCCGCTGTTTAAGGCAGGTATTCATCCAAATACTCTTCGTCTTCTTCTTTTTGCGGAGGGTTGCCATCGTAAATCTGGAACTCGACCCGTTGGAAATAAGCTTCCTTGATGAAAGCGTATGGATCCACAGACTCGTTCAGCAATTGCTCCATCGACATCAACCGCTCTCTGCCATCCAAGGCCGATACCGTGAAGCGGGTGATGGTCAGGTTAGAGTTTAATAAGCCCAGAGGGAAGTACAGGCCATCAACAACGCCGCCAACCAATCCGCGGGTGGTGGTAGGGCCCATAGCCGGAACCATCAGATAACCGCCATCACCGACCCCCCAGACTGCCAGAGTTTGATTAAAGTCCTCATCTTGTGCTTTGAGGTCAATCCGGGTTGCAACATCAAACAAACCGAACAAACCCAGGGTACTGTTCAGCACAAAGCGTCCGAGGCTAATAGCTGCACTACGTGGTTTGGCCTGAAGCAAGGCATTGACAAAGCTGGCTGGCTCATTCAGGTTATTCACCACATTGGCGATACCGGTTCGGGCGGGTTTAGGGACCACCGTCATATAGCCTACCGTTACGGGCCGCAGTATATAAGCATCCAGAATGTCATAGTTAAAATCCCAGATGTCCCTGTTTATGGACTCTAGGGGATCCCGCGGATCCTGATAGGTGGTTTGAGCTTGTTGCTCGTCTGCGGTTTTTTTACTGGCACAGCCAGTCAGTGCCATTAACAACAGGCACGCTATGAAAACAGGCTTCATGGGTAAGGCCATAAATTTGCATCCGTTAAGGGGAAATAACATATTGATTATTATACTGGTAAAGCATGACTCGGATCATCCGCTTTACAGCAATCATTTGTCTGAAATAGTTGAGAAAAGTTGCATCACGTGGTCGAACGGCTCGAAAAAACGCTAGCACAGTACCACAGGTAAGCCTGTGGCGAGCTGCTGTTGCTCTGCTGCGAAAATTTCTTTTTCAATACGCAACCAACTCTGGCAATAATCCCAGTCTGAACTTAGGGGTAACCAGTTCATGCCATCAAGCATACAGTTTAAGTTAAACAGAAAAGGATGTGCACCTTGCAGGCGCTCTATGCTGTAGGTTTCGCTGGCACTACTTAACAGCGCTATACCTCCAAAAGAGATCGCCCAGTTGGCAAAGGCCATCAGATCGATAGTGGCTGCTTGTTTTGGCTGTAGCTCATTGGCTTCAATGGCTTGTTGCAACAACAGATCCACCATTTGTGTCACTTCTTTCTCCAGCTCCTGCTGCACTGTTAAGCGCGCTGACGAGCTTTTTTCCTGCACCCAGGGAGATTTAGCTGTCAGCAAACAACTAAACAAAATAGGTTGCATTTTTGCAGACAACAAATAGGCCTGATGCAAAGCCAGCGCCTTTTCTCTGCTGCTGCCGGCAAACAATTGAGCTTTTTTAAACAAACTGATTTCATGACGTAAAGCCGAGTTACACAGTGCGGTGATCACATCTTCTTTACTGGAAAAATGATTGTAAATTGTGCCTTTGGAATAAGGACTGGCTGCAGTGAGTTTATCCATAGTCAAATTAGCGTAGCCTTCGGCTTTTACTAATTGATGGGCGATATGCAGCAATTCCTGCTCCCGATCTGCTATGGCTTGCTGTTTTTTGCTAAATCGCTGCTGCAAAGGGCAATTGCGCTGCTCTTTATTTGCAATATCACACAAAAACTTCAGCATTGAGTCAGTCCTGTTTGCTGCGCTAGAGCTGTTGCTTTGCTCTGGCCAGCGCTAAGTGCGGTCGGCACAGTGCGAAGGTCAGGGGTCTGGTTAGTAGCGGATAGGCTGCTAACAACAGCAGTATAGTGACGGTATGCTGCCAGGATTCCCACTGAGCTATAACCAAAAATAATGGGATCAGAATGGCCAGTTTAACTAAGTTCAGCAACAGCTTTTGTGGCGTAGGGATCTGTTCGGTGGCGGCCCGGATCACTTGCATCCGCTGTGCAAATTTCAGCCCTTTCAGTTCCGGAATAGAGTGACTACCAAAATACATCAAAGACTCCTTAAAAAAGCAGGCCCTGCCAAAACAGGGCCCGGTATACTGGTTTGGATCTCAGAAGGATTTGAGTTGGGCCACTACATCAGACAAGGACAGCATCAGCTTTTCACCGCTCAGGCGGTTCTTCAGCTCTACTTTCTGCTCATCCAGATTACGCTCGCCCACTATGATCTGATAAGGTACGCCTAGCAGCTCCATATCCGCAAACATCACACCCGGACGCTCTTTTCTGTCATCAAACAGCACTTCAAAACCAGCGTCAGTCAGCTCTTTGTAAAGCTGTTCTGCGGCATCCTGAATACGCACTGACTTGTGCATATTCATCGGCACTATCGCTACCTGAAACGGCGCTATCGCCACTGGCCATTTAATACCGTACTCGTCGTGATTTTGCTCAATAGCGGCAGCAACAATACGGGAGACACCCACACCATAACAACCCATGGTCATGATCTGGTGTTTGCCTTCTTCGTTCAGTACACCAGCTTTCATCGCCGCCGAATAACGCTCACCCAACTGGAAGATATGACCCACTTCAATACCACGACGGATCACTAACTTGCCCTGACCGCATGGGCTTGGATCGCCCTCGACCACGTTGCGTAGATCAGCCACCTGATAGGTCGTGATATCACGGTCAAAATTGACGCCAGTGAAGTGGAAACCGTCTTTGTTGGCACCTGTGACAAAATCTGCTAAATGCGCTGCTGCATGATCAACAATCACAGGAATAGTTAAACCGACAGGGCCTACTGATCCAGGTTTTGCACCTGTTATGGCCTGCACTTCATCTTCTGATGCAAATTGCAGTGGGGAGGCCACCAGCGGGTGTTTCTCCGCTTTGATTTCGTTTAATTCATGATCGCCACGCAGGACCAGCGCGACCAGCGTTTGAGGTGCTTTATCGTCGGCTTTACGGCCATACACAATTAAGGTTTTGGCGATAGCGGAGGCGTCAACTTTTAACAAGGCCGACACTTCGTCAATGGTCTTGGCGTTTGGTGTCGCTACTTCAGCTTTGGCCTGAGTTGCAGCCGGGCGTGTACCTTGAGGTGGCAGAGCTTCGGCTTTTTCGATATTGGCGGCGTAGTCGCTGCTGTCTGAAAATACAATGGCATCTTCACCTGAGGCAGCCAGTACATGGAATTCGTGTGACATGCTGCCACCTATGGCGCCTGTGTCGGCTAATACAGGCCGGAAATCTAAACCTAAGCGGGTGAAGATATTGCAATAGGCCTGATACATAGCGTCATAAGTTTGCTGCAAACTTTCCTGACTCAAGTGGAAGGAGTAGGCGTCTTTCATTAAAAATTCGCGCGCACGCATCACGCCAAAACGAGGACGACGTTCATCACGGAATTTAGTCTGAATTTGGTATAAGTTAATCGGCAGTTGTTTGTAGCTGCTGATTTCTTTGCGGACTAAATCGGTGATTACTTCTTCATGCGTTGGGCCAAGCACAAAATCACGCTGATGGCGGTCTTTAAACCGCAACAATTCAGCGTCCATTTTTTCCCAGCGACCAGATTCCTGCCATAGCTCGGCATGTTGTACCACCGGCATTAATACCTCAATAGCACCGGCTTTGTTCATCTCTTCGCGGACAATTTGCTCGACTTTGCGTAAAACCCGCAGGCCACTGGGCAACCAGGTGTACAAACCTGAGGCCAGACGACGCACCATACCGGCACGTAACATCAACTGATGGCTGATAATTTCGGCATCAGCCGGGGTTTCTTTCATCGTAGAGAGTAAATACTGACTTGTCCGCATAAATAAATAGTTCCGTGATTTTTAAGTTTAATTGCGCCTTACACTGGCCGCTCTATCCGAATACGTTTGCCGATAGTGTATCAAGGCTACTGGTTTGGCAGTAGCTTAATCTGATGTTTTATCCATTCAGTGGTCAGATTTTGCCCTGCAACCATGCCCCCTAAGCTGTACAGCTCGTTGTTGATCGTCACTAAAGAGCGTAAATCCATCACTGCAGTGGTGTTTTCAGCCTTGAGCCAATTTTTGTCGGCGATTGAATACACCCAGACTTGTGCGGAAGGTTCGGCCGGTGTACCGTTGTAACCTATACCGTTGTAGTTGTAGGCGGTTTCGCTGCCACCAATAAATACAATCAGGTCTTTGCCATCCTGTTTGATCGCCGCTGCTGCCATCCGGTAACGGGCTTTGCCTGTGGGGTGGGGAAGCTGTTGCCAACTGATGCGGTTGGCGTCAGTTTTATTGATTTCGCCTAACCAGCACTGGGCCTGGGTTTCATACTGTCGCGGCAAGGTTTGGTAACTGACTTTTACCCCATCACAAAGCAGCATATGCCGGCCGGATAAAGCGCCGGCCAGACCAAAGGTCGGAGTGCCCGGAAAAGGCGTAGCCTGACTCCATTTCTGAGTGAAGTTATCAAAGACCTGTACCAGATTGACATTGCCATCCTGCGACCAGCCGCTGGCCAGATAAATGTATCTGTTGTTGTAGGCCAAAGCCACGCTGTCATCGACAGCCACCGGCATATCCGGCAGCTTATTGTAAGCTTTGGTTACAGGACTGTAGCGATAGCCTTCGCTACTTGATACCTCGGTGCCATTGGCTGCTACTGTGTAACCGCCAAAGATAAAAAAGTGATTTTGTAACGACACACCTGAGCTTGCCAGTCGGCCACTCAAACGCTGGCGACTGGGCACGGCCGGGGCTTTTAGCCAGGTAGGTTCACCGACAGTCCATTGCCAGACTCTGTTATGCACATCGGCATGGGTCTTGCCCGCAGACAGTCCCATAAAGCTGGCGACATAAGTGCGACCCGCCACCGTGGTGCTCATCACCAGGTTGTTGCTGACCGCTTCAGGTAAAGAAGGCAACTCTGCCGCCGACAGCCATAAAGGCAGGCTAAGAGTCAGACCGAGGCTGAACTTCGTGATCCTGTTGTTTATGTTGAACATGCCTGATCTCTGTAACATGATTGTGTACTCCATTCACTGTCCATTTGATATTAAAGTGATACAGCGTCATGCCATAACTCTGTTGTTCCGCTTTTTGCTTTTTATAAGGAGGCCGCGGATCTTGTTTTAACACCTTTTCTATCAACACTGCTAATTCGGGCTGATCTTTTTGCCGCTGACAGAATTCCAGCACGGCAGGTTCGAAGCTGACGGTCATGTCGGTTTCAGGTGCTGCATCGGCAAAACCACCTGCTGCATCTGGTATCGCATCGGCGTAGGGCAGGTAAGGTTTAATGTCCAGTATTGGCGTACCGTCCAGCAGATCGACCCCTGACAGTTGAATAATCAACCGGCCCTGTGTACGCACCACGCCTTCGAGTTTTACGACAGAAAGGCCAATTGGGTTTGGTCGGAAAGTTGCCCGGGTTGCAAAAACTCCTTTTTTTTCATTGCCACCCAAACGTGGCGGCCGTACCAGCGGTGACCAACCTTTATCTGCGGTTTGATGAAATACAAACACCAACCATAAATGGCTAAAGGCCTCAATACCCCGGACTATCGCGTCATCGTCATAACCCGGCTCTAAAACCAGCTCAGCTTTGGCTTCAGCAATCAGACCAGGCTGCCGCGGGATAGCGAACTTTTGTTTGTAGGGCGAGCGGATGGTGCCCAGCACCTGCATTTGATAAGAGGGCATCAGTTCCTCAGAGAATATCTGGATAAAAAAAACAGCGGTCATTATGGCGGTGCAGGTAGTAAAGGACAAGCAGGGCGCTTTTCAGCGGGCCAGTGAAAATTGCTTTACAACAGGTTCAAAACTTGGGATTAATAGAGGCTACCGTCTGAAGTTACAACTCAGCGGCACACCACAAAGAGCGATTGCAATCGCCAGTGAGTACCAACCAAACCACCTAAATCCATGTTCTAAGCCTTGTACCGGCAGTTGCTGCCTGGTTGACTGCGCCATTGTGCTCCGCCACAGGCTAACTGTGTGGTGCCTGGCTGGCTGTCGCTGCAGCTTCGGGTCATTGTATGGTGTTTGCAGCAGCTTTGCTGTGTGTTTGTAAGAGTCTGACGAGAGCGTATGATGGAAAAGAAAGTTTTATTAATTGAATGCCCGGATTCAAAAGGTTTGATAGCCCAGATCACCAATATTTGCTACAAGCATCAGCTCAACATTATCCGCAATACGGAATATGTTGATCCGGACTCAGGCCAGTTTTTTATGCGGACCCAGTTGGAGGGGATTTTCAACGATAGCACGCTGATGTTGGATTTAGACCGGGCTTTACCTCAGGGGAGCAGCCGGCAATTGGTCGCGGCTGGGCGAAAAAAAGTGGTGATCCTGGTGACCAAAGAGGCGCATTGCCTCGGTGATATTTTAATGAAAGTTTATGACGGCTCGTTAAAACTGGATATAGCGGCTGTGGTGGGTAACCATCCTGATCTGCAAAGTCTGGCGGAAAAATTCGACATTCCCTACCACTTGGTCAGTCACCTGAATCTAAGTCGCGAGCAGCATGAAGCGGCGCTTCGGCAGGTGATAGACCCTTATCAGGCAGATTATTTAGTGCTGGCCAAGTTTATGCGGGTATTAAGTCCGGCTTTTGTTGCGCATTACAAAGAGCGCATCATCAATATTCACCATAGCTTTTTACCGGCTTTTATTGGGGCCAATCCCTATCATCAGGCGCATAAAAGAGGGGTGAAAATTATTGGGGCAACCGCCCATTTTGTCACGGACGATCTGGATGAAGGCCCAATTATCAAGCAGATGGTAACGCCAGTGGATCATACCTACAGCGCTATGGATATGGTAAAAGCCGGTCGGGATGTGGAAAAAAACGTGTTGAGTAAAGCCTTGCAACTGGTGCTGGAAGACCGGGTTTTTGTACATGGCAATAAAACAGTGATCCTATAAAAAATGATTGATATCAGTGTCTTGGTTCGTTTTTTTTCGAAAAACAAACTATGCTGATGTAAAAAACAACAAGGATAAGATGTTATGTCGGGTAAAAGGACAGTCGAATTCCGCTTTTTAGCTGAACCCACCCATGTCAACTTCGGCGGTAAAGTGCATGGTGGGATGGTGATGAAATGGATTGACCAAGTGGCATATGCCTGCGCCGCGGGGTGGAGCGGTTTGTATTGTGTCACTGTCTCTGTCGGGACTATACGTTTTCGTCGACCTATTCTGGTCGGGCATCAGGTGGAATTGATAGCCCGTATCGTCTACACCGGCACCAGCAGTATGCATGTGCTGGTGCAGGTGCGCTCAGGCGATACTAAAGGCGATGAGATGCTGGAAACCAATCACTGCATTATCAGTTTTGTGGCGTTGGATGCACAAGGCAATACCGCAGCAGTGCCCGCCTGGCATCCTCAGACCGCAGAAGATGAATTTTTGCAACAGTATGCGATGAAAACCAAAGCGTTTTCGCAGGAAGTTGAGCAGGATATGCTGAATTATTACCAGGAGAATAGCCAATGAAATTAGTCTGTTTCCTCACTCTGTTTCTTAGTTTTGCCTCTGTTGCGTCACCGCCTGCATTGCATCCGGAACTGGAGATGTTCCGGCCTTTTTTAGATAGCCACTGGGAGGGCGATTTAACAGAGCCGGGTAAAGAGAAAAAAATGATCGACAGGTCAGTCTGGAGCCGGGCGTTAAATGGTCAGGCGATTAAAACCCTACACTCTGTGAATGACGGTGACTATGGTGGTGAGACCATGATTTTCTGGGATCAAAAGCAGAAAAAAATTGCGTACTACTATTTTACCACCGCAGGTTTTTATACCCATGGCACTATGACCTACAATCCTGAAACAAAAAGTATCGAAGCCCTGGAAAACGTCGAAAACAATGCACAAGGCATTACGCAAGTGCGCTCGCATTCAGTACTGGACCCAACAGGCAGACTTCAGATCAGTTCCGAGTATTTGCAACATGGAAAATGGGTAAAAGGACACAGCGCCAGCTATAAACGAGTGCCCCGGACCGAAGTAAAGTTTCGCTAAGCGCGACTACTTCTCACTGATAAAATCTTCTACCGGCTCCAGTGCATAGATATCGTCAATCTGAGTGGCACTGGAGTGACTGACTCGTAAATCTTTAATGTGACCGTTACGCAGACTGTATACCCAGCCGTGTACCGTCAACTGCTGGCCCCGCTCCCAGGCATCCTGCACGAAACTGGTGTGACAGACATTACGCACCTGTTCCATCACGTTCAGCTCACACAAACGGTTGACACGTTGGCCGTCGTCCTCGAAGCTGTCCAGCTCTGCTCTGTGCAGCGCATAAACATCTTTGATATTGCGCAGCCAGTTATCGACAAATCCAATGCGTTGTTTGTTCATCGCAGCAGCCACGCCGCCACAGCCATAATGACCGCAGACAATAATATGTTTAATTTTCAGAATATCGATGGCGTATTGCAACACGGACAAACAATTGATGTCAGAGTGCAACACCATATTAGCCACATTGCGGTGAACAAACAGTTCACCCGGCAATAAGCCGACTATTTCATTGGCCGGAACCCTGCTGTCAGAGCAGCCTATCCATAAGTACTCCGGAGCCTGCTGCTCTGAGAGTTGCTTAAAAAAGCCCGGAGCTTCCTGCTCAACCCGCTCAGCCCATGCCCTGTTATTGGCAAATAAGTGTTTGATAGAACGCATTGAATCACCTTATAAAAAACTGCCGCTACGATAACAGATCTGAGTGTGGTGGGAACACCGACCAGCCATAGCGTGACCAGCTAGCCCAACCAACACATTCAGTAGCGGTAAATCTGTGTGGCTGCTTACTGAGGCTCAAGGTATGATAGAACAATAAGTTAAGATTTTTCTGAAGGAACCATAGTCGATGGTGAAGTTAAAAAAAGCAGTGATCCCAGTGGCAGGTTTAGGCACCCGAATGTTGCCAGCAACCAAAGCTATCCCAAAAGAGATGTTACCTGTAGTGGACAAGCCGTTAATCCAGTACGTGGTGGAAGAGGCGGCTGCAGCGGGCATCACAGAGATAGTGCTGGTGACCCATTCCAGTAAAAACTCGATAGAGAACCACTTTGATACCAGCTTTGAATTAGAAAACCAGTTAGAGAAGAGGGTAAAACGTTCTTTATTGGACGATGTCAGGTCTATCAACCCAAAAAATGTCACCGTTATTTCTGTGCGTCAGCCAGTGGCTTTAGGCCTGGGGCATGCGGTGTTATGCGCAGCTCCTGTGGTTGGCAATGAACCTTTTGCGGTGATTTTGCCAGATGTGTTAATTGATAAATATCACGCAGACGCACGTATTCATAATTTAAAAGCCATGATCCAGCGTTTTGAAACAACGGGCGCCAGCCAGATCATGGTTGAGCCCGTACCAGCGCTTGACGTCAATAAATACGGCATAGTGGATATATCAGGCGAAACTTTAGTGCAGGGCCAATCCGCTTTAATTCGTACCATGGTTGAAAAGCCGGAAATTGAAGATGCACCTTCGAATCTGGCTATTACCGGACGTTATGTATTGTCTGCCAAAGTATGGGATTTATTACGTCATACAGCTCCGGGCGCGGGTGGTGAAATTCAACTGACCGATGCTTTACATCATTTATTATTAATAGAACAGATAGAAGCTTATCATTTACAAGGCAAGTCACATGACTGTGGTAGTAAGATTGGTTATCTTAAAGCTGTAGTGGAATATGCACTTCAGGATAAAAAGCTAGCAGACGAGTTTCGTAACTATCTGAAAAATTTAAGCCTGTTAAAAGACTGATCAGGGGGCAATAGCGGCCTTTTTGACAGGGCATATTATTTTGTTGATTAAATAAGATTATATTTGCTCTTTAATTTGTAGAAATGATTCTGTAGTATCAGGTGTAGTATATATCCACGGGAGATTTTCATGTCATTGTTACTTGATAAAAAAGAACTGAAAAAAGCCGCAAAAGAAATCACTACCGTAAAGTTACATGAAGTGATTGAGATCTTAAATGCAGTATTGGCTGAACGACAAAAAGAAACAGAAGTATTATCTCAAATCCGTGCACTAGCCAAAGCCCAGGGCTTTACACTGGAGCAGTTGGGTTATCAACTGAATGCTGATGTAGTCGTCAGCCATGATGATGATTCAGAATCAAAAGGCAAACGTCCGGTTAAACCTAAATTTAAAACCATCAATAAAGAAAGCCAGTTTTTTTATGTGGATGCAGGTAAATTACACTTACTGAAAACGCATACGATGAAAAAGTCTTTAGTAGACCGTGGTATTAAAGTGGTGCCATTTCATAAAGTGGATGCCAAATACAGCAAGGACATTGAAGCATTATTGGCAGAAGCTGGTGCTCAGGCCATAGAAAACTTTAATAGCAAAGTGGACGTGTGGAACGCTTATGCTCAGGCCCATGGCGAAGAGATCCTGTCGAAGAAGTAATAGTCTCTGAACAAAAAAACCGCCAGTTTCAGCTAGGAAATGGCGGTTTTTTCTTTTTGTAGCCGTTATTTTTGCTGTGCATCCAGCGACTGGCCGTTCACGGCTTTGCTGTCATCACTCATTAAATACAGATACAGCGGCATGATTTGCTCTGCGGTCGGTAAACTCAGCTGATCTTCGCCAGGGTACGCTTTACTACGCATTTTAGTGCGGGTCGCTCCGGGATTAATCGCATTGACCCGCAGCGAGGTCCCTTCGTATTCTGCGGCCATTACCTGCATCAAGCCCTCGGTCGCAAATTTAGATACGGCATAACCTCCCCAGTAGGCTCTGCCCTGACGACCGACACCCGAGGACGTAAATACAATAGAAGCCTGGGGCGCCAGCTTTAATACCGGCACCAACGCCTGACTCATCAGCATGGCTGCCGTGACATTGACCTGAAGGATATCCTGCCAGGTAGGCAAATCCAGATGTTCAAACGGACTCAAGACGCCAAGCATACCTGCGTTGTGCAGCACACCATCGAGCTTGCCAAACTCAGCTTTAATAGTGGCGGCCATATCCTGATAGTGCCTGGCAGTAGCTCCTTTTAAGTCCAGTGGCACAATAGCGGGTTCAGGCCAGCCTGCTGCGACTATTTCATCGTAGACTGCGGTCAGTTTAGCGGTCGTCTTACCCAATAAAATCACTGTAGCGCCGTGTCGGGCGTAACAAAGTGCTGCCGCTTTACCTATGCCGTCACCGGCGCCTGTCACTAAAATAACTTTCTCTGCCAATGCCTGAGGGGCTGCTTGATAATTGAACATAAATAGGGGTCCCAGCCGTTTAAAAACGGCGGCAGCATACCTGCTCTGTATTAATTTTGCACCTTTCTTCAACAAGCTTGATTTTGAGCTAGCGAATTTTTTCTGATTGGGTTAAGTTTAACTGGTCGTAGCTGTTAAAAGCTAACATCACAAAAACGAATGACCTCTTTAGGTAACTATCGGGGCAGAATAAGAAAAATACAGGACACGGGGAGAAGATATGAACAAGCTTTTGCTTAGCTTTGCTGTTGCCAGTGCATTAGGTTTAGCCGGTTGCGGTGGCGAATCACTGGACGAAATTAAAGACGATACCCAAACAGGTGGTGAGGTTCAGATCCCTTTATCACGTGTGGTGTATGACCCTGCCAACGGTGTGTTATCACCACCTAACGATTTATTACTGCAAGGTACTACAGACGGTACTTTGTTTATGCCGGGTGAAAAAGATGCAGCAGGTGCTCACCTTGATGCACCAAATTATGCAGACCCGTCCACAGCCCTAGGTGCATTAGACGGCTGGTCTACTCAAAACCCATTTACTATAGCGCTGAACCTGAGCTCTGGCGTCACCTTAGATGCGGGCAGTGTGCAACAGGCAGGTTCTGTCTATTTGGTTGAAACCCTGATGGGTGACCCGGCATCCTCTGACGCAGATTGCCGTGCAGTTCCCCGTGGTGCGGCCTGTAAAGCGGTCGGCAGTCTGACCTTTGGTGAGGACTATATAACCCGTGCCAGTGGCAATAACATTGCGGTGATCCCGTTAAAGCCACTAAAACCAGCGACTACCTATATTCTGGTGTTTACTAATAATTTAAAAGACAGTGAAGGCCGCTCTGTTGCTCCTTCGACAACCTACGAGCTGGTGAAACAAGACATCACCACTAAACCGTTGGGCACCGCTGCTCAGTTAGCATTACAAGGCGTGATCAATAGTTTTGAAAATGCAGTGTCTGCAGAGTCTATCAATAAAGACGATATTATTTACACTGCAGCTATTACCACTCAGTCAACAGCTCCGGTGTTTGCAACGATCAAACAGTTAATGGCACCAAGCGCGTTAAATAACAATACTCCACCTTCAGTGCAGTTAACCAATACTGGTGCTGTGGTGTCCGATGTATTATTCCCGGGTCAAACAGTAGCTGACAGCCTGGCCGATCCACGTTTTATTTTTAAACTAGCCAAACTCTACACTGGTACTATCAACCTGCCTTACTATCTTGGTGCTGCAACGCCTGCCAATCCAACCGCGCCGTTAACCACGCGCTGGACAGCACGTTGTGACTCAGGGGCTATTATTGCCTCTTTAACTGATGCGCAAAAAACCGCGCTCGAAGCTGCTATTACCGATCCTGTACAGGCGGGTAATGATGCATTTTGTAAAGCAGCGTCCAATGGCGCTTTACGTGACTTTGGTTTAGATAAACAACGTCACCTGACCAAGTTTAACGTCATTCCTAAAGTAAACAGCACTCAGACCCTGGCTGTACAGGTGACAGTACCTGATGAAGTGCGTGGTGCCGCTTTAGGTTTAGTCAAACCTGCAGCAGGCTGGCCTGTGGTGATACTGCAACATGGTATTACCTCGAAGAAAGAAGATATGTTAGCTATCACAGGCGCATTGTCTGCCCGTGGTTTTGCCACCATTGCGATTGACCACCCATTACACGGTAGCCGTGGTTTTGGTGCGTTAAACGCCAGTAACGGCAATGCAACTGTCTACATGAACCTGTCCAACTTATTGGTAACCCGCGACAACTTACGGCAAAGTATCGCCGATATGCTGGGCTTGCGTTTAGGTCTGAACTTTACCAATCAGGCCGGATTGCTTAATGCTCAAGATGTCCAGTTCTTAGGCCATTCTTTAGGTGCGATTTCTGGTACTGCAATGGTGGCTTTAGCGAACAGCACCACGGGCAATGCCCAACTGGATGCCTTGTATAAAATTCAGTCTGCTACCCTGGCTATGCCTGGTGGCGCTGTGGCTAACTTCCTGCTTGAGTCCGCTTCTTTTGGTCCTACCATTAAAGCCAGCGTACTGTTAGGTGCTGGTGGTACTACTGCAGCGGCTTACACCGAGTTTGCGACAACAAATAGCTGTGGTACGGGTCAAAGTGCGCCTTACGCCGCTTGTTTTAACTCTTTTGTTGAAGCTCTGGCAGCCTCTAACCCGGCCGCTCTGGCCGCGTTGAATGCGTCTTTTGCATCTTTTGCGTTTGCGGCACAAACAGTGACGGATGCCGGTGACCCTAATAACTACGCATCTATGCTGGTGGCGTCTGAAACTCCAACCTATATGATTGAAGTCGTAGGCGATCAGGCTGAGCAATTACCGGACCAGGTGATCCCAAACCGTGCTGCTGGTATGCCTCTGGCTGGTACTGAACCGTTAGCCGCCTTATTGGGTGCATCAGCGGTAAATAACGTTGCTGGTACTTATCCTGTTACTGGTACCGCATTAAGCCGCTTTATTGCCGGTGGCCACAGTTCAATTCTGAGCCCTACAGCAAGCGCGGCGGCCACTGCTGAAATGCAGGGGCAGAGTGTCAGCTTCTTTATCAGCCGTGGTGCTGGTGTGGTTGTGACAAACGGCGCTGTCATGGCTCCGGCGAACTAAAGTTCAGCAGAATTGCAAAAGCCCGGCTCTGATGCCGGGCTTTTTTTTCCTGATGGCATCAAGCTACAATGCCTGCAGTTTTTCTTGAAAAGGACTGGACGTGGAATTTTTATATCAGTATGGGTTATTTCTAGCCAAAACCGCCACTGTGGTGGTTGCCATTGCGGTGATTATTGTTCTGATCGTGTCAGCAAAACACAAGGCAAAAAAAGGCGAACTGGAATTTAACGAGTTGTCAGAAGACTACCGCACTCTGACGGATGATTTACAGCAACAGCTATTGGATAAAAAAGCTTATAAAGCCTGGTCTAAACAGCAAAAACAGCAGGACGAGCCAAAACAGCGGCTTTTTGTACTGGATTTTAATGGCAGCATGGATGCCCATGAAGTCGAAGCTTTACGGGAAGAAGTCACCGCTGTGCTGGCTGTCGCGACAGCGATAGATGAAGTACTGATCCGGCTGGAGAGCCCGGGTGGGGTAGTGCATGGCTATGGTTTGGCGGCCTCGCAACTTGACAGAATTAAGCAGCAAAACATTCATCTGACTGTAGCTGTCGATAAAGTCGCTGCCAGTGGCGGTTACATGATGGCCTGTATTGCCGACCGGATTATAGCTGCACCTTTTGCTATCCTGGGTTCTATAGGCGTAGTTGCTCAGTTGCCGAACTTCCATAAATTGTTAAAGAAAAACCATATAGACGTTGAACAATTCACGGCAGGTGAATTTAAACGTACTGTGACTGTGTTTGCAGAAAATACCGACAAAGGCCGTGAAAAATTCCAACAGGAGCTGGAACAGACTCATGTCCTGTTTAAAAATTTTGTGCATAAACACAGACCTGCGCTGCACATCGATCAAGTGGCAACAGGTGAGCACTGGTTTGGTTATCAGGCGCTGGAATTAAAGCTGGTGGATCAGTTGCAAACCAGTGACGATTATTTAGTGCAGCAATTTCGCTGCAAAAAAGTTGTGCAGGTAAAGTATCAGATCAAACGTAAGCTGGCAGAGAAAGTGGGGTTAGCGGCCAGTACAGCCTTCACCAGCAGTTTGAACACCTTATCTAACCTGAGTTTCTGGCGTTAGCTATGCAATCTGAATTCTGGCTCCAGTGCTGGCAGCAACAACGTATTGGTTTTCATCAACAGGACATTCATCCGCTGCTGCCAGTTGTATTCTCCCAACTGAACTGGCAACCGTCAGGCGCCATTTTTGCGCCTTTATCTGGTAAAAGTCTGGACCTGTGGTGGTTGTCTCAGCACGGCAAGGTGTTAGGGGCAGAGCTTGCCGAACTGGCGTGTCAGCAGTTTTATCAGGAGCAAACTCAGTCATTTGTAGTCACAACACAAGGCCAGCACCAGAGGTTTAGTCATCCCGCTGTGGATATTTGGCAAGGCGACTATTTTGACCTGAAACCAGAGCAACTAGGTGATATAGGGCTGATTTATGACAGGGCTGCGTTGATCGCTTTACCTTTGCCCATGCGCATTGACTATGTAAATCAATTAAAACGTCTATGCCCTGGACCTGTTTCCTTGTTATTGCTCAGCTTAGAGTATCCACACCAGCAAATGTCTGGCCCGCCGTTTTCGGTGACAGAGTGTGAAGTCAGACAGTTGTTTGATTTCGCGGCCTCTGTTGAGCTGCTGGCGATCCGAAATCTGACCGGACGAGCTTTTGCGCAGCGCCAGTTTAATGTCAGTTATCTGATTGAGAAGGCATATTGGATCTGTTGGTGAGCGAAGACGATAAAAAACGCCGCATCAAGCGGCGTTTTAAGTCCATGGAGGAAGGATATGTCGCAACTGTCGGGAACGTTATTGCGACGATTTGCTTTATTAACTGTTTCTACCCGCGTCCGGATTGTTAAAACAAGCTTCATCAAACTGATTTTCGCTTTTGGCAACCAGACAAGAGACCATGGCATCCCCCGAGATATTCACCGCGGTTCGGGTCATATCTAATAAACGGTCGACACCTATGATCAGTGCGATACCTTCGACAGGTAAACCCACCTGTTGCAATACCATCGCCAGCATGATTAAACCCACACCCGGCACGCCAGCCGTGCCTATCGACGCTAATGTCGCCGTCAGGATCACCATCAGGTAATCCATAGTAGTTAACTCAATCTGAAACACCTGAGCAATAAAAACAGTAGCCACACCCTGCATAATAGCGGTTCCATCCATATTGATGGTGGCGCCTAAAGGGATAGTGAAGGAAGCGATATTGTTGCTGACTCCGAGTTTTTTGGTGGTGGTTTCCATATTGACAGCTAGCGTGGCATTGCTGCTTGACGTACTGAATGCAAACAAAGCTGCATCTTTCATTTTGCGGAAAAACATCAAAGGGCTTAAGCGGCCAAAGACTTTTAAGAAGGTGCCATAAACCACAAAACCGTGGAACACTAAAACAAACAACACAGTGGCAAAATACCAGACCAGGCTGCCCATATCTTTCATATCCAGGGTAGTGAATAACTTCGCCATCAGGAAAAATACCCCATAAGGGGCCAAAGCCATCATAAAGCCAACCAGCTTCATCACCACTTCATTTAAATCATTGAATAAATTGCGTACCCGCATTCCGGCTTCACCACTCATGGCAATAGCGAGGCCGAATAATACAGAAAACACTATGATTTGCAGCATTTCGCCTTTGGCCATAGCATCAACCGGATTACTTGGGAACATGTTGATAAATACTTCGGCAATAGAAGGTGCTGTTCCGGTCTGGAAGCTTGAATCTGCCACCATATTGACGCCAGCCCCCGGCGACACTAAAACCGCAAAGAAAATAGCCAGCGCTATGGCTATCGCTGTGGTTAAGGTAAATAAACCCATGGCTTTGGCCCCCAAACGTCCCAGCGTGTTTGGGTCACTTAACGAGCTGGTGCCGCAGACTAGCGAAACAAAAACCAAAGGCACAACCAGCATTTTTAAACTGGCAACAAAAATTTGTCCGCCGACATGAAATATACCGTCGACAAAAAATGCCCGCAGGCCCAGTTCTGCACCAAACAAACTTAAGGTGCGTTCGGCTTCGCCAGCCAACAGCAATTTAAACAATGCACCGACCAGAATACCCAGTGCCATGCCGATCAGAATACGTGGAGTCAGACCTAATTTCTTTTTTGCAGTCATTTTTTATCTTTTGTTTGCCCGAAAAATGCCGCTTAGCCTACCAGTTTGTGAGTCAAAAGAAAAACTGCAATGGACTGAATTATTTTACGTCTTGGCTTAGCCCGTTGTGCAGGCTTGGACTAAGCTAGAATAATTACAATAAGTTAGCGCATCGAAGGGAGAATCCAGATGCAGAAAATTCGCTGGTACCTGATCTGTACGGTTTTAGCCTTGATCAGTGCATGTGGCGGCGGTGGCGGTACCATCAGCGATGATGGCGGTGGTGGCGGAACTGCTGAAGTGATCAATATCAGCCTGGCGTTAACGAATGCCTCAGGTGCAGCCTCGTCTGAGCTCAGTAAAGCACAAGGCTTAACCTTAACTGCGACTTTATCCTCCTCCACCGGTCGTTCTATGGCCGGACAATTGGTAACCTTCAGTCTGAATGACGAGCTCTTGGCGGGTTTTAACAATGATGCAGGCACAGCTCAGACCAACACCAATGGTGTGGCAACTCTGGGGGTGCGTGTGGGCACCAAAAGTGGCGCGGGTACCATCACGGCGGCGCTGACCGGGGGCCAAACTGCAACGATCAGCTTTGTTTCGGCAGGTGATGCAGATGATGTAGAACCCGAAAAGCCTGTCGGGTCGCTGCGCCTGATCGCGGACAACCTGCAGTTAGGCTCAGGAGAAACGGCACAAGTGGCATTATCTGCCTTAGTGCTGGATACCAATAACATAGTACAGCCCGGTGTTGCTGTGCAGTTCAGTGCCAGCTCTGGAGAATTGCAGGTGCTAAGTGCAATGACCGAAGCTGATGGTGTTGCTAAAGCAAGCTTATCCAGTAGTGTAGATCCCTCGCTGCGCACTATCACTGTGACGGCGTCTGTCGGTGACAACATAGCGACGTTGGATATCAGTGTGGTGGGTACGTCACTCTTCATCAGTGCGCCTGGCTCTATGGTGTTAAACGATGAAGTGGCGATCACAGCGGATCTAACCGACTTTGATGGCAAAGGTATTGAGGGACAAAGCCTAACTGTCAGCTCCTCGTTAAATAATCCGATCACCAGCACTTCTCTGGTAACAGCCGGAAACAGCGGCAGAATAACCTTTCTCTATAAAGCTGTGACAGGAGGTACAGATGAAATTCGTGTTACGGGCCTGGGCGCCAGCGCCACTGCAACTATTCAAATTCAGCCAGACCAGTTCCGTTTTCTAACGACTGAAGCAGTGGAAGTTCCATTAGGTTCTGAGCAGTCCCTGACACTAGAGTGGCTGGTCAATAATTTACCTAACGCGAATAAAGTGCTGAACTTCACCACGACCCGAGGCACTGTGGGTGTGTTGAGTGGAAATTTGACTCAGGTCTCAGTTGATCAAACCACCAATGCACAGGGCGCAGCCACTGTCTTGGTCACCTCTGATTTTGCCGGTTTTGCCAATATAGCGGCTACTGAAGTTCGTCCCGGCGCTACAGATTTGTTGACCACCCAAACTCGAATTGAATTTATTGCTACCATGCCCAACAAGGTCGAGGTTCAGGCTTTCCCGGCGCAATTAGGGCCGGGAGAGCAGAGTGTGGTTCGTGCTGTGGTACGCGATCAGAACAACAATCCGGTGAAAAATCGCTCTGTCGCCTTCACACTCAATGGTGCGGCCGGAGGACAAATTAATCCTGCCACTGCAGTGACTGATTCACAGGGACTGGCCAGTACCGTATTGACGGCAGACAGTACGACAGGAGCAGCTACAGGGGCTAATTTGAATATACAGGCGACAGTGCTGAATTCAGCTCCTGTTATCAGCAGCACTGCTGCTGTTTCTGTTGGCAAACGCACTTTATTTTTCCGCTTCGGCACAGGCAACAACATACAGGAGCCATCCGCATCATTGTTCAGTAAAGAGTTCGCGGTGCTGGTCACAGACTCTTCAGGTAATCCGGTGGCAGGGCAGGATCTGAATGTCTCTGTCTTGCCTGTCAGTTACAATAAAGGGGTGTGGCAGCCAGTCCCGGATTTGATTGATTTTGAATACTGGGATGCCGTTGTGACATTAGCTGACAGCAATCCTGCCAGCCCCGGAATTGAAGCCTGTATCAGTGAGGATCTGAATAACAATGGCCTGATGGACCCGGGCGAAGATACCAACGGTGATGGCCAGTTAACTCCGGGCAATGTCGCCTCTGTGCCACGGACGGTGCAGGCCGACGAAAACGGTATAGCGACCTTTGATTTAACTTATCCGCGAGATATAGCCCCCTGGACCACGGTCTTGTTAACCGTATCAGGATTTGCTGATGGTTCTGAGAATGTAGTCAGCCAGGAATTTAGAACCATAGTTTCAGGCGCTTATGTGGCTGATGAGACATCAGGGCCAGCCAGAAATCCTTACGGCGAGGGCACTTCTTGTTCTGACACGCTGTAGCCTGTAAAAATGAGCTAAATAAAAAGGCGGAATTCAATCCGCCTTTTTGCTGTTACACACGAGTTTAGTTACGCTGGAACTGATACACCGACCCTAATTTTAAGATTTGAGTCAGTTCATCAAGAGCCTGGCGGCTTTCAATCAGCAACTGTGGGTCGGCTAAATCATCTTCACAGATCTGGTCGCGGTAATGTTTGTCCACCCACTGATTTAACCGGACAAATAAGCTGTCGTTCATCAGAACTGCAGGATTGACGGCCTGATGTTCAGCTTCGCTCATTGCCACGCGCAGGCGCAAACAGGCTGGGCCACCGCCATTTTGCATACTTTGTTTAACATCAAAATAATGCACCTGCCGAATGGGGGTGCCCCGTCCTGTCAGTTGTTCCAGATAAGCTGATACCGTATCGCTGTCCCGACACTCGGTCGGTGCAATAATCGCCATGTCGCCATTGGCTAAGGTCACCAGTTGGGTGTTAAACAGATAGGTTTTTACAGCCTCGGCCACTGACACTTCAGAGCTTTTTACTTCAATAAAGTGCAAGTCCGCAGCAGTACCAAACTTACGACGAATTTCATCCAGTTTAGCCTGAGTATCCACAAAAGCCTGTTCATGGAAAAACAGCACGTTTTGGTTTCCGACAGCAATCACGTCATTGTGAAATACACCCTGGTCTATCACATCCGGGTTTTGCTGCATCATCACAGCACCATGTTCAGACAAACCATGCAAACGGGCCACCGCTTCACAGGCTTCCAGCGTATGCCGGGCCGGGAAGCGTTTAGGTGCCGGCTTAGACGCATCAAAGGCATAACGGCCGTATACAAACAGCTCTACACCAGCCTGACCATAATCGCTGCACAAACGGGTATGATTGGCGGCACCTTCGTCGCCAAAGTGGTCGTTATCCGGCAAATGCTGGTGATGCGCAAAATACTTTTCATCACTGAACATCGCCTTAAGGATACGACCTGTGGTCAAAGGTTCCAATGAGCGGTGAAACTTATTGGTTAAGTTGGCAGGGGTAAAGTGAATTTTACCGTCTGCTGTATCTGCACTGGGTGAAATAGTTGCAGCGTTCGCTGTCCACATACTGGACGCTGAGCAGACGGCTTTCAGCACTGCCGGTGCTTGTTTGGCGGCTTTGCTGATCACGTCGCTGTCTGTGCCGGTAAAACCTAAACGTCTTAAGGTGTAGACATCAGGTCTTTCCTGTGGAGCCAATACCCCCTGTATCAGACCCAGCTCAGACAAAGACTTCATCTTCTGCAAGCCCTGTTTAGCCGCTTGTTTTGGGCTGGAGGTATTTTTGGCGTTATTAAGTGAGGCAACGTTACCGATGGATAATCCGGCATAGTTGTGCGTTGGCCCGACCAGGCCGTCAAAATTTGCTTCAAAGAACTTCATTTTTGCTTTATTCCTTCATTTTTTGGGAAGGGGCACTGCTTTTATTGTTATTGCGGCCGTTTTTTGTTTGCTTCATGTTCCCCTGCGTACTTCAAGCTACAGCGGTGTTGGCAGCGCTACTCACACCGGTCACATAGGCTAACTATGCTCCCGGAGATTCGCTCGCTTGCCGCCTGGCTGTAACTTCAATTACTTTGGGAGTATCCCTGCGTACTTCAAGCTACCGCGGTGTTGGCCGCGCTACTCGCACCGGTCACAGAAGTGAACTATGCTCCCGGAGATTCGCTCGCTTGCCGCCTGGCTGTAACTTCAATTACTTTGGGAGTATCCCTGCGTACTTCAAGCCACAGCAGTGTTGGCTGCGCTTTGACTACTTTATGCAAGGCCCGCTGTTTTATTCAGCGAAAAGTCACTAAATTGTGACCTTCTGGCATAATAATGAACTTATTCTCTTGTCACAACTTGAGTTTACGGATATACGTTAAAAAAGAAGTGCTCTGTGGCACGCTAAAAGGTCAGGGATCTCAATCATAAAATGGCGAAATCACTAGTCATAGTCGAATCACCAGCGAAAGCTAAAACCATTAATAAATACCTTGGAAATGACTTTATCGTTAAATCCAGCGTCGGTCATATCCGCGATCTGCCAACGAGCAGCAGCAAAGATAAAGTAAAAGAAGATAAAACCAAGCTCAGTAAAGAGCAAAAAGAGTACCAGGCTTTGGTTGAGCGTATGGGCATCGATCCGAACAACAACTGGCAGGCCCGTTATGAAATTTTGCCCGGCAAAGAAAAAGTCGTCAAAGAGCTGAAAGCGCTGGCTGAAAAAGCAGACACTGTTTATCTGGCAACGGACTTAGACCGGGAAGGGGAGGCGATCGCCTGGCACCTTCAGGAAATTATTGGCGGTGAGCATCAGAAGTTTAAGCGGGTGGTGTTTAACGAAATCACTCAAAACGCCATTAAAAATGCTTTTGTTGAACCCGGTGAAGTCAATCAGCACAGAGTCAATGCCCAGCAAGCCCGTCGCTTTTTAGACCGGGTGGTGGGTTTTATGGTCTCGCCATTGCTGTGGAAAAAAGTGGCCCGGGGTTTATCGGCAGGTCGGGTGCAATCTGTGGCTGTGCGTTTGGTGGTCGAGCGTGAGCGCGAGATTAAAGCTTTTGTGCCGGAAGAATACTGGACTGTGGCTGCTGACACCCAGACTACACTGGGCAGCAAATTGCAACTGGACGTGGCTAAACAGGCCGGAAAAGCCTTTCGACCTGAAAATAAAGCACAAACTGACGCTGCTGTAGCTTTACTGCAAAAAGCCAGTTACACAGTCACAGAGCGCGAAGACAAGCCATCGAGCAGCAAGGCTCAGGCGCCTTTTATCACCTCAACCTTACAGCAGGCTGCCAGTACTCGTTTAGGTTATGGTGTGAAAAAAACCATGATGCTGGCACAGCGTCTGTATGAGGCCGGTCACATTACCTATATGCGTACTGACTCGACCAACTTAAGTGTCGATGCATTAACGGCCTGCCGCTCTTACATTGAACAGAATTTTGGCGCTAAATACCTGCCAGAGCAACCACTTAGTTATGGCAGTAAAGCCAATGCCCAGGAAGCACACGAAGCCATTCGTCCTTCTGATGTATTTGTGCTAGCCAGCAGCCTGCAGGACATGGAAGCCGATGCCCGTAAGCTATACGAGCTGATTTGGCGTCAGTTTGTCGCCTGTCAGATGCCATCAGCTCAATACGATGTCACCACTATTACGGTCACAGCCGCTGATTTTGAATTAAAAGCCAAAGGCCGGGTATTACGTTTTGATGGCTGGACTAAAGTGCAGCCTGCACAAAAACGCAAAGACGAAGAAGAGCTGGAGCTACCGGATGTAAAACCGGGCGAAAGTCTTACCCTGGAACAGTTAGTCCCGGCTCAGCATTTTACTAAGCCACCAGCGCGCTTTAGCGAAGCCAGTTTAGTCAAAGAATTAGAAAAACGCGGCATTGGCCGTCCTTCGACCTACGCTGCCATTATTTCAACTATTCAGGAACGTGGTTATGTCAAAGTAGACAACCGCCGTTTTTATGCCGAAAAAATGGGTGAAATTGTCACAGACCGTTTAGTCGAAAACTTCAGCGATTTAATGAGTTACGACTTTACCGCTAATATGGAAGTCAGGCTGGATGATATAGCGCAGGGCGAGTTGCAGTGGAAAAAGGTTCTGGACCAATTCTACGGCGATTTTTCTCATCAGTTAAAAACAGCAGAAGCTGATCCTGAGCAGGGCGGTATGCGCACCAATCAGTTTGTGCTGACCGATATTGCCTGTCCGACTTGTGGCCGCCAGATGGGGATTCGTACCGCATCCACTGGGGTGTTTTTGGGCTGCTCAGGCTACAACCTGCCACCAAAAGAGCGCTGTACCACCACCATGAACCTGACGCCAGGCGATGATGTGGTGGAAGTGGCCGACGATGACGAATTAGAGACCGAAGTACTGCGTCATAAAAAGCGCTGTGCTAAATGCGGTACTGCGATGGATCATTACCTGATTGACGAGCAGCGTAAGCTTTACGTTTGTGGTAATAATCCGGGCTGTGACGGTTATCTGGTTGAATCCGGTGTATTTAAACTCAAAGGCTATGACGGTCCGCTGATCGAATGTGAAAAGTGTGGCAGCGATATGCAGCTTAAATCCGGCCGTTTTGGTAAGTATTTTGGCTGTACCAATGACGCCTGTAAAAATACCCGTAAGCTGCTGAAAAATGGCGAGGCGGCGCCGCCGAAAGAAGATCCGGTGCATTTGCCTGAGCTTAAATGTGAAAAATCAGACACTTATTTTGTGTTGCGTGACGGCGCTGCAGGTTTATTCCTCGCTGCAGCTACTTTCCCTAAATCCAGGGAAACCCGTGCGCCTTTGGTGTCTGAACTGGCGCGGTTTAAAGATCGGATTATGCCGAAGTTTCATTATCTGGCTGAAGCGCCTGCAACGGATGCCGCCGGAAATCCTGCCATCATCCGCTGGAGTCGTAAGACCAAACAGCAGTATGTGATGACGGAAAAAGACGGTAAAGCCACAGGCTGGTCGGCCTGGTATGAACATGGCCGCTGGGTCGTGACCAAAGAAAAATAAAAGTAATTTCAATGCATTAAAAGAGGCGCTTAGGCGCCTTTTTTAATGTCTGAGCACTCTACCCAAAGTAAGTGGAGTTACAGGGAGCGACCAGTGAGTGAGACCCCAGGAGCATCGTAGTCCTATGTGCAATTGGATTGAGGCAAAATGCGCACACAATGCCAAGTAGATATTTTCTCCATATGTCCGGGGCGAGAGCACACAGTTGACAAAGTGGCAGCTTCAGGCACGAACGGGATAGTTACCACTTACGTTTCGGCGCAAATAAGACATCCAAATCATTGTTCTCTTGCTCGGCTTTTTTCTGCCGGTCGCGCAGGTTACCTTCTTTGAGTTCAGTCGCAATATCTTCAAGTATCGTCATCACTTCACTTTTACGAGTGGTCACGTAGTCATCTGCATGAGCACAATTGGACAAAGTCGTTAGTGCCTTTTCATAACATTGCCGTGCTGAGCCCAACATGTTACCGGCGCGGGCCTGATTACCACGTTTGATCTGGCTTTCCACATTAATTCGCAGTTGCAGCATCTCAAGCCGCCTGTCTTCCTGTACTACGGTCTGAGTATCAATATTGCCGCGAGCATGCTCAGCCCGCAAAATTGTGCGTAATTTTTTAATGCCCTGGATCATACTGATAATTTGCTTGTCATTATCGGGCATGGTCAAACTTTCAACTGTCATATCGCCAGATGCGCTGTCGTTTAACCGGGCCTCCGTCTCGCTGATCCGTTTTTTCAGCTCTTTTGAGGCGGGTTCCAGTTCCAGCATGGCTTTGAGTGTGACCACTATACGTTTGAGCAGCATTTGGACTATGCCTTTGGTTATAGGCACATTGGCTGCATTGAGCAGAATGTCTTCTGTATCTTCCAGAAGTGATCTGAGTTTAGAAAACTCAGCGCGTTTGAGCGCTGCCAATCGCTCTTTGTGTTGCTGCACGGCGTTGACAATCACGGCGATAATCACCAATGCAACAACCAGTACAATGATAATGGTAAAAAGCATCCACACTCCGTTGACCCCAAAACAGTTTGGGACTTGTCTGTTAAAACTGTTTGTATGGCAGTTTTTAAAGTTTCGCTGTGTTTAACTCAGGATATCCGGGTCATATCAGGGCAGAAACAGGCTGAACATAGCGCCACCATACAAACCGCCATTGTTTAAGCGAATAAAACCTGTTTTACCATGATTTTTATGCGCTTTGGCTATTAACCCTGCAAAAAACAGGCCTAAACCTGTTCGACCTGCTGCTAAATTTAAATCTTTCATCAGGGTATCGGCATTGTCCAGCATAAATTCAGGATAGCCCGGACCATCATCGTGCAGTTCGATCGCTAACCCCTGTTCGGTTTGCTCTGCACGCAGGACCAGTTTACTTTTCGTATAACGCAATGCATTGATAAACATATCATTGAGCAGGTTGCTGATCAGGTCACTGTCAAAATACCAAAGCAACTCAGTGCTCGCCTGAATTTCAACCTGGATATTTTTCTGGGCGCTGTACATTTCATTTTTCAGCAGGATTTCTTCAAATAAATCACAGATATAATACTGATCAATTTGAAGGGGTAACTGATTTTTTTCGATACGGTACAACGACAGTAACTGTAATAAATTGATATTCAGCCGGTTCGCTTCGTAGTGAATACGGGACAACTCCTCGTGGCCATTACTATCCAGTTGTTGCTGCTGTTGTTGCAGGTTATCTATCGACTGGATCAATAGACACAATGAGTTTTTCATATCATGTGCGGCAGATGCCAGCACTGTTGCAAAGTCGATGGATGAGTCTGAACCTGACATACTGTCCCCGATGCTCCCGTTGTACCGCCATTGATGCACACACAGCAGTTTTTTTAGTTACTATTGGTTATATATTCCATTCAAATCAAAATAAGTTGGAATATCCAATCGAATATGTATAGTGTTTATATCATATGCCAAGAACGGATCACTGACACATGAAATTACAACAGCTGCGTTACATTGTTGAAGTTCTCAATCACAACCTGAATGTCTCCGCCACAGCAGAGAGTTTATACACTTCACAGCCTGGTATCAGTAAACAGGTGCGAATGCTGGAGGATGAACTTGGCATCCAGGTGTTTGGCCGCTCTGGTAAACATCTAACCCATGTTACACCCGCTGGCAGAGATGTTATTGAAATCGCTCAACAAATACTAGGAAAAGTTGAAAGCATCAAGGCCGTGGCCAAAGAGCATACCTTGCCTGATCAAGGCAAACTGAATATAGCCACAACTCATACGCAGGCCCGTTATGCGCTGCCTCCGGTGATCAGTGGTTTTATGAAGAAGTTTCCAAAAGTGTCGTTGCACATGCATCAGGGCACTCCATCACAAATAGCGGAAGCCGCCTCCCGTGGTGATGCTGATTTTGCAATAGCCACCGAAGCTATGCATTTGTTCAGCGATTTGGTGATGTTACCTTGTTATCACTGGAATCGCAGTGTGATAGTGCGTCACGACCATCCGCTGGCCAACTTAAACCGCAAAATAGCGGTAGAAGATGTGGCCGAACATCCGATAGTCACTTATGTGTTTGGTTTTACTGGCCGCTCCGAGCTGGATCGTGCTTTTGGTGAAAAAGGCTTAGAGCCCAAAATAGTCTTTACAGCCACAGACGCTGACGTGATAAAAACCTATGTGCGTTTAGGTTTAGGGGTGGGGGTGATTGCCTCCATGGCGATGGACAAAGAGGCGGATAAAGATTTGGTCTCCATTGATGCCAGTCACTTGTTTGCTGCCTCGACCACTAAGATTGGCTTTAGAAAAGGTACTTTCCTTCGTACTTACATGTATGACTTTATTGAGCGTTTCGCTCCCCATTTAACCCGGGAAGTGGTTGAAAAAGCCAATATGCTGCGCAATCAGGATGATATAGACAGAATGTTTGCCAAGTTTGAATTACCCGTCAAGTAGAGCAATAGTTTGCTGCTGAAGGGCCCGTCGGGCCCTTCCAGTTTCGTTGGTCTGAACCATAAAGCCTTGAACCACAAGGCAAGTTATTGCCACTGCATCTGATCATACCTTCCTCGCTGTATTCTTATCTCGATACGCTATCACTGTCTGTGCTTTAAATTTATTGTGGTGGACTTCCAGATGTTTACATGTCTGTTTTGGCTGGTTATGCTGCACGAAGCAGAACTAAACAGCGCAGCCCGTTTACACAAGCCGGGTCAATAGGTAGAGGTCATGATTGATTTAAAATTGCTGCGAACTTTACAGGCCTTACAGCAGACGGGCAGCTTAGTCGCTGCGGCTGAGCAGTTGTGCCTGACGCAGTCGGCATTGTCGCATCAGCTTAAAGAGGCCGAGTCTTATCTGGGGGCCGCGCTTTATTTGCGGAAAAGTCAGCCCGTGAGTTTTAGCAGCCAAGGCCAGATGCTATTAGAGTTAGCCGCACAAATATTGCCTTTGGTGGCGCAGGTGGAAATGCAGCTTAAAGGCAAAGCCCTAAAGCGTATCCGATTAGCCGTCGAGTGCCATGCCTGCTTTCATTGGTTGCTGCCAGCGGTTAAAGCTTTTGCCCGACTAGAACCAAACTATCCGGTTGAGTTTTCTGCTGAAATTGAACACAACGCGCTGGATGCGTTGTTAAGTGACGATCTGGACCTGGTGTTGACCACCGACTTGCGTGAACTGCAAGGCGTGTTTTTCGAAGCTTTATTTGAAATGGAATTGTGTCTGGGAGTAAGCGCTGATCATCCGCTGGTGCAACACCCTTTTGTAAAAGCACAGCAGCTCAAAGAGGAGACGTTATTGGGTTATCCATTGCCTTTGGACAGACAGGATTTATACCGTTATGTGTTGGCACCTGCTGGGTTAGAAGCCAAATTCAGAGCGGTAGCACAAAGTAGCCAGATTTTGCAGTTAATTGCCACCGGGCAGGGCGTTGCTTTGTTGCCACGTTGGCTGATGGAACCTTACCGGGCTCAGGGGCTGCTGGCGGTATTGCCGGTCGGTGAACAAGGTTTATTCCGGACTATGTATGCAGCCTGTCGACAGGGCCAGCATCAGGCGGGCCCACTGCAACAGTTGGTAGAACAAATCCGCCTGCATCAACCTTCGTAAATTAGCGGGTCTGTCGCGTTATTTAGCTCAAAAGCTTCCAGTCGTTCCTGACAGGAGCCACATTTACCGCAGGCCTTTTCGCGGCCATTGTAACAAGTCCAGGTTTTGCTGTAGTCCAGACCCATGGCTAAGCCATCCCGTAAAATTTCAATTTTGGTCTGGCTTAAGTAGGGGCTGACGATGTCCACAGGCTCGTAGTTGGCCACCTGACAGACATCATTCATTTTATGCACAAACTCAGGGCGGCAATCCGGATAAATAAAATGATCACCAGAGTGGGCGCCGTAATAGACGGCACGGGCGTTCAGGGAGACGGCATAACCTACAGCTAGCGACAATAAAATCATATTGCGGTTGGGAACCACGGTGGATTTCATATTATCAGCAGCATAATGACCTTCAGGCACCTGAATATCTTCATGAGTGCTGTCCGGCGCCATCAGGCTTGAGCCCGCCAGCAATTGATTGATCGCAGAAATATCCACTACTTTATGCGAGATGCCTAATTCCTCGCAGACGCTTTTAGCGCAGATCAATTCCTTGACATGGCGCTGACCATAGTTAAAAGACAGGGCATACACATGATGACCTTCAGCTATGGCTTTGTGCAGCACGGTAAATGAATCCATACCACCGGAATAGATCACAACAACTTTTTGCGGCATCTGTCGGGCTCTCTCGCTATAATAGGCAAAATTTCGGGCGCGCATTGTACTGTATCTGAGCCTGTAGCTAAAGGAAACCCCATAAAGTGTATAAAGTAAACGAGATTTTCGAGACCATTCAGGGTGAAGGCAGTTACACCGGCACTCCTGCTATTTTTCTGCGTTTACAAGGCTGTCCTGTTGGCTGTTCCTGGTGTGATACTAAACAAACCTGGGAGATCGACCCTGATTTACAGCTAAGTCCTGCTGCTATTTTAGAGAAAAAGGCCGACTCTGATCATTGGTGTAGCTTCACCGCAGCGGATCTGGTGCAACTTTTTGCCGATAAAGCTTACCGTGCCAAACATGTGGTGATCACCGGTGGCGAGCCCTGCATGTATGATTTAAGGCCATTGTGTGAATTGCTGCATCAGCACGGGTTTTCGACCCAAATTGAGACCAGTGGTACTTTTGAAATTCTGGTGCCGAACAGTACCTGGGTCACTGTTTCTCCAAAAGTGAACATGAAAGGCGGCTATCAGGTACTGCGCACAGCCTTGGAGCGAGCCAATGAAATTAAACATCCGGTGGCGATGGAAAAGCACATCGATGAGTTACTGGAACTGCTACAAGGCTTGGATCTCACTCAGACTTTAGTGTACCTGCAACCAATAAGCCAAAAGGCCAAGGCGACTCAATTGGCCATTGAATTCTGTAAACAATACAACTGGCGCTTAAGCGTGCAAGTGCATAAGTATCTGGGGATCAACTAGCTCATTTCTTCCAGGCTATCTTCCAGCCAAAGTGCTAAATCTTTGGCTGTGTCAGCTAAATCCTGTGTTAACCACTGACGTTTCAAATGCGGGGTCAGTGGCAACAGCTCCATCCAACGCGATACCAGCCAGCACAAGTTCTGATGATCAGGTTCTGGGTAAAGTCTGGCCAATTCCGGGTATTGCTTAAATACTAGCTGTAATTTCTGCCATAACTGTTGCTCTGCGGTGGCATTTTGTGCGCTCCAAAACGGAATTGGCGCCAGTTCTGCCACGTGCAGTTTGTCGGGCTCTTGCCATCTTTTTACGATTTGATAACGGCCTGTACCCTCGACAGTGATCCCCAGCAGACCATCCGGCAGTTGTTCAAAATCAACGATAGAAACCAGCGTCACTTCAGGGCAAATGCGATCCGGATGATGCTGGCTCACCAGCGGATTCAGGCTGGCCATTGCAAAAGGCCTTTTGCCACTGCTGGCTTCTTTCATCATTCGCAAATAACGTGGTTCAAACAAGCGCAAACGCATTCTGCCTTCAGGCAACAGCAGGGTATTTAGTGGAAATAAAGCTATTACAGGGTTCATAACCGCATGTCGTTAACTACTCTACGGTTATTTACGCTGCAACTGGAGATTCAGATTAGTCTTTGGCTGTTCTTATTGGATCATCTTTTAGTTTTGGGATTTTTAAACCCAGTTCTTTGCCTCTGTTGCGGGCGTAATAAGTACAGCCAACAAACATCAGGGCGCAAAACAGTAATTCAAGCACAGCCAGCAGAAACTCTGTGCCAGTACTGACCCATAAATGCGTCAGACTGTGGATCATATACAGCATCACAATAAAGTTCGCCCAGGCAAAAGTGTAAGCTTTTGCTCTGATGATGCCCCAGAGCGGCAACCACAGCGGTGTCCATAACAGAGCTAATAACACTTTGGCACTGCCGAGCTCTGGTGGCGCTAACCACAAAACCCAGAGTGGGATCAGGATAAAAAGGCCGGTAAAACCAATGCGGCCGAGCCACAAGTAAAGCCGGGTAGAGGGCGCCATAATCACGGTACTATTAGTCATAACGTGGTAAATCCGGAAGTTTTTAACGCAATAGCAGCCAAGGCTAAACGTTTGCCAAATTGAATTGCAAGTTGATGTTCATCTTTCGTTAACTGATTCGCTCCGGCCAAGCCACTGACATGGCTGGGTCCATAAGGAGTGCCCCCTGTTTGGGTATGATGCAGCTCAGGTTCACTGTAGGGCAAACCTAGGATCAGCATACCGTGATGTAACAAAGGTAACATCATGCTGAGTAAATTAGCCTCGTTACCGCCATGCATGCTGCCGGATGAGGTAAATACTCCCGCAGGCTTATCCATTAACGCTCCTTTGATCCACAGATTGCTGGTGCTGTCCCAAAATGCTTTAAGCGGAGCCGCCATATTGCCAAACCGGACCGGACTACCAAAAGCAAAGCCATCGGCCTCGAGCAAGTCTTGCTCTGTAAGCTGAGGGTGCAGACCAAACACAGAACCATCCAAAGCTGGCACAGTCCGAATATTTACCTCAGCACCGACTTGCTGCGCACCAATAGCGATCTTCTCCGCTAAAGCCGCAACCGATCCATGACGGGAATAATACACTATTAACAACTGCACCTTCATGCCAGCAATTCCAGCATTTTATCGGCTGGACGGGCAATGACGGCCTTGTCACCGACCTGCAGCACTGGTCGTTCCATCAGCTTCGGATACTGTACCAAAGCAGAAATCAGTTGTTGTTCCGACAAGGCCGGATCAGCAAGTCCCAGCGTTTTGTATTCTTCTTCCTTACTGCGAAGTAACTCACGGGCGGGAAGCGCAAGAGCGTTGAGTAAAGCGTACAGTTCTTGTGCAGACAACGGCTGCTCAAGATAATAACGCACAGTAAAAGCCTTGCCACTTTGTTCCAACAGGGCCAGAGCTTCGCGACTTTTTGAGCAGCGATTGTTATGGTAAAGCGTAATCATAGACAGAGCCTTGTTATTACAGTCTTTTCAGACGATTAAGTTCGGTTTGCCATTGTTTTTTCTTGGCTTCAATGCGTCTGTTTTCCAGGGTGTTATTTTTACCCACATGATTTAGCGCTTCGTTTAAATCATCAATAGCTTTAGGGTAAACCGCCATCTGATAATACAAATCGGCTCTGGCCTCGTAATAGCGGGCGTAGTCTTCCATTGCTTTGTATGTATCGGCCAACATTTCATAGGCCAGAAATATATCATTTCTGTAGTAGAGTAAATTTCTGAGTAAGTGCACCGCTAAGCGGTGGGCTTTTCCCTGAATGGCGGCGTTGGCGTAATTGAGCGTGATCACCTGATTGTTGGGTTTGAGCAGGTATTGTTGTTCCAGCATGCTCATGGCTTGTTCAGCTTTGCCTTGGGCTAGCAGGATATCGGTGTAAGCATCGATGTAAAACAGATTATCTGGTTCTTGCTGGCGTAGTTTATTGATAATTTGTTCCGCTTTCTCCACTTGTTTGTCATCAAAGTAGGTCAGGGCCAAACCATACTGATTGGCTTTGGTATTGCCACCCGGCTCTGCCAATTTTCGTAAAAAATAACTTTGCGCATCTTTAGTCTGGTAATGATAACGCGCCAGAACCCTGGCTTTGACCAGCGTGTAGTCCTGACTGTCAGCCACAAAACGTTTAGGGAATTGTTCAGCCCGCAGGCGTGAATCGGCGACCCGGGATTGTGACAGCGGGTGTGTGTACAGGAACGCAAGCTGGGTATTGGCAAAGCGACTTTTTTCCGCCAGTTTGTTAAAAAACTCTGGCACGGCATAAGGGTCGTAACCCGCATCTGCCATCAGTTGAATACCGATACGGTCTGCTTCTTGCTCGTTGCTGCGGGTAAAGTTAATAGCGCTTTGTTGGGCCAGCCCCTGAGAAGCCATAATACCAGCCATACCTGCTTCAGGATTCACTGTCGCCAGCAGGATAGAGCCGAGGATCCCCGCCATAGTCAAAGGACCATTTTCAGATCTGGCTTCGACAGAACGTGCGATGTGGCGCTGGGTGACGTGGGAAATTTCGTGCGCTATCACAGAGGCGAATTCACTTTCGCTGTCTGATACGGCGAGTGTACCTGTGTGGGAGACTATATTGCCGCCTAAGGTGGCGAAGGCGTTGATATTCTTATCATTAACCCAGTAAAAACGGAATGGGAATTTAACGTCCTGGGCTTTGGCGACCATTTGGTTGCCCATAGCGTTGAGGTATTCATCCATCAACGGATCGTACACCATGGGCAACTGGCCTTTAGTTTGACGCATCATCACGTCACCCAGTTGTTTTTCTTTATCAGGCGTTAAGGTCGAGAACGCATTACCACCGATATCAGGTAAGGCATTGTTTGCCTGAGTGGGGCTGCTCAGAACCAAACCAAGACTGAACAGGCTCACTGTAATGAATTGTGTTTTTACTGCAAATCGCTTCATTTATTTTTTGAACTCAGTCATACCGGCTTTAAACACGGGCAATTTTAATTCAGTTGGTCCGCATACCCCAGCTTTTTTTGATAAATCCATAACAGCAGCAACGACATAGCTATGCCAGGCATTGCAACCTGATAGGGTCAGGCAAGGATAAAGCAGAGTGTACAGTGGTTCTGTTCATTGTTGTTAAGCCACTGATTAATTTCATTGTCTTTGGCAGAAAAAATAGTGTGAAGTTCAACTTCATCTGGATTTTCCACCAAGTCAGAGCTTAGTGCTGTTGCACCAAGCTCTGGACGTGACTTAAAAATTCAGACTGAATCCTAACGAGACTGAACGGGGTAATGCCGGCTCAAAAGCACGTCCGTTGGCCTGATTGACGACGACAGCTCCGATATAATTTTTATCTGTCAGATTATCGACCCCCAGATAGTATCGCAGTTGCATGGCAGAGAATTGTGATTGTGCAACCAGTTTCAGGTGATAGACAGTGGCTGAGGGCGCGAAAAGCAGATTTTGATCGCTGGTCGCTATTTTACCGCGATACAAGGTATCAAACTGCAGCATCCAGTCACTGCTTTGCAACGGCATCCAACTGATTTGCCATTGTGCCTGTTGTTTGGCCACACCGGGCAGCAACTTTCCATCAAGATCGCCTTGTGTAAAGCGGGCATTGAGTTGAGTCAAGGTCCATTGGTGCTGCCAGGATGCAGAAGCAAACCACAAGGCGGACAACTCAACCCCTGTACGCTTTGTCTCGCTGGCATTGCGATAACTGGTTCGGCCACCACTGGATTGATCCACCACCAACTCGTTTTCACTTTCAACCAAAAACAGCGCCAGGCTGGAGCGCCAGTTCTCCTGCTGCCATTTATTCCCCAGCTCCCATTGCTGGTTCGTGCTCTCTTTAAGAGCGAGATTCAAACCTTCGCCATTGCTCTGATAGGCCATCTCGGTAAACGTCGGGGTTTCAAAACCACGGCCTGCACTGAGATACCAGGAGAGCTGCTCAGATTGGGCAAAGTTCAGTGCCAAAGCGGCTGAGGTGTTTGCAAAGGATGTGGAGCCGCTGTCATCGGGATTTTGTGCTGTGATATAAAAATCCGTGACGTCAAAATCCAGATCCGAATGGCGGATTCCACCACTTAATTGCCAGGCTGAGTCGAAATCCCAAACAAAACGACTGTAGAGATCTGCGGACTGCACCTCACCTTCTTCGTCACGGCGTAAGTCTCCCTGAACCCCCTGATTATTAACATAACCGCGACGCTCATCGGTGCTTTGCTCAAGCGCGCCACCCAAACTCAGACGAAGCTGGTCAAATTGCCAGCTATAGGCGGCGTCCAGTCCCTGATAAGGCCGGCTTAAATCCACCACACCACCGGCTGAGGTTGGAGCACTGCCATCAAAGCCTAAATACTGTCCCACATCACGCTGACCAAACCAGGCGGCCAGACGCCAGCTCTGATCCACACCTTGCTGCGACAGATTGATGCTCCACTGCTGTTGTTTGGTAAATTTACGGGTATCAAAGGCCAGGGCGTTGCTGGCGGTTTGGCGTGGGTTGCTCTGCCATTCCTGCAGGGTTAAACCTAGTGGATCCTGCAGCAACGGATCATAAGACCAGTCATAGCGCAGTTGCAGTTTCAGATCCTGCTCAAAAGCACTTTGCCATAACCATTGCGCTTGCTGTTTTTTCGCATCACTATGTGCACGTTGGCTTTGTAATTCGGCATTTTTTAGGCTGACAGAGCTGGCATGTTTGCCTTTTACCACTGAGGCAGAAAGCAACTGCTGACGGGCAAACTGACTATGGCTCAGTTGCACTGCTGCCGAGTTTTCTGTCGGCCAGCGGCTTTGCAGCGCGACGACGCCACCTGTTGCGTTACCATACAGCACCGCCAGAGGTCCGGTTAATACTTCTACTGATGCCAATTGATCCAGCAATACCGAACTGAACTGGCCCTGGCCATCCGGACTCGACAACGGAATTCCGTCCTGTAATAAACGCAGACCACGGATACCAAAACTGCTTCTGCTACCGAAGCCGCGAGCACTCAACCTAGTGTCCTGAGCGTAATTGGCTCTGCTGTCGGCCTGAATACCGGGGATATGCTGCAATAAAGTGGCAGCGTCAGTCTGCAAGGGTTGTAGTTCAAAGCTTTTGTAAAAACTACTGGCTGCACTGCCTAACCAGGGCGATTGTTGTCCCTGAGCCGTCACTACGATGATTTCAGCAGGGGTATGCTCCGTGCTGGGATTATCCGCTGCCAAGGTTGCTGCAGAAAAAAAACTGAGCGCAACGGCGCTCAGTTTAAAAGGTAAATAGTTCATGACAAGTCGTGACTCTTTATTGGGGTGATAAACGCAATAACTTACCGTCGTCTTCGTCAGTCAGCAGATAAACGGCACCATCAGGACCCGCCTGAACGTCCCGGATGCGGGCACCAATACGAATGCGTTCTTCGTGACTGACTTTATCGCCAGTCAGCTCTAAACGTACCAGTTGACCGAATTTGAGGGAGCCAATTAACAGGTTGTTTTGCCAGCCATTAATTTGTGTACCTGTGTAAAAACTCATGCCACTTGGCGCGATAGATGGCACCCAGTAGTGCAGCGGTTGTTCTAAACCTGCTTTGGTTTTTTGACCTATTACGCCCCCACCGTATTCTTCACCATACGTAATGACCGGCCAGCCGTAATTTTTACCTGCGGTAGCGATATTGATTTCATCGCCACCTTGTGGACCGTGCTCATGGGTCCATAAAGCGCCGGTTTGTGGATGTATGGCTGCACCTTGCAAGTTGCGATGACCATAAGACCAAATGTCTGCTTTAGCATCTGCGACCGTGGCAAAAGGATTCCCTGGTGCGGCAGAACCATCTTTGTTGACTTTGACTATTTTACCAAAGTGGCCAGAAAGCTTTTGGGCATCATCACGACGCGAACCACGGTCGCCCATAGTGATAAAAAGTTCTCCTGCCGGAGTAAAAGCCAAACGACCACCGTAGTGGTAGTTGCTATCAATGGCTTCAGCCTGACGGAAAATGACTTTGACCTGTTTTAAGGTCTGACCATCCAGAACAGCGCTGGCGACCGCAGTGGCGTTGGTACCGCCGTCCCGTGGCTCACTGAAACTAAAATAAATAGTTTTATTGGTAGCGAAATCAGGGTCCAATACCAGACCTAACAATCCACCCTGACCTTTGGCATGTACCGCAGGTAATCCCTGAATGGCTTCACTTTTTTCACCGGTTTTGCTGATATAGCGCATAAAGCCTGCTCGTTCAGTCACCAGTAATGAGCCGTCAGGCAGGAATTGCATAGCCCATGGATGGTTCAAACCAGACGACAGTGTTTGCATATCCAGGGTGGCTTTTTCAGTTTTAAGGGTTTCAGCCACCAGAGGCTGCGCGGCCAGACTTAAGCCTGCGATCAGGCTGAGCAGAGTAAGTTTATGCATACAACAGATCCTTTTTTTGAGCATGAATGAAAAAACTGAGCATAATGGATAGCAGAAAAAAGTACTAAAAATGCGGCTGGTATCCATTCTCACAGGACTAACGGAGACTAATCAGGGTTTTTCAGATAAGCCAGCACCAGCTCATGGTGATTGCTGGTTTTAAAGTCATCAAACACCTTACTGACGGTTCCATCCTGTTCAATCAGAAAACTGATGCGGTGGATGCCATCGTAAATTTTGCCCATAAACTTTTTTTCACCCCAGACGCCGAAAGCTTCTGCAACCTGGTGGTTTTCGTCACCTAACAAGGTAAAATTCAACTGCTCTTTTTGTTCAAACTTTGCTAAGCGGGCAGGGGCATCTGTACTAATTCCTACAACCCGGACATTAAAGTCCGCCAGTTGTGTTTTACTGTCGCGCAAACCACAGGCCTGTACTGTACAGCCTGGGGTCATGGCTTTGGGGTAAAAATACACCAAAACCCGACTTTTTTTCAGTAAGTCACTCAGTTGTACCAGTGTGCCGGTTTGATCAGGCAAACTAAAATCTGAGACCTGTTGTCCTGCGGTTAATCTGTTCATCGTTTTTCCTTTTAATTATGACTGTGCTTCAAAACGCCCGGTCAATTGAAGCTGGTCAAGCAGCGCAAAAAGCTCCTGCTTGATCTGATCCACCTGTGTACCTTCTGGCAGTTGTACCGTCATAGTGCAGTGGTTAACCAACTGTTGAGTCTGGGCATCGGTCAGGGTTTCAGTGCGCAGGGCGCCTATGTAAATCTGGTGATGGGCCAACAAGCTGGCGATAGCACCTAAGGTCCCCACTTTATCTTTACCTCTGTACTCCAACACATAGTGTGCACTGACTGTTGCAGTCGGCTTGGCAGATGTACGTTTGGTCATCGTCAGCAGATCAAGTTCATAGCCAAGGCCAGGCAACAAATGTTCAATCCGGCTGATGGCTACCGTATCACCGGATAACAACATAATAAAAGTGAACTCATTACCAAAAATAGCCATACGGCTATCCACTATATTGCAATTACAGTCGGTAACCAGACGTGCCAGGCGACTGACCAGTCCTGTTCTGTCCGCACCTATAGCAGTGACGACCAATTGTTGTGGCATGCTAAGTTGATGTCTCTGAATGAAAAACGGCTGCGAAGTTTAGCATATTTCGCGTAAATTTCACCTGTGTGACAGCCGCTTGCTTGTGTTTGTTGCCGGGCGTCATTACCATAGGCAGCCTGAAAATTTTGGAGCTTTGAGCATGTTTAGCGGAAGTATTGTTGCTTTAATCACCCCTATGGATCCGACCGGCGCTGTGGACTATGACAGCCTGAAACGATTAGTGGATTTTCATTTAAGCAATCAGACGGATGCTTTAGTCATTATGGGCACTACGGGTGAGTCCGTCACCTTAAGTTTTGCCGAACAACTGCAAGTACTCAAGGCTGTATTGGCTCAGGTGGATGGCCGCATTCCAGTCATTGCCGGCAATGGCTCAAATTCTACTGCGGATGCAGTAGAGAAAACCAAAATTTTATCTGCATTGCCTGTTGCAGGTTTTTTAACGGTAACGCCTTATTACAACAAACCGATGCAACAAGGTATGCTTGCGCATTATCAGGCTGTTGCTGGGGCTACAGACAAAGCCGTGATTTTATACAATGTACCGGGCCGCACCGGGGTAGATTTGCTGCCTGAGACAGTGGCAGAGCTGGCTAAAGTTCCAAATATTATTGGTATCAAGGAAGCGACTGGCTCGTTATCCCGTTTAGAGCAGTTACAGGCTTTATGTCCGGCCGATTTTTTATTATTCAGCGGTGACGATGCCACTTGCTGCGAATTTATGTTAAAAGGTGGCCACGGTGTTATCTCGGTGACGACCAACGTCGCCCCTGCGCTGATGTCGCAGATGGCAAAAGCGGCATTAGAGAAAAATACAGAATTGGCACAGCAGCTTGATCAGAAGTTACAAGGCTTACATCACCAGTTGTTTATTGAAGCCAATCCTATCCCCAGTAAATGGGCGCTGCTGAAAATGGGGTTAATTGCCGATGATATGGCCAGATTACCTTTAACCCGATTGGAACCAATTCATCAAAGCGCAATCGAACAAGCGCTGAAACAAGCCCAGATTAATGTGTAGGAGTTTTATAGTGCAGTATTGGATCCCGGCAAGCTTAGTTGCCTCATTGGTTATTTCTGGCTGTTCGCTGTTTCCCGAAGACGTGGCAGAGCAAAATACAGTGGAGGTGAAACCTGTCGCTGAATTAAAAGTACCGGATGGATTAACCGCGGCGAAAAAACCGGCACAGTATGACATTCCGCCGGCACCGAACGCGCCTGTCACTGAAGTTGAATTAAAATCCCCGATGCAGGTGTTGGCCCTGGCAACCAATAGCCGGGTGGAAGAGGAAGAGAAAGAAGCCCGGATCTGGTTTGAACGCTCAGAGTTTACCGGGGAGCTGCTACCTTACCTGCAGAAGAATGTGCTGGATTTTGGTCAGGAAAAACAAATTGAAATGACGCAAAAAGACCAGCAAGGACTGATTTTTGAAACGGGCTGGATCAGCCGGTTTGAAGAAGAAGGCTTTTGGTTATGGAAGGACATGGTCGAGAAAGAGCAAAGTCGCTTTCTTGTAGTGTTGGAGCCCAAGCCACATGGCCGTACTGTTGGTTTAAGGGTGCAGTTGCTCGAGCATCGCTTTATTGATAACACGGCCAAGCTGTCAGCTATTGCGCAAAAACGGGAGGAAGTGTACTTCCTGAATCGATTAGTGGATAAAGTGGCGACAGTAGAATTGGCTCAAATCAAGCTGAAAAAAGCGCAATCGCGTCAAATTACCTTGACCACTGGTTTTGATGAGCAAGGCAACCCGGCGATGATCACCGGGCAAACACTGGATACTGCCTGGGCTCAGTTGGAGTTGTTATTTGAACAAAACGGTTTTGTGGTCAACGATCTGGACAGAACCAAATACAGCTTCTTCCTGACGTATAGCGAGCCTGAGACTGGTTTCTGGGATTCGTTATGGGGTGACGAGGAGACCATAGTGCTTCCGTTAACTGCGGGCGATTATCAGGTAGTCTTAACGAAAGCTGAAGTCGGAACTATCCTGAGCTGGCGCGATGGAGAAGGCAAGGTGATGTCTGCTGAGCAAGTCAGCGCATTGCACCAGGCTTTGGTTCAGCTCATCAAAAAAGACAATATCGAGCTGTAACAGAGCAGCGCCGGCCCCGGGGGTTGGGCCTTGGTTCTGGTGCAGTAGAGAAAAACCACCTGCGGGTGGTTTTTGTTTTGCCAGAAAACAGCGGTATCACAGCCGTCAGTTGATGAAAACACTGCAGCCTAATTTAAATAAAGCTATGATTAGCCTCAATTTAATAACAATAAAGGACAGCCAATGCTGGATGTGCAAGATTATCTGAAAATTTTTATAGGTATTATTGCAATCTTAAATCCGTTAGGCGCTTTGCCTATGTATCTGTCCTTAACTGCGGATCACAGTGAGCAGGACAAAAAACAAGTGGCGATGACAGCCGCCAAAGCTGCCAGCGTGATTTTGCTGGTCACATTGTTTTTTGGTGAGTTTATCCTGAGTTTCTTTGGGATTTCGGTGAATTCATTTCGGGTAGGCGGTGGCATTTTGATTCTGCTGATGGCGATTTCGATGCTGAATGCACAAACCAGTGGAGCCAAGAGCACGGAAGCGGAACGACTGGAGGCGGCGAAAAAATCCTCTATTGCCGTCGTGCCTCTGGCTATGCCGATGTTGGCGGGGCCGGGAGCTATCAGCTCGGTCATTTTGTATGCCAACAGAGCTGACGGCTGGCTGCATTCTTTAATTATTTCAGCAGAAATTATTCTTGTTGGCATTCTTCTGGCGATCCTAATGCGCTTATCAGGTAAAATAGCCAACAGACTAGGACAAACCGGCATGAATATTATCACCCGGGTGATGGGACTCATTCTGGCTGCTATAGCTATTGAGTTTATTAGTCTGGGCCTCAAGGGGATTTTCCCGGTATTGGCAGGTTAACAGTGTGAGCAGGTGAAGGGCAAAAGATGCGATTACTTATTGCGGCGCTAAGTTTTGTTTTGGCTGTCAGTACTGCACAGGCAAAACAATTGACGGATTTGTATCAGGCTGAAGTTCCAGCAGGTCAACCCCAGGCCGTCTGGCAACAGCAGGCGCTGGCCCAGGTGCTGGTGAAAGTTACCGTTAACCCGGCTGTGGTTGAGCAGGGCGCTATTAAAGCTGAGCTGAAAAATGCCGGTAATTACATTAAAACTTTTGCTGCTGTCAGTTCTGAGCAGGGACCTGCATTGAAAGTCGGGTTGGATGAGCAAAAAATACAGCAGTTGTTAAGTCGGAACCAGATCGCTATTTGGGGAGCCAGACGTCCGGCAATAGTACTGTGGCCGGTCGAGCAAACCGCAGAAAACCGTGTATTTATGCAAGGATCCACTCATCCTGTATTGAGCCAACTGCTGCAACAGTCAAAAGCTATAGGTCTGCCGCTGGAGCTGCCAACAGCCAATGACAGCTTTACGCCGGTCTTGTCCCATGACGAGGTGTGGGCAGGGAACTGGCTGCTGATTGAACAGGCCAGTTTGGCATTTAATGCTGATCAAACTTTAATTTTACTTTTTGACCAGCCGACAACGGGTCAATACCGATTGACGTGGCAGGGGTATGAGCAGGATCAGTTGGTGAGCAATGAGCTGTTGGCTGGCTCACAGCAGGAACTCGCCACACTTTTCCTCAGTAGCCTGACTTCGCAGCTTGCCAGCAAGTTTGCTGTTCAGTTGGGCAGCCAGCAAGCTCAGATCGAGTTGGAACTGGACATCGAAGGCTTAACTAACTTTGTTGATCAGGTCAAAGTGCAACAAATGCTCGGTGCGATGCTGTCTGTTAAACAAGTGACAGTGAAAGAGCGCAAAGCTGACTTATTAAAGTTTAAAGTGCAACTGGCAGCAGACCGGGCGGCCTTTATTAACTCCTTGGCATTGGAGCGTCGATTGCAGTCGTTGCAAAGTACGCCACAACCTGGTGCCGCTGCTGACCGCAGTGCGACTGAAACTGCGCAAACGATTACAGGGACTGATGAACTCTTTGCTGAAATGGCGGCAGAGATGGCGGCAGAGCCCGCAGTGGAGTCTTCTGTTGCTGAGTCTGTGGTGCTGCGTTACAGGTATATTCCGAACTAATGACTCCGGTGCAATACACTTTGGCAGTCACACTGCCGGAAGATGAAACCCTTGATACCTTTTATGGGGCTGATACCAGCCCCGTGGTCGGATATATCAAACATTTTTTAACTACGCCGTTTGAACATCGACTGCCATTGTATTTATTTGGCGCCAGTGGCAGCGGTAAATCGCATTTACTCTACGCCGCTTGTGTGCAGGCTCAGGAGTTGGGGTTAACCAGTCAACTGTTAAGTCTGGAGGATTTCAGAGCCTGGAGCCCACGTATTCTGGATCAGTTGGAAGAACTGGATCTGGTTTGTCTGGATAATATTCAGGCGATTGCGGGCGATGTCAGCTGGCAAGTGGCGGTATTTGATTTATACAATCGTATGACAGAGCAGGGCAAAGCGCTGATTATTGTGGCCGATCAAGCGCCGACTGAACTGGGCATTACCTTGCCGGATTTGGTCTCACGCCTGCAGGCCTGCACCAGTTTTCAACTGCGGTTATTGGGCGATGAAGACAAACAAAAACTGCTGCAACAAAAAGCCCGTTTACGCGGCATGGAACTGCCGGATGAAGTGGCGCGGTTTTTATTAAACCGCCAACAACGTGACATCCGCGAACTGGTGCAAATTCTCGACGTACTGGATAAAGCCTCGTTAGTGCATCAGCGCAAACTGACCATTCCTTTTGTAAAAGATATGCTGAGCTTATCTCACTGATTTTGGGCTGTTCTTTGCAATGCAAATAAGCCTTCAAACAGAAAAAAAGCCTTATTTTACGCAAGCCCTGCGCGAAAAACTGGTGTATTATTGCCACCTTTTTATACGACATATCACCCCAAAGCCACAGACCTTGCAGCGAAACGCGCTGCAGTTTTGCTGTCGGAGGGAATTAACGCTGGTCTGAGGATAGCGATGAACTTAACCGCCATTTTAGAAGAAGCCTTACAGGCAGTCGCTGTAGCGAACGATATCAACGCACTGGAAGACGTGCGTGTGGCCTTTATGGGCAAAAAAGGCAGCATCACTGAACTGTTGAAGTCTTTAGGTGCGATGGATCCGGAAACCCGCAAAGTTGCTGGTCAACAAATCAATGACTTAAAACAGCAAGTGCAGGATGCGTTAAACAGCAAACGTGACCAGATGCAACAGGCTGAACTGGCAGAAAAACTGGCAAAAGAGCAGATTGATGTCACCTTGCCGGGCCGTACTATCGAAGCCGGTGGTCTGCATCCTGTTACCCGCACTATTCGCCGTATTGAAAGCTTTTTTGGTGAATTGGGGTTTGAAGTCAAACAGGGCCCGGAAATTGAAGATGATTTCCATAACTTCGACGCGCTGAATATTCCGGCACACCACCCGGCCCGGGCCGATCACGACACCTTTTACTTTAATCCGAAGCTGATGCTGCGTACTCAAACTTCGGGTGTGCAAATCCGCACTATGGAAACCGAACAGCCGCCGCTGCGGATTATTTCTCCGGGCCGTGTTTATCGTAATGACTACGACCAAACTCACACGCCGATGTTCCATCAGGTCGAAGGCTTGATGGTGGATAAAAACGTCAGCTTCACTGAACTCAAAGGTATTTTGCACGACTTTTTACAGAACTTCTTTGAAGAAGACCTGCAAATTCGTTTTCGTCCATCGTTTTTCCCTTTTACTGAACCTTCAGCAGAAGTGGACGTGATGGGCAAAAACGGCAAATGGCTGGAAGTCTTAGGCTGCGGTATGGTGCACCCTAATGTATTACGTTCTGTTGGCATAGACCCTGAAATCTACAGTGGTTTTGCTTTTGGTATGGGCGTTGAGCGTCTGACCATGTTGCGTTATGGCGTTACAGACCTTCGTTCATTCTTCGAAAACGATCTGCGTTTTCTAAAGCAATTCAGATAAGCGGGAGCAGATAATGAAATTCAGTGAATCCTGGTTACGCGAGTGGGTCAACCCGCAGTTATCGACCAATGAGTTAGCAGAACAAATTTCGATGGCCGGCCTGGAAGTCGACGGCATTGAGCCTGTAGCCGGTGAGTTTAGTGGTGTGGTGGTCGGTCATGTGGTCGAATGTGGCCGTCATCCGGAAGCCGACAAGTTACAAGTGACTAAAGTGGATATCGGCACTGGTGAGTTATTAGATATCGTCTGTGGTGCCGCTAACTGCCGTCAGGGCTTAAAAGTCGCAGTAGCGACAGTAGGCGCCGTATTACCGGGCGACTTTAAAATTAAAGCCGCCAAGTTACGTGGTCAACCATCCAACGGTATGCTCTGCTCTTTGTCTGAGCTGGGTATGGCCGAAAGTTCAGACGGTATTATTGAACTGCCAGCAGATGCGCCGCTGGGTCAGAACATTCGTCAGTACCTGACGCTGGACGACAATGCGATAGAAGTGGATTTAACGCCAAACCGCGCGGACTGTTTAGGCTTAAAAGGCTTAGCCCGTGAAGTGGGGGTGCTGAACAATCTGGATGTCTGTCAGCCCGAAATTACTCCTGTTATAGCGACAATAGCTGATAGCAAAGGCATCACATTGTCGGCACCACAGGCATGTCCACGTTATTTAGGCCGTGTTATTCGCAACATCAACACAGCGGCTGTCACGCCTTTGTGGATGGTAGAAAAATTACGCCGCTCTGGTATTCGTTCTATTGATGCTGTGGTGGATGTCACCAACTTCGTCTTGCTGGAACTGGGTCATCCGATGCACGCTTTTGATTTGGCCAAAATCGAAGGGGATATCGATGTGCGTATGGCCAAAGAAGGTGAAAAGCTCACTCTGTTAGACAGCAACGAAGTGACGTTAAAAGCCAATACGCTGGTGATTGCCGATAGCCAAAAAGCCTTGGCTATGGCCGGTATTTTTGGTGGTTTGCACAGTGGTGTCACCAAAGACAGCACCGATATTTTTCTGGAAAGTGCCTTCTTCTCGCCGGTAGAAATGGCAGGTGTTGCCCGTCAATACGGCTTGCACACCGATGCATCGCACCGCTATGAGCGTGGTGTCGACCCAGAGCTGCAACGCACAGCGATGGAGAGAGCCACAGCCTTGCTGTTAGCTATTGTTGGTGGTGAAGCGGGCCCTGTGGTGGAAGCGGTGTCAGAAGCGCATCTGCCAAAAGCGGCACAAATTAGCTTAAGCCGCACTAAGCTGGACCGTATTTTAGGTATTTCTATTGCCACAGAAACAGTGACTGAAATTTTCCAGCGCTTAGGGATGCAGGTTCAGGTGTCTGCTGATGTGTGGCAGGTGACAGTACCCAGCTACCGTTTTGACATCTCTATTCCGGAAGATTTAATCGAAGAAGTAGCGCGGGTTTATGGCTACAACAATATTCCTAATGTGGCACCACAAGCTGCGCTTGCGATGAGCAAACATCAGGAAAGCCGTATCTCTGTGCATAGCTTACGTGATCTTTTGGTGGCCCGTGGTTATCAGGAAGCTATTACCTATAGTTTTGTTGACCCTAAAGTGCAGGACGCCTTGTTCCCTGGTCAGGCGGCACTGGTACTGCCAAACCCAATTTCTGTGGACATGTCAGCGATGCGGCTAAACCTGTGGCCAGGGTTATTGCAGGCTGTGCAGTACAACCAGAACCGTCAGCAAAATCGGATTCGTTTGTTCGAATATGGTCTGAAGTTTATCCCGGATGCCAATGCTGAAGGGGGGGTACGTCAGGTGCCGGTGTTAGGGGGCGTGATTGTCGGAAGTTTCGGCAATGAACACTGGAGCATTGCCGAGCGGGCCGTTGATTTTTATGATGTAAAAGGTGATGTAGAAGCGCTGTTAAGCTGCACTTCAGCTACAGAGTGTTTTACTTTTGCCAAAGGTGAACACAGCGCCTTACATCCGGGCCAGACAGCGCTGTTGAACCGGGATGGTAAAGCTGTAGGTGTACTTGGCGCCTTGCATCCGGAAGCGGAACGTAAACTGGGTATAAAAGGCAAAGCCTTTTTATTTGAAATTGAGCTTGAAGCATTGGGTGATAAACACATTGTTTTAGCTCAGGAAACTTCAAAGTATCCGGCAAACCGTCGCGATTTAGCTATTGTTGTGAAATCTGATGTGCGTTTTTCAGATATCCTTGCTACTATTAGAAAAGTTGGCGGAAATCAATTAGTTGACCTAAAATTGTTTGACGTCTACACAGGGCAGGGTGTTGCACAGGGCCACAAGTCATTGGCTATAGCTTTAACCTTGCAGGACAAAGCGCGGACGCTTGAAGATAAAGATATCCAACAGGTTATCTCTTCTGTGGTCGAGGTGCTGAGCAAAGAGTTCAACGCAACGTTGAGGGATTAAGAATGGCGCTTACCAAAGCCGATTTAGCAGAACGTTTATTTACCAAGTTTGGCATCAGCAAGCGCGATGCAAAATTAATTGTCGAATCTTTTTTTGAAGAGATCCGCATTGCTTTGGAAGCAGGCGACCAGGTAAAACTGTCAGGTTTTGGTAACTTTGACCTTCGTGTGAAAAACCAGCGACCAGGCCGTAACCCAAAAACCGGTGAAGATATTCCTATCTCTGCCCGTTGTGTTGTGACGTTCAGACCCGGCCAAAAGTTAAAAAGCAGGGTTGAAGTAGGCACCGCCAAAAAATAATAGTCGCAGTTGTGGAAAAAGAGTGCTCCTGATGAGCACTCTTTTTTTTGCTTAATCGTTACTCATTTCAACAAATGTTCAATACAACAAAGTTGCAGGCTGAGCTGTTTCTTCTCGTCTATTGCTTGGGTATCAATTTTTACCAAAAATCACAAGTTTGAATTTAACTGCTCAAATGTAAAGAAAATATAATAAAAATATAATTTTAATATAAAGAGTTATTTCGCTGCCTTGCTAAGCTGGAGCCGCAGGATGCAATTTCACATCAGGGAATTCAAAATCTTTACCAAGGTACATATATGAAAAATAGAAACAAAGTACTGTTACTGGGAACTGCTGGTTGTTTTGCTTTATCCATCACTTCAGTGGCTGTCGCTGCAGCAGTGGATCAACCTGTGTTTATCACTGCTGCAGATGTTGCAGCCATCGACCCCAGTGATGACAGCACCAGCCGTTACATTGTGAAGTACAAAGACGGTGGTACAGGCAATTTACAAAACGCTACGTCTGCTGTTCCCGCATTTTCTCTGCAAAAAGCAGAAAGTTTTGCCCGGAAACACAAAACTAAAGTGGTCAAACATCTGGCGTCAGTCAAATCCAGTGTGCTGGAGTTAAATCCACGGCAGCTTAAAGCTATGGTATCTGATCCTGAAGTGGAGTACATCGAGGTTGACCAGAAACGTTATCTGTTTGATCTGATCACGCCTATGGCTCAAAGCACTCCTTATGGTATTCCTATGGTGCAAGCCAATCTGGTCAGCGATGCCAATGCCGCAAATACCAAGGTCTGTGTGATTGATACCGGCTACACCTTAAACCATCCGGATTTGCCTAATTCTGGCGTCAGCGGTTTTGCCTTCTCAGGCCATGGTAGCTGGTCTTCTGATGGCAACGGTCACGGTACCCATGTGGCTGGTACTATGGTTGCGCTGAACAATAATGATGGGGTGATTGGGGTATTACCATCAGCTCAGGCTGACGTGCATATAGTAAAAATATTCAATGATTCAGGAAACTGGACTTTCGCTTCTGATCTGATAGACGGGATCCAATCCTGTAAAGACGCCGGCGCCAAAGTTGTGAATATGAGTCTGGGTGGCAGCAGCTCCAGCCAAACTGAACAAACGGCGATGACCAATTTTTATAACAGCGGTATGTTATTGATTGCTGCTGCAGGGAATGCCGGTAACACCAGCTTGTCCTATCCGGCGTCTTACAATGCGGTTGTATCGGTGGCTGCGGTCGATTCGAATCGTAATCTGGCGAGCTTCTCTCAGCGCAACGCTCAGGTAGAATTAGCAGGGCCAGGCGTGGCTGTGAATTCAACCTGGAATAATGGTGGCTACAACAGCATCAGCGGCACCTCAATGGCGTCACCTCATGTCGCGGGGGTCGCGGCTCTGGTCTGGAGCAATCATCCACAATGTACTGCGCCGCAAATTCGCAGTGCGTTACAGGTTACAGCTCAGGACAGAGGTACTGCGGGGCGGGATAACTCATTTGGTTTTGGTATAGTTCAGGCCAAAGCTGCTGTAGATTACCTGACCGCCAATGGGTGTAGCGGTGGTGGCGGTGGCAATCCTCCTCCAGCAGGAGGCGAAACTTTCACTAATCTCAGTGCCAGTACTGGTAGCTGGTTACGTGGTTCGTACCAGATCCCCTCTGGTGTCAGTACCTTAACCTTCACTATTTCAGGTGGGACTGGTGATGCAGACTTGTACGTGCGGTACAACAGTCAGCCAACAGAAACTCAGTATAACTGCCGTCCCTATTTAAATGGTAATGCGGAGCAGTGCACCATCACTAATCCGCAGGCAGGCACCTGGCATGTTGGTATTAAGGCTTACACCAGTTTTAGCGGCTTGACGATGAGTTACTCCTACTAAGCGGGTTCGCTTTTTGCTTCTAAAAGCTGCGCCATCTGGCGTGGCTTTTTTTATGTTACTGTCCCGATACAAGGCTCTTCGTTGAGTTTTTCTTTGGTATTCAAAAATTTTTTGTTGCAGTGATCCAATGAAGCTGCTGATCTGTAAACAATTCTATTCATCTGCGTGATTTTTCTATGAGTATGACTATGAGTATCCAGATCGGTGTCAGCGCTTGTGTGCTCGGGCAAAAAGTGCGTTTTGATGCCGGCCACAAGGCCTCTGAATTCTGCACCAACACCCTTGGGCCTTTTGTTTCTTATGTTCCTGTCTGCCCAGAGCAGGCGATAGGATTAGGGGTGCCGCGTCCTGCCATTCGCTTGCAGCTAAATGCCCAACAGCAGGTGCGACTGGTCAATAGTAAAGATAGCAGCATTGACCATACCGACGCTATGTTGCAATTTACCGAAAAACTATTGCCGAAATTGCAGCAGTTGTCTGGTTATATTGTATGTGCCAAATCACCCAGCTGTGGTATGGAGCGGGTAAGACTGAATGACCAGAATGGTCATCAGTTAGGCAAGGTAGGTGTCGGAGTTTTTACCCAACAACTGATGCAAACCTATCCCTGGTTGCCGGTCGAAGAGGATGGCCGTTTACTTGACAGCAACTTAAGAGAGAATTTCGTGACCCGGATTTTCGCCTGTCATGACTATCAGCAAATGTTGCAATCCGGTTTTACCATCGGCAAATTAGTCGCCTTTCACAGCCGCTATAAATTTTTAGTGATGGCACATAGCCCAAAGGCGTATCGTGAGTTGGGGCGTTTAGTAGCGCAGGCAAAATTATTTGCGCCAGATGAATTAGCGCAGCGCTATTTGCTGGATTTAATGCAGGCGTTAAAACAACAGGCCACCCGTAAACAGCAGGCCAATGTGCTGATGCATTTGCAGGGCTTTTTTAAGAAGATGCTCAGCAGTAGTGCGAAGCAGGAATTACTCGGTCTGATCCATAAATACCGGCAGGGCCATTTACCTTTGCTGGCTCCTTTGACTTTGCTGCGCCACCATTTAGCTCAGCATCCGCATAGCTATTTGGCCGCACAACAATACCTGCAGCCTTTTCCTGACGAACTGGGGTTACGTGCCTGATGACTCATACCGCATTTTCTTTAGTCTGGCTGCGTAATGATTTACGCATTTACGATCATCAGGCGTTGTTTGAAGCCTGTCAGGCCGGCTTGCCCGTGGTTGCGCTTTTTATTGCCACAGCACAGAGCTGGCAGCAGCACGATATGGCTGCCATGAAACAGGATCTGATCCGTCGTCGTGTGCTACAGATGCAGACAGAACTTGCAGCACTGAATATCCCGCTGCTGGCTGTCGAAGGTAGTGATTACGCTGCAGTACCACAACTGATGCAACAGTTGGTCGATGCCGGAGCCTCGGCTTTGTATGCTCATACCGAGTATGAATTGCGTGAGAGGGTAAGGGATCAGAAGGTGAGCCGGGTTTTTGCCAACGCCGGCAAGCATTGCTATTGGTTTGACCGCAAAGCTGTTATGCCACCGGGCTCAATCCTGAGCAAAACCGGCGGAATTTATCAGGTTTTTACGCCCTTTAAAAAAAACTGGCTGGCGCATTTACGGCAGACTGGGGTGACGTGTTTTGCTAAACCCAAGGTCATGCCAAAGGTCAAACTGCACTTGCCTGAACTCCCCCTGATGGCGCTGGGAGACGGTAGTTCGCTGGCTTATGCAGTGGCTGAGTCAGAGGTCCTCGAACGTATGCGTCAGTTCTGTCGTGATAAAGTGGCGTATTATCAAACTGAACGCGATTTTCCGGCGTTAGATGGCACCTCTGGTTTGTCGGCCTACATCGCCATTGGCGTTATCTCCGCTCAGCAGTGCATCAGTCGACTCCAACTGGAGGCAGCCAACGACTGGGATAGAGAAAAATCAGGCGCTGCGGTTTGGTTGTCTGAGCTGGTGTGGCGTGATTTTTATCATCATATTCTCGTCGCGTTTCCCGAGTTGATTAAACACAAGGCATTTCAAAAAGATACTGACGCTATTATTTGGCCAAATAACAATGCCTTGTTTCACGCCTGGTGTGAGGGCAAAACAGGTTACCCTATCGTGGATGCGGCCATGCGTCAGTTGAACCAAACTGGCTGGATGCATAACAGGCTGCGTATGATAGTGGCCAGTTTTTTGGTCAAAGATCTGCATATTGACTGGCGCTGGGGCGAGCGATACTTCATGTCAAAGCTGATTGACGGCGACTTTGCTGCCAATAATGGTGGCTGGCAATGGGCGGCTTCTACCGGCACGGATGCTGCACCTTATTTTCGGATTTTTAATCCTGTGACTCAAAGTGAACGTTTTGACCCGGACGGCGTATTTATAAAACGTATGCTGCCGGAGCTTGCTGACTTGCCCAAAAAACAAATCCACTGGCCACATCCTTTGCCATTGTGGAGCCAGTACGTCAAACCAGTGGTCGATCACAGCAAAGCCCGGTTAAAAACCTTAGAGTTATTCCACACAGTTAAAAAACCGCAGGATGAAGGCGATCATGAGTGAGATAAACGCGACAGAACGGCTGGAACGTTTTTTAAATTTTTACAATAACTTAAGTCAAAGTAATTTAGACTCTCTGGTCGAACTCTATGCCAATAATGTGGAGTTTATCGATCCGGTGCACCATATGCTGGGACTTGAACAACTGCAGCAGTATTTCTCTCATGCCTATGCCCGTTTGAGCAGTTGTCATTTTGTAGCAACTTCAAAAATTGCTAATCAGGACCAAGGCTGTTTAAGCTGGGTGATGACCTTTACCCATGAAGCGATAGGCAATGGCAAGCCAATTTCTGTGCATGGCTGCTCTGTAGTGCACTGGAACAGCGAAGGCAAAATCGCCTATCACCGAGATTATTATGATTTAAACGAAATGGTGCTGGAGCATATTCCACTGCTGGGCTTTATAACTAAAAAAGTTAAACAAAAAATGGCAAACAACAGCACTACCCAAACAACCTGATGTTGTAGGGAGGCGGCAAGCAATCGAGGTCCCGGGAGCATAGAACTGCTATGTGACCGGGGCGAGTAAGCGCAGTCAACGAAGCTGCGGCTTTAAGTAGGAAGGGTAGAATGAAAATTGCAGTAATAGGCGGCGGTATCTCCGGCATGATTAGCTGGTATTTGTTACAGCGCCAGCATGAAGTTACTTTATTTGAGGCCGGCTCTTATCTGGGGGGGCATACAGCCACTGTAGATGTCCATGTTGAGGGCAAAGAGTACGCTATAGATACAGGTTTTATCGTATTTAATAACTGGACTTATCCACTCTTTAATAAGTTTTTAGCTGAGCTTAAGGTAGGGTCTCAGCCAACTCAAATGAGTTTCTCCGTAAAAAAAGCCGATACAGGTCTGGAATACAATGGCCACACTTTTTCGACTTTGTTTGCCCAGCGTCGTAATCTGTTTCGGCCTTCGTTCTGGCGTATGCTGTTGGACATTGTCAAATTTAATAAGCTGGGCAAGGCATTGCTTGAGCAAAATCACCCGGACCTGGACTTATTAATTGACGAATTTCTGGCTAAACACAACTTAGGCAAAGCACTGCGCAATGATTATTTACTGCCAATGGGAGCTGCTATCTGGTCTTCCGGTTTGGCTGATATGCCATCTTTTCCGCTGCGCTTTTTCCTGCAGTTTTTCAAAAATCATGGCTTACTGAATGTAACCGACCGTCCGCAGTGGTCAGTCATTAAGGGCGGTTCACGCGAGTATGTGCGGGCTTTATTAAAGGCGGTTAACCCAGACCAACTGAAACTTAACAGTCCGGTGCAAGCCGTCAGCCGCGATACGCATGGGGTAACACTGGAATTTGCGGATGGGCGTACTGAGCATTTTGATCAGGTCGTATTTGCCTGTCACAGCGACCAGGCCTTGGCGCTATTGAAAGATGCCAGCGATGCTGAGCGGCAGATCCTAGGTGGGATTGCTTATCAGAAAAACGAGGTGATTTTACATACGGACGAGCGCATTTTACCGCAGCGCAAAGCCGCCTGGGCCTCCTGGAATTATCATTTGACTGACGCAGCATCCAGCCATGCGACCTTGAGTTACAACATGAATATTCTGCAGGGCATTCAGGCGCCTGTCACTTTTGTGGTCACACTGAACCACAGCCATGCCATAGATCAGAGCAAAATTTTAAAACGTTTTGTTTATGATCATCCGGTGTTCAACCACTGCACCATTGCATCGCAGCAACGCCGTAGTGAAATTAATGGCGTGAACAACAGTTGGTTTTGTGGCGCGTACTGGTATAACGGCTTTCATGAAGACGGTGTACGAAGTGCGGTCGATATAGCCCGAGCCATGGGAGTGGAGTTTTGATCCCCACAGGTCATGCACTACTTACAGGTGAAGTCGGTCACAAGCGATATCTGCCTAAATTACACGGCTTTGACTATCAGGTGCATTACTTTTGGCTTGACCTGGATCAGCTCGACACTATCCCGGCCAAAGACTGGCTCTGGTCAACAGCCCGTTTTGCTGCGTGTAGCTATCGCCGCTCTGATTATTTGCCCGGCGCAGACAGTTTGGCCGAAGCAGTCAGGCTAAAAGTAGCCAGTTTAGGCGGCGCAGCGCCTATTGAGCGGGTTTGTATGCTAAGTCCGTTGGCAAACTGGGGCTATTACTTTAGTCCCTTGACCTTGTATTACTGTTTTGACGGCACACATCAGCTTATAGCACTACTGGCGGAAGTCAGTAACACTCCCTGGAATGAGCGTCATTATTACCTGGTGCCGGTCCAGAGCCAGGAAAAATCTCAGTATCAGCATGATAAAGCGTTTCATGTATCACCTTTTAACCCGATGGATATGCAATATCACTGGACAGTGGTTGCTAATTCAGAAAAACTGGAATTAGCCATCACTAATTTTAAAGATGGTGACAAGGTATTCAGTGCCTGGTTTTCGCTGCAGCCTCAAGCGCTGGAGAAAGCTGTGCTGCGGGCTTCACTGATCCGTCGTCCATGGCAAAACGTACAAGTGATGACACGAATTTATTGGCATGCACTCAAGTTGCTGCTCAAAGCAGTGCCTGTGTATGGCCACCCCAAGTCAAAGGAAACACCAAGATGACGGTTTCGATTACCGAACAATGCCCCTTCCAGAACTTAAGCTGGTTTGATAAAACCTGTCGTAAACTGGTGCTGAATCATTTAAGCCAGTTAAGTTATGGTGCAATTTTATTGGTCGAAGGGCAGGATAAAACTCTGTTAGGCGACGACAAGGGGGAATTGCAATGTACCCTGACGATTCTGGATCCGGATTTTTACCAGAAATTGATCTTCGCAGGCTCAGTGGGAGCGGGCGAGTCTTATATCCTCGGCCAGTGGCGCTGTGACAACTTAACCTTATTGGTGCAATTGTTTGCCCGTAATTCCGCGCTTTTAGACAAGCTGGAGTCGGCATGGGCCCGTATCAGCAAACCTGCACTTAAACTATTGGATTGGCGTAATCGCAATACCAAAGAGCAATCACGGAAAAATATCTCCGCGCATTACGATTTAGGTAATGCGATGTATCAGCTATTTTTAGATCCAAGCATGATGTACTCCAGTGCTGTGTATGAAACCCAGGAAAGCACACTGGAACAGGCGCAGCTTAACAAGCTGAAGTCTATATGCGACAAACTGCAGTTAAAACCTACCGACCATCTGATAGAAATCGGCACCGGCTGGGGCAGTATGGCGATTTATGCGGCGCGCAATTATGGTTGTAAAGTCACGACGACCACTATCTCCCGCGAGCAGCACGATTATGCCGCCGAAAAAATCCGCGAAGCTGGTCTTGAATCGCAGATCACGCTGTTGTTTCAGGATTATCGTGACTTAACTGGTCAATACGACAAGCTGGTCTCCATCGAGATGATCGAAGCCGTAGGAGATGAATTCCTCGATCAATACTTTGCCAAATGCTCCAGCCTGCTTAAAGACGATGGTTTGATGGTGCTGCAGGCTATTACCATCGCCGATCAGCGTTATCGTCACTATGTTAAAGAAGTCGACTTTATCAAACGCTATATTTTCCCTGGTGGTTGTTTACCCTCTATTCAGCGGATGAGCAATGCGGTGGCCAATTACACAGATCTCGTGTTACGCCAGGTGCAGGATATAGGCCTGGATTATGCCCGTACTCTGCAAGACTGGTGTCATAATTTTATGGCCGCCCGCGACAAGTTGCATCAGCTAGGATATGACGACCAGTTTATCCGGCTCTGGCATTTTTATCTGTGTTACTGCGAAGGCGGCTTTTTGGAGAGAGCAACCAGTGCTGTGCATTTAGTGTTTAGCAAACCGATGAACAGGGACAAAATCTAACTTTTCGTTGCTTAATAAAGCACGGTCGTTTATAACTTTCTACGGATTAATGTAGTAGAGTCTGTATGACGACCGTGACCATCTCACAGCCCCAAACTGATATCAGTGTGCTTCAGGCCCAGCTCCAGCTGTTACAGCAAGAAAACGCCAGATTAAGCTTAATTAATCAGTTTGCCATTGATCTGCATGAATTAACTGGCTCGGATGACATTCTTCAGTATGCGGCTAAACATGTTGTGGCAGGCTTAGGTTTTGTCGACTGTGCCATCTTTATTCTGGCCGACGACGGCGAGACTCTACAGCGTAAGGCTGCGTCGGGGACCCGGGATTTACCTTCGCACTTAGGTATCGCTGAGCTTAAACTTGGCCATGGTCTGGTCGGTTTTGCCGCCAGTATTAAACAGTCTGTGCTGGTGTCTGATACCCGGACTGATCCGCATTACCTTGCCGATTTAGTACCGAGTCTGTCAGAGCTGGTGGTGCCTATTCTGGATGGCGACGAGCTGCTTGGCGTTATCGACTGTGAACATTCGCACGCCAATTATTTCAGTGCGGAGCATCAGCACATTCTTGAAATTGTCGCATCTATTTTGGCCAGTAAGCTGCGTAAGTCGCAGATGCTGGCGAGACTAGAGTCTTCGGTCAGTAAACTTGAGTATGCGGAACGGTTACAAAAAGCCTTGTATGAAATCGCCTCGTTCTCCTACTTTGCTAACGACTTCTCCAGCTTTTACAAAAGACTGCATCAAATAGTCAATTCGCTGATTTATGCACCCAATTTCTTTATTGCGCTGTTTGATGATGAAACTCAGACTCTGCAGTTTCCATACTTTGCTGACACGGAAGATGAAATAGACCCCAATCAGGTGTATGGCTCAGATGTGTTGGCGCATAGTCTGACTGGTCATGTGTTTCGCTCGAAACAGCCTTTGCTGATTAGCCGTCAGCAAATGGCGGATTTTGACCGGGAACATCAGGTCCGCTCCTACGGCTCAGAACCTGAATCCTGGCTGGGAGTTCCTTTCCAGTCCAGTGACACTGTGCGTGGTGTGGTGGTGGTACAAAGCTACATCGCTCATATCCAATACAGTCAGCGTGATCTGGAGTTGATGATTTTTGTCTCCCAGCATATCTCCAACGCACTGGAACGGGTATTTTCAGAGAAACGTTTGCAGCATCAGGCGCTGCATGATGCATTAACCGCTTTGCCTAATCGTAGTTTATTGATGGACAGAATAGGCCAGGCATTTAAGCGGATGCAGCGTTTTCCTGCCAATCATTTAGCCGTGATGTATCTGGATCTCGATCGTTTTAAAACGGTCAACGACACCCTGGGGCATCAGGTCGGAGATGCCTTTTTGGTTCAGGTGGGGAGAGTGCTCAAACTCTGCATGCGACAGACTGATACCCTGGCTCGTTTAGGCGGGGATGAGTTTGCTGTGGTGCTGGAGGATGTCGCCAGTCTGGCCGATGTGACCGATGTTGCTCAGCGTATTATTCAGGCGCTACAGCAGCCGTTGTTGGTCGGAGAGCATATGCTGTTGACCTCCTGCAGTATCGGTATTGCGCTGGCGGGGGCTGTGGATCAACTCCAGTCGGCGGATGAGCTGATCCGTCGTGCTGATATTGCCATGTACCAGGCTAAACAGGATGGGCGTGGTGTCTATCGGATTTACTCTGCTGATATGAAAGTACAAGAGAGTCAGGAATTCAGATTAGATCTGGAGATCAAAGCGGCCTTGGCAAAACAGCATTTTATGCTGAATTATCAGCCAATTATCAGTCTGGACACGGACGATACCATAGGCTTTGAAGCCCTGATCCGCTGGACTCATCCAGGCCGCGGTGTGATCACCCCGGATGAGTTTATTCCCTATGCAGAAAAAAATGGCCTGATAGGTTTAATTGACCATTACGTGCTCAGACAAAGTATTGAACAGATCCGGCTTTGGCGGCAGGAGCACGCCACTGCGTTTTATATCAGTGTTAATGTGTCTGGACTGGCTTTCTCGGAGCCTGATTTTACCTGCGCCGTGATCGAAAAGCTGGCCGAAGCCAAAGTACCGGCCAGTTATCTGGCGATCGAAATTACCGAGCGGGCGCTGATAGAAAATATTGAACAGGCACGGCTGTGCTTAAAACAGTTGCGCCAGCATGGGGTGAGAGTGCTGTTGGATGATTTTGGCACAGGGTATTCCAGTTTAAGTTATCTGAACGAATTTAAGCTGGACGTGCTGAAAATAGATCGCTCTTTTATCGCCAATATGAAACCCCATATCAAAGACAATCCGGTGGTTAATACCGTGATTGCGCTGGCGAAAACACTGAATTTGAAAGTGGTGGCAGAAGGGGTAGAAACTAGTTTGCAACGCCAGTTGCTAAAAGAGTTAGGTTGTGACGCCGGACAAGGTTATTGGTTTGCTAAGGCTTTGCCCCCTGCGGATGCTATCAAATGGCTGCGTTAAATAACATGCCTATCTAAAGGGCAGGTCTTGTACCTGCCCGTCTAATGACAGCGCGCTGTCCATGAACGGGCCGGTGCAAGCCGCGGCCCCGACGAGGTACCCGTATCCGTTAAGATCCGATTTTAACCTGTCTGCATCACACCAGACGGATAGCCTCAGCTTCAATCACTATCTGACCAGCTTTGTACAAAGCACCGATAGCGGCTTTAAAAACTTTTTTGCTGACACCAAATTCGCTGTAAATTTGCTCCGGGCTGCTTTTATCCGACAGTGGCAAACTGCCGCCTTTTTGTTTTAACCGCTCTATAATCACGTCGGTAAAGGCCTGGGTTTTTGCATAACCAGGTTTATCCAGCAGTAAATCAATGCGTAAATCGTCCCGTACCTTCTGCACATAAGCTGTGCCTTTGTAGCCGATACGTAGTGGTTTAAACACCTGATTTTTATACAACAAGCCCCAATGCTGATGATCAACAACCACTTTGTAGCCCAGGTCGGTCTGGGAGGCGACATAAAATTGCACTTCATCGCCAGCCTGATAAGCAGGTCTGTCTTTGCCTATGTATCTGTCCAACTTGGCTGAGGCGACAATACGGTTACTTTTATCGACATAACAGTACACCAGATAATATTTATCCTGCTGCATCGGAATTTGTTGTTCGCTAAAAGGCACCAGTAAGTCTTTTTTCAGGCCCCAATTTAAAAAAGCACCCACCTTAGTCACGGCCACAGCTTTCAGTTGTGCCACTTGTCCGACCATCACATAAGGTTTTTCTGTGGTGGCTATGAGCTGATCTTCAGAATCCAGATATAAAAACACCTCCAGCACTGTGCCAATTTCAGTGCCAGCAGGCACATAGCGCTTCGGCAACAAAATATCGCCCCAGCTTAAGCCATCAAGGTAGACGCCAAACTCGACCTGTTTTTTCACCGCCAGTTTGTTCAGTTTGCCTAAAGCGAGTTGAGTCATATGATTACTCCGATGCCAGCAAGGCTGGGGTTGACTGTTGAATAAAGCGCGGTTGCAGCGGCACACTGTGAGCTGCGTTGCCAAACCAGATCTGGCCTTCGTTAATGGTGCATTGTAACTGCATGGTACGGTCGCATAGTTCAGCCAGTTGTGCCGTATCTGCCGGAGATACCGCCACTATCGTCAGGTTTCTTAACTGGCTTAAGGCTTTTTGCTCTGCGCTGTACCATTTATCGACTGCAGTACCACCGTAGGCGAGGAGCAATAACTGCTGGCTTTTATGGCTGGCACGGCGTAAGCGTCTCTCTTCCGGCAAACCCAGTTCAATCCAGAGTTGATAATCCCCAGTTAGATTTTGACGATACAAGGCCGCTTCGTCATCATCTGAAATGCCTTTGCCGAAGCTTAAATCCTCATGGGCACACAAAGCAAAAGCCAGCAGACGCAGCATCATACGCTCAGTGGTTTCAGAAGGGTGCTGGGCCAGTGTCAGGTGATAATCCTGATAATGGTGGCGCGACATATCAGCCACAGCCAGGCTTGCTTTATAAATGGTTGCCTTTAAGGCCATAACAAATCCGCAGAACAAATCAAAAGGGCGCTAGTGTACCTTGTTCGTTGCAATTATGCAGCTTGTGTGAATGCCGTTAAGCATGTAACTGATGATGCTGTTTTTGTCGTAAGGCGATACGGCTCCAGGCTTTTTCATGGAAAAAATAAGCGATAGTATTGATCGCTGGCTCTATGGTTGCCACTAAACCACCAACGAATAGATCGCCAGTGAGTAGATATGTGACGCTAAAAGCCACAGTAAAATGTAAGAGGGCAAAGGTCATAGTTTTTAGCATGGTAAAGCTCCATAGGCAGAATTTTTACTGAGCTTAGCCTGCCATGCTCTGGGTCGAAAACGAATTAATCCAATCGCTGCTATCGTTTTTTATGCACAACCGATCCTGAAGTTCTGTGTAACCGTACTGTGTGAACCAACAGGAGCATAAAATGAATTCACTCGAAGTTTTTTATGATGGTGGTTGCCCTTTGTGCCGGCGCGAGATTAACTACTTTCGTGCACTTAAAAGTAGGGTTCCTATTATCTGGCTGGATCTAACCGATCTGAATGCAGCTCTGCCAGCGGAGCTGGACAGATGCAGCGCACTTGCACGTATGCACGTGCGGGTCAACGGTCAAATCTATTACAAAGGCGCCGCCGCTTTTGCTATGCTCTGGTCGCAATTTGCCTATTGGCGTATGCTTGGACTTTTACTTAGAGTACCGCCGGTCACCTGGTGTGCAGACAGGTTATACAGCTTGTTTTTGAACATACGACCACGCTTGCAACGCTGGGTACAACAACAGGAGAAACCCTGATGGGGTTGGATTGCCGAGAGCTCTTGGATGTCAAAGAGTATGAGTTTTTGCTGAATTGGTTTATGCGCCAACAAAAGCAACATCAGTTAGCACAACTGGATGAGCCCTATAGCTATGATGGCTATTCGCTGTATGATCAAAAAGTAAATCAGCTGATTGCCGAAGCCACTATAGCTTTTGTGGAGAAGTTTCAACGCGAAGCTCCGCCTCTGGTGTTTACCAATCTATTTCATCTGGCAGAGCTTGAGTTACAAGGCAAACGCAACCGGCTAAGCAAAGCGCCGAAAACCTTGCAGTAATGATAAAAAACCACAGTGCTGTGGTTTTTTATCATGCTAGGGTGTTAGTGCTGTTGCACCCGTTTTAACGCATCAGTCAACTGCGGAATATCCAGTTTTTCATTCAGTGGTACCAGAGTTCCAGCCGACCAAACTCCATAACTGCCATCATCCCGCACCAGAATCATTTTATCTTTTTTAAAACTGACCATCTGATGCGGTAATAAATTCAGCTTCGGATAGGCCGACGGTTGAAACCAGTTATCTCCTGGCCAGTTGGTATGACAACCCAACTGAGCCAGCAGAGTAGGGATCAGATCCAGGTGTTGAGTGACAGTGTTGGACAACACCTGATGAAGTTCAGGCCAGCGGCTGTACAGCTTGGCCGGTGCCAGATCAAACTGGGATGCTGTGGCGTGGATGCTCAGTACGATAGCATTGTGTTCAGTGCCCAGTTGGGCTAATTCAGAGCCAAGATCACGACTGAATTTTATTTTGACTGCCGCAGTGGCTTGTTCTGTCAGCGGTAACCAGGGCAATAGTTGCTGATATTGTGCATCGCTGGCGCTGAGACTGAAGCTGCCAGCAGGCAACTGCTCCAGCCAGGCGGGGGGCTGTTGCAGCGCGCTGACCATCTCTTTATTTAACTGCATGCTGCCATAGACCAGATTCAGCAATGCGCTTTGAGTCTCAACCGGAGCAAAGTGTTGCTGCTGGGCTTTGAATTTGTTCTGCTCCAAAAGCGCCACATCATTGGCGGACAAGGCCGGCAGGATCACTACAGTGACAGGCTCTGCTGGTTGACTGACACATTGCAACGCTTCAGGCTCACGCCAGTTGGTTGGTCGTTGCAACTGTTCAGCTTTACTTTCTTTTAAGCTGGATAAATCCAGCAGATTGTATTTGGCTAAAAAGGTATTCGCCGTTGCCGGATAGGTAAAAGGCAGCACATTGTCTTGTTTCATGACATCCAAATCTAATTGTGCATCTGCCCAGATATGCAGGCTGTGGCTGGCGACAAAACAGCCTAAAAACAGATAAAGTGCGGGTTGGCCAACTCCGGAGGCTTGTAAACGTGGTACTTTTTTCCAGCAAAAGTTACTTAACACTAACTCTATCGCCAGTAATAACGCAAAGACAACAGAGGTGATCAGGATAAAATTACGCAGGTTGGTGACCACCTGTTGACGTAATAAATCAATGGTCTGTTCGCTGGATGCGCTGCCGACATGATAACCAAGCGCCTGATAGACATAAGCATCAAAAATCAGTGCGACCAGGCCGACAGTGGCCAGAACTGCCGCTATACCACGGACATGGCGCTGGTACGGAAAAATCAGAGTGACAGGAAATATGGTCAGAATAAAAAACAAAAAACATAAAAAAGCGGTGTGGCCCAGCCAGTTAGTCACCAGATAAACCCAGCCAGTCATGCTCTGTGGCAAAGGTTCCGCCCACCAATAGGCGGCGGTAATGACCAATGCCAACAGGATATTAAAAAAAGTAAACCAATGACCCCAGTTCAGCAAACGGTTTACTTTATTAACCAATGACAGGTTTTGTTCCAGCACCATAGCGTTATTGTTTCTTGCTGCTGACGGCGTCTTTTAACGCCTGACCAAATTGGCTGGCAACATCCAGACGTTGCGCAACTGGCACGCTGGTATTAATAATGTGGCTGATGGTATTGCCCAGGCACATCAGGCTCAGTTCAGTGGTTGCTTGTTCAGCGCGTAACTGCTCCAACAGAGTGTTGACGATCTTTTCAATTTGGTCGGTCGAATACTTTGATACAATGGGCATGAAGGTCTCTGCTCGAAATAAAATGGAACAGCGGGGAATACTAGCAGAATTAGCGAAGAACAGGAAAATATATGTCCGTTGATGTGTTGCATCTGGCAATAAATTTTATCGAAAGTACTGAAAGTGAACAATTGCAGGCGCAGTTTCGTCAGGAACTGGTGCCTGTGTCTCAATCTGTCGCACATTTAATTGAACAATTGCACCTGGCTTACAATGGCAAACCTGCCAAAGGTTACGCTACTTTTTCTGATGATTTACAAGACAGAATGGCTTTGCCCTTAGCGCAGTGGCAAGCGCAGGAGCGCAGTTTTCTCCAATTGGCTGAACAAGCTACCAGTCAGTTGGTGGTGCAACTGGTGCAGCACCAAATCCAGGAAACCGGCTACTTTATGCTGTGTCACTACCGTTATCTGGCGACGGAATATGTGTTGATCACTATGCTTGGCAGCAAAGATCACTTTAGTGTGACACCAGACTTATTACTTTCTACCGATCAGCATCTGGATATAGCCCGGATGCAACTGGCTGCCCGTATTGATTTAACCGAATACCAGACCAGCCCTGAGCAAAACAAATATATTTCGTTTATCCGCGGCCGGGCCGGGCGTAAAGTGGCTGACTTTTTCCTCGACTTTTTAGGCTGCGCCGAAGGTGTGGTTGCCAAAGAGCAAAGCAAAGTGGTGCTGGCTTGTGTTGAAGAGTATCTGTCCGCCTCGGATTACGATGCCAGCGAGAAATCGGCTGTGCGTAAGCAAGTCTACGACTACTGTGAAGAGCAAACTAAACAAGGCTTGGATGTGCATTTGCAGGAGCTGTCAGCGACTATCGACAGCAGTGATGCCAGAGCCTTTACGGATTACTGTGCAGAGCAGAATATTGAGGTGCCAGAGCAGTTTCCAGTGGATGTAAAAGAACTAAAAACCCTGGTGAAGTTTTCTGGTGCAGGTGGCGGTGTCAGCATCAGCTTTGAGCAAAAGCATTTAGGCGAACGGGTCCGCTACGATATGGACAAAGACCTGTTGATCATTCAAGGGGTACCACCGAATTTAAAAGATCAGTTGCAACGTTTCCTCAAAGGCTTCTCCAGCTTTGATCACAAAGGGTAAGCCTTAATCGCCACCACTGCCGCCGTCAGAGCCTGCGTCTGATGGGCTGTGATGGTCGGTATCCACCTGTTTTATGCGGCTGCCATCTGTGCCACTGGTGGCGGCTATGGTTCCGGTCACACCTCCATCTGAGGTTTTCTTCTGCTCTATCTTTTGTTTCAGGCTGTTCTGCCGGAGTTTTTTATTACGGCGTATCAGCCACAGATTAGCCAGCACCAGACCGAAAATGATCACCAGAGTCCACCAGAGTGTCATCGTCATTATTTACTCCTCACAAATAGTACAGACATAACGCCGATAAATCAGCGGAATAAACTCTAGCAGCAGTGTTTTGTCCGGTAAATCACTTTGAGCTATCGCCTCATACAACATGGCTTGATCAAAGGATGCCAGATAGTCTTGCGCCAGCGGGCGGTAACTTAAATGCCAGGCTTCTTTTGCAACTCCGCCCAGATCGCGCTGATAAGGCCGGAAAAAGCCAAAGCTTGCGGCATGTGCAGTTAACCACTGATCCAATGCATAAAAAGGTCCGCCGCGCTGATATTCAGCATCCAGTAACTGCACCTGATAATCGGCGGCAACAGCGGCTTTGTCAAACACATCCAGATCCGTGCCCCAATGATGGCGGCTGGCACCGGGTAAAGCTGAATAGAGTAAAATGGCTTCAATTTTAGCAAAGCCATCTAACTGATGGATATCGATTGGCTGCTGAGCCTTGTTATACACCGGGCGTTGTCCGGTGTATTTGGCGGTCCAAATCCGCGCTTGCTGCGCAAAAGAGCGGTAGGATGATAGCAGAGCCAGTTCTATGCCCTCTGCTGCGGCCGCCTGCTGCATCGTTAGATATGCAGCTTTGACCTCTGGCAATAAACGATGTTTTTGCTCCAGTTCAACCAGAGCTGTTTCGTCAAAGCCTGTCAACAGTTTTGCCCGACTCATTTGGCAACCAGTTGCTGCAAAATATGTTGGTACATATCGGCTAAAGGCTCTAAATCCGCGACTGCGACACATTCATTGATTTTATGAATAGTGCCATTGCACGGACCCAGCTCCAGTACCTGAGCACCTGTTGGCGCAATAAAACGACCGTCTGAGGTCCCTCCTGTGGTCTCCAGTGACGGTGTATAACCTTTGACGTGCTGCACCGCTTGCACAGCAGCAGCCACCAGTTCGCCACTGTCGGTCAGAAAAGGTAAACCATTGAGGATCCAGTCGATGCTGTAGTGCAACTGATGTTTATCTAAAATAGCCAGCACCCTTTGTTGCAATTGTTCGGCTGTCACTTCAGTACTGTAACGGAAATTGAAGGTTAGCTGCACATCACCCGGCACCACGTTGGTGGCACCAGTACCGGCGTGAATGTTGGAGATCTGAAAGCTGGTGGCCGGGAAATAGGCATTGCCCTGATCCCAGACGGTTTGTGCTAGTTCGGCCAAAGCCGGAGCGGCTTTATGAATAGGGTTATCCACCAGATGCGGATAAGCCACATGGCCTTGAACACCTTTGACTGTCAGATAACCCGTTAAGGAGCCACGACGGCCGTTTTTAATTACATCTCCCAGGTTTTTTGTGCTGGAGGGTTCACCCACTAAACACCAGGTAATTTTTTCATTGCGGCTTTCCAGTACTTCAATCACACGTTTGGTGCCATTGATAAAAGGACCTTCTTCGTCGCTGGTAATCAAAAAGGCGATGTCGCCGGTTAACTCAGGATGGGTGGCTAAAAAACGTTCTGTGGCCACCACCATAGCAGCCAGACTGCCTTTCATATCGGCCGCACCGCGGCCATACAGCATGCCATCGCGAATGTCTGGTTCAAAGGGGGAGCTGGTCCATTGCTCCAGCGGGCCTGTCGGCACTACATCAGTGTGACCGGCAAAACAAAACAAAGGTTTACCCTGACCGCGACGTGCCCATAAATTAAGGGTGTCCTCAAAAAACATCGACTCAATAGTAAAACCCAAAGCCTCCAACCGCTTGGCCATCAATTGCTGACAACCTGCATCTTCAGGGGTGACCGACTGGCGGCGGATCAAGTCTTTAGTTAAATCCAGTACTGCTGTGCTCATGCGGAAAGTCCAAATAATGTTTGATACTGTTGTTCTGAAAAACCAAGATGATAGATGCCATTGTGCTCCAGCACAGGTCGTTTGATCAGTGCGGGTTGGGCTAGCATTAACTGGACCGCTTTTTCTGCGGTCATGTCCTGCTTGTCCGCATCCGACAACGCTCTGTAGGTTGTGCCTTTGGTATTGAGCAGTTGCTGCCAGCTAAGTTGCTGCATAAATTCCGCTAACAATGCTCTGCTGATGCCATCCTGACGGTAATCGATATATTGATGACGCAGTTGCTGCTGCTCCAGATATTTGCGGGCTTTTTTTACCGTGTCACAATTTTTAATGCCATAAATGCGGGTCATAACGCTATACATCCTGAGTAGTTACCAATTGGATCGCCAATACATCATCCTGCAAGGCCTGATGATAACCTGTGCGGCAATGAATACGCTGAATTTTAGGGTGGGGGACCACACGTAAAAACAGACCAAAACTCTGATCCGGCTGGCTAAGCAGCGCTTTATCATAATGCAGCAGAGGCTGTCCGGCCTGGACATGCGCCTGCTCACCGACCAGCCAGTGGAACCCTACACCAAGTTTATCCTGACAATACAGTGGAAAATCCAGCACCAGCTTCAATCCACTTGGATGCGCAAACAGCAGATGCTGGCCCGTCTGATTTTTCCGGCTGAATGCACCACTGAACGGGCTATATAAAGTTGTGCCTCTTAACTCGAGCCAGAGTCCGTCGCCTTGTAAACCGCAAGACATTAGTGCGTCACGGCTGGCGCTACTGTGATGACTATAGGCATCCACCGGACTTTTGATCCTCAGTTTGAGTTGCGGATCCAGACTGGTATGCCAGTGCAACAGACTAAAAGGGCTGAACATGGGCAACAACATTGAATTGGGCATAGCAGGATAGTAACGAAAAAAAAACTATTTGGCGAAGCTTTCCTGTGGTGGGGGATTCGCCGGGTGGTCAGGCTGATTAGCAAGGCGCGGAACTTACTCAGGCGCTGCTGGTCTACTAAAACATGATAATTTCACTGTTTGAACATAAAAATGCCATGAAGCGCTGATAAATCCTAGTCGTTTTTGACCGCAAAACGGTCGGGGCCTTGTGTTTTCTTTATTATGGTTGTCCACAGAATCTGTGGATAACTTTGTGTGTTGTTATGTTTAACTGGTTTAAGCTATTGAAAATAAATATAAAAAACAAATGGCACAAAATTTGTTTAGTTTGTTCGTTCACAATTAGTTACGCAAAGGCAGGAAACTCATAGTTTTCATCTTCAATCTGAACATTTCACTGTAAAACTTTTGAGTCTGCTTTGTTGAAATCAGGTGAATTATTCTCCTGCGTTTGTCTGGATTGAGGAATATTTTCTCCACCAGGCTATTTTTGCTTTAGTTTCTGTCAAAGCTGGACGATAGTTGAGGTAGGGGGTAGACTCCGAACCGACGACTTTGTAGTAAAACACCGATGATGAAGAGGAGTGCCTGCGATGTCAGCTATGTTTTCGACACTCAAAGCTGGGCTGCAGTACAGCCGTGACTGGCCTGTGGTACCTCAATTAAATGCAGTTTTCCCTGAAAATAAAGTGATCCGCATGACTGTCTTTGCGCAAAAGACCTTTCCTGTTGTTGCGGTCGTGGGCGCTCTGGTGCAATTTAACCAGCTTGGAGCAGAGCAGTTGCCACTTATCCTGACCATGATGCTCTTTATTTTATCTATGCCGTTCCAGGGCTGGTATTGGCTTGGCAAACGCGCGCAGACCGAATTACCACCTGGCTTGAGCAGTTGGTACAGCGAAATTAAACAAAAAATGCAGGCGCAGGGGCTACAAACTCAAACTCCGCAACACAAGCTGCGTTATGCAGACTTGGCTTTACTGCTTAAACAAGCCTTCGGACAACTGGATAAAACCTTTTTACGTGATTGGCTCTGACCAACGCCAGCCAATGGCGCTGCAGCGCATCCCCGCCTTGTGATCTGGCATCGCCATGTAACAAGGCGTGACGTGCTTACTGCAGTGTCTGAGAGTGGCTTTACGCACTAAGATTTGCCGGATAAATAAATCCGCTGATAAAAGGTGTAGACCCAATGCGGCTTGTAGATCACCAACAACGTCATGGCCATGCCATTGAGCAATGCTTCCGGTAGAGCCGCCAGCGGAATAAAGATCAGATAGCCCTGATACAACTGTTCAGAGCTGTACTGATCTGCATGGATCCAAGCCTGCATCAGCATGTAGACCACCAGACCTAAAGCGGCATTAAGAAAAACAGCCACAAATAAATACACAAATAAGTGTCGCTGCAGATAGTAGAAACATAACAGATACACTGCATAGTTCAGCGTAAGCACCAACCAGCCGCACACTAAAGTCCAGAGCAAATCAGCCGCAGGCGCGTTGCTCACCAGCCATTGCAAGGCGATGACCAGCACAAAAAGCAGGGCACTTAAGCGTAAACCAAACATCAGTACTAAACTGGTCAGCGCCAGAAAATGAATGGATAAATGCTCCAGCACTGCGGCATCCGTTTGCCACATCAGCGCAAGCACACAGATGCTTGCCCCGGCCACGGGCCAGGGCACAGCTTTTTGCTGCAATTCTTGCCAGAAGCCGGGGTTTAGCAGCAAAGCGCCGATCACCAGCAAACAAAATGCAGCCAGCATCGGCTTAGCTCAAATCAAAGCTCGACCAGACCGGAGCATGGTCAGAAGGGCGCTCTAAAGCCCGCAGCTCATAATCTACATCACTTTCAGTGCACAAGGCTGCCAGAGGCGCGGTCGCCATTACCACATCAATGCGCAGTCCTCTGTTATCTTCAAATCCTTTAGAGCGGTAATCAAACCAGCTATATTTTCCAGTTGCATTCGGATGCAAAGCTCGGAAGGTGTCAACTAAGCCCCAGCTTTTTAACCGGGCTAACATATCGCGTTCCTCCGGCAAAAATGAGCATTTGCCCTCTTTTAACCAGCGTTTGGCGTTGGCTTCCCCTATTCCTATATCTGCGTCTTCAGGGGAAATGTTGATATCGCCAATCACAGCCAGGTAGTCGTCAGGGCTGTGGTGATTGAGCAAATATTGTTGCAGATCAGCATAAAACTTTTGTTTAGCCGGAAACTTGGTTTCGTGGCTACGATTTTCGCCTTGTGGGAAATAGCCATTTAACAAGGTCAGAGTTTTACCATTTTCCAAGGCAAATGTACCAATCAGCATACGGCGCTGCGCATCAGGCGCATCGGTCGGAAAACCATACAACATGGATAAGGCTGGCTTTTTACTCAGAATAGCCACACCATAATGGCCCTTTTGGCCAAAGTAATACAGCTGATAACCATATTTTTGCATCTCCTCAAGCGGAAATTCATCATCATGGACCTTGATTTCCTGCAAACCGACAAAATCAGGCGAATGTTTTGTCAATAAAGCTTCGATTTGGTGAGGTCTGGCGCGTAAGCCGTTTATATTAAAAGAGATAATTTTCATGATGAGATTCTGATCCAACTAAAAGTATAAGCGTCTGGGCTGCATACTAGCATTTTGTCGGTCTTGGGGTGAACTGCTGCTTGCTCAGTCGGCCAACAAACTTTAAGCTATGATTTTGCCCCGATGAGTCTGATGTTGTGAGCTCTGAGTTACCCGCCTATCAGTTAAAGTTTTCTGCCAAAAGGCGCAGCATTCAACTAAAAATTCAAGCAGGGCAACTTTGGGTCAGTGCACCCACAGGCTGTGATCCGCAATTCATTCAGCAGTTGATCCTGCAGAAAAAAGACTGGATAGACAAACATCTTCAGCAGCAATCACAGGAACGAACAGATTGGATCGCACAGCGCAGGCTGCCGTTATTCGGTGATACGCTAGCGCTAAAGATAGTTGAGGATTCGGTCAACCAGTTTAGCCTGGATGGCGACTGTTTATGGCTGCAACTGTCCCATCGCAATAAAGCGCAAAGCCAGCAAAAGTGGCTGGAAAAGCTGGTGACAGAGTTTTATCTACAGCAGGCTCAGCTTTGGTTTGAGCAGCAAGTACACCAAGACCAGCAGCGTATGCAGCTTCAATGCCGCTCGGTACGGGTTTGTAATTTCAAAGCGAAGTGGGGGAGCTGTGATTCCTCCGGAGTACTGAGTTTTAACTGGCGCTTAGTCATGGCTCCACAGTGGGTGGCCCGTTATGTGGTTGTGCATGAACTGGCGCATCTGGTGCATATGGATCACAGTAAAGCGTTCTGGACGCTAGTTGAGCGATTTAACAGTGATGCAGCTAAAGCCAGACTCTGGTTAAAACAAAACCAACACTGGATGAGGTTGTAAATTCCAGCCTTGATGATTTGACTCAAGAGTAAAAAAGAAAGCCGGCCACAGAGCCGGCAAAGTTTACTTCTAGGGAGAATGGAAACATCAAGTTTCTGTTCAGACTGGTTGTGACTAAAAAGATTCCGTGCTTTGACGGTTTTTTTTCGCTGTTCACTTTGCTTTGCAGTTTGTCTTCGCCAAATGCTGGTTTACTCTTCCCAGCACTGAGTGTTTTCTGTTTTAATTCGCTGCGGCTCAGCTTCTGTTGGAGCCGGATCACAAGCAAATTGGCCAGTCAGAGCCGATATTTTCTTTTCAGGACAACAGCATGACAAACCCTCTGCGTATACAACAGCTGATGAAGCTGGTGGATTTAACCCGTTTACAGGATCAGGACGATGCTCTGGCTATGCAGCAATGGCTGGAGCAGGATTTAGCCGGTGCTGCTGTATTACCAGCCGCTATCTGTGTTTATCCGCAGTACTTAACTCAGGTCAAAGACTTTTTACAGAAACAAAATTACGCGATAAAACTGGCGACAGTGGTCAATTTTCCAACCGGGTCTTTACCGCTGGAACAGGTTCTGCAACAAATCAGCACCGCATTGGCAGCGGGTGCGGATGAAATTGACTGTGTGCTGCCTTATCAAACCTTATTGTCCGGGCAGGTCCAACAAGTACGGCATTTCCTGGCGGCGGTACGTCAGGCGACAGCGGGTGTTTGTCTGAAAATTATTATCGAATCCGGTGAATTGGTGACTTGTCAGCAAATCAGTAAAGCGACGGAGTTAGTGGTGGAGTCTGGGGCTGATTTTGTTAAATCTTCCACAGGTAAAGTCAAAGTCGGAGTGACAGAGGAAGCCGCTCGTATCATGTTGGCCGTTCTGGCTGCCTCAGACCGGGCGGTAGGCTTTAAAGCGTCTGGTGGCGTAAGAACGGTAGAGTTTGCGCTAAAGCTGGTCAATCTGTTTGAAGAAGTGACCGGTGAGGTGGCCACTGCTCAAGGCATGCGTTTGGGAGCCAGCGCTTTGCTGAATGATTTAACTCAGCAACTGGATTACTAAACTCTGCGCTACAGCCGTTAAGAGCTGTCTTAACGGCTGTAGCGTTTTTCTTCTTTTAGCTTATTAAACTGCTGCAATAATTCCTGATGCCGCACTTTATGATGCTCTGGTAGTGGCATGTTGTCGACTATCCGGAAGGTTTTCCGGCATTTTTCTACCAACTCCAACGGCTTTTTCCGCTTGGGGTCGGCCATCATCTGTATCGCTGTTTGTATGAAGTTCAGTGCGCTGCCTGTATTCATAGGCGCAACTTCCAGAGCCTGCTCAAAACGAAGCAACGCCTGTTCGTAGTTACTCTCTTTGTAGAGCTGAATACCTTGCTTGTTCAACTCATTAAAGCTGGCCTGACGGCTTAGGGAGCGGTGTTGCTGTTCACTGAATAGTTTTTCCAGTATGGGGTCTATGGCGCCGGATACAGTTTGCAGCTTTTGTGTCAGAGCTGATGCCTGTTCAAATTCACCTATTTGATTTAGTAACAGCACCGCGTCTGCCGCACAATGAGGTATAGGAGGAGTTTCATCCGGATTTTCCGGATCCGGTTCCGGCTCTATTTGTGCTGTTACCCGATCTGAGACTGTGGCAAAGGTCTTTTTCGCCAGATACTGCTGACCACTTAACGATTCCAGGCGAGCCTGACACAAAGTTTCAAACAAATCGAAGTCGAAATCGCGAATCACAGTGTCTTCCCGTTTGGCTCTGTGAATGGCCATTAAGGCTTCCTGCTGATACTTGTTGCGCTGATTGAGTTCTTCAGAGCGTGACGCTGCATCGATCACAGTGCGGATATAGTTCAACAAATGCACCACTTCCTGCCGAGCAGCGCGGCGGGTAATTTCGTAAATTTGTTTACTGGCCTGAACCAGGCTGGCCAGGTCGTCCATATCCCTGGCTATATCCATCAGCAGATTTTGTCGGCTGACGGAAAAAGGCGAGATGACGATCGCCTGAGAAATCACCTCCATCGCTTCCGCCATTAAACCTTGCGCCATCAGGTTACGGGCTTTGAGATCAAAGGCTTCAGCAAAATATCTGTTCGTATCTATCGCCTCGTTACACAACTCCAGGCTTTCTTCATAACGCTCTTGCTCAAAACACAAACGGGCCTGAAGCAATAAAGCCCAGTTGGTTCGACTGAATGACAAGGTCTCAGACAACAGAGCTTCAGCTTCATCGTACTGTTTTAATTTTAAATGGGTTTCTGCCTGAATGCGGCCACATAACGAATGATAACGGCTGCCTTGTTGCCGCTCTTGTTTACAGGCTTCGATCACCAGTTCAGGCTGATCGTCAAACATGGCCTGATAAATCGGCGCCAGTTGTTTTTTCCGGTTTTGAATCTTAACCAGACGGGTCCGTAATACGCTTTGCGAAAAAGGTTTAATGATGTAATCGTCAGGTTCAGCTTCAATGGCTCCCACTACCATAGGAACCTGATTTTCACCCGTCACTATCATATACACAGCAGCAGGATGCAGTAGCTTTTTCTCACGTAAATCTTCTAATAGCTGACGGCCATTTTTGCCTGAGCCCAGGTTGTAATCGACAAACAACACGTCGTAAGAGCCATGCATACACTTCCACAACGCCTGCTCACCTGTCATCACAAAGGCGATATTGGTGGCGCCCATCGAATACAGTATGCCTTTGAGCAATAACTGGAAGGGACGTTGGTCATCAACAATAAGAACTCGAAGATTTTCGAGAGTTTTGTACGACATGCAGCAAACCTATCGATGTAATTATCGCAAGTGTTGATAATATGTTGGATTTTAGCAAGAAAAATTTAGTGGGTTCATCTGGAACTGCAGCGCAGGGAGAAAATGGTGGAGGGGGAAGGATTCGAACCTTCGAAGGCAGTGCCGGCAGATTTACAGTCTGATCCCTTTGGCCACTCGGGAACCCCTCCACAAGTGTGGTGCGCATCTTATCAAAAAACATTTTGATGTAAAGGAAATTACTCAACTTTTTTGTCTGACTGCCGATAAAGCAAACAATAGGATGTTTTTGTGCAGATTTTATGCTGATCAATGAATGGCAAACCGGTAGTAGGTTAAATGAGGCGATACACCAGCACAGGCGCAGTGATTTTTCACTGTGGCTGGCATTTTTATCACCCGCAGTGGACGAGTTCGCCCAGTTTTATACACCAGATAGCCAAACTGCCCGATTTCAGCCTGATGTGTATCAGCAGTTGGGGATCCAGCCTGCGCGGCCTTTTGCATTTTTACCTGAAGACGAAGTGCAGTTAAAACAGCAGGCGACGGCTTTTCAACAAGGTGGAGCTGTGGCTTTGCATTTGCTGCAATCTTTGCAGGGTGCGCCTTTGGTGATGGAGGACAATAAATACAAGCTGCCTGATGAGGTCAAATCTGGTTTAAGTTTGCACACAAAGCGTCACCTGCAACAACAAAAACCAGAGATGATGCAAGCCGATCCGACGGCGTTGTATGAGATTTTAAATCAACTGCACGCCTGAGTTAGCCTGCCTGGTTATGCTGACATTTTTTAAATTTGACACCGCTGCCACAAGGACAGGCATCATTACGCGATAAGCGGACCACCGGATGTTCTGTTAATACGCCACTGCAATACATCCACTGGCCATGCTCCAGCGCAAAATCTGAAATTTCATCCAGCAGCTCCAGCTTATCTGCGACCAGATACGAGGCCACAAAATGAACCTGATGCGCTGATAGTCCGGCTGAATCCAGTATTTTCAGTCCGATAAATCGCACAGCTTTGGCAAAAGCGGCGATGTCCGCCAGGCTATGTTCAGCGCGTACTGCTGAATGATAAGTGCGCAGAATATAACTGTAGCACTGCAAGTTGTGTTCATGATGACAATAAGCACTGTAGCGTGATCGCATCAGTTGTTCCGGAGTCTGAGCAAAGGCTTGACCAGCGATCAGTGGGGCACAACAGGCTGTAAAAGGCGTACCTGAACCGCAATAACATGAAAAAGACAAGACAGTTGACACTGGAGTACTCACTTTACTGTGGATGGTTCAATAAGCTATCCCGCGTCAAAGCTTTATTCAACTCAGCCGATGTTGCTAAACGCCTAGTGTAAGCAAAATGCCGCTCAGGGCCAAGCCAGTTGTGCTGCCAGCGCAGCAAACAACCGACGTCAGAGCTGATTTAGTGACTCACTGCCATACGTGGTTTTGTCGCTTGGTTTTGTGTTTTGTTACTGCAGAACTGATAAAAACAGGTTTGATGCTGCTCAGCCAATTGCTGATAATGCTGTAATGAGCTTTCACTGAACTGGTCCTGCCACACCACTACAGCGCTGCAGGTGCTGCTGCTTAATGCGTCAGACAATACGGTATGGATATTGCTGATTTGTTTTTGTTGGATCACCAATACTTTGGACATGTCTACATCAAAGCCTGTGAAGGTGGATTTGTCCGGTAGTTGATTGGGTGCCAATAACAACACCCAGCCTGATTGTTGTTGGTGCTGCTGGATAATAAACAACAATTCAGGCAACGCAAGCTGGCCGGCAGTGACCTGTAACTTCTGATAAAACGCAGTTGCGCCAGCTTTGTGCGCGCCTGAGCTTTGGCCAGAGGCAGAGTAAGAGTGAACTGCATTAGTTAAATTCAACATGACGATGCTCCAATACTGTTTGTATTTACAGTGTATGGATATACAGTAGTTTTCTGTTGTTTAAAAAGCAAGCTCTTTTTTTAAAGTTTTTGGCTGTTTTTTACGCTGCCTTTCGCATTAGTTTGTTACTCATTGTTTTGTATGGTTATTTTTTCAAAACGTTCGGCAGCTAATTGCTGTGCCTGCTGCTGATCCAGCGGTGTTAAATGTTTAGACAGTACTGTACAGGCCTGTTGTGCTGCACTGTCATGCTGTAAGGCCGCCAGAATAAACCAACTATAGGCAAAGACGGCCGACTTCGGCACACCGGCGCCTTTTAAATAGCAGTGACCTAACTGCACCTGAGCAGGCACATGGCCCTGATAAGCGGCGCGGCAGAGTAAAGTGGCGCTTTGATGCAGCTGTTGGCGGGCGGAATAGTCCTGCGCCTGCTGATACAAGGCTTCGGGGGTTGTGACTGATAGGACGTCTTTGTACTCTGCAACAGCCTTCTGTTGGGGTAAGTATGAGAATAGACCACCCGGCGATTGCAACATCAACTGCAATAGCTGTTGATGCTGTTTTAATCTGGCATCCACTTCGGCCAGCGTTAAATCATCCATACCGGTAAATTCCGGCGTTGTAAGCTGTGATGTCGTCATAAATACCTAATCCGATCCTAAAAAAGCGCGCTATTAGACCCAAGCCGCAGGAGCGGGTCAAGCGCATCGCTGTCTTTGTGCTGTTCTGCGTCAGATTTCTGACCATAACGCGGCACAAGTTCGCTGTTTCGCTCTGGTCTTGCGAAAACTGCGCCAGATTGTCTCGGTGATGTGGTCGCTGACGGATATCGTCATACGACTGTCACACAGCCTTTTTACACTTCGCATATTCAGGTTGTATGAGCGCGGCACCATGTGGACAGATGAAAGTTACAGGCAAGAACTGGTGAATATTTTACAGCAGCGTAAGTTACAGCCGCTGTTTCAGCCTGTACTGGATTTCAATACTGGCTCTGTCCAGGGATATGAAGCCTTGATCCGTGGGCCGTCTGACAGCCCGCTGCATTCTCCGTTGGTGTTATTTAAAGTCGCGCATCAATGCCAGTTATTACCGCAACTGGAAATGTTATGCCGCGAACTGAGTATCGCGGCTTTCGCTGCTGCTGGTGTGCAGGGCGATTTGTATCTTAACGTCAATCCATTGCTGCTGTTGTCTGATGATCATCCGTCGGGCTTGACACTGGCCTTGTTAAAAAAGTACCAGCTCAATCCAAGCCGGGTGGTGATTGAGCTGTCCGAGCAATATCAGGTAGATGATTCCACAGTATTAATTAACGCTGTGCATCATTACCGCGAACTGGGTTTCAGGATTGCCATTGATGATTTAGGCAGTGGTTTTTCCGGTTTAAAGCTCTGGTCTGAACTCAAACCTGATTTAATTAAAATTGACCGGTACTTTATCAGCCAGGTGCATGCCGATCCGACCAAAAAAGAATTTGTCCGCAGTATTATTGCGCTGGCGAAAAGTACCGGCTCGGCGGTGGTGGCTGAAGGCATTGAAACCCGGGAAGAGTTGCTGCTTTGTCAGGAACTTGGCGCGGATTATGGTCAGGGTTATTTATTGGGACGGCCTAATGCGGTGATGAGTGCAGTGGCCACGGGTAGTTATCAGCTCAATCCAAATCAGGGCAGCACGCCACCAAACTCCACCGAGCAGGTTGGGGCTTTATTATTGTCCGTGCCCGCAGTAGCCAGTATGACTACTGTCGCTCAGTTGTTTGATCTGTTCAGTAAACACCCGCAGTGGTCAAGCCTTGCCATAGTCGAAGACGATCAGCCGGTTGGCATAGTGCAAAAGTCGGTATTGTTTGAGCTGTTTTCCAGTCCTTATGGTCGGGCTTTGTACGAAAAGAAAACGGTTAAGGCTCTGATGGACCAGGATGTGGTGATAGTAGACGAACACTGTAGTCTGGATCAGTTGAGTCAACAGGTGACGGATCAGGACGACGAGGGCAGTTGGTATTTTATCGTGACCCGTCAGCAGAAGTACTTGGGCTTAGGTTCTGTCCGGGCCTTACTGAAACGGATCACCGAGAGCAAATTACAAAACGCGCGTTACGCGAATCCTTTAACCTTATTGCCCGGCAACGTGCCAATTTACCGGGAAATAGATGGGTTATTACAACGACGCAAAAGCTTTCATATCGCTTATTTTGATTTAAACGATTTTAAACCTTACAACGACACCTACGGCTACAGCAAAGGCGATTTAGTCATTCAACTGGTGGCTGAATTACTGACCAGCATAGCAGGAGCCGATGGCCATTTTGTTGGGCATGTTGGCGGTGACGATTTTGTGGTGATCTTTACCAGTGACAACTGGCAGCAGTTATGTCAGCAGGTATTAAATGAGTTCGCCGAGCGGGTACTGTTTTATTACGAGACGGCTCATGTTCAGGCTGGCGGCATCCGTAGTCAGAACCGCAGTGGCGAGCAGGTGTTTTACCCTTTACTCAGTCTGGCGGTTGGGGTAGTGTCACCGGACCCGAGGTTGTGTAGCTGTCATCATGATGTAGCGGCTTTGGCCAGTGATGCCAAAACACAGGCAAAAAAACCGCAGGGCAACTTTTTGTTTATCTCGCGCCGGCGTGGTCCGGGTCAACACCTTGTTATCAATGAGATGACTGGCTAGACCAATTTACCCCGTCCGCTGAGGTACACTGCAGCACTTTGATAGTCGTCAGGATGGGGATCGATGTTTTTACAGCAGTTTATTAGTGAACAGAACCAGCAAGTCAGTTTTAGCCGTCAGCAGGCCTGCCGTTTTGCCAAGGAAGTTGCCACAGACTTTAATCCTATCCACGACGCCGACAGTAAAAGGTTCTGTGTGCCCGGTGATTTGCTGTTTGCGCATATGGTCAGCAAACACGGTTTAGCACAGAAGTTACATTGCAGCTTTGCCGGTATGGTCAGCTCCGATGTACTGCTGCATTCAGAACAGCACGGCGATGAATGGCGTTTGTGTGATCAGCAGAACAAACATTATCTGATTTTGCGCCAACAGGGCGAAATCCATCATGACCTGGCCTATATCGAGTCGTTAGTGAAGGATTATGTGCGTTTCTCTGGTCAAAACTTCCCGCATATTTTACAGCCGTTGATGAAACAGCATCAGGTGATGATTAACGCACAGCGTCCGCTGGTGATTTACGAGAGTATGACATTGGAGTTTGATCGTTTCTCCACGACATCACCTGAACTGCGGTTAGCCCACAATGATTTAACTGTCGAGGGCAAACGTGGCCTAGCGCGTTTGGGTTTTGAGCTGGTCGAACATGGCGAAGTGATAGGCCGCGGTGAAAAACGGATGATCTTAAGCAACCTGCAGCCTTATGAAGAGTCTGTGATGCAGCAAATGGTCGACTTTTACAACGAGCGTAAAACTCAGTTTCAGTACGCCGTATAACTAAGGTGAACTGCTGCTTGGATTGCAGCAGCGCTTCTGCTAAGGTGCCGCCAAATAGTCATTTTTGTTGAGGTTGCCCATGTATTACATGATTTGTTCAGAAGATGTGCCAAACAGCCTGCCACTGCGTAAGCAAGTACGTGAACAGCATTTAGCCCGTTTACAGCAATTAAAAGCTCAGGATCGTTTATTAATTGCAGGCCCGTTGCCGGCAGTGGATCTGGAAGACCCGGCCGAAGCTGGTTTTACCGGATCATTGGTGGTCGCGCAGTTTGATTCGCTAGAGCAGGCACAAGCCTGGGCTGCTGCTGACCCTTATATAGCGGCTGGAGTGTATGCCAATTCGGTGGTCAAGCCATTTAAAAAGGTATTGCCATAGCCGTATTGAACCCAGGCCATAGACGTCAACATCTCTGGCCTGTGCAGGGATGTTTTATTGTGAGTCAGCGCTTTGGGAAGCGTGAGGCAGGGACCGGCAAACTGAACTGAAACTCTGCCAGTTGATAGCGTTGAACTATGCTGCTGAGCTCACCAGTGTCATATAAACGTTGCCAGGCGTTGGCCAGTTGCTCTAAACGCTCCGGGCTGAGCGTGTGGCGGTTAAAACCAAAATAAACAGGGCTTTGATACACCTCAAATAAAGCGTCTAAACCTGTGGTAGACGAGCCGGCTTGTTTTTTCCAATAGTGATAAGCCACTATATCTTCCAGTACGCCATGCACCCGGCCATTAAGCAGTAGCGCCTGTTTATCTTCATTACCGCGGATAAAGACAAAACCTGTGCGGTTTTTCGCGTCATTTAAAATGCTATCCAGTTCATCGCCATAATATGCGCCATTCAGTAAGGCAATAATGCCGGAGGTGCCGCTGTGTTTGAGTTGGGTCAGACTGGTTAAGCCCGGGAATGCCTCAGTTTTTCCTACCAGATAAATTACTTCCTGCTGATGAGGGCCGATAAAAGCAAACTGTTGACTGCGCTCCGTGTTGTAACTTAAGTGGCTGAGCACATCCAGCTCGCCTTGTTCGATCAGCTTTAACGAGCGTAACCAGGGGCTGTGGATAAATTCCACACTACAACCTACCTCTTTTGCCAGACGGTTTAGCAACTCTACATTCAAGCCACCCCAGCTATCCTGCTGCTGAATAATATAAGGCGCAAAGCTGGTTTCAATGCCCATCCGCAAAGTGCAGCCCTCAGAGCGCATACTCAGTAACAAAGCAAAGACGGCAGTTAACACAAGCTTCATAGCATAGGTCCGAAGTCAGCGCAGGCTTATTCAACTATATATGGCATAGCGACAGCTTGCCTGACAAATCATCCGGATTGCGGCAGCATTTTGCACTATCAGAGCACAGCCTACTGTGTTGTTGTAAAAGAAGGAACTCTGTTCTAGGCTTGGCTAGCATCGCGAGCAGGTGACCAAAGGCACTGACGGGAGCCGTCTGGTCTGAGTGTTCGCTGTTTTACCGCAAAGGAGATGTTGATGAACAGAAACAAAGAATGCAATCTGCGAAGGATGATTCTGTTGGCCTTGGTTGTGCTGGTGATCTCAGGCTGTACGGTAAAACTTATCGCCTCTTATGATGAAACCACGGATCACAATGTGACAGCCTTACAGCGCAAAGTGGAGACATTTTTAACTGAGCTGGAAACAAAAGAGGGGCTGCCAGAGTGCAGTTACCGCAATAATTCTGCGTTTTACACCGAAGCTAAGGTGGATTTGAGTGCCATTAAAGTTCGGGTCGATGCGATTCCTGGCAATGACATAACAGCAGAACAAATAGCATTACTGGGCAGCAGCTTGAATGATCTGGCCGCTTTGCATCAGTTAAAAGATAAAAACACAAAAACCGCGGGGATGCTGCAGTGTCTGAGCTCTGATGAGATCAAAGTGCTGCGCTTTGCATTCAATGCCAGTTTTACCGCCATATTAAAGCTGGAACTGGCGAAAAAACGTGGTGATGCCAATTAACTGAACAGGAACGCAGCGGATGAGTATGAATGTCAAAGAATTAGCGGAAAGCATGCTGAGCGCTATGCAAGGCGTGCTGTCGGAAAAATGGCCTGAAATTAAAGACTATGCTGAGGCCGAAGCGAAAAAATTAGCGCAGTCGCTGGTAATGATCGAAGCGCTAAACGCAGCAAATAAAATTGATGCCGAAGAGGCCGCGTTGCATTTGTCTATTCAAAAAAATGCCAGCCAGATGGTGCTGCTGACCATAAAGGGATTGGGCGTGTTAGCCGCTGAACAGAGCCTCAATGCCGCGCTGGAGGTCGTCAAAGAGACGGTGAATACGGCGTTGGGCTTTACTTTGATTTAAAGCCCACCCGGATTTTGTTGCAGTAGCACACCAGCACTGTGGCGCTGTACCGTTGCCGCTTCATTGGACAGCGTCTGCTTAACGCCTCATCGCCGCTAAATTCCCAAAAAACTTGATAGGCGTATGCAAGTCACTGTGGCAAAATCAGTTTTATTGCTGTCACAGCAAACGAGTCAACACAAACGGAGTATTGTCGCATTGCCACTTGAGCCTGGTTTTTTAGTGATCCATTCCAATCAGCTAGAGCAGTTGCGTGCGCTTTTGGTGCAGTTTTGTCAGCGCTATCCACTCTCTGCCTTAGAGCTTGAACAGGTGCTGGTACAAAGTAATGGTATAGCGCAGTGGCTGAAGCTGGCTTTTGCCGCCTCACCCGATGCAGCCGACCCCTATGAGCGAGGTTTGGGCATAGCGGCCGCTATGCAGGTGCAGTTGCCGGGCCGTTTTATCTGGAGCATGTATCAGTTGGCGCTGCCAGAGCAGCAACTGCCAGATTTATCGGTGTTTAGTAAAGACAGTTTACGCTGGCGTATTTTCCGTTTATTGCCTGCTTTAGTGGCGCAAGATGAATTTGAGCTGCTGCGCCGTTTTATCAGTGACGATCAAGATCAGCAAAAACGCGCACAGCTTGCGCTGAAACTGGCGGATTTATTTGACCAGTATCAGGTGTACCGCGCCGACTGGCTGGCCGATTGGGCCAAGGGGTTGTATCGCCTGGCGCAAATGGATGGCGACGCCAAAGCCATGCCGGATGATCAGCTATGGCAGGCCAAACTTTGGCAGGCAATTTTGGCCGAGTTACCTAAAGAGCAGCAGCAACAAAGCCGGTTTTCCTTGCATCAGACTTTTTTACGTGAGGTAAAAAGCTGGAAAAAAGCACCGAAAAATTTACCACGTCGGGTGATTATTTTTGGGATCTCGTCCTTGCCACAACAGATGTTGGAAGTGTTGTCGGCCTTAGCGCCTTATTGCCAGATTTTATTGGCGGTGCTGAACCCTTGTCAGTTGTATTGGGCTGATATTATTGCCGAAAAAGACAAAGTCAAAGCAGCACAAAAACGCCAGCCACAAAAGGCCGGTTTTTTACCTTTGGCCAGTGCCGAGCAGTTATCCGGTCAGGCCCAGCCTTTGCTGGCGGCCTGGGGCAAACAGGGGCGGGATTATATTCGCCTCTTGGATCAGTTTGACGAAACGGCCGCCCATAAAGAGCTGTTTGCCCATCAAAAAGTTGATTTATTTCAATCGCCTGACACCAGCCATTTATTAGGTCAGTTGCAGGACGATATTTTGCAGCTACGCTCCATCAGCGAAACCCAAAGCCAGTGGCCGGCTTTAACCCCTGAAGCGGCGCGCAGTATTAGCTTTCAAAAAGCCCATAGCCCACTTCGCGAAGTGGAAATTCTGCATGATCACCTGCTTCAGCTTTTTGCAGAGAACCCAGAGCTGGGCGCCAAAGATGTGATGGTGATGGTGCCGGACATCAACAGCTATGCGCCTTTAATTGAAGCTGTGTTTGGCAAAGTAGCACCGGGTGATTTGCGCTCTATCCCTTACAGTATTTCCGATCAACACAGCAAAAAACAGCAGCCTTTGTTGCAGGCGCTGGAGGTGTTGTTGAGTCCGGAGCAACAACGTTTAAACGCCAGTACTGTGTTCGATATGCTGGATATCAGTGCCTTACAGCAGCGTTTTGGCTTAAAAGCCGCGGCCTTACCCAAAATTAAGCAGTGGATTGAGGGGGCTGGTATTCGCTGGGGGCTGGATCAGCAGCATCGTCAGCAGTTGGGGTTGCGGCATAGTTTTGAGCAAAACAGTTGGCTTTTTGGTATCCGCCGTATGCTACTGGGGTATGTGGCAGGGGATACAGCGCCGTGGCAAGGTATAGCGCCTTATGCCGATGTAGCTGGTTTAGAGGCGGCCGAACTTGGTCCTGTGCTGGTACTGCTGCAAAAAATCGACGAGCTGTGGCAGCAATTGCCAGTAAAACGCAGTCCAACCGCCTGGTATCAGCTTTTTACTCAGTTGCTGCAGGACTTTTTTGCGCCGGATGAGCTGGAAAGCCAGCAACTGGTGCAGCAATTACAGCAGCAACTGCAAAGCTGGCTTGACAACACCACAGGCGCTGACCTTCACGAAGAATTGAGTGTACAGATTGCCCGCCAGGCCTTGTTAGAACCAGTGCAGGCCGGTGGTTTACAACAAC
>NZ_LAVS01000011.1 GCF_000986865.1 Rheinheimera mesophila
GCTGCTGAAGCCTTCCGGGCATCGCTCAGCAATACGCTCTGGCTGGTGCTGGCGGCTGTAGTGACTATGTACATAGTGCTGGGTATTTTGTACGAAAGCTTAATCCACCCTGTCACTATCTTGTCGACCTTACCTTCCGCCACAGTCGGAGCTTTGCTAGCGCTGCTGATCGCGGGCCAGCCTTTGGATCTGATTGCAGTCATCGGCATAGTACTGCTGATAGGTTTAGTGAAGAAAAACGGCATCATGATGGTCGACTTTGCCTTGGAAGCGCAGCGGCATCAGGGCTTAACGCCAACCGAAGCTATTTATCAGGCGGCGTTAATGCGGTTCAGGCCTATTTTAATGACGACTTTAGCTGCGCTGTTTGGCGCTATTCCGCTGTTATTGGCCAGCGGCTCGGGTGCTGAATTGCGTCAACCTTTAGGCCTGGTGATGGTCGGTGGTTTGTTAGTTAGTCAGGTGCTGACGCTGTTTACCACGCCAGTGGTGTATTTGTGGTTTGACCGTCATTTTAGTAGTAAAGAAGGTCATCAGGAACAGCTACCTGAAGCTGAGGCAAAAGCGCTATGAATTTAGCTCAGCCCTTTATTCAGCGCCCTGTCGCCAGCGGTTTAATCGCCACCGCTATTTTGTTACTTGGTATGTTGTGCTGGCGTTTATTGCCGGTCTCGCCTTTGCCTGCAGTCGATTTCCCTATGATAGTGGTCACCGCCAGTTTGCCTGGCGCCAGCCCTGAAAGTATGGCGGCTACAGTGGCGACACCGTTGGAGCGCGCCTTGGGCAGCATCGCTGGTATTAACCGCATCAGTTCCAGTAGCAATCAGGGCTCAGCGCAAATCCGGCTGGAGTTTGACTTAGACCGTAATGTCGATGAAGCGGCGCGTGAAGTGCAGGCTGCGATTAACGCCGCCCGTAGTCAGTTGCCGTCCGGTATGCCGGGTAATCCTAGTTACCGTAAATTTAACCCGTCACAGGCTCCGGTCATGGCGCTGGCGTTAAGTTCAGAGCATTTAGCGTCCAGTGCTTTATATGATGCGGCCTCTACTGTGTTGGCACAAAAACTGGCTGCTATTACTGGTGTGGGTCAGGTAGAAGTGACAGGCGCCTCCTTGCCGGCAGTTCGGGTACAGTTAAACCCCGGCATGCTGACGCATTATGGTGTGGCTTTGGATGAGGTGCGCAGCGCCATCAGTGGTGCTAATGCGTCGTTGCCTTTAGGCGTGCTGGAGAGCAATGATCAGCGCTGGCAGTTGTCGACCAGTCAAACCTTACGGCAGGCGTCGGATTATCAGAATTTAGTAGTGAAATACGTCAACGGTGCTCCTATTCGTTTGTCGGATGTGGCTTCGGTCACTGACTCGACAGAAAACCGCTACAGTGCAGGTTTTCATAACGATAAAAACGCTGTGATTCTGCTGATCAGCCGCCGCACCGGTGCCAATATAGTCGAAACCATAGATGCGATTTATCAGCAAATGCCGTTGCTACAAGCGCTGGTACCAGCCGGAGCTGATTTGGCCGTAGTGATGGACCGCAGTCCGGTGATCCGTGCCACCTTAACCGAAGCGCAAATCAGTTTGTTGATTGCGGTGGCTTTGGTGGTGCTGGTGGTTTGGGTGTTTTTAGGCAGTTTACGCAGCGCGTTGATCCCCAGTCTGGCTATTCCTGTGTCTTTGGTCGGTGCTTTTACCGTGATGTATCTGTGTGATTTTTCACTGAATAACTTGTCGGTAATGGCGCTGATTGTGGCGACAGGTTTAGTGGTGGACGATGCAATTGTCGTGGTCGAAAATATTAAACGCCATATAGAACGCGGTTTAACGCCATTGCAGGCAGCGCGGCAAGGTGCGTCCGAAGTGGGTTTTACTCTGTTGGCGATGAACCTGGCGTTAGTGGTGATTTTCCTGTCGATTTTGTTTATGGGCGGGTTGGTCGAGCGTTTATTCCGTGAGTTTTCTATTACGCTGGTCGCGGCTATGATCATCAGTCTGGTGATTTCTTTAACCTTAACCCCCAGCCTGTCAGCTCTGCTACTCAAAGCAAAAAAAACACCGCAGGAGCAACAAGGGGCGTTTCAGCGTTTTCAGCAGAAGTACCACCAAAGTGTGGCCTGGAGCTTAAGTCATTACCGTTGGTTGTTAGCGGGTTTGGTGTTGTTATTTGCCGCCAACGCCTGGTTATACACTAAGGTGCCTACAGGTTTACTGCCGGATCAGGATACAGGCCAACTGAATGGTTTTGTCCGCGGCGACGATGGCTTTTCCTTCCAGATCATGCAGCCAAAAATTGAAGCCTTTCGTCAGCATTTATTAAAAGACCCGGCCATTGCTGATGTCACAGGTTCCAGTGGTGGAGATATGGGCATCAGCAATAGCTGGATGCGGGTGCGGTTAAAACCTCTGGCCGAACGCAAAATATCAGCTCAGCAAGTGGTAGACCGTATTCGCGCTACAGCGCCTAAAGTACCGGGTGGCATGTTGTTTTTAAATGTCGATCAGGACATACGTTTATCTTCACCTTTTGGTCGCAGTGATTACGAGCTGCTGATGTTATCCGGTGATTTGCAGCTATTACGCAAATGGAGCAAACAGGTCGCGGAAAAAATGCAGGAGCTGCCTGAGTTGGTGGATGTGGATACGCCCAGCGGCGAAGATGCTCAGCAAATTTCATTAACCATAGACCGTGAAGCCGCGCAGCGTTTAGGGGTGGATATGCGTACTGTGGCGACCTTGCTGAACAACTCGTTCTCGCAACGCCAGGTGGCTACGTTGTACGATGAGATGAATCAATACCGCATCGTGATGGAGCTGGCGCCTGGCTATACCGCTCAGCCTGAAGTGCTAAAACAACTGCAACTGGTGACGGCCGGGGGAGAAAAAGTGCCTTTGTCCAGCATTGCCAGCTACCAGTACAGTTTAGCCAATGACCGTATTCGCCGTGATGGTCAGTTTGCCTCTGTCGGTATAGGGTATGGTCTGGCACCTGGTGTGACATTGCAGCAGGCTTCTGCCGCCATAGAGCAGGTTCTGGCGCGGGCTATGGTGCCCAGTGGTATTCATACCATCAATGGCGAAGATCAGCGCAATGCCATGTTTAAAACCGGCGATCAGCTCTGGTTGATTATTGGTGTGATTTTAACTGTGTACCTGCTGCTTGGTGTGTTGTATGAAAGCACCATTCAGCCGATCACCATCTTATCTACTTTACCTTGTGCCGGATTAGGCGCCTTGTTGGCGCTCTATGTCAGCAATACCGACTTTAACCTGATTGCTTTGCTTGGGCTGTTTTTACTGATCGGCATCGTAATGAAAAACGCTATTTTGCTGGTCGACTTTGCCTTGCATGCCGAGCGGGATTTAGGCTTATCGCCAAAAGAGGCGGTTGCTTTGGCGGCAGCACAACGGTTACGGCCTATCCTGATGACCAACTTTGCAGCTTTATTGGGTGCTGTGCCCTTGCTGTTTGGTATGGGCGAAGGTTCAGAGTTACGCCAGCCTTTGGGGATCACCATAGTAGGTGGTTTGCTGGTCAGTCAGTTACTGACCTTGTACAGCACTCCGGCTGTGTATCTGGCGTTAAGTAAATTCCGGCGCAAAGCCGCAGAACAAGCTGTGTTGAACACAGCGAACTGAACCAGAGCAAAGGCTGGGATTTCACTCAGCCTGAAGTGTAAAATAAGGCAAGGCCAACCGGGATTCTTGTCTGTCCATAGACGAAAGCCTTGCCCCGGCTCACGCCTTAACTGGTGACTTTGCGACTGCGTAAACCGAAGTAGCAAATGTAAAGGTAACAAAATACCGGCAACACAAAAGACAGGGCTAAACCAAAAGTGTCAGCTAACAGGCCTTGGGCTACAGGCACTAAAGCGCCACCCACTATTGCCAGACACAATAAACCTGCGCCCTGACCCGTGTATTTGCCCAGACCATGTAAAGCCAGGCTGAAAATCGTAGGGAACATAATAGAGTTGGCAATACCAATCGCCAGTAAAGCCAATAATGCCAGTTGGCCCTGACCGGTAATCACCAGCACTAGTAATAAGATAGCGGCTGCAGCGTGGATCGCTAATAACAAACCCGCATTCATTTTTTGCATCAAGGCTGCACCGACAAAACGTCCCACCATAGCGCCACCCCAATACCAGGCCACGTAATGCGCTGCTTCTGCTTCCGGTAATCCGGTGATTTCAGGCAAAGCGATAAAATTTACCATCACTGAGCCTATGGCTACTTCAGCACCTACATACATAAAAATACCTACAGCCCCCAGTAACAAATGAGTATGAGGCAACAAGGCTTTGATTGAGATTTTTTCTGCCGCTGTGGTGTTTTCAACCACAGGCAAATTCAGGCGCGAAAAGATAAGAGCGACGGCAAATAAAGCGATCGTCAGGATCAGATAAGGTAGTTGCACTGCATCAGCACCTTTTGTGCTGTCGAGCTGACTGAGGATCAATGCAGCACCGATCAGAGGCGCTACAGTGGTGCCCAACGAGTTAAAGGCTTGAGTCATGGTCAGGCGGCTGGACGCGGTTTTGGGGTTCCCCAGCACTGTGACATAAGGGTTGGCTGCGACCTGTAAAATGGTGATACCGGAGGCCAGCACAAACAAAGCAGCTAAAAACCAGGGGTAACTGTGAAAGCTGGCGGCCGGAATAAAGTTTAGTGTACCAAAACCGGCAATAGCTAAACCTGTCACTATGCCTTTTTGATAGCCCAGTCGGTTAATCAAGGCTCCTGCGGGTAAAGACACCACAAAATAAGCACTGAAAAAGCAGAATTGGATCAGCATGGCCTGAGTGTAAGTCAGATCGAAGACGGCTTTTAAATGTGGGATCAAAATGTCGTTCAGACAGGTAATAAAACCCCAGATAAAAAATAAAAATGTCAGAGTGGGTAAAGCCCAGCGACTGATGGCGGCGGTTGAACTCTGCACCGGAGTGCTTTGAACTGTTTGCATGTAACTCCCCGTCAGGCCGCCCGCAGGCGGCCTTGTATTAGTATTAAGCCGCCGGACAACTTAAATCTGCTGTTGCCGCGGCCGGAGTGAAGCGGATATTCGAAATACTCAGTTGATAAGCCGCTGCACTGTGCAGTACAAAAGCTTGCTGTAATTGAGTTAACTTTACGCCCTTGGCTGCAAAACAGTGTAAATCAATCACTACTTTATGCCATTGGCCCTGAGCTTTAGTCGCGAAGATTGGTGCCAGATCCAACACCCCGCCACAGTCTGCACCACAAGACTGGGCCAGGGTGACAGCGGCTGTAGGGGTTGAGTTCCATTTCATATCCACCACCAATTGAGCATAAGCGCTGGCATCCAGTGGCGTTGCTGCCTGCAACACCAGTTTAGCTTTGGAATCGGCTGCCCAGTCCAGTAATAAAGCGTCTTCCTGCTTTTGCCAATTGACGGCGGCTAAGCTCAGGCTTTGGTCGGCACTTTTAGCTTTGTTTCCAGTTACTGTCACCAGGCCTTGCTCATCCTGCAGCATCAGGCTGTAGCCTGCAGCCGGACGACGGTCCAATAAGCTTAAGCTGTCACTGTTGCTCTGGATACTGTTGATTTGTTCAGCTAAATCATTAGCTACTGTGATTTTGTCCTGATAGCTCAGGCCATAACCTAAAGCGAATAGCGGGTCATAGTTTGGGTCACCCTGATTCAGTGGGGATTGATCCGCTGTTTTTGGCCAGGAGAACGGCAATTTGCCTTTAAAGTCATACTGGATTTCACCTGAAGCAGTTTTGAACAACACCTCTGCCACTGCCTGACCGGCAGAGCCCGGTAACCAGGCGGCGACAAAAGCATCAGACTGGTTCAGCTCCGGATTGACCCACAAAGGCCGTCCGGTTAAAAACACCGTCACGACCGGAATACCATCGGCTTTGAGTTTTTTCAGTAATTCCACATCGGTATTTTTACCGGCCTGATAATCCAGTGTTTTGATATCGCCATCAAATTCGGCATAAGGGTTTTCGCCTATCACCACAATGGCAACATCAGGTTTTTGCTGGTAAGAGCCATCCACACTTAATTCGACTGAGCCCTGAGCTGCTTCCACTTGCTGTTTGATGCCTGAGAAAATAGAGCGGCCATTCGGGAAGTCAGCATTGGTGTTACCTGTACCTTGCCAGGTTAAAGTCCAGCCACCACTTTGTTTGCCGATATTGTCAGCGCCATCGCCTGTCACCAGTACTTTTTGTTTTGGCGCTAAGGGCAGTAATTGGTTATTGTTTTTCAGCAGTACCAAAGATTCACGCACCGCCTGAGCGGCGATAGCCTGATGATCGGCATGGCCTATCCACTGTTGTTTACCGGCAAATTCAGACTGCGCCGGATTGCCCTTTTCAAATAAACCGGCGCGGATTTTTACTCTTAAAATACGGCTAACGGCGTCATCTATACGTGCTGCCGGGATTTCTCCGGCTTTGGCCTGTGCCAGGGTATTTTTATACAGAGCTTTACCATCTTCCGGCGCCATTAAAATATCAACACCTGCGTTAATAGCTGCAGCACAGCTAGTGTTGGTGCAGCCCGGTAACTGACCGTGACCATTCCAGTCGCCCACCACCAGACCGTCGAAGCCCATACGTTGTTTTAACACAGTGGTCAGCAGGTACTGATGGCCATGCATTTTGTCGCCATGCCAGCTATTGAATGAGGCCATCACGGTTTGTACGCCTGCATCGAGGCTGCTGATATAACCCTGAGCATGCAGACGGACTAAATCAGCTTCGTTATCCAGGTTATTGCCCTGATCTTTGCCGTTTTCAGTACCACCATCCCCCAAATAATGTTTGGCTGTGGCAATTAAACGGCCGCTTTGCATAAAGTCGCTGCCAAGATTACCCTGAATACCTTTGACTAAAGCCGCTCCCAGTTCTTTTACAATCACTGGGTCTTCAGAATAACTCTCGTAGCTGCGACCCCAGCGATCGTCGCGTGCGACTGCGACTGTGGGCGCAAAGATCCAGTTAATGCCGGTCGCAGCTACTTCTATGGCTGTCGCTTTACCTATGGCTTCAACCAACTGTGCATTGTTGGCCGCACCTAAACCAATATTGTGTGGAAAGATGGTCGCACCCATCACATTATTGTGACCATGCACCGCATCTGTGCCCCACATAGGCGGGATGCTGCTGCCATCTTGAGTGGCATCGACGCCTGCATCGTAATAAGCCTGAGCTAAAGCCACCCAGTCTGCTGCTGTGGAGTTTTTATTATCGTTCGGGTAAGCGCCACCGCCATTGAGATAAGAACCAAAGCCATACTGGCGCATATCTTCGACTGTCATCCAGCGAATATCCGGTTGGATCAACTGAGCTACTTTTTGCTCTAGGGTCATGGCGGATAGCAGTTGTTGTACACGTTTTTCAGTGTCAGCGCTGGCCAAAGGACTAGTTAATTCAGGCCACAACGCCAGATTGTCAGTGCTGGCGGCTGTCACTTCAGTTGCGTTCTGCGGACTCGTCTGTTGTTGACCACAACCTGATAAAGTTGTCACAAGAGCAGCACTGCACAACAACGCCAAAGGGGTGTATCGAAACATAATCAGTATCCTGTAGAGCTCTGTCTGCTTTTGTGTCCGCTTCCGTTTGAGAGTCGGGTTTTTTCACTGAGTCAGCAGAGTTTTTATCGGCGGGGCTGGCAGGCAAGTCAGTCGTTTGTATCTGCAAATGCATACAAAAGCTCTGATGGATGCTTGATCTTTGGTCCCCGAGTCCTCCGGGCTTACCATTAAGCTCCGGCATTCAAATCTTTGATTTGCTTATTGTTATTTTTTACTTACTACGAATTTTGCTTGTGATTTGTATGGCAACTGCATGTTTTGTTCAGACAAAAATCAAATTGTAAGCGGTTTCATTTTTAGCTGATAAAGTCAGTATTGCCAACTGTTTTTAACCAAAATGTAAGAATTAGTTTTTCTGTATTGACGAGTTAAAAAAAATCACCTAAGTTTGTGAAAGCGCTTACAGTTAGTTTTGGGGTGTAAATAAACTACCTGTCCGGCGTCACCCGAATTTTGTAGCAAGTAAAAAACCAAAAACAGTCGACAGGGAACTACACATGAAATCCAAAACGTTCAAAAAGACCAGACTCGCCACCAGTCTGTCATTAGTGCTTGGCGTGGGCGTTGTTATGCCTGCCTTCGCGGATGACGCGCAGGAACAAAAAGCACAACAAGCCGAAGAAAAAATTGAAGTGATCAGCGTCACCGGTATCCGCGGTAGTCTGATCAAATCTATGGACACCAAACGCTCATCCACTGGTATTGTGGATGCCATTTCAGCCGAAGATATTGGTAAATTCCCTGACACCAACCTGGCAGAATCACTGCAGCGGATCAGTGGTGTATCAATTGACCGTGTTAACGGTGAAGGTAGTAAAGTATCAGTTCGTGGTTTTGGTCCGGACTTTAACTTAGTGACCTTAAATGGCCGTCAAATGCCTGTGACTACAGGGTCACGTTCTTTTGATTTCGCTAATATTTCTGCCGACACCATCAGTGGCGTTGAAGTTAATAAAACCAGTTTTGCCTCCAATCCGACGGGTGGTATAGGTTCGGTTATTGATGTACAAACCTTAAAACCTTTAAGTGCTGGCGGCGAAAAAGCGGTATTCAGTGCAGCAATGGTCGATGATAAATCGACCGAAGAAGGCAGTGCCACGCCTGAACTATCAGGTTTGTATTCCACCACCTTCAATGATGATAAATTCGGTGTGTTAGTCTCTGCCAGTTATCAGGAACGTGAGAGTGGCAGCCAACAAGCCAACGTCGGCACAGGCTGGCGTAGTTTCGCCGGTTCTGTCGATAACACGTCCGGTCAGTGGGGCAGTATCCCTGCAGACAATCAGGTGAATCGTCCTGGTCCGGATGATATCTATTCTGTGCCTCAAACCACTATTTATAAATTTGAAGAGCAGCAACGTGCCCGTACCAACGGTCAGTTGGTGTTGCAATATGCGCCGACAGACACTGTAACGGCCAGCGTCGACTATACCTACATGCGCAATGACATCGACACCCAGTATAACGATGTGTCTGCCTGGTATACCTATGTACCTTCACAAAGCATCTGGACTGACGGTCCCGTCGCGTCTCCGCTGATCTACTCTGAAGATTACGGCAACAATCCTGCCGATTTGTCTATGGGCGCCGGTGACTATGGTGTTCGTAACGAAAGTGGTTCTTTAGGTCTGAATCTGGAATGGCAGGCGACTGATAACCTGAAACTGAGCTTCGATGCGCACAGATCAGAAGCTGAATTCAAACCAAACCATGAGTTAGGGTCAAGCAACACCTTAAGTACAGCCGCTTTTATCCGTCAAAGTGCAGCCACAGATTTTACCGGTGATATTCCACTTTTGGCTGTTGAAGGTGGTAACTCAGTTCGTCCTTCAGATATGGTGGTGACAGGTAGTGTGTTTGGTAACTCCACTAACAAATCTGAAATTGACCAGTACCAGTTTGATGGCGAATATATCTTTGAAAATGCGGGCAGTATTGATTTTGGTATTGCCATCACGGACGTAGACAACCACTCAAAATCAGTCAACGTACAACGGAACGACTGGGGTGGTGTAGGTCAGGCCGGTGATTTTGATGATTCCTTCTTCCCAGCCGGAACTATTCACGACAAATTCAAAGGTAGCAAAGGCGATTTCTCCTTAATGCCGGATCGTGATTTTGAAGTGCTGAATACCATTTTCTTCTGGGATTTCAATACAGTACGTGCCCGTGCTGAAGAGTTATACACTCCGGATGGTTTTGTCGGTGCCGGTGATTGTGGTACTAACTTCTGTCCTTCGACCGATTACGACAGTGATACCAACAGATATACGTTGGAAGAGTCGCAGTCTGCTTATGTGCAGTACAACTACGAAGATGAACTTTCTGGTATGCCATACGATGTTCATGTGGGTGTGCGTTATGAAAAGACTGACGTCACTTCAATATCCGCTGTGGCAGCCTACAATGGCGCTCGTTGGGTGGCTGAAACTGAGATAGTTCTGCAAGCCAGTGGTGAGCGTGAGTTCCAAACCCAAACCGGTGATTACGATTACGTCCTGCCTAACCTGAACTTCAATATTGAAGTAGTGGAAGACGTGATGTTACGTGCCGCCTACAGCGAAACTATAGGTCGTCCTGATTATGTGTCTATTCAGGGTGGTACAGTGGTCGCAACTATTGCTAACCGTGCCGGTGGTGGTGGTTCTGCCGGTAACCCGGGTTTGTTACCGTTAGAGTCAAAAAATATCGACTTGTCGGCAGAATGGTATTACTCGCCAGCCAGTTACGCGTCAATCGGCTATTTCCGTAAAGACACCAGTAACTTTATCAGCAACTCTGTGGTGGAATCGACCATCTACAATATTCCTAACCCTGTGGATGGCAAAAAGTATGCCGAAGCAGTAGCTGCCGTAGGTAACGATGCCCGTGATATTCGTGAATGGATTTTTGAAAACTATCCGGATGCGCCAGGTGTGGACGTTGCTGCGGGCACTATTGATGGGGTAGCGGGTGAAGATAACGCCCTGGTGTTCGACATCAATACGCCATCAAACGGTTCTGATTCTGAAGTGATAGATGGTTGGGAATTTGCAGTCCAGCATGCCTTTGGTGAAACAGGTTTTGGCGCTATTGCCAACTACACCATGGTTGACAGCGAAACCAAATACAACAACTTCCTGCTGCAGGATCAGGCCGCTTTGATTGGTTTAAGTGACACCGCCAACGCCATTCTGTTCTATGAAATGGATGGTTTCCAGGCGCGGGTCGCTTATAACTGGCGTGATCAGTTCCTGAACTCCAGAGGTCAGGATACAGGTGCCAACCCTCGTTACACTGAGGCTTATCACCAAATTGATATGTCAGTCAGCTATGACTTACCACAAGTAGAAGGTTTAACTATTTTTGTGGAGGCCTTAAACGTGACTGATGAACATATCCGTGTGCATGGTCGTGCTAAAGAGCAAGTGTTAAACCTGATTGAATCTGGTGCCCGTTATAGTCTGGGTGCGCGTTACAGCTTCTAAGCTGAGTCGGGGCCATAAGGATATGGCCCATTCTGTACTGGCATTTTCAGCCCATGTTGAAAATGCCATCTCTCGATTTTTCTGTAGCTTCGTACTTAAACAAAAAACCAGTAGCTTTCCTATCCGGCGACGGGTTTAATCAAACCAGAACTAAAAATATACGGTAAAGGTCGGGATATAGCATGAGTAAAAATGTTCTATTAAACAGCGTTGAACACAGAGATCTGAAAGTCATTACGGCCCGAGGCGCACAATACGGGGATGCGGTTTGGTTTGCTGTCACTTTTCCCAAAGAATTTCGCACTGCTCAGGCGCACTACCCGATTTTTTTTCACAAAGATAACAACAGCAATCAGTTTTTTGCTGTGACTCTGTTTGGCTTTCAGGATCAGGAAAATCTGTTTTTACAACAGGATAACTGGCGTGGTTGTTATATTCCGCTGATGCTCAGACGTCAGCCTTTTTTGATTGGCCAGCAACTGGTGCGTGAAGATGGCATTGAAACCACACAACGCGTGATCCATATCGACCTGAATAACCCGCGCGTTAGCCAAACTGAAGGCGAAGCGCTGTTTTTACCTTTTGGTGGCAATAGCCCTTATCTGGATGAAGTAGCCTCCATGCTGGAGACTATCCATCATGGCATGCTGGACAGCAAAGCTTTTATTGATCTATTGCTTGCACATCAGTTGTTGGAGTCTTTCACCTTAGACTTAACCTTTAGTAACGGCCAGAAGCAGCAGTTGGCAGGTTTTTACACTATTCATGAAGAGAATCTGGCGGCTTTATCGGCAGAGGTATTAGCGCAGTTACATCAACAAGGTTATTTGCAGGCGATTTACATGGCTATTGCGTCTCAGGCCAATATCCGGCATTTGCTGCAGTTAAAAAATAAGCAGTTTGAATAAGGCCGGACTAAGCATGCATAGCATAACGCCCTTAACGCAGGTAAAAACTCTGGAAGGATGCGACTTAGCTGATGCGTTAAGTTTGATTGCAGATGCCGATCAACCTTTAATTTTCAAAGGCTTGTGTAACGACTGGCCGCTGGTTCAGGCCGGTCTTGTGTCCGCTTCGTCTGCGGCAGATTACCTCCGGCAGTTTTATCAGGGCATTCCGGTCAGTGCCTGTTACCTTGAACCTTCCCAGCAAGGCCGGGTGTTTTATAACCCGGAGCAAAATGGCTTTAATTATCAGGGCGGCAAAATTGATTTTAATCAGTTGTTGGATCGGCTTTTTGCGCTGAATAATCAAGCCGAAGTGCCGACCTATTATATGGGCTCGACGGAGATCAACCATTGGTTTCCGGGTTTGGCACAGCACAATTCGCTGCCAATGCCAGGCATCAGTCCGTTAACCAGTGTCTGGTTGGGCAATCAGTCCCGTATCGCTGCTCATTATGACTTTCCGCAAAATCTGGCCTGTAATGCGGTCGGCCACCGGACTTTTACCTTATTTCCACCCGAGCAAATTGCCAATTTATATCCGGGCCCTATGGAGTTTGCGCCCGGCGGTCAGGATGTCAGTATGGTCGATTTTGCGGCGCCTGATTTTGCACGTTTTCCTAAATTTGCCGAAGCATTAAAACATGCACAGTTGGCTGAACTAGAACCCGGTGATGTGTTATTTATTCCCAGCATGTGGTGGCATCATGTCGAAGCCTTAGATGCCTTTAATGTGCTCGTCAGCCACTGGTGGCGCGATACCCCAGCCTATTTAGGCCGGCCTAACAATGCGCTGTCGATGGCGGTGCTGAGCTTACGCAGTTTACCTAAAGCCCAGCGTCAGGCCTGGAAAGCGATTTTTGATTACTACATTTTTGAGCACGATGAGGTATCGCAAGACCATATTCAGCCAGAGGCATTAAAAATGTTAACCAAGCCACTGGATGAGCTGAATGCGCGCCAGATCCGGGCTGATTTACTGAATAAATTAAAACGCTGACCACAAGTAAAAACAAAAAAACAGAGTCAGGCAACAGGGGGGAGTCTATGAACAACGTACACAACAGAATTAAAAAAGTCGTGATTGCAGGCGGCGGCACAGCCGGCTGGATGACGGCAGCTGGCCTGACTAAATTGCTGGGCAAAAACCTGGAGGTTGTTTTAGTCGAGTCGGACGATATTGGCACTGTGGGGGTCGGCGAAGCCACTATTCCCACCTTGCATATCTTCCACCGCTTATTAAATATCAAAGAATCCGAGGTGATGGCGGCCACTAATGCCACCTTTAAGCTAGGGATTCAGTTTGAAAACTGGAAGGCTCTGGGTGAAGACTATATTCACTCCTTTGGGTTTTTAGGCAAAGACTGCTGGGCCTGTGGCTTTCAGCACTTTTGGGTCAAAGGCCGGCAAAAAGGTATAGCCACCGAAATAGGTGACTATTGTGTTGAGCATTTAGGCGCCCGTCAGGGCCGTTTTGCTGTGCTGCCGAATCAGGATCTGAACCACGCTTACCATATGGATGCCTCGTTGTACGCCAAATTTCTGCGTCGTATCTCCGAGCAACATGGCATCAGACGTATGGAAGGAAAAATCCGCGAAGTACAGCAGCATATGGATGGCACTATCAGTGCCTTATTGCTGGAATCCGGCGAGCTGGTAGAAGGTGATTTATTTATCGATTGCACCGGTTTTCGGGCACTACTGATTGAGCAAACCCTCAATACGGGTTTTGAAGACTGGAGCCATTGGTTACCGTGCGACAGCGCTTATGCGGTACAGACCAAAACGACCCATGAACCAGTAGCGTACACCCGCGCTATCGCTCGTCAGGCGGGCTGGCAATGGAAAATTCCGCTGCAAAGCCGGGTGGGTAATGGTCTGGTGTTTTGCAGCAAATTTATAACGGAAGCTGAAGCCAAACAAACGCTGGTGGATAACCTGGAAGGCGAAATGATGTTTGAGCCACGGCTGATCAAATTTAAAACCGGTACCCGCCGTCAGCACTGGAATAAAAACTGTGTCGCTATTGGTTTATCCAGTGGTTTCCTGGAGCCTTTAGAATCCACCAGTATTCATTTGATCCAGCGCAGTATTATTCGTCTGCTGCAGATGTTTCCATCCAACGGCATAAATTCTGCTGATGTGGCTGAGTTTAACCGCCAGACGAAAATAGAAATGGATAACATCCGCGACTTTATCATCCTGCACTACAAAGCCACCGAGCGCACAGACACAAAATTCTGGCGTTACTGCAAAGATATGGAAATCCCAGATACTCTTGCTCATCGGATGGAATTGTTTAAGCAATCCGGCAAGGTCTATAAATTTGCGCAGGAGTTATTTGGTGAGAGCTCCTGGCTACAGGTGTTGATTGGGCAGGGCTTAATGCCCGAGCAGTACCATCCTATTGTCGATTTAATGCCGGACTCTGAGCTGAATGATTTCCTGATGAGCATCAAGCAGAACGTGAAACGTACTGTCAGTCAGTTCCCGACTCATCATGAGTTTATTCAGCATTACTGCAAGTCGTCTTTGGTCTGAAGTGAGTATGATGGAAGCGCTGAATTATCAGGTCAATAGCGCCATCCGGCCCGAAATTATCTACCTCGGGCTGGAAAAAACGCCATTGATTCTGATTGATGATTTTGCTCTGGACTTGTCTGGTGTGCGCCAGCAGGCAGTGCAGAGTGATTTTATGCGCGAAAATCAAACTTATTACCCCGGTCAGCGTGCTGTATTACCCAAAGCTTATGTAGCCGCCAGTTTAAATGCAGTGTATCAGCTGATTTACCAGGTGTATCAGGTCCCGGAACAGCTCAGATTAAAACCACAAATGCTGTTTTATGCGCTGATCACTCAGCCAGAAAATAGCCTGCATCCGCTGCAATGTATGCCACATTTCGATACCAGCTCGCCTTATTATTTTGCGCTGTTGCATTACCTGAATGATTCGCCTCATGGCAGCACAGGTTTTTTCCGGCACAAACCTACTGGCTTTGAGCGGGTGACTGATCAAAGACGGCAGGACTATTTCCAGTCAGCGCAGCAGTTTATCGACCAGCATGGTGCGCCTCCGCAGCGTTATCAGGTGCAAAGCAATGCACATTATGAGCTGTATCACCAGATCCCATACAAGGCCAACAGATTGATTATTTACCCCGGCAATCTGCTGCATTCGTCATTGGTGGATAGTGCGACGGATATAGACGGTTCGCCAGTGACCGGGCGTTTAACCGCCAATATGTTTATCGATTTTGTATAACCCCAAAAACCACTGAACTAATAACAGTAAGGAACTGAAGATGATCACAACAACACAAAAAATGAAAGCGATTACACGCTGAGTGTTGCCCAACGAGGATCAGGTTCACCTTCCAATTTTAAAGATGAAAAGAAGATAACGATGAATTATGAATTGCCAAAAGGCTCAAGACTGCTGAACAAAGAATTTACTTATGGTGTGGCTACTTCATCCTTCCAGATTGAAGGTGGAGTTGAGCATCGTCTGCCTTGTATCTGGGATACTTTTTGTGCCACACCGGGCAAAGTCAAAGATGGCTCTAACGGCGATTTGGCTTGTGATCACTATCACTTGTGGCGTGAGGATATAGCGCTGATAAGCTCATTAGGGGTCGATGCCTACCGTTTATCTATCGCCTGGGGCCGGGTGATGAATCAAGACGGCAGTCTGAATCAACAAGGTGTGGATTTTTACATTGGTATTTTAGACGAGCTGAAAGCGAAAAATATTAAGTCTTTTGTCACTTTGTATCACTGGGATTTGCCGCAGCATATCGAAGATCAGGGCGGCTGGCTGAATCGTAACACCGCTTATTTATTTCAGGATTATGCCGATAAGTTAAGTAAAGCTTTTGGTGACAGAGTTTATTCGTACGCCACCTTAAATGAGCCGTTTTGCAGCTCGTATTTAGGTTATGAGGCTGGTATTCACGCACCTGGTTTAACCAAAAAAGCCTATGGTCGTCAGTCGGCGCACCACTTACTGTTGGCTCACGGTTTAGCCATGCAGGTGCTGCAAAAAAATAGCCCCAACAGCATGAATGGCATAGTGCTGAACTTTACTCCGGCCTATCCGCTGACCGACAGTGCGGAAGATAAAAGAGCAGCACAACTGGCCGATGACTACTTTAACCAGTGGTATATCAAACCTGTGTTTGATGGCGCTTACCCGGATTCTTTTGAGCTGCTGGCCGATGCAGACAAGCCAGTAATTGAACCGGGAGACTTTGACATTATCAAAGCGCCGCTGGACTTTTTAGGTGTTAATTTTTACACCCGCACTGTGTATAAAGCCACTGAAGGTCGTGACTTTATTGAAGTCGACATGGTGGATGCACCTAAGACAGATATTGGTTGGGAAATTTACCCACAGGCCTTTACTGATCTGTTAGTGTCTTTGCATCAGAAATACAAACTGCCTCCGGTCTATATTACCGAAAATGGTGCGGCGGCTGCTGATCAACTGCACAATGGCGTAGTGGACGATCAACTGCGTTTGTCTTATTACCAATCGCATTTAAATGCAGTGCATCAGGCGGTTGAGCAAGGGGTGGATATTCAGGGCTATTTCGCCTGGAGTTTAATGGATAACTTTGAGTGGGCTGAAGGCTACTTAAAGCGTTTTGGTATCGTTTATGTCGACTACAACAGTCAGCAAAGAACGGTGAAAAACAGCGGTCTAGCTTACAAAAACTTAATCAGTAATCGTTAATTTATAAAAAATAATAATTTTAAATCAACAGTTTATAGGATGCGCCTGACATGGTTAGTGTAAAGGAGAAAATTGCTTACGGCCTCGGGGATACGGCAAGCAATATAGTGTTCCAAACCGTCATGTTGTTTCTGACGTTTTTTTATACCGACATCTACGGTATTTCGCCGGCTTTTGTCGGCACTATGTTTTTGGCTGTACGTATCATCGACGCTGTGACCGATCCCATCATGGGCGCTATCGCTGACCGCACGCAAAGCAAATACGGCAAGTTCCGGCCTTATTTGCTGTGGTTTGCTTTGCCCTTTGGCCTGATCAGCGTACTGGCGTTTACCACACCGGATTTTGGCGAAGAAGGCAAAATGATTTACGCCTTTCTCACTTATACCCTGCTGATGTTGGTCTACACCGCCATTAATATTCCTTATTGTGCTTTGGGCGCTGTGCTGACCGCCGATCCAAAAGAGCGGGTGTCGGTGCAGTCGTACCGTTTTGTCTTTGCCATGTTGGGCGGTCTGATGGTGACGGCTTTAACTTTGCCTTTAGTGGAGTTTTTTGGTCAGGGCGACAGAGCCAAAGGCTACCAGTTGACCATTATGGCAATGAGCGCCTTAGGCGTGCTGATGTTTTTAGCCTGTTTTTATGGCACCAAAGAGCGTATCAACCCACCCAAAGAAGCCGTCAGTCAAAGCTACATGGATAACTTCCGTCAGTTGTGGAAAAACGATCAGTGGCGGGTGTTAGCGCTGGTAGCTTTGTGCCTGATGAGTGGTTATGTGCTGCGCACAACCCTGGCGATTTATTATGTGAAGTATTATCTGGAAATGCCGGATAGCATCACCTTGTTTATCACCTTGGGTATGCTTGGCAGTATGGTCGGTTGTGTGATAGCTCAGCCGCTGGCCAAGCGCTATTGCAAAGTAAAACTCTATATCGGTATTCAGATTTTGGCAGCCGTGCTTTGTGCCAGCAGCTATTTTGTCGCGGCGGACAATGTGACGCTGGCTATTGCCTTGTATGTGGTGTGGAATCTGGTGTTTAACACCGGTACTCCATTGCTGTGGGCCAAAATGGCGGACACAGTGGATTATGGCCAATGGCGTACCGGCATTCGCACCACAGGTATGGTGTACTCCTCCATTATTTTCTTTATCAAAATGGGCATAGCAGTAGGCGGTGCTTTAGGTGGCTGGTTACTGGCTGGCATTGGCTATCAGGCTGATGTGACTCAAACCGAGGAGACCAAAGCTGGCTTGTTATTGGCTTTTAGTTTGTATCCGGCTATTGGTTCTTTGATTGTCGCTGTTGTGATGGGGGCTTATAAACTCAACACGCAAAAAGTTGATGAAATCACGCTGGAATTGAAGAGAGCTGCAGAGTAAAAGCTGATAGTATGAAGAACCTGCAGTGCAATTCAGTTTTTGCTGAATTACTCTGCGGTTTCTGATTTTCTTAGACTTAACAATAAGCGACAGCACTATATGGCGACCATTTACGACGTTTCTCAGCTTGCGGGTGTATCTCTGGCGACCGTCTCCAGAGTGATGAATAAAAACACCAATGTCAGTGAAAAAACCAGACAAAAAGTATTGGCCGCTATGGCTGAATTAGGCTATCGGCCTAATACTTTTGCACAGTCTTTGGCGTCGAATTGTTCGAATAGTGTCGGAGTTTTAGTATCGCAACTGGATGGCCCCTATTACGGCCCTATGATGGCGGAAATTGAGGCGGCGCTGCGCGCTGATAACCGCCATGTCATTATTGCGGTCGGCCACAGTGATGCGGCTCAGGAAATCGATAGTGTGGAGTTTTTATTAAGTAAAGGTTGTGATGCGCTGATCCTCGATGTAGAAGCCGTATCAGACGACTATCTGATTAAACTCAGTCAAAGTTCCACTCCTATAGTGCTGATCAACAGATACATAGCCGAAATCAGTGACTGCTGTATTTATCTGAATAATGAACTGGGGGGATATCTGGCCACCCGGCATCTGATTGAGTTGGGACACCGCGATATTGCCTATATTTCCGGCCCGGCGAAAAAACACGACGCCACCGAGCGTCTTGAGGGCCATAAACGTGCTTTGGCAGAAGTGGGTGTGTCTTTTGATCCTGCTTTATTTTTTGAAGGCGATTATAAAGAAGACAGCGGTGTAGAGGGCATGCACTATCTGTTTGGTCAAGATAAAACATTTACCGCTGTGGTCTGTGCCAACGATCAGATGGTGTCCGGTGCTATTTCGGTCTGTCTGGAACGGGGCATGAGAATACCGCAAGACTTATCTTTTGTGGGTTACGACAATATTCCTTTTGCCCGTTATGTGTCACCTAAGCTGACTACAGTGAATAACCCTATTCATGAAATGGGTAAAATGGCTGCTTTGTGGTTACTGAAGCACCTGTATAAACACGATATTGAGGTGGAAAATGTGTTTGAACCTGAACTGGTGGTGCGAAATTCTGCAACTCGCTTAGGGTAAAACAGCCTCCGCCTGATACGGAGGCTGTGTCTAGCTTAAGGTAAAGCAGCTTCTAAAGTTAAAGTGAGGCCTTCACGGATTTGGTCGGCTAATTCAGATTCAGCTTTGGCTGAATAGGAAGCTTCAATTAAAAACACACCCGCTTCCACCGGAGTGTAAGTAAATTGGCCTGATGCATCTGTTGTATGTTGCACCCGTCCTGCTTCATCACGGTAGCGTTCACCTTCGTAGGACACTTCCAGTTCTACACCAGCTTGCGCTTTACCATTGACTAAAAAGGTAAAAGTGACAGGCTCACCCGCCACTATGTCCGCCGGATGGACTGAACTTTTAAACTCTAAACCTTGGTTTTTCAGTGCCAGCACTTCAGAGCTTGGTTTATTCACCGTGATAAAAGCCATTGAACGGCTGCGGCTTTGGCTGGTGACGACATCAGTGGCGTTGGCCGGTAATTCTTTCGCGCGGCTCTTTTTATCCGCCATCAGACGCTTACGTTCATCCCCTACTTTGTACATAGTGTTAAAACGCACAGGACCGCCTAATTCTAGTTTGTAGGTGCCTTCCGTATTTAACTGTGCATCAACCTGCGATTTACGTTTGCCCTGGTATTTATGCTCAATCGCCTGCTTTTTACCGTCCGGTGTATACAAAGCGACGTTGTCGACGCCAATACCTTTGTCCGCTACAAAGGTCATATTGGCGGCGCTGATATCAGCCGATACCCAACTGCCTGTTTTTGACAAGACAAAGTGGCTGGGTACGACCCATAAGGTATGAGCGATAGCCGGAGCGCTGATAGCTGCTGCTACCACGAATGACGCCAGAATAGATTTTTTCATTGGACTAGTTTCCCTGTACTGAACTAAGTTGAATTTTGCCCAGCTCTTTGCTGGCTTTTATGTCGATCTGAACGGAACTGCCGTCCCACTTAAATGCTTGTTTTGCCAGATTACGGCCGCCTTGTTCACGTGCTGCCTCCACAAAAACTACATAAGTACCCGCAGCGACAGCTTTGCCTTGTTCGTCTTTGCCATCCCAACGCACTTTGTAACTGCCAGGCCCTTTGGTGGCGCCTGTTTTTGCATCCACCAGTTCAGGCTCGCTACGGCCGAGTTTGCGCCAGAAACGACGTAAGTCTTTAATCCAATCCGGTTTTTCTAACCAGGCTTCGATAAGACGGACGGGTTGCTGTTGCTCGTTTTCAATCCAAACCGCTACATAAGGCCTGTGGTAAGTGCCGGTCTCGATTTTTGGCAGTTCGATCTGGATCTCCAGTTGTTGTTGCGCCACAGCGGTACCGCAACACCACAGCAACGCAGCGGCCAAATACTTGTACATACAATTCCCTCTAAGTGAAACAATCGATTGTTAGTGAAACGACGCTAGATAAGCGAATAAAGCCAACACCACACCAGCGACTGCAGTGGCGTTGCCAAAATCTCTTCTGTTCGGCTGACGCCACAACAAATAAAAGCCCGATAAGGCAAATAACAGACAAACTACAGCAGTGATATCAATCAGCCATTTCCAGCTACTGCCAGCATAACGACCTTTATGTAAGTCGTTGGCCAGAGCCAGATAACCGCCAAATTCAGCATCTAACTCTGCAGTGCGCTCTGCTAAATCAATCACCACAGCGGTATAACCAGCGGGGCGTTTAAAATCGATTTCCAGCAGCTCGTCTTGCGGTGAAAAGTTCAGGCTGTAACCACCTTGCAACTGCTGCTCCTGCTTTAACCAGTCGACATACAAAGCCAGTGCGGCTTGTTGTTGATCCTCAGGCAGAGTTAACAGATCCGGCAATTGTTCCGGCAGCTCCAACTGCAGTTGCTGACTGGTTTTGCCCAGGCTACTGCTCAGTTCAGGGTGGTTTAAGGTGATGCCTGTGATGGCAAAAAATAACAACAGCAACAACACCAACATAGCGCTGTAGGTATGTAACCAACGCATCCAACGAGCTAAAGCTGAACTCTTCACAGTACCCCCTAAAAAACAGGTGTCCATGCTACTGAGAATTGTTCTTATTTGCAAGTTTTTCGCAAGGTGCTGATTTGGATTGTGATTATATCAATCTTCTTTTGAGGTGATGCCACGACTATCGCAATTGCAAATAGTTCGCAATTGCTCTTGATCTTCTAATGAGAATCACTATCATTGTCGGCTAGCAAGATTTATTAACTTATCTTTACAAAACGGGCTCAGATTTATCCAGGTTGGGATGAGCTACCCGGACCACAGGAGTGTTTATGTTCAAATCCCGTCCAGCCAAACTTGTATTAGCCACTCAGCTCGCTTTAGGGCTGATAGCTACAGCGCAGGCAGAAGATGCCGCAGTGATTGCCGATCATCGGATTGAACGTATAGTCATCACGGCCTCTGGTTTTGAACAAAAACTGGTTGATGCTCCTGCCAGTATTTCGGTGATTACTGCCGAGGAACTTCGTACCCGGCCTTACACTACTTTGCTCGATGCTGTGCGGGATCTGGAAGGTGTGGATATAGGTGAAACCCGCGACAAAACGGGTCAGGGGACTATTAGTATGCGGGGCATGGGCTCTGACTACACCCTGATTCTGGTGGATGGTAAACGTCAGAATAACCATGGCGATATTTATCCAAACAACTTTGGTGGCAACCAGTTTGGTCATATGCCACCTTTGGATACAGTAGAACGCATTGAAGTGATACGTGGTCCTGCTTCAACTTTGTATGGTGCCGACGCTTTAGGTGGTGTGATCAATATCATCACTAAAAAAGTCACTACTGAGTGGGCTGGTTCAGTCAGTCATAGTCGCACAGCACAAACCGATGATAGCTTTGGTGAAGAGATCACCACTGACTTTAACCTGATGGGCCCGCTGATCCCCGGCGTGCTGGGCATGTCCATTCGTGGTAGCGAATACAACCGTATGGCATCTACTCCGAAATATGCTGATGTTGTGTATCCAAATGGTGAGGTGCGTAGTCGTTCGTTAGGTTTTGGTGCTGGTGGTAAAACAGTAGATAACGACAGTACAGTGTTAGGCGCCCGTCTGAGCTGGACTCCGACAGAAAATCAGGCCATTTGGTTTGATATAGACAGTTCTAAGCAGGAATACGATAACAGTCCTGTGATTAACGATGATGGTAGCCGTGAGTACCCTGTAGGTACAGTGGATAATATCGACAGTATCTGGGCGGCAGGCAGTTTCTGTAGGGGCGCTACAGGCAATAATGCAAATGCCTGTACCAGCAATGGCGGTACCTGGACCCGTCGGGCTAACCCACAAGTCGGTTACAGTCCAACTCAGGAATTCAGCCGTGACACCTGGTCATTAAGCCATGAAGGCAAATGGGAACTGGGCAACAGTTTTGTGTCGTTATCTTATGTGGACACGCAAAACCACGGCCGTACTTTACCTTTTACATTAGCGGAACGGGCAGAGTTATTGACCATGATTGATGGCACTGGTGCCTATGCCGGATTGACGGTGGATGAGCGTAAAGCCATAGCAAAAGATACTTTCCTACCGCGTGACAAACGTAAAATGTCCAGTAATCAATATACGCTGGATGCCAAAATGGATATGCCCTTCGAATTGGCCGGCCAACACAAGGCTGTAGTGGGTACACAAGTGATCCGTGGTGAGCTGGAAGACGGTGTTTTTGGCATGGAAAGCGGCACTCCGGGTGGTGTGCAGGAACACAATATGTGGTCTGTGTTTGCGGAGGACACCTGGGATGCGACTGAGGCATTTGCCATCACTGCAGGTTTACGCCGCGACGACCATGAAATTTTTGGCAGCGAAATGAGTCCTCGTTTGTATGGGGTTTATACCTTAACAGAACAGTGGACTCTCAAAGGTGGTGTCAGTACTGGCTTTAAAACACCAAAAACCACCCAGTTGTATGATGGCGTCGTTGGTTTTGGTGGTCAGGGCACCTCCCCTATGTTTGGTAACCCGGATCTGCAGCCCGAAACCAGCACCTCGACTGAAATTGCGGCCTATTGGGAACACCCGGATCACCACAACTTCAATATCACTATTTTTAATAACGAATTTGACGACAAAATTGCCTCCCAGCCTTGTGGTACTTCAACTGGCCTGGTATGCAGCAGCACGGGTCAATACGCTGATTTGGGCTACGCGACCAGCACTAAAACCGTCAATATCGACAGTGTGACTATCAAAGGTGCTGAAGTGGCAGGACGCTGGCAGATCATCGACGACATCGCTTTCCGTGCCAACTACACCTACACCGACAGCGAACAAAAAAGTGGTGCCAATAAAGGCCAGCCGCTGACCAACACCGCTAAACATATGGCGAACCTGACGCTCGACTGGAATGCGACTGATGAATTAAAAGTATTCCTGACGTCCGAAATCCGGACTAACAGGTTCCGCTCATGGGACATTATTAAAAATGCTCCACTGCATTACAAAGCCTATGATGTGTATCATTTAGGCGCCAGTTATGCCGCCAGTGACGCTGTGACTTTTACAGCCCGGATCAATAACTTGTTTGATCAGGATTTCACGACCTACGATTTAGAGTTTGCGGAATGTGATAGCGGCACTAGCTGTATTCTGGATGCAAATGGCGCAAACGGCTATCAGGCCAGCTATGTTGACCATTTCAACAATAAAGACAAAGCCCGTAACTTATGGATGAGTGTGAACGTCAGTTTCTAAGTCTGTTGTAACACCAGCCTGTGAATAAACCGCAGATCATTCTGCGGTTTTTTTATCCCTCAGGCAGTGCTTTGGTTGCGCTAACAATGCTACATTGTTTGAAACATGAAGAGCTTTCCAATACTACTAAGGTGACAAGGATGCGACATAGTCTAGCGCTGCTTTTTTTAACCCCTGCTTTGGCTTTTGCCAATCCATCCCCTATTCCGGCCAATCCGGTCCAGCAACTAAAACCAGAGTTAAGTCAGGTGATTGCCGCTGACGCTCAACTGGAGCTACTGGCAGAGGGTTTTCGTTGGGCTGAAGGTCCGGTGGCTGAGCCCAACACAGGGGATATTTTGTTTTCCGATGTGCCTGACAATAAAGTCTGGCGCTGGAATGCAAAAGACGGTTTAACTTTGTACCTCAGCCCTTCAGGCCATACAGGTTTTGTCGATGAACCTTCGATTAAACAAGGTTCCAACGGTCTGATTTTTAACCAGAAAGGTCAACTGGTGCTGGCGCAACATGGCGACAGACGTTTAGCTGTTTTGACGTCAGTCAACGCAACAGGGCCACAGTATCAAAGCCTGATCACTCACTATCAGGATAAGTTATTCAATAGTCCTAATGACGTGATACAGCACAGCAATGGCAGCTACCTCTTTACTGATCCGCCTTATGGCCTTAAAGACGCGGATGACTCCAGGCAAAAGCAGTTGGCTTTTAATGGCGTGTATTGGCTCAAAGGTGGCGATGTCACGCTGGTGACTGATCAACTCACCCGACCTAATGGTTTGGCGTTATCGCCAGATGAGCAGTGGCTCTATGTGGCCAATTCCGATCCACAGGCGGCGCAGTGGTGGAAGTATCCTTTGTCTGCGGATGGCTCGGTCGGTGCAGGACAGTTATTTTTTGACGCCACCGCCTGGGTGAACACTAAACCCGGTTTACCTGATGGTTTAAAGGTACTGCCTTCAGGCCATTTATTGGCAACGGGACCAGGGGGCGTGCTGGTGTTGAATGCCAAAGGCGAACATCTGGGCACTATTCAAACTGGTGTAGCGGCAGCTAATGTGGCTTTGAGCCTGAACAAAGACTATTTGTATATCACAGCCTCCAGCTATTTATTGCGGATCAAGCTAAATACCGGGACCTAAATAGCAGCCAGTGTATAGAAATGTAAAGCTGCTCAGAAACTCAGCAGCTTAAGGTTAAACTGCGGCCAGTCAACACCGGAGTACCAGGCCTTGAATCCATTATTGCTGATTGATGATGACCGTGAATTAACCTCTATGCTAAGTACGTACTTGCAGCGCGAGGGTTTTGAGGTGCAGGTTGCTAATGATAGCCAGCAGGGGCTGCGTAAGGCTATTTCTGGTCATTATGAATTATTGGTGTTGGATGTGATGATGCCGGGCTTAGATGGCATCTCGTTGTTGCGCCAGATCCGTCAGCATTCCAATATGCCCGTCATTATGTTAACTGCGAAGGGGGATGATATCGACAAAGTGCTTGGCCTTGAGCTGGGCGCAGATGACTATGTTGCTAAGCCTTGTTTACCCCGGGAGTTAGTGGCCCGAATTCGGGCTATTTTACGCCGGGTACAACAGCAGCAAGATGAACCTGTTGAAGTCAGAGTCGGACCTTTAACGCTCGATCCCGGGTCACGTAAAGCCTGGGTCAATGGCCAGACCGTGCAACTGACCGGGGCTGAATTTAGTGTGCTTTGGGTATTGGCCTGTCAGGCGGGCCGGCTGGTCAGCAAAGCTGAATTATCACTGCAGGCGTTAGGTAAAACCTTAACTCAGTACGATCGCAGTCTGGATGTGCACATCAGTAATATCCGGCAAAAGCTGGGGAAAAGAGAGGGTGATCAAGCCTGGATTGAGGCTGTGCGTGGTAAAGGTTATCAATTGATGCACAGATACTGATTATGGGGCAGGTATTCTGGAAATTTTTAGTCGCTTTTTGGGGCGCGCTGATTCTGGCCGGTACTTTAGTCTGGGCGGTTAACGAACTGAGTCGTGCCGCAGAAGACGAACCCAGGCCCGTCTGGATAGGGCCACAATTGCGTCTGGTGCTGGGCTCTGCTCAACTGATGATAGACTCAGGCGGTATTCAGTTACTTGGTGATGTATTGCAGCGCTGGGACGACGACCCTATGTCCCGCGACAAAATTCTACTGCTCAATGCCAGGGGCGAAGATTATCTGCAGCGTAAAGTGCCGTCAAACTGGGCCGAATTACTGACCGAACAAGCTGAATACAAAGTGCAGGACAAATCCGGCCAAAGCTGGTTTTTATTGGCTGTACCGCGCCACGAGTTTTTACTGGATTGGTTACGCAGTGGCAGAGGCGTCATGGCCGCCAGCTCAGTGCCAGCACAACGTCTGGACATACACAATGCACAACCCGCCCGACCTTTTGGCCCAGCGCCCGCTGGCGCCAGACCCGATTTAGCGTCGACAGGTGTCTCTGATCAAGGTCCGCCGCCCGGCATGCCGGTAAAGCCGACCCTGGCTATGCCTCCCGTATGGTTTCATCCGGCATTTTTGCTGGCAGCTATTTTGCTGACCAGCTTATCTGTCAGTTTATGGTTGGCCTGGTACTTCGCCTCGCCGGTGCGGCAATTAAAACGAGCCTTGCAGTCACTGGCCTCGGATCAATGGCTGACTCAACTCGGGCCTAAAGTCACAGGGCGGCGGGATGAGTTTGGCGCTGTCGCCCGCAGTTTCAATGAGATGGCCAAAAGTGTTGAACAGGCCATCAGTGGCCAACGCCGTTTATTGCATGATGTCTCCCATGAGTTCCGTTCGCCCTTAGCCCGCTTACAAATTTTGGTTGGGCTAGCCCGGCAAACGCCGTCAGAAAGCGCCATGGTACTGGATAAAGTTGAAGCCGAAACGCAAAAACTCAACGCCTTAGTTGAAGAAATTCTGACCTACTCACGACTGGAAAGTGGTGCTGCTGCAGTCAAGTTACAGCCTGTCGATCTGTTGGAATTGCTGGAATCTGTGGCTGAAGACGGCCGGCTTGAGGCCTTGTCGCAGCAAAAGCAACTGCGGGTCAAAGCAGACACCACAGTGTGGGTGCAGGCCGACCCTGACCTGCTTTACCGTGCACTGGAAAACCTGATCCGCAATGCCATCAAATTTACTCCCGCTTTAACTCTGGTCACTATAGAGCTGCAACAGCACGAGCAGCAGGTGCAGATTTGTATTTCCGATCAGGGCCCAGGTGTAGCGCATGATGATTTAGCTAAACTTTTTACGCCTTTTTTCCGGGCTCAAAGTAAAAAAGACGGTGTGGGTTTAGGTTTAAGTATTGCCAAAAGAGCAGTGGAAAGTTGTGACGGAGAGTTAAAGCTGCATAACCTCTATGCAGCTTCAGGGATAGTTTGTGGTTTTCAGGCGGTGATCAGTCTGCCACTGCAGCAGAAAAGTTAAGGCACAGTGACAGAGATAGCTAAAGGTGTGCCACCTGAAACCCCTAAAGTGATGGTGGCGGTATCACCCGAAGTGCCTCCGCTGGTGTTGATTTGCAGTTCGCATTGCCCATACAAATCGGTGCGTAAGCTGGCCGTTGCCAAACAATGTCCCACCTCCACCTGCAAATTCCCGTTGTTTGACGCACCGTAACTAATACCTGCATCAAAGCCAAGGAAAGGCAAGCGCACTGCACCTTGATCCCGTATCTCCAGGCTCAGCACAGTGTCACCGCTGATGCTGGTGATACCGGAGCTGATCACAGCAGGGCTGATGTAATTGAAACAGGCTCTGTCATCAATAGTGGTGGCACTGCTGCCACTGGCTTCAGCCACCACAAAAACCTGAGCCGAGCCGCGCGGTGAATGACGGGTATCCAGATTAGGCGACACACAACCCGTTGAAATAGTATCCTGATTGGCCGGATAGGTCAGGTAAAAGCTGGCGGCACCGTCTTTTGTTACCGCCTGGCCGCTAACCAGGCCTTCTTTGGCCGGGTCTACACCCGCAACCTGCATACCTAATAATGAAGCTCCAACCAGATATTCGAGCTCAGTGTCTGTATTCAGGTAGTTTTTATTGACTGTCACGCTGCTGGCCTGAGTAGGCAAGGCGGCGACAAAACGACTTTTATCTTCAGCCTGAGCGTTAAAAATCAACACTCTGTCCTGCGCTTCGATAAAACGGTTGGTATTGTTGCGGGTAATCACTGCACTTTGAAACAAGGCATTGCTTAAATCTGTGAGTATTGTGGAATTGGCTGTAGTAGAGGCATTACCGTCAGTCACAGTGCTGCCAAAACCGTAGTTAATTTGTGGTGCTCTGTTGGACAATAACACGCTGTCAATCACCCCGAGGTTGATCACTGTACCGTCAGCCACAGGGTTGCCGTATCTGTCAGTGACCAACAAACCGCCTTCCCTTCTGTAGGTACCATTACCCATATTCTGAATACCAGCTTCGATTGGATAACTGAACACAATAGAGTGAGCAGGGCCTGAGGCTATACTCAGTACCGACGCTGTGGTTTGGATCGCCGGGCTATAACTGGCGCCTGTAGTGTCCAAAGCTTCAGCTTTGAGTTCCACCACTCCGGGTAACTGGCCTGAATTCAGCGTTAAGGTGGCAACGCCATTGGTGGTGGCTACATCCAGAGTCTTAGTGTTTTGCACCAACTGACCTGACGATTGTGTCCCAAGCAGCAATTCACCACCATTAGGCTGAGTGACAAAACTCACCCGCACGTTATTGATACCCGCCGGGGCATCCTTCGCTGCGCCACCTGTGGAGGTCAGCAAACGCACTGTAATAGTGCTGCTTTCCATCTGGCCGACACCAGCTACAAAAATAGCGCGTTCACTGGCTGCAATACTGATGCTGGCTGGTACAGGCCGTTCAGGTTCGACTGCAGTGCCTGCGATAGTGACTGTGGTGGTGGTCTGCACGCCATTGACATACACAGTCACTGTCGCTGAACCCGCACTTTGACCTGGAAACAGGCGCACAGCCGCAACTCCATTGCCTGCATCATTAGAACCACCACGGCCAGTTTCTGCTGTAGTGCGGGTGATGGCTTCGGTTGCACTAAAGCTGCCTAAGGTGGTACTGAACTGGACTGTGGCATTGCGCAACAGCTCGCCGTCAGCGTCTCTGACCGTAGCGGAAATGGTACTAAAACGCTCAGGAAAACCTATATCCAAACTGGCTGTGCTGGCACTGACTGCAACAGCAGTGGCATCCTCAGTTTTATCGGACCCTCCGCAGGCGGTTAAAAACAGCAGAGAAAAAATAACATACAGACCAGACAAAACACGTGGCAACAGCGTCATACACTATCCTTGTAACCAGAACGTTAGCTTATGTAAAATTTGCAAATTTATTGAATTCTAAAGAGGTACGAGCCTTTTGTATAGGCTCTGCCTGAGCATCATGGCATTCGCTTGTGCTTTACTGCCGAACAGCGCATGCTGAAGTTTCATTTCTCTGGAAGTCAGACCGTTATGTTAATTACGTTTAAATCTGTAGCCGCCGCGCCAGTGCCGATGTTTGGCCATATCGCTTTGCAACTGTTAGAGTTGATGGGCCGTTTACCTAAAGCTCCCGGCGCTTTGTTTGCCGACGACGTGGCAGAGGCGTTGGTGTTGTTGCAACAAGGCTTAACCGAATTGGAAGCCCGTGAGCAGGCTGAATTACCTGATGATTCAGCCGATAAAGACCAGGAAAAACCTAATACGGTTCCGCTAAAACATCGCGCCGTGCCGCTAATTGCATTAATGCAGGCGGCTATACGCGAGCAAAAAGGAGTGAGCTGGGAGTAGCCATTTTTTAAGCCCGCTTGTCGCTATTCCGACTGCTGAGTTTTTTCGTGTCGATTGAATGATGGATAGTAAGGAAAAGTCAGGCTAAAGCAGGTACCTTTACCCAGTTCTGATTCAAAATCTATACTGCCTTGCATCATCTCCACCAGGGTTTTACTGATATTTAACCCCAGGCCTGAACCCTGATTACTGCGACTGTCGGAGCTGTCGGCCTGAGCGAATTTCTGGAAAATTTTGCTTCTGAAAGATTCGGCTATGCCTGCACCCTGATCGGTCACCTGGATCACCAGTTGCTGCTGTTTTAATTGATAACTTAACGTTACGACTGAATGACTGGGTGAAAACTTAATAGCATTGGAGATCAAATTCGACAGAATTTGCAGCAAGCGGAATTTATCCTGATACAAATACACAGGCGCGGCCTCTGGTGGTGCCACTAAATCCAGCCTGACCAGATACTTATCGGCATAGGCCTGATTTTGAGCCTTAGCTTCCTGCAATAACGCCAGCACTTCAACCTCTGAGGGCTGCAGCTTTAACTGGCCAAATTCCAGTTTTTCAATATCCAGAATATCATTGACCAGACGAGCCAGACGGTCGGTATTGGTTTTGGCTATTTGCACCAATTGCTGGGCTTGTGGGGGCAATTCTCCCACTACACCACCTGCTAATAAGCCCAAAGAACCATTAATAGAGGTCAAGGGCGTGCGTAATTCATGGCTGACGGTAGAGATGAACTCGCTTTTCATCCGGTCTATTTTTTTACGCTCTCTCAAGTCATGCAGCATTAGGGTGTATAAATGTTTATCTGCAATATCAACCCGGCTTAACCCCATTTCCAGCGGTATTTGCTGGCCTTCCTGATTCAGTCCAGTTACCTCCACCGTGTGGCCTACCCATAAGTTCAACTGCTCGAGCATCAAAGGTTGCAGCAGTTGGTGATTTTTATGCTCAGGTAAATAGGCCAATAATTTGCTAACCGGCTGACGCAACAGTGCGGGCATAGGGTAACCAAACAACAAGGAGGTTTCTTTATTAACCCTTTCGATCAGCCCTTGCTGATCCACTATGATGATGGACTCAACTGCATTATCAAGGATCGAACTGAGCTCTTTGGTGCGTTGTGCTATTAAGTGCTCAATCCGCGCTGAGCGTCCGGTCAGCACTAACAGAAAGATGCCCAATAAGCTGGATAACACCAAGCCACCGGTCAGCACATACCAGCTTTGCTGACCAGAGTTTGCTGCCAGCATTTTCGCGCTGGGGACCAGTTGTAACTCCATAGTCCGGCCAGCGTAAGACCAAAAATTAACCCAGTTCAGCCACTGCGGATCCGATGAAGCCAGTGGTGCGCCATAATACAAGTCACCTGTTCCCAAGTCTCTGATTTGTAGGTTGAATTGTGAGTTGTCGTATTGGCTTAAGCTGGTTTGTACCAGAACTTTGGTTGAAAAAATACCGCAGACAAAACCACGCAGTTGCTGTCTGCGCTCGGCCTGCGTTTTAGGCTCTGTACCATGTTGATACACAGGAATAAAAAACAATACTGCATCATCTCCATTCACCAGCTTGACCGGGGCCGTCATACTGATTTCGCCCTTATCTCTGGCGTAGTCCATGGCTTCCTTGCGTTTTGCTTCAGCGCTTAAATCCAGGCCAATCAGACTGCGGTCGCCTGTTGCCGACGCCATGTAGCGGACGATGCTATAGCTCGGCCTGACCTCAGCATATTTTACTCCCGGATTGGCATACTCCAAAAAGGCTAAGGCGGGCTCAAGTTCAAGTCGCTGTGCATGACTGACTTGTTCGACCCAATCAAAGTACAATACGCCAGATTCCTGCCAGGGATAATGCTGCAGAAACTGCTGGAACATAGCATCCGTGATCTCAGGCTGAGTGGCAAATAAGCGCTCGAGCGACTGCATTTTTTGCAACACTTTGCTGACCCTGAACTGGAAAGTGGCATTGATTTGTTCTGCCTGATCAAAAAAACGCTGCTGCTGAGTGTCCTGATACTGAAAACGAGCCCGAATAGACAATGCAGTGACCAGCACGGCACAGACCAGCAGAGGCAAGCCTACCGTCAGCCAACGTGACCGCCATAAAGCCCGGGGTCTGGCAAACAGCATAAAGGTTAAAGGCAGAAAGATCATGACACCCAGCATGTCACCTATCCACCAGGTCAGCCAATTCAGTTGCACCTCATCGGTACTGAGAACATTATGCTGCAGCAACACCGCTGTCGATAAACCTGAGCTGATCAGGCAAGCAACAGGGCCCGCCAGAATAAATAAACCTATGATGCTTCGTTCATAGGTCAGTGCGGTGTGAAAGTCAGCAAAACGCCGCACAGACCAGACGGCTATCGCCACGGTCAAGACGGTCACCGCCGCCATGCTAAAACAGTGCTGCAGTTGCTCCGGCCACAGGCTGCTATCCGGCCAATCGCCTCTACTGAAAATCAATACAAAAGAGCCGAGAAAAGTACCAAACAGCATGGGATAACCCCACAGCAGAGTCGCCGCTATGGCAATACCAACAGAGGGAAACACAGCAGTAGCCAGACCCGGTGCTATGGCCAGCATCAAGGCCAGATATCCAAACGCAAAGTAACCAAGGGCCAGCAGAAGGTTACGGATCAGTGCTGTGCTGAAGGCTGAAAGAGTGATCAAAACTGACAATTCACCTGACTTAACCCCGGTTTGCACCGGCAAAGTCTTAGCTTACTCCGTACCCAACAGAAAACAAATGCTGCTGTCTTTGCTTTTTAGCAAAAATTAGGGTTAAATTAACTGTGTTTTCATACAGTCAATTGCTTATGAGATTATATATCGCCGAAAAGCCAAGCATGGCCCGCGCTATAGCCGACGCTTTTGGCTCACATCAAAAACAGCAGGGTTATCTGCAACTTAGCAATGGCGATAAAGTCAGTTGGTGTCTTGGCCACTTATTAGAACAGGCTGAACCCGAGTACTATGATGCCGCTTACAAAAGCTGGCGGCTGGAGCATTTGCCTATAGTGCCAGACCAATGGAAGCTGATCCCTAAAGCTCAAAGTAAAGCTCAGCTTAAAGTGCTCACTCAGTTGATCAAAGAAGCGACTGAACTGGTGCACGCGGGTGACCCGGACAGAGAGGGCCAGTTGCTGGTGGATGAAGTGCTGCAACATAGCAAAATCAGCCCAGGCAAACTGAAACAAACCAAAAGATTACTACTCAACGATTTAACTCCAGGCGCTGTGCGTTTGGCTTTGCAGCAGTTAAAGCAAAATTCTGAGTTTGCGCCTTTGTCGCAAAGTGCCCTGGCGCGCAGCAGAGCCGACTGGCTGTATGGCATTAATTTAACCCGTGCTTATACCCTGCATGGCCAGAAACAAGGCTATCAGGGAGTGTTGTCCGTTGGCCGGGTACAAACGCCAGTCCTGGGATTAGTGGTACAACGCGACTTACAAATAGAGAACTTTGTCAGCCGTGATTTTTATCAGGTCAAAGCACATATAACCACAGCCGACTGGCCTTTTACTGCCATGTGGCAGCCCAGTGAGGCCTGCGCACCTTATCAGGATGAAGAGGGCCGGGTATTGAGTCGCGAATTGGCTGAACTGGTACAACGTAAAACCAGCCATCAAGTGGCTGTAGTAGAGCAAGTGCAACAACTGCCGAAAAAACAGTACGCGCCTTTGCCTTTTAGTTTGTCGGCTCTGCAAATTGAAGCGGCCAAACTGTATGGCATGACAGCGCAACAAGTACTGGATACCTGCCAGCAATTGTATGAACGCCATCAACTGATCACCTACCCACGCTCGGATTGCCGGTATGTACCAGAACAGCAATTTAGTCAGTCTGCTGCGGTGTGTCGCGCCATAGTGGCCAACAGCCCGGAGCTTGCCGATATGCAACAGCAGGCGACTCTGAGTCTGCGCAGCAAAGCCTGGGATGACAGTAAAATTACTGCTCACCACGCTATTATTCCGACCGATAAAGCGCTGAAATCAGCCAGCCTGAATAGCAGTGAAGCCAAGCTCTACTGGCTGATCGCCCGGCAGTTTTTATGGCAGTTTTTCCCACCCTACTGCTATCTTGAGCAGCAGGCGCTGCTGAAAATTGCCGGAGGTGTATTTAAAGCTCAGGCGCGTTTGGTGCAGTCGTTAGGCTGGAAAGCTTTTTACAAGGCCAGTCAGAAAGAGGAGCAAGACGAGGATACTGATGAGCAACAAAGTTTACCGCCTCTGACAAAAGGCCAACAGTTGCAATCCGGTCAGTCAGAGTTGTTGTCGAAACAAACCCAACCCCCAGCTTATTTTACCGATGCCACGTTATTGGCCGCGATGACGGGGATCAGCCGTTTTGTTACGGATCCTGAACTCAAGCGTATTCTAAAAGAAACAGCAGGCTTAGGTACCGAAGCAACCCGGGCTGGTATTCTGGAGTTGTTGTTTAAGCGCGGTTATTTACAGCGCCAGGGCAAACAAATTCGTGCCAGTCAGTTGGGCCGTGTTTTTATTCAGAGCTTGCCACAACGCATCACCACACCAGATTTAACCGCTTTGTGGGAAGCTCAACTGGAACAAATTTGCCATCAACAACAAGATTACCCGCAGTTTATGGCGCAGTTGCAGCCAGAAATTGCCTTGTTAATACAACAGGCTCAGGTATCGGCTGAAATCGCCAAAACAGCTCCTCAACAAAAACCTGCCTATAAGAAGAAAAGACGCTTTGCGGCAGCGGGATCAGCAGGCAAAAAGGTTAATAAAGTTAGCTAGTTCGTTACCAATTGTAATGCTGCTGGCTTGAGCTTTGGTTATTCGATTAAAGTCAACGCACTTTATTCGCAAAGAGCCTTAGCATGTTAAAAAAATCTATATTTGCGGCAACCTTTACCGCTGCTTTGGCGTTCAGCCATCCCGCTGTCGCTACTATTGTGTTGGTAGAAACCAATATGGGTGATTTTGAAATCAACCTGTTTGACCAAACTACGCCAAAAACTGTGGCTAATTTCCTGACGTACGTCAGAGATGGTTCATACAACAATGTCCTGCTCCACCGTTCAGTAAAAGACTTTGTCATTCAGGGGGGAGGCTTCCGCTACAGTGGTAATAATACCAACCCATTTACCGCTGTAACCCCAAGAGGCCCGGTTGATAACGAGCCTAAACTATCTAACGTGCGTGGCACTGTGGCTATGGCAAAAGTGGCAAATAGTCCCAATAGCGCCACTATTCAGTGGTTTGTCAATCTGGAAAACAATGCCAGTAATCTGGATAAACAAAATAGTGGCTTTACAGTATTTGGTACAGTCCAGGGAACAGGCATGTCTATTCTCGACAGTATTGAGGACTTATATGTACCAGCGACAGGAAAATTTGCAGGAGTACCACTGCGTTCATACAGCGCCACAGATCTGGCGAATAATGTAGCTGTGACTGCCAGTAACCTGGTGACTATTGAGCGTATTAGTATCATCAATGACAGCCCAACTACAGCAGCTAATTTGAATCCTGTACCCAACACTCTGGCTGGTAGCAGCGACAGTTCAGGCAGTGGTTCTTCTGCGCCAACTTTACTGCTGGCTCTGGCTGCTTTAGCCTTCTGGCGCCGCCGGAAGGTATAAGCCCCCGGCGAAACACTAGGTGCTAAGCTGGCGCAGGTGAGTGACTAATAACTCACCGGCCTGCTGAATATGCTGCTGTAGTAAAGTGACAGCAGCGTCCAATTGCTGCGATCGCAGTAACTCCAGTAATTGCCAATGCTCCTGATGACTGGTATCGGCATAGTTCAGGCTGATTTCCTGAAAACCTAAATAACGTTCCACTTGCTGGTGCAGACTGTGCAGTAAACGCAGCAAATGCGGGCAATGACTGGCCTGATACAACATCAGGTGAAATTGCCAGTTGAGTGCGCCTCTGTCTGCTGCGGATAAATGCTGATCCTGCTCAATTCGCTGCAATAAATCTTCGGCCTGACCGAGCAAAGCAAAACTAAGCTGAGGAAAAGCCCGACGCAGCGCCATAGGTTCCAGTTGCAGGCGAATTTGATACAACTCTTCAGCTTCTGCTGCGGTTAAAGGCGGCACCATTAAACTGGCTTTGCCTGCCATGACTAATAGCGCTTCTGCTTTGAGTTGCTGTAACGCATCCCGCACCGGAATGCGACTAACCTGATAATACTCCGATAACTTTTGTTGATTCAGTACTGTACCCGCTGGCCAGACGCCCTGCCGGATATCCTGTTTTAACTGCTGATATAAACTGGCTTTAGTCATCTCAGACCACCTGTTTTTTCGGTAGTTTGAGGACCAGCACACAGAGTAAACCTGCGACTAAGCCCCAGAAAGCCGAGGCGATGCCAAAAAAACTAACGCCTGAAACTGTCACCAGTAAGGTGACTACAGCGGCTTCTCTGTTTGGCCCGGCCTGGGTGGTCAGAGTCAAATTCGTAGCTATAGTACCAAGCAACGCCAGTCCTGCTAACGCTGTGACTAAAGTGGCTGGAAAGGCGGCAAATAACGCCACCACAGCAGCGCCAGCTACACCAGTCAGCAGGTAAAAAATACCGGCGGCCACCCCGGCGCTGTATCTTTTGGCCGGATCGGTATGAGCTTCAGGGCTGGCACAAATGGCGGCTGTAATAGCGGCTAAATTGATCGAAAAAGCGCCTAATGGTGCCAATACTATAGTGGTCAGCGCACTGGCATTGATCAAAGGCGACACCGGCAGGTGGTAACCACTGCTTTTAAATACCGCTAAACCCGGAATATTTTGCGAGGTTAAAGTGACAATAAAAAGTGGTACGCCTACACCAATGAATGCGCTGAGAGACCAGTCTGGCCAAATCCAGACCGGAGCAGGCCAGTCTAGATGCACCTGAGCCAGGCTCAGTTGTCCTTGCAAACTGGCATAAAGCACAGCCACCACCAACACCAGCGGAATAGCATAACGCGGCAGGTACTGTTTGCTGATCAGGTAAGTGACGCACATCAAACCAACCAGCCACAAGTCCTGCTGCAAAGAGGTAAAAATCGACAACCCGAAGTTAAATAAAATACCGGCCAGCATGGCAGAGGCGATTTGCAGTGGAATTTTCGCGCTGAGTTTTTCAAACCAACCGGTCAAACCCAAGACTAAACTTAAAGCGGCGGCAAAGATAAACACGCCCACAGCTTCAGCTAAACTCAGGCCCGGTAAACTGCTGACTAAAAGTGCAGCTCCGGGCGTGGACCATGCGGTTAAAACAGGAGCTTTAAAATAGCAAGACAAACCAATGCAGGTCAGGCCCATGCCTAAACCCAGAGCTAAAATCCAGGACGCCATCACCACCTGATCGGCACCTGCGGCTGCTGCAGCCTGAAACACAATAGCCACTGAACTGGCAAAGCCCACCAAGACTGCCACAAAGCCAGCAGCTATGGCCGATAAGCTAAAGTCACGCCACATCGTCATCTACCTTAAATATTTTTGAATACACTAATTTAATTTGTATACAAAATCCAGTGGCTCACTGCTAATTGAGTAACCTCTATTGTCTTTTTTTTCTCTACAGCTTGAACATGTCAGTGAATTAGCTTAAGAAAGGAGCCAGAGACAGCCGATCTGTGGAGTATGAATGGGCGTTAAAACTGTATTGCTGGTTGAGGATGATGAGCTGATTGGCAAGTTATTGGTTTTTATTCTGCAACGTGATGGTTATCAAGTGGAATGGCTGAAAGATGGTCAACAGGCGCAGGAGTTGGTGTTATCCGGTCGCGACTTTAGTGCTGTCGTACTGGATTTAATGCTGCCATTTTTTGACGGCTTGTTTTTACTGGAATTAATTCGCAACCAAGCGGCTATGGCTAGTGTTCCCGTATTGATTCTGACCTCCAAAATGGGAGAAGAAGACATAGCTCTTGCGCTGAAAAAAGGTGCAGACGACTACTTAGTCAAACCATTTCAGCCGCCTGAATTAAGTGCCCGTTTACGTCGTCTGATAGGGAAACAAGGATGATGAAAAGTTTCGTCTTTATGTTGTCCGCTTTCATGCCTGTCTGTGCTGTGGCAGCGGACAGTTATCAATTGGAAAGCGGAGCTGGTTATGAACAGTTGTCGGACAGTTTTGCTGACGGTTCGTTTTATTATGCCGGATTACGTCATGCAACCACAGATTATGGCTGGGGAGCCCGCTGGCAGCGCAGTAAGCGTTTTGACTTAAAGGATCAGGAATGGCTGACGGATGGCTACTATAAACTCAGTGATGATCTCACCTGGTTAGGTCAAGCCGCCTATAGTCCGCAAAACAGAGTAAGGCCTGAGCTCTCACTGGGCAGTCAACTGGCCTGGCAATGGACTAAAGGTTGGGTGGTGACACCGGGAGTCTCTGTATCAAATGATGATCAGCAGGACAGCCGCAGTTACAGCCTGATGAATGAACATTATCGGGGCTCATGGCGCTACGCCTACACCTTGTATCACTCCAGACCCGAAGACACAGGCTCAGCCAATACTCATGTACTGCAAGCCAGTTATTACTTTAACGATACGGATTATCTCACTGCCTTACTGGTGAAGGGCAAAGAGCTGGAACGCCTGCCCAACCGGGTACTGGTGATGGATGTCACCCGCATTGGTTTATTTGGTCAGTTTGCTTTTGCCACCGATTGGAGCTTGTTATACAACCTGAGCTGGTCTGAACAAGATGTGTTATACGAAAAAACTGAGGTGGGTTTAGGTGTCCGATACACACTCTGATGTGATAGTGCAGTTGGTGTGGTACAGCAGCGCTGTGTTATTGCTGATGACACTGATGCTATTGCTGTTGACGCTGTTTATGCATTACGAAAGACGACAGCGAGAAAAAAGCCGCCAGCAGGCCACGGAACAGTGGACTCCTATTCTGTTCTCCTGGATTTATTCGCCGGAACAAACAACGGGCCCTTTGCCTCAGCTTAATGCGGAAGGTTTTGGTTTTGTAGTGCAATTGTGGTTGCAGCTTGAACAAACAGTGCGGGGCAGCGCGTCAACCCGGCTGGCCGAACTGGCGCAGCGCTTGGATCTGATCCCAGTGATGAAACAGTGGCTGCATGGCTACAGTACAGATAAAAAGTTAACCGCCATTATGGCGCTGGGCATAGTGCAGGAAAAATCGGCTTTTGCTGAGCTGTTGCCACATGTGCTGGATAAAAGAACGATTTTCTCTTTAGTGGCGGCCCGGGCTTTGTTGTCGATAGACGCCAAATTGGGCCTGCCGGTTATTTTGAGTCAAATTTATCGCGACGACTGGTCGGTCAGCCGGGTCGCTGGTTTGTTAGTGCGCTTGCCGCACGATCTGATGGTTCGGTCTGTGACAGAGTGCGCCGAAAAAGCCACAGCCAAAGAACTCAGACGGTTAATTAAGCTAATGCATATCTTATCGCCGATCGACAGCCAACCGCTGATCCAGCAGGCTTTAACACAATATCCGGATGAAATGGAACTACTGACTACAGCTTTTGCCAGCGCTGTATCGCCGGATTTACTGCCATTATTGCGCCAGCAGGTTGAACATCCACAATGGGAAGTTCGGGTGCAGCTTGCCAAAGCTCTGGCCCGGTTAGGCGACAGTTCTGACGCGCCTTTATTGTTGAACATGTTGTCGGATCCCAACTGGTGGGTACGGTATCGTGCCGCACAGAGCCTAATCAGCTTACCCGGTGTTGACGAGGCGCAGCTACAACTCTGGCAGCAACAACTGACAGATCCTTTTGCACTGGCGATTTTGTTGCAGGTAAAAGAAGAACAACAACGTCAGCACCAAGGGAGAACCTGATGATGAACGACTGGATGCAGCAGGTCATAGAACTGACCCATCAATGGGTACAGCAGTTGGATTTGGCTCCCTGGCTGGTGCCTTTGCAATGGCTGTTGGTGGGGTATTTTGTCTGTTTGTCAGCAGGTTACCTAACGCTGAATTTAGTAGCGTTACTGGTGATGCGCAGCCATATCCAATCGGCACGAACTGAGTTGTTGCCGGCCAGCTATGCCAGCTTTTTAACGCCTATTTCTGTGCTGGTGCCTGCGTATAACGAGCAGGAAACCATCGCCAGCTCAGTGTTGTCTTTATTGCAACTGACGTACCCTGAATATGAAGTGATCGTCATCAACGACGGCTCCAAAGATGACACTTTAGAGGTCCTCAAACAAAGTTTTGCCTTAAGTTTGTCTTCGGCCACTTGCCCTTTACGTTTACCTTGCCAGCCCATTCGCGGCATTTATCAATCCAGCCGTTACCCGAATTTAAAAGTGATAGACAAAGCCAATGGCGGTAAAGCTGATGCGTTAAACGCCGGGGTGAATCTTTCGCGTTTCCCACTGTTTTGTGGTGTAGACGCCGACTCTATTTTGCAGCGCGACAGCCTGCTGCGTATTATCCGGCCTTTTTTGGAAGACCCGGACGCCATAGCTGCTGGTGGCACAGTACGTATTGCCAACGGCTGTGAAGTAAAAGATGGTTTGTTATTAAAAGCCGCTTTACCAAACAAAATATTGCCGCAACTGCAAATAGTGGAATACCTGCGTGGTTTCTTGTTTGGCCGCCTGGGCTGGTCGTCTTTAAATGCGTTGTTAATCATCAGCGGTGCTTTTGGTTTGTTTAAAAAAGATTTGGTGATTGAAGTGGGTGGCTACCGGCATAAAACTATAGGCGAAGATATGGAACTGGTGGTGCGGATGCATAAACACATGCGGCTGCATCAACGCAAATACCGCATTTATTTTATTCCGGACCCGGTTTGCTGGACTGAAGCACCGGAAGATGTAGCGACCTTAGCGCAGCAGCGGGTGCGCTGGCAGCGTGGTTTACTGGAAAGTTTAAGTGCGAATATGTCGTTGTTATTCCATCCTAAATCCGGTGTGGTCGGCTGGCTGGCTTTTCCTTTTGCCTTGCTATTTGAAGCCCTGGGCCCGGCGCTGGAAGTCATGGGGTATTTATTTATGTTATTTACCTGGCTGGCTGGTTGGTTAGACCCGGCCGCTTTATTGGCCTTCTTAGTGGTGACCATAGGTTTTGGCATATTGATTTCTGTGGTCGCGCTGGTGCTGGAAGAAATGTCGTATCCGGTCTATCCAGGCGGGCGCAGCATCATGCGGTTGTTTTTTATGGCAGTGCTGGAAAACTTTGGCTATCGCCAGTTGAATTCCTGGTGGCGGTTAAAAGGCCTGTGGCTTTGGGCGCGAAACAGCAAAAGTAGCTGGGGCACGATGAAACGCTCAGGCAAATGGCAAAACAGCAAATAAATCAGACGGGTTTAAACTGCTGCACCGCTGTTGTTTGTTGCGCAAAACGCGCTAAGCAGTCTCTACAAATACAGCTATTTTGGTCCGGCGCCTGAGCCAATAGCTCCGCCGGAAATTGCTGCGCCATACACCAACACTGGTTTTGTTCCGCAGTGCCAGCTTTGCATAAATTGTTTTGCTGGCATAAAGGGCATAATTGCTCTGACATAAAAACCTCGATCTGGACAGTGTTTTACTATACCTCAGCCTAGCTTCTCTGGCTGAAATCATGAAGTGTTCAGAGCTGATTTTTGGTATGCTCTTTGCCATTGAATTTCGCTGAGGAAGTGCAACGCATGAGCCAGATAGGAACCCCGGGCGCGGCCAACGCCACTAAAGTACTGCTGCTGGGCAGCGGTGAGCTGGGCAAAGAAGTATGTATTGAGTTAAAGCGGTTAGGCTGCGAAGTGATAGCAGTCGACCGTTACGCCAATGCGCCTGCCATGCAGGTGGCAGACCGTTGTTATGTCATCTCTATGCTGGACGGTGCGGCTTTGCGTCAAATCGTGATCAAAGAAAAGCCTGCACTGATAGTTCCTGAGCTGGAAGCCATTGCTACCAGTACGCTGGTGGAACTCGAGCAGCAAGGTTTCACTGTGATCCCAAGCGCCAAAGCCGCCAACTTAACTATGAACCGCGAAGGCATCCGCCGTTTAGCCGCTGAAGAGTTACAACTGCCAACCTCGCCATTCCGTTTTGCTGATGACAAAGCCAGCTACTTAGCTGCTGTGGCGCATATTGGTTACCCTTGTGTGGTAAAACCTATTATGTCGTCCTCAGGTAAAGGCCAGTCTGTACTGAAATCCGACGCCGATTTAGAGGCTGCCTGGGCTTATGCTCAGGAAGGCGGCCGTGCTGGTAAAGGCCGGGTGATAGTGGAAGGTTTTATCGACTTCGATTATGAAATCACTCTGCTGACAGTGCGTTCCTTTTCCGGTACTCAATACTGCGAACCTGTGGGTCATCGCCAGGAAAAAGGCGATTACCGCGAATCCTGGCAACCTCAGGTGATGTCAGCCGCTGCGTTAGAAAAAGCCCAGCGTTATGCCGCTTTGGTGACTGAAGCTTTAGGTGGTTATGGTTTATTTGGCGTCGAGCTGTTTGTCAAAGGCGACGATGTCTGGTTTAGCGAAGTGTCACCCCGGCCACACGACACCGGCATGGTGACTTTAATTTCGCAAAACTATTCTGAATTTGCTTTGCATGCCCGCGCTATTTTAGGTTTGCCTATTCCTGTTATCCGCCAATACGGCCCGGCCGCTTCTGCTGTATTGCTGGTTCCTGGCAACTCACAGCAAATTGGTTATGGCAACTTAGCTCAGGCGTTAATGCAACCCGACACCGACTTGCGGCTGTTTGGTAAACCCGAAGTACAAGGCGAACGCCGCATGGGTGTGGCTTTGGCTTTAGGTGATAACGTCGATCAGGCCAAACAAAAGGCGCTGGATGTGATAGCGAGAATTAAAGTGGAAGTGTTGTAGGTTTTTCTCCTTTGTCAGGCAGGGGCGACAGAGCCCCTGTTTGGTTTTCAGTGCAGAGCGTCAGGGGCTCAGCCATCTGCAAAACTAAATTTCTTTCGTCTTCAAACCATTAAAACTCATTCTTGTGTTCATCGTGATCTTTGGCTTGCCATTTCTTTTTGTTAATTTATATTTAAATTAAAGTTAACTATAAGTTTTGGTGCGCATTGGATCCGCGCTCGTTCTTGTGTGGGTTTATTGTCGTCGGACATGAGTGAAACAGCGCAGATAAGGAGCCAAAACGAGATTGTTTTGGTTTGTCAAAAGCTTGTTTTTCAGACTTTACTTAACTCAAGGAGACATATCATGAAAGAGTTAACATTTGAGCAAGTGGCTTATATCAGTGGTGGCGATCGTGGTGACGCAGTAGCTGGCGGTGCTATAGCTACAGGTCTTGGTGCTGGAGGTTATGCGGCGGCAGCTGCGCGCGGTGCAGGTTACGGAGCGAGAGCTGGTGCAATCTTTGGGGTTGCTGGTTTCTTGGGCGGAGCTCTTTTAGGTGGTGTAGTCGGTTTTATCGCTTACGAAATTGGCAAATAACACTTTGTATCGGAGGGCTATGCCCTCCGATTATCCTTTGGGAGGTATTGTATGATCTGGAGTAAGAAACATACCGTTACTATGGTTTTATCAATAGCTATATTATTTTCTTTTTTATTTATTCTTCCAGGTAACCTATCCGCCCAGATCACAATGGGTACAGCCACATTTGTCATCATTAGCATGATTTTTTTCTTTGAAAAAAACAATGGTCTAGGTTTTTTTGGTAATTTGAGAGTATTTTCTTTTAATTTAGTATTGAGTTTGTTTGTTGCTTTACCGCTAGTGTTTTTAACGGTTTGGCTATCTCATTATGTAAGTCGCTGACCACGAATCAAAGACACTAAATGACAGTTTCGATTAATAGATCGCTGGTAGGTGGAAATTCGATTCGGTGCTAATGCTCCGATGTATCATTAAACCGCTTTGAGTATATGCGAAATGATATTTTTCCATGGCGATAAGGCTCGTAGTTTTAAAAAGTTATTCATTAAACTAGAGATAAATATCTATACAAAAAGCCGATGCTGCTCTGCTTGAGTTGAATACAAAATGAGTGGGCAGGCCAATTACGAAGCCCAAGGCCTGTATTTGTTAGTTATTTAGACACAGGGAGATATTATGTGTTGGAAAAGAAAACTCACCCTTTGTAGGCGTAGTGTAATTTTTGGCGCCAGTTTGGGTATCGCACTTGGTGTTTGTCTTCAGATTATGATTCAACAATTATTTGGCTAAATGTTTTAGCCGATGTATTAATTTAAAATATAGTCGTAACCCGTGAGATTGTATATTCAGCGGTGAGAAGGCTTTGAATCAAGGATGTTCTATGTTTAAAGGAATAAAAAATTATTCAATTCTGCATAAGTTCACTGTACTGGGCGGATTTGTTGGCCTCTCAATTGATTTATTTTTTGATTGTTTTCCTTTATTTACCGGGATGAGCATGCTGGTGCTGGCATTGGTGACTTATGTCCTGCTCGATAAATGACAAAAGCAGATCTATAAAATGGGGTGTGAAAGGAAGACACCCGCTTATAGATATAAACTCACTGAGCTTATTCGTGTAAATAACTGTTCCAATTAGTAGATCACTTGTAGGCTGAAACCCATCGTTTGAAGAAAGTCATTCATAGAACCAGAGATAAAGACCTATGCCGCAGAGCCAATGCGGTTCTGCTGATGTTAAAAGGTGCCACTAAATCTGAAGTCGCCAGTGTTGATGGCTTGGAAACAAAAGGAGTTGGTAGGCCAGTCCGCCAGCCTAAAGCCTTTATCTGTAAGGTATTGAGACTGTCATTGGAGTAAATGCCGCGAACCTTGGATTATCAGCGCTCACGCTGGAGTACTGAGTTGTTCGCGTTGCTGCTCAGAAAGCCGTGTAGCATCAAGCCGCATAGTTCCACCATCAGACGTTGGTTGCCAAAGCTGGGTATGATCTGGCGTCGGGCCGCCCCGACCCTAACCATACGAGACCAGGACAAAGATGCGAAGTTAGCGGCGATGTGTGAAGCGCTGGACGACAGCAGTTCTGACCATCCGGTATTTTATGAAGATGAAGCGGATATCCACCTGAACCCGAGGATTGGCGCTGAATGGAGCCTAAAAGGCCTGTAGCGTAAAGTGGTGAAACCAGGCCAAAGGTCAGTACAGGCGTGCGAAAAGCGTGACCTTTATTGTGGACAATTACATCATTCACAAGATTAAGAAAACGCAAAAGTAGCTGGCTGAAAACCCGAAGTTCAAACTGTTGTTTTTACTTGTCTATCGCCCGTGGCATAACAAAGTAGAAAAACTCCGGCATGCGCTGCATCAAAGGATTACTCGCAACCGTCGATTTAGTTATTTAGTACTAGCCCTACTTGCATGGCATACAGTTAAATTGTACAAAAGTGGCCCTATGCCTGATTGACCGGGAATGGATAACCATAAATAAACAAAGGGATAAAGTCAGATGAAAGTGCTGTGGGGTTGGGTGGTTGTGTTGCTGGCAGGTTGCAGTTCAATGGCGGACGGTGATTACCGTTATGGGGTGATAATTGAGCCGGACGACGAAAGTTTTATTATTCACTCCTATGCACAGCAGGCGCAGGCTGTTGAAATAACCACTAAAACGGCGGATAAACACCAGTATCAGCCTATTGCCAGCAGTACATTGGCTGAACTGCAGTTGGAGCTTTGGCTGAAAGATCCGCAGCAACTTTGTTCTGTTGAGGAGACAAAGGCGTTAGTCACTCATTTTAAGGCGTTAGGTCGCAGTGCCGGTTTTAGTTATGGCCAGCCGCAACGCCTGCAGCTTTATCTCTCGCTGAATGAGAGTTTCAATTACAAAGAGCGACTGGCCCCAGACAGTGATCAACTGGCTTTATTTTATTCACTGCGTACTTGTCAGCAGGCGACTGAGCAATTAGCTGAGTTTTACAGTCACTCAGTGCATGAGCTGATGCACTGGCTGATGCTGCGGCATGGTTTGGATTTTGCGCAACTGAACCAGGTTCAGCATGAATACTGGGCCAGTCGGGGCGCGTATTGCGCATTGATCAGTAATCCGGGCTTTCAGAGCCTGGATCCTTTGTACCCCAGCGAATTTACAGCCAAAGAACTGCGGCTGATGCAGAAAAAATCAGGGGTAGAGAATGCAACAGAATTAGGTGCCCGCTTGCTGCATAACGAGTTAAATCAATTGGCTGGCGCTTTGCAAGTGACAAAACATCATCCAGATTTACAGCAGATACTGAGTTGGTGTCAGCAAAAGCCTGAGCTTAATCCAGCTATTACTGACTAAATTCTTCCAACTTCGGATACTGCTCTAATACAGCACAGGCTCTTTGCATGGCTTCGCCAAACAAGGCCGGGTGAAAATCACCGTTTTGGCAGTAATCACGGCGAAATTGCAGCAGGCTGTGGATATCCTGGGCTGCTTTGGCTAAGGCTTGCTGTTGGCCTTCGCCATAATCCTGACCTATCGCATAAAAAGCTTTCTGAATTTTGCGGCTGACCACTGAATCAGATTGAGCGCCCGGTAGTGAAACATGTTCGGCCAGCCAATCCAATACAGGCTCGGAATACGGCAGCACCCGCGGATGATCATAAAATGTCAGGGCACCGACAAGAAGCAAACACAACAGTAAAAATTTGCGCATAACCTGTTACCCCATCTTTCACTTGATTGGTTATAACACAGTGCAGCCAGCTTGCCACTGTCAACCAGGCAACCAGAATAGGCTTGAGTGTCAACGATGTTGACAGAGCAAAACTGAGCCTAAGATTAAAATTCAATATGGATCAGAGTGTTATATACTATAGGCCTTTGGTTCAATTATTGCAGACAGTTCTTTCGGTGATAATACAAAGCAGCCAGGACCAGCCGCCTTACCCAGCCTTTTAGCTGCAGCAGACAGTTAAGAGGCGGATCATTTGCCAGACCAAGGTATGGTTTGTCCTGTATCAACAAGCTGCACTAAACAGCCTGCTACACTGATGATCAGAGAGCAGCACGAGGTATGGGCGTGGATAATAAGATAGATATTAAAAATATTCCGGTTGAGGTGTACAAACCCGATCCGGACAAGAAAGCAAAGTACAATCCAAGAGATCGCATCTATGTGCGGGCGGTTAAGGGGTTACATCAGACATTAAGGCGCAATATAGGTTTTGTCTTTATGGCGGCCTTTATGCTGCTGCCCTGGCTTCAATTTAACGGCCAGCAGGCCATTTTGCTCGATATTGTGGAGCAGAGATTTTATATTTTCGGTTTGACCTTATGGCCGCAGGATTTCACCATTCTGGCCTGGATTTTTGTCATCGCCGCATTTGCGTTGTTTTTTGTCACTACCTTTTATGGCCGGGTCTGGTGTGGTTATTTATGCCCGCAAACCGTCTGGACTTTTATTTTTATGTGGTTTGAAGAGAAATTTCAGGGTACCCGCAATCAGCGAATGAAGCTGGATCAGGAACCCTGGAGCTTCAACAAGCTATGGAGAAAAGGCCTGACTCATTTTAGCTGGCTGGCATTTTCTGTGCTTACAGCGCTGATTTTTGTCGGCTACTTTACCCCTGTCGATCAGCTCTTTATTCAGTTCTTTACTTTTGAAACCAGCTTCTGGGCTGCGGTGTCGGTGTGGTTTTTTGCTTTCTGTACTTATGGCAATGCCGGCTGGATGCGCGAAATTATGTGTACTCACATTTGCCCTTATGCCCGTTTCCAATCCGCTATGTTCGATAAAGACACTTTTACCGTCACCTACGATGCCAAACGTGGTGAAAACCGTGGTCCACGTGCCCGTAAAGACACCGACTACAAAGCCAAAGGTTTAGGCGATTGTATCGACTGTAATTTATGTGTGCATGTCTGCCCTACTGGTATCGATATTCGTAACGGTCTGCAGTACGAGTGCATTAACTGTGGTGCCTGTATCGACGCTTGTGACGACACCATGGATAAAATGGGCTACGCCAAAGGCTTAATCAGCTACACCACAGAACATAGCCTGGAGGGCAAAACCACTAAAGTGATCCGTGGCAAATTAGTCGGCTACTTTATGGTGCTGGTCGCAGTTTGTGCTGCCTTTGCCTGGACCTTAGTGGTGCGCAAACCTGTGGTGATGGACATAGTGCGTGACCGAGGGGCTTTGTTCCGTGAAACCGACGAAGGTTTAATTGAAAATACCTACACCTTAAAAGTCATTAACAAGTCGCAGTTGGAGCAAACCTATCGGCTGTCGGTTGAGGGGTTGGATGATGCACAGTGGATTGGCGAGAAAGAGCTGACCGTCAAAGGTGGCGAAACCGCCAACCTGCCAATCAGCTTATCGCTGGATCCTGTGGATGCAAAAAGGCCTGTGCTGGAAATTGAATTTGTGTTGCAGGACAGTGACGAGCCTGATGTTCGTTTAACTCAGGGCAGCAAGTTCTTTTCCGCCCGCTAAAGCGGTAAAAGCGTTAGACTAGGGAGCTTCGGCTCCCTATTTTTTAGGCTAACCAGCAGCTATTACCAAACGGAATTTCATGAGCACTTTTGATTTTTCTACCTTAAGTCCGGATTTAATGCTGGATGCCCTGTTTCATTATGGCTTTGATGTCAGTTCGGGTTTATTACAACTCAACAGCTTTGAAAACCGCGTTTGCCAGTTCAGAGATGACGATCGTAAAAGCTGGGTGGTAAAGTTCTACCGGCCAGAGCGCTGGAGTTTAGAGCAACTGAACGAAGAACATCAGTTTGTCCGTGAACTGGCGGAGATTGAAGTACCGGTGGCTGAAGCTGTTGCACGCGATGGCCAGCAGGTGTTGTCTTATGGCGGCTTTTATTTATCGGTTTTTCCAAGCCGTGGTGGCCGCACTTTAGAACCGGACAACGAAAATCAACTGCTGCAACTGGGACGCTTTTTAGGCATGTTGCATCAGGTCGGCGCGGCCCGGCCTTTCGTGCACAGACCGACCATCAACCACCAGACTTTTTTACTCGACAGCCAGCACAGCTTGTTGCAATCGGGCCTTATTCCACCTTCATTGGAAAAACATTATCAGGCCATGATGCAACAATTAGGCGATAAAGTCGGTCCTTTGTATCAGCCAGAAAAAATCCGCAGGGTGCATGGCGATTGCCATATCGGCAATTTGCTCTGGCACGACGACAGGCCTTTGTTGCTGGACTTTGATGACAGTCGCAATGGCCCTGCAGTGCAGGATTTGTGGTTATTGCTCAATGGCGACAGGGCGGAACAAACTTATCAGTTGTCGTTGTTATTGGAAGAGTATGAACAGTACTGCGACTTTGATCATAAAGAGCTGCGGCTGATCGAACCCCTGCGGGCTATGCGTATAGTGTCCTACATGGCCTGGATAGCAAAAAGGTGGAGCGATCCGGCTTTCCCGCAGAACTTTCCATGGTTCAGTACAGACCAATACTGGCAGCAACAACTCAAGGCGCTGGATGAACAGCTTAAATTCTGTGACCAGAGCCCACTTTCTTTGATGCCGCAGTGGTAAGTTTTTGTTAGAGTAGTGACAGTTTTATTCCAAGGAACATTCGAATAATGAAAAAGTTAACAGCGTTGTTAGTAGGTGCATTGTTATTACCTGTAGCCGTTTTTGCCGCTCAGTTTGAGGAAGGTAAACACTATGAAGTGATTTCAGAGCAAGCTACCACCAAACCTGAAGTGAAAGAGTTTTTCTCGTTTTATTGCCCAGCCTGTTTTGGTTATGAACCCAAGGTTCAGGCGTTAGCCAAGCAATTACCTGCGGGTATTGAACTGAAAAAAGTGCATGTCGACTTTTTACAGCACGCTTCACCAGAAATTCAGGCGACTTTAGCCAAAGCTTATCTGGTCGCAAAAAATCTGGGGAAAGGCGATCAGGTTGCCAGCGCGTTTTTTAATCACATTCATGTCGACCGCAAAACTTTTGCCAACGACGACGATATCAAAGCTGTGGCTGTGGCTCAGGGCATAGACGCAGACACTTACGATAAAGCCATCAAAAGCTTTACTGTAGCTGGTGGTGCTAAACAAATGAAAAAAGAGCAGGATGCTTTGTCTTCCCGCCGTGTATTAACTGGTGTACCGACTTTTATCGTCAATGGCAAATATAAAATTCTGAATCAGGGTCTGAGCCGTGAGAATCAGGATGAAGAGTTTAAACAGCTCGTTAATTTCTTACTGACTCAATCTTAATAAAAAGGCGCCTTTTATGTTGAAAAAATTACTGGTTGCGCTGGTCTTTGCTCCCGCCATGGCTTTTGCCTCTGCGGCGGCATCGGTGCAGTATCAAGAGGGTGTGCATTACGAGGTCGTGGCAGAACAAGCAACGGCTCAACCTGAAGTTCTGGAGTTCTTCTCGTTTTACTGTCCCCATTGTAAAGCTTTTGAGCCTTTTGCTCAGGCGCTGAATAAGAGTTTGCCTAAAGGGGTCAGCCTGACTAAACATCACGTCGACTTTTTGCAGGTTGCTCCGCCTGAGTTACAGCAGTCGCTCGCTAAAGCCTATGTGGTGGCAAAAAATGCCGGTCAGGGCGATCGCATTGCTGATGTAATTTTTGATTATTTGCATACGCAGCGTGCCAGTTTCAGCAACGAGCAGGATATTCGCAACTTGCTAATTGCAAATGATATTCCTGCTATGCTGTTTGATTCAGGTATGGTCAGTCAGGCTGTGAACGATGAAGTCGCTGCGATGAAAAAGAGTCAGGACCATTATTCTGAAGCCAAAGTCCTCAGAGGTGTGCCGACCTTACTGGTGAACGGCAAATATCTGGTGAAGTTTTCTGGTTTAAGCCAACAAAATTTCCAGCAGGATTTAGATGCACTGGTCGCTTTTTTACTGGCGAAAAAAACCTAAGCAGTCTGTGATTGCTCCAGCCAGCAACAAAACCGGCCTTGTGGAAACAGGCCGGTTTTTTCTTTTAGTCATTTCGCCCGATTTATTGCGAACTATTCTCAACTAAACTAGTCTAGATAGTATCTATTCTCAATTGGAACAGCGCGATGCAACACTGGCAACAAATTATTGCTCAAGGCAATCAGGCCTTTATTGAACGCCATCTAAGCGCGGCAGAACATTTATATCGTCAGGCCATTTCTGATGTCTGGCCTGTTTGGTACCACTGTGCTTTTGTGGGTTGTCCGCCTGAGCTGAGTCGTGAGGAGGCGTCGTTACCTACCTTTTGTTTATCTGTTTCCATTCAGAATCTGGCTGAAACTTATGCACAACAGCAACGCTGGCGCCGTTGTCAGAGCACATTAAGGCATGGTTTAAATTGGTTTGAGCAGATGCTACAGCGTTTGGATGCTGATCATCCGGCCAGTATTGCGGTGCTGCAAGAGTCCGCCAAACTCAGAGCCGAATATCAGGCGGCCTGTACAAGATATAAGCAATGGCAACTATCCCGTGTTGTACAAAGAGGGAGTTATCTGCATTAGCTGTGCTGTCTGGCTGAGCAGACAGGCGACTTCAAAGTAAAAACCACTTGCCCTGCTGCAATTGCAGACTCTGTCGTTTTTGTTCTTCCTCTCCATTGTGGTAGTGCAGCCTGGTAAATTCGACTTTTTCCGGGCTGACCCAACGCACATCCAGTGGATTCCAGGGTTGTATTCTGTTGTCATCGCCACTTAACACCAGCTCGGCATAGAGTTTATGATGACGGATCCGGTAAATAACCACCAGATTGGCATTTTCTTTATCGGAGTGCGCTTCGGAATACACCAGCAAACGTTGATTGTCTGGCGACAACAGCGGGAAGCCATTGATCTGAGTTTGTAAGCCGGTCTGGGTATTCACCAGATAAACGCTGCGGCCCCTGTATTCAAACACCCAGACCACTGCAAGTTGTACAGCCTGCAAATAGGCCACCAGATAAGGCTGTGTGTCCTCATCTGTTTTTTCATGAAAAATAGGAAAAGCTAAAGCACCGGCTTTGGTTTGCAAATGCAGGAAGTTACTGTTGCGCTGCACCTGAAAAGGAACCTGAGTGAGCAATTCTTCTTCCAGCTCTTGCGCACAAGAGCGCTCAAGCTCTGTATCAAACTCGCACGCCATTGCAGTCGTCGCAATAGCACTGCAAAATAGCCAGAACAGGAACGACACTGCTATTTTTTGCAGTAAGCTGATGCTGTACATCAGAAGTTTTCCTCGCTTGGGTAGGAGCTTCAATGAGTCATGTTGCTTAGTTTAGGTAATTTTGTACTTCAGTCATCACTATTTCGTTTGAAAAGGCTAAAAACTAAGTTCAATCCACAGATCCAGGAGCGGATATATGGCACAGCGACAAAAAACTGCATTGATCACCGGAGCAAACCGCGGCATAGGTTTAGCTATCGCCAAACTACTGCTTGCCCGGGGTGATCTTCGGGTATTGCTGGCAGCCCGTCAGCAAAAAGATGCGGAAGAAGCTGTGGCTCTGCTTGGCGGTGGTACCGCACTTCGGCTTGATTTAACCGATCCTTTGCTGCTGGAGCAAAAAGCACTGCAGATTGAGCGGCAATACGGCCCTGTTGACGTGTTAATTAACAACGCGGGAGTATTGCACTCTACTGAGCTACAGCAAACTCAGGCTGAGGACTTGTTGCATAGTTTATCGGTCAACACCGTGGCCCCTTTTATGCTCTGCAAGGTATTTGGTCATTTGATGAAACAGCGGGGTTATGGCCGTATTGTAAATGTGTCATCCAGTTGGGGAAATTTCTCTGAAGGCCTGGAAGGCCCGGCCTGTTATGCCATCAGTAAGGCTGCACTGAATGCGGTGACTGTTAGTTGTGCGCGCGAGCTAATGCCTGAGGTGAAAGTCAACGCGGCCTGCCCTGGCTGGGTTCGTACCCGAATGGGCGGTGACGCAGCAGATTTGAGTCCCGAGCGAGGTGCAGAAACTCCGGTTTGGCTGGCTACTTTGGCTGAGGATGGTCCAACAGGTGCGTTTTTCCGTAACAAAGTTCAATTGGATTGGTAGCTGGCAGCCGTTTGTTTAGGTCAAAGCCAGTCGTGTTGCGGCGCTTTATTCGCCTCTATTCTGAGCCTGGGCATTCAAACGGATTTGGTCGCTTAAATTCTTCAATTTAACCAGATTGAGCTTGTTGTTCATGCTGGCTTTAGCCACTCTTGGCTGCACTACAATAAAAAGGAAAATCCCCATGAAAACACTTATGACCAGTCTGGCCACTGTGCTGTTGTCTTATTCAGCCGTTGCCGCAGTCCCTTCCATTGAAATGAATCAAAAAGCAGAGCTTGATGCGGATACTCTGGTACTTCTGGTCAGTCCAGAACAACTGGCGCAGTCTTCTTCCGCAGTGCTGCAGCATCAGGCGGTCAAACACGCGATTAAAACCACAGGCTTTTCAGCGAAGAAAGCCGCCCAGTTGGATATTCTGGCGGAAGTTGCGGGTTACAACAGAGTGATGCTGTTAGGCACAGGTGAGCCTGCACAACTGACTGCAGCAAGCAGCAATAATCTGGGGGCAGATATTGCAGCCTGGGTCAAAAAAGACAAAGCCCGTTCTGTGACTATAGATACGGCAGCACTGCAACCGGCGTCAGGCAATGCCGACTTTGCTGCACAACTGGCGCATGGCATTGAGTTGCGCTCTTACAGCTTTGATCGTTATTTCAGTAAAAAAACCGCAGGCGAAGCGAAGAAGTTGGAAATTCTGGTGACAGATGAACAAACGGCAGAGCGTCAGTTCAGTAAGTTACAGGCCGTCACTCAGGGGGTGTTTTTAGCCCGCGATCTGGTGAATGAACCTGCCGCAGCATTAACGCCTGAAACTTTTGCAGCACAGGCCAAAGCTTTGGAAAAGTACGGGGTAAAAGTCCGGGTACTGGATGTGCCTGCGATGGAAAAACTGGGGATGGGCGCTCTTTTAGCCGTAGGGAAAGGCAGTAACAGACCGCCACGTTTAGTAGTGGCGCAGTGGCAGGGCAGCGATCAAAAGCCGCTGGCTATTGTTGGTAAAGGTATTACCTTTGATACCGGCGGTTACAACCTGAAAACAGATGCTGAATCTATAGTCCGGATGACCAGCGATATGGCGGGTGCAGCGGCGGCGTTAGGCACAGTCAAAGCCTTAGCCTTACAAAAAGCCCCGGTCAATGTGGTGGCTGTGATGGCGATGGCTGAAAATATGATATCGGACAAAGCCATGCTGCCTGGCGACGTGCTCAAATCAGCCGCTGGTTTAACCATTCAGGTGACCAATACCGATGCGGAAGGCCGTTTAGTGCTGGCTGATGCGCTTTGGTATGCCAATAAAGAATTCCAGCCGCGCGCTATGGTCGATATTGCAACTTTAACAGGAGCCAAGGTTGGTGCTGTCGGGACTTACTATGCTGGTTTATTCTCAGAGCAGCAGCAACTGGTGGATCAACTGAGCTTAGCCGGTGAAAAAGTGAATGAACCGCTGTGGCGTTTACCTTTGGGTCCACAATTTGCGGACGAACTCAAAAGCGACATTGCCGATCTGAAAAACACTGGCAGCAGCACTGGTGCATCAACCGCCGCCTGGTTTTTAAAACAATTTACCGGTGAGACACCATGGGCTCACCTCGATATAGCAGGCAATGCGCTAAGCAGAGCAGACAAAGAGGTGAACACCAAAGGCGCGACCGGTTATGGTGTGCGCTTGCTGACCGAATGGGCTTTGCAACAACCCTAACGCTATTTCCAATAAAGCCTGAGTTGGACTATCAGAGGGGCGGGTGCAAAACCTGCCCCTACACCCCTCGGCGTGCTGTGGCTGAGGCAGAAAGCCAGCCAGTTGCGTTTGATGGCTGATCCCTGCAGTGTGAATGCCGTACACTAAAAATATCCTGACATACAGCGACAGAAATAATCTGATGACTTTGTTTTGGCGACTATTTTTCTCAATTCTATTCGTGCTCTTTTCCACTGGCTCCGCTCAGGCGCACAGCAGTGGCTGGGTTAAAGCCAGTCACTTAAAAGCAGAGTTGGTGAGTGATCATCAGGATCTTCGCCCCGGTCAACGATTTAAACTTGCATTGCATTTTATTCCGGACGAGCACTGGCATACCTACTGGCAGAACCCTGGTGATTCAGGTTTAGCCACCAGTATTGACTGGACTTTGCCGGACGGTGTCGAGGCAGGAGCTATTCAGTGGCCTGCTCCTATGGCGATTTCGGTGCCGCCATTGGTGAACTACGGTTTTGAAGGGCCGACTATTCTGGTATCGGAGCTCAGTATTCCCGCTGATTTCGAAGGTTCCCAACTGCAGATTAAGGCCAAAGTCGACTGGCTGGTGTGCAAAGAGATTTGTATTCCGGCTGACGCCAGTTTTGAGCTGAACTTGCCTGTGACCCAAACTGCGGTGCTGGCGACTGACTATCTGAAGCTGTTTGAGAAAGCCCGCCAGCAACAGCCTAAAGCTGTGCCACTGCGCGGGCGTTATGATGTCCAAAATCAGCAATTTTCTGCGGCCGTGCCCATGCCTGAGGACTTAAAAGTCTCTGCGTTTTTTGTCGCGGCTGCTGAACTGGTGGATCACGCCGCGCCACAACAAATTGACTGGGTGGACGGCGAATTGTTGTTACGTCAGCAGCAGAATACGTATTTTAATCAGGCGCCCGAGCAGTTTGATTTGGTGCTAAATACAGCGGCTGGGCCTGTATTACTGCAACTGCAGCATGAAAGTGTGCCGCAACAATCAGCCATCAGTCTGGCCAGTTTTAGTCTGATTGACTGGTTAGCTATGTTGGGACTGGCGGCGGTCGGCGGTTTGATCCTGAATCTGATGCCCTGCGTCTTTCCCGTACTGTCGTTAAAAGCCTTGAGCCTGGTCAACGGCCAGCAGTCTGCACAACACACCAAAGCGGAAGCGTTGTGGTACAGCGCTGGAGTCGTGCTGAGTTTTGTGCTGTTAGCGGCAATGCTGTTACTGCTCCGATCCGCAGGCGAGGCTGTGGGCTGGGGATTTCAGTTACAAAACCCTCTGGTTGTAGGGTTGCTGGCTTACTTGCTGTTTGTTCTGGCGCTAAGTTTGTCTGGCGTCGTCCAGTTGGGGCTGGGTTTGATGAACTCAGGCCAACAACTGACAGAAAAGCCCGGCGCTAGAGGATCGTTTTTTACCGGAGTATTAGCCGTCGTTGTCGCCAGCCCTTGCACCGCACCTTTTATGGGCACGGCTTTAGGCTATGCCGCCACGCAGCCTGCCTTAGCGGCTTTGGCTATTTTTGCGGCTTTGGGTTTGGGTATGGCTGTACCTTTTCTGCTGTTAGCCTGGTGGCCGGGTTTTGCGGCGCTGTTGCCTAAACCCGGACTCTGGATGGAAAAGCTAAAACAATGGTTGGCTTATCCGTTGTATTTAAGCGCGGTTTGGCTGCTTTGGGTCTATGGTCGTCAGCAGGGCATAGATGCTCTGGCTTTGGCTCTGGTGGGGCTGGTGTTCGTGGCGGCGGCCTGTTGGTTGTGGGGCCAGCTTCAACTGCAACAAGCAGGCAAAGCCAGTGCGATGATGGCTGTGCTGTTATTTGCCGGTGCACTGGCCTTGTTGTGGTATCCGCAGCCTGCAGCGCAGCAAGCAGCAAAAACCGATCACGCCGAAGTCTGGTCGGAACAACGCTTAAAACAACTGCTGCAGGATGGAAAGCCGGTGTTGGTCAATATGACCGCCGACTGGTGTATTACCTGTTTAGTCAATGAACGGGTGGCGCTGGATACCGACAGCAGTAAAGCCGCTATGGCGTTGTATAACCTGACGTATTTAAAGGGGGACTGGACCAATAAAGACCCTGCCATCAGTGCCTATCTACGCCAGTTTCAGCGCGATGGTGTGCCTTTATACGTATTGTATTGGCCGGGGCAGCCGCCAGAAGTGCTACCACAAATTTTAACGCCGGATTCGTTACGTCAGGCGTTAGAGCAATTGAGCAGTAAACAACCCTTAATTACTAATCAATAGTCACAGGAGTTCACCCATGAAACTCAAACTTGCTTTAAGTTTATCCGCTTTATTTTTTGCCAGCTCTTTGTTTGCCGCCCCGCAAGTAGGTCAGGCTGCGCCTGCTTTTACCCTGACCGACAGTAAAGGGCAAAGCCACTCACTGGCTGATTTTGCCGGTAAAACTGTGGTACTGGAATGGACCAATCACGAATGTCCTTTTGTGGTGAAACATTACAGCGGCAATATGCAGAGTTTGCAAAAACAATTTGGAAGCGATGATGTAGTCTGGCTGACGGTGATTTCTTCAGCCCCGGGCAAGCAAGGTCACATTACCGGCGCGAAAGCCGATGAATTGACCTCAAGCCGTAATGCGATGCCGGATGCCGTGCTGTTTGACGAAACAGGAGTCACAGGCAAAGCCTATGACGCCAAAACCACACCGCATATGTATGTGATTGATAAAAAAGGGGTGTTGCAGTATATGGGCGGTATCGACAGTATTCCGTCTGCTAAAGTGGATGACATCGCCAAAGCCACACCGTATTTTTCTAATGCTTTAACTGCAGTGTTGGCGGGTAATCCGGCCAATCCGGCGGTGACGAAACCTTATGGTTGCAGCATTAAGTACTAACCAGCTTCGTTTTTGACGCCGCAGCTTTGTCGGTCGCGTTCTCTCGCCCCAGTTGCATAGGTCGCTATGCTACTGGGGTGTTGTTCGCTTGTTGTCGCGCTGCAACTCCAATTCCTGTGGGTCGGTGTAGCGTATTTTAAGCAGCGGCTCTTTCTTTGCGCTGATAAAAATCCTGCTTAGCTCTTTTACCCCTGCGTTAAACAAGGTATAAGTGCGCAATGAAAACTCCAAAACGCATTCAGCCACTGATCGACGAAGGTCTGGTGGATGAAGTCCTCAGGCCACTGATGAGTGGTAAAGAAGCCTCTGTCTACGTAGTTCGCTGCGGGGGCGAGATCCGCTGTGCCAAAGTGTATAAAGAAGCCAGTCAGCGCAGTTTTAAAAAGGCGGCCCAGTATCAGGAAGGCCGCAAAGTACGTAGCTCCAGACGGGCCAGAGCAATGGAAAAAGGCTCAAGTTATGGCCGTGAGCAAGCGGAAGAAAGCTGGCAAAACGCTGAGGTCGACGCTCTGTATAAATTAGCCGATGCTGGCGTGCGGGTGCCTCAACCTTATGGCTGCTTTGATGGCATTTTGCTGATGGAACTGATTTTAGATGAGGACGGTGATGTGGCCCCTCGTCTGAATGATATTCAACTGACGGCAGAACAAGCCCGCCGTGATCACAAAACCATGATGCAGCATATTTTACGTATGTTGGCCGTAGGGTTAGTGCATGGCGACTTATCCGAATTTAACGTACTGCAGGACTCACAAGGCCCTGTCATTATCGACTTACCGCAAGCTGTTGATGCCGCGGCCAATAACAATGCACAGTGGATGCTGGAGCGGGATGTCAATAACATCACCCAGTACTATGCTCAGTTTGCACCTGAACTGGCTGCGACCAAATATGCCAAAGAAATCTGGGCTTTGTTTGAAGCTGGTAATCTGAATCCAAATACAGAACTGACAGGTCAGTTTACCGAATCAGAACAAAAGGCGGACGTGGGCGCAGTGCTGGACGAGATCAACGCAGCCTTTGCTCAAATGCAGGAACGCAAAGAACGGCAACAGGCGGCTAATGAACAGGACTAAAAAATGTTGGTAAAACAAAGTGATAGTCTGGTTTTGCTTATTGATATGCAGGAAAAACTGGCTCCGGCTATCGATCAGGGCAAAGAGGTAGAACAAGCTGCTGCCTGGGTATTACAAATTGCTGTGCAGCTTGGCGTGCCAGTGCTTGCTACCGAACAATATCCACAAGGTTTAGGTGTCACTTTGCCCGCTTTGGCTGAGCTGGTACCCGAACATGGTGTGATGGAAAAAATCCATTTCAGTGCCTTGCGTGAACCTCTGATTGCTGAGCGTATAAAACTAAGCGGGAAAACCCAACTGGTGATCATAGGTACCGAAACTCATGTGTGTGTGCTGCAAACTGCGATGGACGCCTTAGCTGCCGGTTATCAGGTATTTATTGTCGAAGAAGCAGTAGGTTCCCGTACTGAGCAAAATCGTCAGTTGGCTTTACTGCGTTTACAGCAAGCTGGCGCGCAAATTATCAGTAAAGAGATGCTGGCTTTTGAGTGGTTAGACAGAGCGGGTACAGACAGTTTCCGTACCATCAGCAAAGGCTGGATCCGCTAACAGGATGAGCCGCTGATGTTCAAACTGCTGACTCTTTCCCTCTGGCGTGGATTGGCCTGTTTCAGTTTGCTGCTGGGTCTGATCGGTGTGGTTGTGCCGGGTTTGCCTACCGTGCCTTTTTTGCTGGTCTCTGCCTGGTCGGCAGGTAAAGGTTGGCCCCCTTTAGAAGTTTGGTTATTCGCTCATCCCCGCTTTGGTCCGCCGCTCAAACGCTGGCGTGAACAGGGCGCCGTGCCCCGTAACGCCAAGTATCTGGCGACTGTGATGATGACGTTGTCTGTTGTACTCTTGCTGGTATCCAGCGCTCCTTTTTGGCTTAAATTAGGTCTGGCTACTTTTCTTTGTGCTGTTGCTGTGTGGTTATGGCGTCGCCCAGAAAATTGATTGTTCCTTTTAAATCAACAATTTAAAATTTGACAGTTGTTGGCTTAGCCACTAGTTTGTTTACATAATTTTAAACAAAGGAGTGTAGGATGGAATTCACGTTAAGTCAGTTGCGGCACAGTTTTGAGCAAAGAACGAACCGCTCTATGTCGATGCCTCTGGCGGGCACTGTATTTTGGTCTGTCGTACTGGGGCTGAGTTTTGTTTTACCTTTTAACAGTGCCTTACTAGTGATGTTATTTGGTTCAGGTTGTATTTTCCCATTAGCTTTGTTGTTCGCAAAATGGCGTAACGAAGACTTTTTTATGAAAGGCCATGCTCTGGGTAAGCTGATGTTAACCGGGGTGATTATGGCCAACTCACTCTGGGTTTTGCATATTATCCTGTTGTTTGTTCAGCCGAAACTGGTGCCTTATAGCCTGGCTCTGGCGTTAGCTATTCATTGGCCTCTCTACGGCTGGATTATTCAGCACAGTTTAGGTTTACAGCATTTATTAATGCGTGCTTTTGGCCTTTTTGCCGCTTTTATGTGGCTACCGCTGAATTCAATAGCCGCTGCGGCTTTAGTTACTGTGATTTGTTATCTGATCACCCTGGTGCAAATGCAGCGCCGTGTAGTGAATGTTGGCTGATACAGAATTATCATTCCGGCGGGCGACCGGAAAGCCCGCCCGCGCATCGGCTGAAGCTAAGTCGCAATAAAAGTTATTGCTGCCAAAGCTCTCCACCATACTGCACCAAAGTGTTATGTTGAATTTTTGTACATTCTTCTATGGTTAGTTGGCTTACTAACCAAGGAAAATTTATGAAAACAATAACAAAGTACCTGTGCAATCTGTTGCTGCCGTTGCTACTCTGCAGCCCAATGCTGCAGGCGGCTTGTTTGGATGCTGTGGTGCTGGTGCATGGCAATACAGCAACGCCGTCCAGTTGGAGCACTACCTATAATCTGTTGCTGACTAAAGGTTATACCGCCGCTGATATTTACCAACCCGCCTGGGGCAGCAGTTGTGCGGCCTGTAATGATCACAATGGCAGCGAAGAAATGCCAGTGCGCACGGCGATCCAACATGCTCTGGCCACTTCCTGCACAGGTAAAATTGATGTGATAGGCCATTCTATGGGGGCCACTCTGGCCGCTCAGCAAATTACTAAACTGGCAGTACACAACAGAGTGGACGCTTTTGTGGGGGTGGCTGGTGCTTTTCGCGGTTTGTTAAGTTGTGGCGTTTATCCGTGGAATGTGCTCAATAGCACCTGCGGTGCTTATGGCCTGTCAGTGGGCAACCCGTTTTTGAACGACTTATATGGCGTGCGTTTTGGTAGCAGAGTCTATTCAATTAAAAGCAATATCGACCAAATAGTTTGCTCCACCGGGTCCTGTTTGGTCTATGGCGTGCACAGCAGCAGTATCTGGGGGCAAGATGGCACTTACACTTATGCCTTGGGCCACTTTGGTTTACAAACGGACACTGCAGCCAAACAATATGATTTAATTAAATAAAGCACTACGGGCGACCGGAAAGGTCGCCCTTATCAGTCTAATCAGTAATCTCAACAGCCACAGGCACCAACTGATACAAGGTGATAGCCTTGGTGACACTAGCCGGATCAAAAGCCTCGCCCTGCTCTTCGGCTTTATGCGCCAGATAGTCACGGCTTGATTCTAAATCCATTTCGATAGGGTCGAGCCTGCCGCTGGCATAGGCGGTTTTGCCTTTGGCACTCACCGGAAACACCATATCGCCGTCTTTGACTTTAATCCGAAAAGTTGGTTGATTAGTAGCTGCCGCCAATTGCATCCAGCAGCCTTTTTTCTGGCAGACGGCTGTCACTTTGCCTTTGACCGTTACTTGTTGCTGCAAATATCTTTGTGGTGTTGCCAAAATGTCGGCAACCTCAACCAGTTTGGTTTTATCGACTGCACCACCAAAAGTAACAGCAGAAGCGCTAAAGGCTGTGACAGCCAAAGCCAGTAGTGCGTAGCGAATAGGTTTCATCATACCTTCCTGTGTTGTGTTAGGGCCTGATAGTTGACCCATTATGCGCTGACGACATCGGGCTGTCATCAGCCCGGTGTATAAGGGCCATGGCCTGGCAGTAACTTAACCAAAGCCCGGCTTATCATCGACGGAAACACTGATAAATGGTCTTCGTCGGCAATAATCTGGCTTTGAATTTGTAGGCCAGGATAGTTACGGCTTTTCAGGGTTTTCTCAAACAACAGGGTATCGTGCAGTATGCTGACTCTTTTGGCATAACGTGGTCCAGATTTTTGCTGTTCAAATTCGGCGGCATAAAGTTGTACTTGGGCTTTCAAATCTTTGTGCCTGGCCGCGTACTGCTGTTCCAGTTTGAACATAAATTTATCGTCAAACCATAAAGACGGACTGCTTAAAATATAAGTATCAAAAGTATCGGGCTGAGTCAGCAGGATCTGAGCGCCCAATAAGCCGCCGTAAGAATGCCCGACAAACAGCTTGCGTTTTGGGTCCACCTGATACTGCTCCAGTACAAAAGGGACCACTTGTTGTCGCAGATAATCGGCATACAAAGCGGCGCCACCATAAGCTTTGGCAGTCAGATGTTTACTCCGTTTTTTACCCTGCGCCAGAATATCAGTAGGGGTGTAATCCAGACTTCGGCTGTCGGTTGGGTTATCTTCTTTGGCGTAGGACAAACCCACGATGACAAAGTCTTCAATATTTTGACCACCAGCGCCCAAGCGGTTGCGGATACTACGAATCAGCGGAAAAGCGTAGTTGGCATCCGACACAAAAAGTACCGGCAACTTTTTGTCTGTTTTACCATAAGAAGGCGGTAGTTCCACCCAGACTTCGTACTGGCGGCCGGTGTTTTTCGCAGGTAACTGATGCACCTGGGTATTGGGTAATTCCCAGGCCGGAAATTGTTCGTCAGCCGCCAGGTTCAGGCTGAATAATGCCAGTAGTGTGATAAAAAACTTCATCATTTTTCCTTGTTAAGAACTTAATACCTGTTGCCAGAACCATTTGGCTAAATCGCCTGTGATATCTGCTTCAGCATTGGTCAGCAGCACTAAACCTATATCCTGCTGTGGTGAATAGGCGATATAAGGCCGGAAACCATCCACTACACCGCCGTGGTAAAACAGTTTGTGTTCATCGTATTGGATCACCCGCCAGCCACGGCCATACCAACTGGACACCTGCTTAAACTGCTGCCAGACCGGCCAGCGGGGTTTGCCGCGTAACTTCACCATAGGTTGCTGCAATTGGGCTAAAGCTTCAGCGCTAAATACGCCGGGTTGATGGCCCAACATAGCGATCAGGTATTTGGCCATATCCCTGACACTGGCATTCACACCGGCCGCCGGATTGACCCAATAAAAGTTCGGGTCTATGTTGACCGGCCGCCAGCCTTTGCCGCCTCTTTTATGTGGCATAGCTTTGTTTTCAGTGGCTAAAAATGGCGCATAACCCACAGAGGCTGTGCTCATCTGCAGAGGTTTAAAAATGCGCTCCGGCAATAAGTCTTCGTAACTTTGGCCTGTGCCGCGGCTTAACACCTGATCCAGCAACGCAAACACAATATTCTGGTAGCTGTAGCAGGTGCCGGGTTTACAGCCAGGCGCCAGTTGCTGAAATTTTGGCAGAATTTGTTCCGGTGTTTGTTTATCTTCCAGCAGGTTTTCATAAGCATGAGGCATTAAACCCGTGCTTTGGCTTAATACCTGGTCCACCTTTATCTGTTGAGTAACAGCCGCAGTTTTTAATTTAAATTCAGGGACATAGTTAATTAGCGGCAAGTCTAAGTTCACTTTGCCCTGCAAAGCGGCCAATACGCTGATGCCCCCGGTAAAGGTTTTAGAGACTGAGGCGAGGCGAAATACGGTGTCGGCATCAATTTTTCCCGGCTGACCCATAGCGCGCACGCCATAACTGCCGGTAGCAATAATCTGGTTACCCCGCACTACGGCATAAGCACCACCCGGTACTTTGGCTTTGTTAAGCTGCACCCTGAACTGCAAATCCAGCCCCTGCAGCAGTTCGTGCTGTTGGATCTGGGCTAAGGTTGCAAAAGCGCAAAGCAGCAGGCTGCACACAGTGGTTTTTATCAATAAATTCATTCGCTTGCCTTTACAACTTTAAATAAGGGGCCGGGTCTTGCTGTTTACCGTCGATCAACAATTCAAAATGCAAATGGGGTCCTGTGACACGGCCTGTCGAACCCACTTTGCCTATAGGCTGACCTGGTTCAACAGTCTGACCTGCTTCGACATAAAAACCATCCAGATGGGCATACAGGGTTTGATAACCATGACCATGGTCAATCAACACTGCTTTGCCGTATCTGCTATTCAGGCTTTTGGCGTCCGCTATCAGCACTTTGCCTTTTTGCGCGGCTTTGACCGTAGCGCCGCGTTTAGCACCAAAATCCAGCCCCTGATGCGGGCGGTTTTTGCGAAAGGGGTGTTTTTCACCATAAAAAGAGTTGATAGGCACCTTGCCAACGGGCAACACCCATTCTTGTGGCGGTGAGCTGAAGCTAAGCTGAGCGCAGCCCACATTCAGCACTAAAGCTGTGCTGCATAACAGGGATGTAGCGCGCCATTTTTGCCAGAAGGACAACACTGGCACTGGCTGAAACAACTGCTGCAAACGCTGTTGGTAAAAACTTTGGCTGGCATTGCTTTGAATAAAACCCGGCATCAGCGCTGGCATTTGCTCGGCCTGACTCTGCTTTAAACTGCAAAGCAAGGTTTGGCCATACAACAGCGCCTGCTCCGGCTGCTGTTGCAGTACGGCTTTGTCCACCGCTAGTTCCATACTGCGAATAAAAGCCTGTTCCAGCAGCCGCAGTACTGGGTTAAACCAGCATAAAGCCACCAGAATACGCAACAGCAGCAACTGTTGTGGGTCACGTCGTTGCAGATGCACCAGTTCATGCGCGATCAGTAACTGGCGCTGCTGCTCTGACATCCCGGCGATGTAAGTGGGCAAAACTAAAACCATATGGCTCCAGCCTGCAATAAAAGGCGAAATAGCGGCCTGAGTCTGGCGAATTTCAAACTCTGCAGGTACAAGTTCCAGTTGGGTTTTGTTCAGCAGCGCAGCTTTGTTTAAAGGTTCGGACAACCGGATCAGCCGCTGCACCTGCTGCCATTGCCTCACTATACGCCACAGCGATAACAGGCTGATAATGGCAATCAAAGCCAAAGCCAGACGCCAATAAAAAGCTGTATCAACAGGTGGTTCTGTTAAAGACGGATGCTGGGGCTGAGCTGTTAACGCCTGCACAGAGGTTACCGTATCAAGTAGCAACACCGAAGGCACAGTCCAGTGCTGATACAGCTCCGGCATAGGCAGCAAAGGTAAAAAACTTAATGCCAGCAAGCACCAATACAAAGCAGGCCATTGCTGCAAGGCGCTGAATTTCTTCAGCAAAAACTGACTGGAACACCAAAGTAAGCCAGACCAAAGACTACAGAGCAGCAGGGATAACAACAACTGTTCAGCCATCTTAAGCCTCATCATCTTTGAGTGGGGCCTTGTGCTGCTGCGCTAATTCAGCCAGCAGCTTTTCCAGATCAGCCATTTCATCGGCATTCACCAGTTTGCTGTTGGCAAACATGGCGACAGGCAAAGGGCCATTCAGTTCAAACACCCGGCGGGCAAAATCCTGCGCAAAAGCCGCCAGGGTTGGCATTTTATCCAGTAGCGCCCTGTAGCTGTTTTTATTACCCAAAGTTTCGCAAGCAACAAAACCTTTTTCGCCCATCCGCTCCAGCGTTTTACGGGTGGAGGAATAACCCCAACCTAATACAGGCTCCAGCTCGTCATGTAATTCACGTGCAGTCAGTGGTTGTTTTAACCAAAGTAATTTCAGAATTTCCAGCTCAGGGGCAGTAGGTTGGTGCATAACATTCAGTCTGTGATTTCACTATGCCTCTAGAGTGCGACAAATGTCACACCAAGGTCAAGTAAAATCTGCGACATTTGTCGCGGAGGTGAGATATTTGTTTGGGATTGTGTTGTAGATGCATGGACTCTGCTTTGGTTTGTGTGACAACTGCACCATAATTCCTCTCAGGGAGGGGGTCCATACACCTACCATTCATCTTCAAATTCTGTTCCCGCCTGAGCCGAACCAGGTCGATAGCATCGACATATCAAGAAAACATGTTTAAAAAAACGCATTTTTTCGACACGTTATTAAGATATGTCGATACCATCAACATCAATAGGCTGTATTAAACCTGCTTTAGCATTATGCTGAGGTACAAACCTGCATTAAGATCTTTGGTTGTGAGCAAGGAGCACTCTATGTTACCCAACGAGATGTTTATTCATCCACTGCGTCAGATGGCGGTGTTGTTGCAAAAGATCCAGCAGCATGACGCCGATTTGCTGGATGCGGTTTTAACCTCTGAGCAATTCCCGCTGTGGCAGCAGGCACAGACGGCTATTGGTTTTTCCCTGCGCGCCTGTTGTCCTTTGTCGGACAAAGAAGTACCGGTTTTTACCAAACCCACACCGGTCTGGCTGGATTTGCAGCAGCAACTTCAATTAAGTCTGGATTTCTTAAGCTTATTAACAGCGAAAGATTTCCGTGGCTGGCAGCAAAAACGTATTGAAACTAAAGCGGGTTTTGCCGAGCTGGACTTGGTGGGTGAGCAATTTTTGTATTTGTATGCCCTACCAAATTTCTATTTTCATTACGGCATGGTGTACGCCATAGCCAGGGCTCAGCAGGTGCCTTTAAGCAAAGGTGATTTTGATGGCTGGCATCAGTATCCGGCAGGTTTTTCTTTTCTGCGATGAGAGATAAAAAAGGGGGCAGAACACGGTAGTTATGCATAACTAATGCGTTCTGCCCATTTTGAGTTACTGGACTTTGACCACCAGTATAGATTTGGCAGGCAGTTCCAGACTGAGTTTGCCATTTTTAGCTTTGGCGCTGAAGGCTGTTGGTTTAATGGCTTCTGGCTTGGCGAAGGTATTGTGGGTATCCATAGCTTCAGCAGTCAGCAACTGGCCTGATATGCCGTTAATCTGAATACCATCCAACTTGATTTCTGCCATTTCCGCTTTATTTGGGTTGGCATTCACCAGCGCCAGATAAACAAACCCATCTTTAGCCTTGGCTGCTGTGGCGCTGACCGCTGGTATTGAAACCTCACCCAGTTTGTAGTCAGGCACATTGCTCAGCTTCAGCGGTAAGGCGGTGGCATCCTGAAACGGCACATACATTTTATAGGCATGATAGGTAGGCGTCAGGATCATTTTTTCCTTATCCGTCAGTATCATGGCCTGAAGTACGTTCACCATCTGGGCGATGTTGGTCATATGCACTCGGTCAGCATGCTTATGGAAAATATGGAAATTCAGTGCCGCCACTATGGCGTCTCTTAAGCTGTTTTGCTGATACAAAAAGCCTGGATTCTCACCTTTTTCTACGTCGAACCAGGTGCCCCATTCATCCACATAAAAGCCGACCTTTTTCTCAGGGTCATGTTTATCTATCACCTTTTTATTGTTGGTGATAAAAGTATCCATAGCCAAAGTACGCTGCATGGTGCTGATCCACTCGCTTTCCGGGAATTGCAGCGCCGCACCTTTTACATCCCATTGACCTGTGGGCAGGGTGTAGTAGTGGAAACTGACCGCATCCATTTTTTGTTTTACATGAGCGGTCAGGTGGTCAGCCCAGGACGTATCTTCACTGTGACCGCCGCTGGCGATCCATTTGGGCGTATTGTGCGCCGGAGTTTTCAGAAAAGTGGTGTAGTGTTTGTACAAATTGGTGTAGTACTCGGGCGTCATATTGCCGCCACAGCCCCAGGCTTCATTGCCTACAGCAAAATAATGCACTTTAAATGGCTTATCGCGGCCATTTTTACGGCGTAATTCGGCCAGTGTCGATTTGCCTTCGGCTGTCATGTACTCCAGCCATTCGGCCATTTCCTGTGGTGTTCCTGTGCCGAGGTTGCCGTTGACATAAGCTTCGGCGCCCAGCAGTTCCACCAGATCAAAAAATTCATGGGTGCCGACTGCGTTATCTTCCTCGACACCACCCCAGTTGGTGTTTACTTTTACCGGTCTTTTATCCCGAGGCCCGATACCATCACGCCAGTGGTATTCGTCGGCAAAACAACCGCCAGGCCAGCGGATGAGCGGTACACGCAACTCTTTTAACGCCGCTAACACATCATTCCGAAAGCCTTTGGTATTGGCAATGTCAGAGTCAGGGCCTACCCAAAGGCCTTCATAAATACCGCGTCCCAGGTGTTCGGCAAATTGACCATAGATATTTTTATTGATCACAGCGCCTTGAACGCTGCTGTCCAGTTGAATTTGTGTAGCTGCCAGAGCAGTCGCACTCAGGCCAAAACCAAGAGCCAGCAATAATGGTTTTATTATTCTCATCGGATTCTCCTATGTAGAGGTGGGGAGTTTGATTTGTGCTGTCGGTTGGGTGGTGAGGGTTTTTTATACATCCTATTGTAGGACAAAACAACCTTTCAACCTGTTCAGAGGAAAAAGATGAAGTGGTGTTGTGAAAAAACATAACGCAACTTTTATCGGCGACTGCTTTCGCAAGCCGAACAAAGTAAGCTGGAGTTGGAATGACAAAGTGGTCAATACTCCAGCCGGAATAGCACCGGCCTTGGTTTATTTGGCTGCTCTGTCATAACTTAACTGTAGTTCCGTAATTTTAGATCTCAGCTTGGTTTGATCTGCCGGAGTAAGCCCTGACTCTGTTAGTTGAGTTTTCAAAAATTCTATATTGTCTTTGATCTCAGCCTGAGTCGGTTTGCGATTATCCAGAGTTTTTGCCAGCTCAACCATACCGACCATAAAAGAACACTGCTGATGGTAGTAATCTATGTCATACAACAGTTGATAAGGGGAGTACGCCGAACCCGTCGTGGTATAGCTGCTGGAGCTGGCTGTATAACCAGTTTGGTCTTTTTTGAGATTTTCAGAAATCAGCTTCTTCGCCTCGGCTCGTTTTAGCTCAATAGAACGTAAAATGGTGGTCGCCAGTGCATTAGCATAAAGCTGCTCATTCACCAGGGAGCGGCTGGAGTTTGATAGCGCGGCACCCGCTGATAATGCGGCCTTGGCACTTTCCCCACCAACTACTGTACCTAAACCTGCCAGTACATTGGTGACTGAGCCTGTGCCTATATTCCAGGAATTTGCATTAGAAATAATCAATGATTTATGTTTTTCACAGGCAGAGTCAGACAAGCTCATTAATTGGAAAGCCAGTGCTTGCTTTAATTGTGGGTTGACGGCTGCCGCCAGAGTATTCTGGAAATCAGGTGAATTGGTCTGAACAACAGCGTCTCCGTCTTCAATCACAATATAGGTTTTTGCACCACCAGTCTGACTAAGTACAGGATCCGCAGTGTAATAGGAGGCGATCTGGCTACAACCACAGGTGAGTAACAAAACACATAAAACAATAAGTTGATTACGATGCATAAGTGGAGCTCCTTTATCTGCTGTAGAGGACTGCTGTAATTTTTTCTTTGTATTGTCTGGATCAAAGATGAATCAATGCTAGTCCCGTTTATGGAGAATGCTAGTGTTGATGGAAAATTTAGGCTGGCACACAGAAGAAGTTGTTAATTTTCACATCCTTTTCACTTTTGTTTTGTCACTCTGCGGCTGGACCCTGACGATGGAGTAACAAAAGATGACCCTAACTTTCTTAACAAAAGCTGGCATGAAAAAAGTCGGTCTTGTGCTGCTGGCTACGTTATCGCTGTTTGGTGTGGCGCAGGCCGCAGAGTCTGCAGTTAAACCAAAAGTATTATTAGTCGCCAGCAGTTATGGTGTGGCTGATGATCCGAACAAGCCTGGTATGGAGTTTGATGAATATGCCATGGCCTATCATTTACTCAGCCCGAAGGTTGAGCTGGAATTGGCCAGCCCTAAAGGCGGCAATGTAGAAGTGGGTGAATACAACAAAACCAAGCCTTATAACGCTGCTGTGTTGGCCAGCGCTGAGGCTATGACTTTGCTGACCAATAGCAAAAAGCTTAGTGAAATCAAAGCTCAGGACTATCAGGCTGTACTGGTGCTGGGTGGCAAAGGCGCTATGTTTGATTTGGCGGATCATCAGCCTTTGCAGCAACTGCTTACTGATATGGCGGCGCAGCAGAAAATCATAGCTGCGGTTTGCCATGGTCCTGCCGCTTTACTGCATGTCAAAAATGCCGACGGGTCATTATTATTGCAAGGCAAAAAAGTCGCAGGTTTTAGCAATCTGGAAGAGACTATGTTTGCCAAAGAAATGCTGCAGTTGTATCCGTTTTTATTGCAGGATGCCTTAACTACAGCAGGTGCTTTGTATCAACACACCGGCCCTATGCTGCCGTTGACTGTGCAGGATGGCAAGCTGATTACAGGCCAAAACCCCTATTCAACTCCGGCTGTGGTCGATGCGATTTTAGCTCAGTTAAAACTGCAAGCAGCACCTCGTCAGGCTTATCCGGATGAACGGGCGGTCAGCCTCATTCAGCAGTTTCTGGCAGGCCAGCCAGTGCCGCAGCCACTGGATGAACAACAGGTGGATATTCCGCTGCTGGCCATTTGGGGTTATTACTACCTGCAATTTGCCACAGCAGACTCTGAGCGTCAGCAAGCGGTACAGGTGATGGAGCACGTCAGTGGCCGCTTTACTGATCCGCAGTTTTTAATGGCCTTGGCGCAAGGCCAATTGCAGTTGGGTAATACAGCCCGCGCTGTTGAACTGGCAAAAGCTGTGCTAAAACAACAACCAGACTCCAAAGCAGCACAACAGTTGCTGAGTAACGTAAAGGCATAAGTTGAAAAACCAAACTCAGCCCGGCCTGCGTATTCTGCTGGTGGAAGATCAGCAGGCGCTGGCCTGTAATATCATCGATTACTTAACAGCCGCAGGGCATCAGCTCGATTACGCCGCCACTGGTGCTTTGGCTTTGCAACTGGCGAAACAGCATAGTTACGATTTAGTGCTGCTGGATTTGATGTTGCCAGATACCGACGGCAGGCAGCTTTGTATCCAACTTCGCCAGTTGTGGCTCAAAGCCGTGCCTGTGCTGATGTTAACGGCTTTGGATAGTCTGGATGATAAGTTGCAGGGCTTTGCAGCCGGTGCGGATGATTACCTGACCAAGCCTTTTGAACTGGCAGAATTAGCAGTGCGTTGTCTGGCCTTAAGCCGTCGCCATGTACTGACGGTCGATCCGTTATTGCAGCTTGGGCCTTTGCAAATAGACCGCTTGCAACAACAAGCCAGCCGTTCAGGCCAGGCGTTGGATTTACATCCGCTTGGTTATCGTATTTTAGTGGTACTGGCCGAAGCTTATCCGGCTTTGGTCAGCCGCTCTGACCTGAGTTATCAGCTCTGGGGCGATGAACCACCAGACTCTGATGCGTTGCGGGCTCATATTTATCTGCTGCGCCAGCACCTGGATAAGCCTTTTCACCACGCTATGCTGCAAACTGTCTATGGCATAGGTTTTAAGCTGGTATTGCCACAGGAGCAAGCGGATGCATAAACCTGCCCGTAGTTTAGGTCAGCGTATAATTTGGGCTTGTGTTATTTTGGCGCTGCTGTGTGCCGCGTTATTCAGTTTTTTTAATGTAGTTTTTGTTTACACAGTGGAAGACCAGTTTTTCCGCCATCAGTTAATGGATGAAGAAAAACGTCAGCTACAGCAGTCGCAGATCGTTGCGCCTTTAGCTGCGGGTATGCAGATTTTCCAAAGCCCCAAAGATTTCCCTGCCGATTTACAACAACAGTTCGAACCCAATACCCAACGCACAGAATACAGCGGCGAGCAAGGGCGGCATTATCATATCCGGCCTTTTCATCATCCCTCAGTGAAAGCGCCGGTTTGGTTAGTGGCCGAGGTCAGTCAGCAATTGGTGGTGCGACCTATCCGCGATGAAATGTTGTTGCTGTATGGCATCAGCACTTTGGTGATGTTGCTGCTGGCCGCCGCTTTGGGTTTTACCTTAGCCCGTCGTGCCACCCGGCCTTTAACTCAACTGGCAGAGCTGGTGCAAAAAAACCAATTTAGCCCTGGGTTTGCCCAAAAATTTCCAGCCAATGAAATTGGTGTGTTGGCCGACGCTTTAGAGCAAAACTGGCTCAGAGTGCAGGCATTTATTGAGCGGGAACAAGCTTTTAGCCGCGATGCCAGTCATGAGCTGCGCACACCACTGGCGGTGATCCAAACTAGCTGTGAGTTGTTGCTTAACCAGCAGTGGCCCGCAGAGCAGCAACAACGTTTAGAGCAAATTCAGCACAGCAGCAGACAAATGAATCAGTTGATCAGTACCTTACTGGCGATGTCGCGTGAGCAGCATCTGGGCCAGACCGAAACCATCAAATTAGCGGGAGTATTAGAGCAATTGGTGCTGAATTTATCGCCTTTACTGGACGGCAACAGCATTGAATTAGAGCTACAAGTGGCGCCAGATTTAGAGGTGCAACTGAACCCTGTATTGCTGCAGATGGTGCTGACCAATTTACTGCAAAATGCCTTTTTACATAGTGCCGCCGGGACTATTTTTATCAGCGCGGACTCACAGCAATTGCTGATCCAAAACCCAGTGCACGACGACGATCAGCCGACAGAGCTAACGGCCTTATTCGCCAAAGGCCGGCAAAGTAGTGGCTATGGTTTGGGGCTGGGTATAGTGCAAAGGCTCTGCCAGCAAACCGGGCTGGAGTTACAACTGGAACGCCAGGCACAACAACTGATAGTCCGCTTAATCTGGCCACAACTTTGACGCCCTTTTCACATCTGCTGCGGCACTCTGGCTATGGTCTATGTCCCGGAGTACTGCTATGTCTCGGTTTTTTACTCTAGTAAAAAGAATTACTGGAACAGTGATTGCTGTGGTGTTGGTTGGTTTATTGGTGCTGCTGGGCTGTGTGAACTGGCCCTTGCCAGAAGCACCGGGCCCAGCGAGTACAGCGCCTTTGCTGCTCGATAATGTCCAGATTGTTGATGTGGCGACGGGCCAGATTTATCCGCATCAGGCGGTGTGGATTGATCAGGGCCGTATTAGCAAAATTACCGCTTCAGAAGCGGTAGCGGTAAACCGCAGCGCTGCCGTTCACACTGAACGAATGGCCGATGGCCGCTTAAAAGTGCACGCAGGTGGGCGCTTTTTAATGCCAGGCTTAAGCGATATGCACACCCACTCGTTACAACTCTCTCCTCAGCTACATCATCCGCTTTGGGTAGCGGCAGGTGTGACTGCAGTGCGGGATTTATCCGGTTGTATGCTGCAGCCCGACAGCTTTCAGGCCTGCACCTCAGACAGAAAACGCTGGCAGCAGGAGTTAATCACAGGCCAGCGAACCAGCCCAAATTATTGGCTCCATAGCAGTTATCAGCTCAACGGCGGGCCTGAAGTGCCAGCGAATTATCCGGCCTTTTTTAAACTGCAATCGCCTGCGGATGCCAAAGAGTTAGTGGCGCATTACAAGGCGCAAGGCACTGATTTTATTAAAGTCTATGAAAAGCTTAGCTTGCAGCAATACCAGTGGTTAGTGGCTGCAGCCAAACAGGCTGATCTGGCGTTGGCCGGGCATCAACCCTGGCTGGTGCCTTTTTCGCAGATGTTAGACGCAGGCCAGCGTAGCGTGGAGCATGGCCGGGTATTTATTTTTGAATGTGCCGATGCGGTCAAAACCTATAAACAGCAAGCGCTGAGCCGCAGTTTTCAACCAGAACAATGGCGTGAACTGCTGCAAAGCCAAAACCCGGAGTTATGCCAAAAACTGATGCAGCAAATGGCGTTATCCAACACCTGGTGGAGCCCCACTTTATTAACCCTGCAGTTGGGTGCCAAAGCCGGAGAACCAGCGTTCCGGCAGGATCAACGCCTGAAGTTTGTGCCTTATTTGCTGCAGTTATTGTGGCAGGGTGATGCGGATGGCATGTTGAAAAACGCTTACGACAGCAATGGCCTGAATGTGCACGCCGAATTACTTCAGTTAGCACAGCAGCAACTAAAACAAGCGCAGCAAGCCGGTGTAAAAATTCTGGCAGGCACAGATACGCCCGACTCTTTTGTGTTTGCAGGCTCTGGTTTGCACGACGAGCTGGCGCTGTATCAGCAGGCAGGTTTAACGCCGTTAGAAGCCATCCAAACCGCCACTATCAATCCTGCTATTTTTGCGGGCATGGCAGCAGAAACAGGTTCAGTGACTGTAGGAAAAAGAGCCGATTTATTACTACTAAATCATAACCCTTTGCTGGATGTAGCCAGCATGCGTCAGCCCGAAGCTGCGGTGCTGGCTGGTTTTTGGTATCCAAAAAGGTCTTTGCAACAGCTGGAGGCTTTTGCTGAAGAGCAGGCTAATAGCATCAGGTTAAACCTGCATTTGCTGTGGAATGCTTTGATGAGCGCGCCGGTGCGCCAGCAATTCGCCGACTGAGAATACCCGTCGTACTTGCAGCCGCAGCTTTGTTGGCTGCGCGCTCTCGCCGCCACAGCTCCTGCAGATTGGCTGTGGGTTGATGGATAAAAATCCTTTACCATAACGGCAGTTTTTAGCGGATGAGACAGCAAAACGTGATTGGACTTGGGGATCAAAACGCCAGCTTTAGGGTTTATGTGGAAAACAGACCCAAAATGCCACAGTATCAGCAGCTAGTTGACTGCGAAGCTATGCAACAGGGCGATATAAACCTGATTTATCAGCACTGTGGCAATGGTTGGCGCAAGTTGTTTAATGTCTACGCCAAATTGCTCTGTGCTCTGGAGCCAAAGCTATTTCACTTCCCGACTCAGGCAGTTAGCTGGCAGCAGTATCGTGATCAGTGTTTACTGCAACAAGCTTCAGACACAGCTCTGTTATTTGATATGCCACAGCTAAAGCCTGCCGGGAACACTATTCATTTAATAGCTGGTCGCACTCATGCGAAACAACTGATGGAGCAGGGGTTAGCTTGTCAGCTACATTGGCTGAATCAGGAGTTTGCGATAGATCCAACCAACAAAGTGCTGGTGACGCCTTATTTTGATTACCGACAGTTGAGTAATGAGAAGATAGAGTTTAGTGTTCAACTGCTCAAAAGCCTGATCAACCGCAAACTGCAGGAGTAGCCATGAACAGACGACATTTTTTGTTTAGCTTGGCCGCAGTGCCAGTAATTGCACTAGCTGGTGTTGAGCTGGCCAGCCATCGTTTTATACCTGAACCTGATGTTTTACTGACAA
>NZ_LAVS01000012.1:0-93321 GCF_000986865.1 Rheinheimera mesophila
TGACTGGGGCGGTCTCCTCCTAAAGAGTAACGGAGGAGCACGAAGGTTGGCTAAGTACGGTCGGACATCGTACGGTTAGTGCAAAGGCAGAAGCCAGCTTAACTGCGAGACAGACACGTCGAGCAGGTACGAAAGTAGGTCTTAGTGATCCGGTGGTTCTGTATGGAAGGGCCATCGCTCAACGGATAAAAGGTACTCCGGGGATAACAGGCTGATACCGCCCAAGAGTTCATATCGACGGCGGTGTTTGGCACCTCGATGTCGGCTCATCACATCCTGGGGCTGAAGTCGGTCCCAAGGGTATGGCTGTTCGCCATTTAAAGTGGTACGCGAGCTGGGTTTAGAACGTCGTGAGACAGTTCGGTCCCTATCTGCCGTGGGCGTTGGATGATTGATTGGAGTTGCTCCTAGTACGAGAGGACCGGAGTGAACGAACCGCTGGTGTTCGGGTTGTCATGCCAATGGCACTGCCCGGTAGCTATGTTCGGAACGGATAACCGCTGAAAGCATCTAAGCGGGAAGCCGGCCAAAAGATGAGTCATCCCTTGTACCTTGAGTACACATAAGGGTCGTTGGAGACCACAACGTTGATAGGTGAGGTGTGGAAGCGTGGTGACACGTTAAGCTAACTCATACTAATTGCCCGAGAGGCTTAACCATACAACGCCCAAGGTGTTTGTGTGTGGTGTGATACAGAATTCTATCGAGCTTGCTTGTTAAAGACATAAAAACAGTTTTTGCCTGGTGGCAATAGCGCTGTGGAACCACCTGAATCCATTCCGAACTCAGAAGTGAAACGCAGCCGCGACGATGGTAGTGTGGCAGATGCCATGCGAGAGTAGTTCACCGCCAGGCTCCCAAATAAACAACCCCGCTCACTGAGCGGGGTTTTTTATTTGCGTTGCCACAGGCGGTCGCCAGGGTGAAACAGGAAAAACGGGACGCAAACAGTTTTGCGTCACGCCTGTTTCACGCCGCGCGCTCTGCAAGCGGCCGGACAAGAGGTTCCGCTGTCACCTGACCGCTCAAATTCAGAACCAATCTAGCTCAGCTTCTACCCACCGACGTAATGCCTCCGGCTATTGCGCCCTACATGTGCTAATCACTCCTCCCTAAACTCATCCGCCCCAAAATAAGTCATTAAATGCACCAATTTGATACATCTAAGCCATTGATAAAATTCACTTATTTAGCAAAGTAAATTCAGTAGTCAAATCAACTACTTTATGTTTCTATAAGTCAGTATCCTTTTGGGGGCTGTTATGTCTTATATTAAAAATCTATCAATAAAACAAAAACTATTACTCGCAGTAGGTGGCTCAGTCGCTGTACTTTTAGTTGTGTCGGCACTATTTACCGTGAGGCATTTAAGCCAACTGACGCGCCAGCAAGTTCAGGCTGAAGTTGATTCATTAGTTACGACTGAATCGGTGAATATAGGTAAATTTTTTGCCGAGTACGCTCAGGTTGCCCGTACTTTTCTTGAAGCTCCACAGTTTCAGGCCTGGTTTCAGGCTTACCCGGGCAGGAACGCCGATTTGAGTTTAGTGCCCGGCTATCAGGACATTAATCAAAGTTTTATCAAGATCAGTGAGCGGGATCCAAACATCTTGTCCGCTTTTTTTGCGCTGGACCGCAGTGCCGAATATTTCAGAGAGAATTCCAGAACAGGTGTGGATAAAGAAGGTCCTGATGCCGGGAATGTCAATAAAGGCTATTTTGCAACCCAACGCCCCTGGTACAAATTAAGCCTTGAACATAATAAGTTTTTTGTCGGCTCCCCTTCGGCTGATTTCACTACAGGAATTGTGTCTGCGGTAGTCGAAGGACCAGTGTATTTACCTGATGGCACTTTATTGGGGGTTGGCGGTCTGGATTTGCATTTGGATAAGCTGGGTGAACAAGTAGAACGGATCCGTTATCAGGGCGAAGGCCTGCCATTTTTGCTCGATAGCGTGGGGCAGGTGGTACATTTTTCTAAAGCGGCTGGTCTTGATATTAAGGCCAATGACCCGCTGGAATTGTTAGATAAAAATGTCGCAGACACCGAAGGTTTTAGCACTCTGGCACAAGCTGCTAAAGAGCAAAAGTCAGGCTTTACCAAAGTTAGTTTGTCAGGGCAAAGTTATTACGTATCCTATCAGCCTGTTCGTCTGGATTTTCCGAAAATGAACTGGCTGGTGGGGTTGTTGATCCCTGCTGAGTTAATTGAAGCCCCTGTGCAGAAGGCTACTGGCTGGGCGTTGTTAGCAACATTGTTAATGCTGGCTGTGATTACGCTGGTGGTGATAGTTACCACGCAACGTATTATCCGGCCTTTGTCTGATCTAACCGTAGCAATGAAAGATATAGCCAGCGGTGAAGGAGATTTAACCCGTACTCTGGCGATTCATAGTTCGGATGAAGTGGGTGTATTGGCTCAGCATTTTAATACCTTTATCCGTAAACTCAGGGATTCTTTACAACAGACTTCAGCGCAATCTTCCTTGGTGCACCAGTCCAGTCAGCACTTAAATCAAGTCGCTGGTCAGACGGATAACGAAATCCAGAGCAACAAACTACAAATCGATGCGGTTTCGGCAGCGGTCACCGAAATGTCTGCTACAGTGCAGGAAATCAGCCATAACGCCCAGCAAACCAGTTCTGCAGCGTTGCAAGCACAGCAACGGGGAAGCGAGGGGGCTTTGTTGTCACAAGCCGCTGTACGGGATATGAGTCTGTTAGCTGATACGATGAGCGAAGCGGTAGAGGTTGTGATTGGTTTAGCAAAAGAGTCCGAAAATATTGGTGCTGTAGTCGATGTGATCAAAGCTATTGCAGATCAAACTAATTTGTTGGCCCTGAACGCTGCGATTGAGGCAGCCAGAGCTGGTGAGCAAGGCCGTGGTTTTGCTGTGGTTGCAGATGAAGTCCGCTCTTTGGCGGGGCGCACCAGTGAAAGCACTGGACATATTCGTAACATGATTGAAAAACTACAGACGATCGCCAAAGATGCAGAACTGAAGATGCAACAAGGTCGTGAGCAAACTCAGCTAAGTTCAGAGCGGGCGACAGCCATGCAAAGTTCGCTTGATGCGATAAGCCAGGCTATCGAAGTAGTACAGCAGCAAAGTGCGGCTATTGCGGTGGCTACCCAGCAGCAAGGCGTAGTGGCAGAGGATATTAATATGAATCTTCACCGTATTACCCATTTGATGGATAGTACTGCCTCCCATACTTCAGAGTTGAATCATGAGTCCAGATTGTTGAATCAGGCCTCGCAGCAACTGAAAACCATTACCGGGCAATTTAAACTGCACTAAAACAATAAAGGCCACAGCGTTATTCACCTTGTGGCCTTTATTCTCCTCTGTAGCTGAGTTATTGCTTTAAAAACTCAGCAGAGAGTTTTAACTCGTCATTTAAATTCACGCCTACACCCCGGCTGATCACATTTTGGGCAATCTGTTTGGCTTCTTCCAGAGAATGCATCTGCGCGGTGCCACATTGATAGATATTCAGTTCTGGGATTTCAGACTGATTTTGTACCTTCAGCACATCTGCCATAGCCGCCTGCCATGCCGCTGCCACACGTTGCTCATCTGGTGTACCAATCAGGCTCATATAAAAGCCTGTACGGCAGCCCATAGGAGAAATATCGATGATTTCGACATCACTGCCATTTAAATGGTCACGCATAAAGCCAGCAAATAAATGCTCCAGTGTATGAATACCTTTTTCCGACAAGATTTCTTGGTTAGGCACACAAAAACGTAAATCAAACACTGTGATAGCGTCCCCTTTCGGAGTGTTCATTTTTTTCGCCACACGTACAGCCGGCGCTTTCATGATGGTGTGGTCAACGGTAAAGCTGTCTAATAAAGGCATGATTTCTCTCTCAGTTCAGGCTCATTGTCTGGTCATTAGTCAGGATTATACGCCGCAATTGCTTTTTGGGTTAACTGCTTTTCTGTTCTATTGCCTCAGTTTCAGTGCTATTTAACCGCTAGCCCTGGCTTTTTGCTGGTTTATCGCACAATCGATAAATTTTTTTAAAAAAATAACCTTGAATCGAATAGGGATAAACCCCATTAACAGGTCAACACAATTTTAATTGTACAGATTAATAAGCGGAGAGTAGTTATGGGTAGAATTATTGGTATTGACTTAGGTACAACAAACAGCTGTGTGGCTATTTTAGATGGTGACCAGCCGCGCGTTCTCGAAAACGCTGAAGGTACCAGAACCACTCCTTCCATCATCGCTTATGCCGAAGACGGCGAAGTATTAGTAGGCCAGCCAGCCAAACGTCAGGCTGTGACTAACCCAAAAAATACTTTGTTTGCAATTAAGCGTTTGATTGGTCGTCGTTTTGAAGACGCTGAAGTTCAGCGTGACATCAAAATCATGCCTTACCAAATCGTTAAAGCTGATAATGGTGACGCTTGGGTTGAAGTTAAAGGCAAAAAATTAGCTGCACCTCAGATTTCTGCTGAAGTGTTGAAAAAAATGAAGAAAACTGCGGAAGATTATCTGGGTGAACCAGTGACTGAAGCGGTGATCACTGTGCCTGCTTACTTCAACGATGCTCAGCGTCAGGCGACTAAAGATGCCGGTCGTATCGCTGGTTTAGAAGTGAAACGTATCATCAACGAGCCAACAGCAGCAGCTCTGGCTTATGGTATGGATAAGAAAAAAGGCGACACCAAAGTTGCAGTTTATGACTTAGGTGGTGGTACTTTCGATATCTCTATCATTGAAATCGACGATGTTGATGGCGAGCAAACCTTTGAAGTATTAGCAACCAACGGTGACACGCACTTAGGTGGTGAAGACTTCGACTCTCGTTTAATCAACTATCTGGTTGAAGAGTTCAAAAAAGAGCAGGGCATCGACCTGCGTAACGACCCTCTGGCCATGCAGCGTTTAAAAGAGTCTGCTGAAAAAGCCAAGATTGAATTATCTTCAGCGTCACAGACCGAAGTAAACCTGCCGTATATCACTGCAGATGCCACAGGTCCTAAACACTTAAACATTAAAGTGACCCGCGCCAAGTTGGAATCTTTGGTAGACGACTTAATTCAGCGCACCATTGAGCCACTGAAACAAGCATTAAAAGATGCGGACCTGTCCGTCAGCGATATCAACGATATCATCCTGGTCGGTGGTCAGACTCGTATGCCTAAAGTGCAGGAAGCGGTAACAGCTTTCTTTGGTAAAGAACCACGTAAAGACGTGAACCCGGATGAAGCTGTGGCTGTAGGTGCTGCGATTCAAGGCGCTGTACTGTCTGGTGATGTGAAAGATGTTCTGTTACTGGACGTAACGCCACTGTCTTTAGGTATTGAGACTATGGGTAGCGTGATGACAGCCTTGATTGAGAAAAACACGACGATCCCAACCAAGAAGTCACAAACCTTCTCTACAGCAGATGATAACCAGTCTGCGGTAACTATCCATGTATTGCAGGGCGAGCGTAAACAAGCGTCTGCGAACAAGTCGCTGGGTCAGTTTAACTTAGAAGGTATTCGTCCAGCCCGCCGTGGCGAACCACAAATCGAAGTGACTTTCGATTTAGATGCTGACGGTATTTTACATGTGTCTGCCAAAGATAAAGACACAGGGAAAGAGCAGAAGATCACCATCAAAGCGTCTTCAGGCTTAACGGATGAAGAAGTAGAACGTATGGTACGTGATGCTGAACTGAATGCTGAAGAAGACAAGAAGTTCGAAGAGTTAGTGCAAACCCGCAACCAGGCTGACGCTTTAGTGCATGCAACCCGCAAGCAGATTGAAGAAGCCGGTAACGACCTGGCCACTAACGATAAACAAGAGATTGAAGCCGCTGTTGCTGCGCTGGAAACAGCGATCAAAGGCAATGACAAAGCTGATATCGAAGCGAAAACTCAGGCGCTTATTCAGGCCTCGCAGAAACTGGCCGAAGTAGCGCAAGCGAAAGCGCAACAAGGTGGCGCCGAACCGCAAGCTCGTAATGCCGCTGCTGATGATGTAGTGGACGCTGAGTTCGAAGAAGTAAAAGACAACAAGTAATCATTGTGTCTGTGGGGGTGTATCTTTAAGATGCCCCCCATACCAGAGTTAATTTGAGCGACCGCCCTGTGCGGTCGCTCCTCTATCAAGATGAGTTGTTATGTCGAAGCGTGATTATTACGAAGTGCTTGGCGTCCAGAAAGGCGCTGACGATAAAGAAATCAAGAAGGCCTATAAACGGCTCGCCATGAAATATCACCCGGACAGAACCCAGGGCGATAAGGCTATGGAAGAGAAGTTTAAAGAAGTGCAAGAAGCCTATGAGATCCTGTCGGATGACCAGAAGCGCGCTGCGTATGATAATTATGGTCACGCTGGTGTGGATCCAAACCGCGGTGGCGGTGGCGGTGCCGATTTTAACGACATCTTTGGTGATGTGTTTGGCGACATCTTCGGTGGCGGTCGCCGTGGTGGTCAATCCCGGGCTCAACGTGGTTCAGACTTACGCTATAACCTGGAGTTAAATCTCGAGGATGCTGTGCGGGGTAAGTCGGTCGAAATTAAAGTACCCACCTGGGTGTCCTGTGATGTCTGTGATGGTTCAGGTGCGAAAAAAGGCACGCAAGCCAAGAACTGTCCAACCTGTCATGGTGCGGGTCAGGTGACTATGCGTCAGGGCTTTTTTGCGGTACAGCAAACCTGTCCTACCTGTAGTGGCCGTGGCAAAATTATTCCAGACCCCTGCACTAAATGTCATGGCGATGGTCGCGTAGAAAAGACCAAAACCCTGTCGGTGAAAATCCCTGCTGGTGTGGATACAGGTGACCGTATCCGTTTAGCGGGTGAAGGTGAAGCCGGACAATTTGGTGCGCCTGCCGGAGATTTGTATGTGCAGGTGCATGTCAAAGATCACCCTATCTTCGTGCGTGACGGCAACAACCTGTATTGTGATGTGCCTATCAGTTTCAGTACAGCCGCTTTAGGTGGTGAAATTGATGTGCCGACTTTAGATGGTCGCGTCAAGCTGAAGATCCCGGCAGAAACTCAGACCGATAAAATGTTCCGTCTGCGCGGCAAAGGCGTGCAGTCAGTTCGTGGCGGCGGCGTTGGTGATTTAGTCTGTAAGGTAGTGGTAGAAACGCCTGTCAACTTAAGCGATAAGCAAAAAGACTTATTGCGCCAGTTGGATGAAAGCTGGGCAGGTGACAGTGAAGCCAAACACCGACCTAAATCGAAAGGTTTCTTTGATGGTGTGAAGAAATTCTTTGATGATTTAACTGGTTAATGTTGTTTTGATGAAAACCACCTGCGGGTGGTTTTCTTTTTTCTTATCCCCCACAATAACTGAACTTATTTCAGTTTTTACCGTTCTATAAGCTGCAGTTTTCAGTACGAAAAGAAGGATTATTTGATGCGTACTAAATTTGTTCTTCCATTGGTAATAGCCAGTCTGCTGGTTGTCAGTTGCACTCAGTCGCCAACAGGTCGTCGTCAGTTGATGTTATTTGATGATAAGAAACTCAGTGCCATGGGCATTCAGACCTTTGAAGGCATGAAGGCCGAAATTCCGATCAGTAAAAATAAAAAAGTAAACCAGTACGTGCAGTGTGTGGCCAACCATCTGCTTAAACATACCGATGCCAAGTGGCAACAAACTCCTTGGGAAATCGTGGTGTTTGAAGATGATCAGGTCAATGCTTTTGCCTTGCCGGGTGGCAAAATGGGGGTGTATACGGGGCTGTTGTTAGTAGCAGATAACCAATCACAACTTGCTGCTGTAATAGGCCATGAGATAGCTCATGTGATGGCCGGACACAGCAATGAACGTTTATCTAGTGATCAGTTTATCTCTACCGCTCTGACGGTGGCTGATGGCGCTTTGGCCGTTGCAGGTTCTCCTTATCAGGAGCAAATGCGCAGTGCCTTTGGTTTAGGTGCTCAGGTGGGGATTGCGCTGCCGTTTAGCCGGGCCCATGAAACCGAAGCTGACATTATGGGGCTGGAGCTGATGGCTAAATCGGGTTTTGTACCTGCTGAATCTGTGAAGTTATGGCAGAACATGGCAGCCAAAGGTAGTGGCTCGACACCGCAGTTGTTATCCAGCCATCCGGTGCCGGATAATAGAATTAAAGAGTTGAATAAACATATGGCTGTGGCAGAAAGTTATTATCAGCAGCGCCGCAGTCAGGGCGCTCTCCCCAACTGCAATAAAGCTTAACATGCAAAAAACCGGGCCTGCATCATGCAGGCCCGGTTTTTAGATAAGACTGTTGCACCGATAACTGTTCAAAGCTCCAGGCCTGAGCAGGTTCAATCCTTCGGGGCGTTTTTCTCCAACAAGATACGCCCTACAGCAAAAGCGGCCAGGATAAAGCAGTAGTAGCTTTGGGTGACCACGTCCCAGGGGGATAAGCCAAAGCTCGCTCCTAATAACAACGCCTGAGCGCCATATGGCACTAGGCCTTGTGCTATACAGGCAAACACATCCAGTAAGCTGGCACTGCGTTTGGGCGTGATCTGGTGATGTTGTGCAATATCTTTACTCACATCGCCAGTCACGACTATGGCGACTGTGTTATTGGCAATACAAAGATTGCTGACAAAAGCCAGAGCGGCAATCGCCAGTTGCTGAGCTTTATTACCCGCCAATTTTAGTTTTAATGCCAAAGCAGTGACATGGCTGGATAAGTACTGCAAGCCTCCCTGTTGTTTAACAAATTCCCCTAATGCTCCAACCAGCATTGATAACAGGAAGATTTCCTGCATTGAGCCAAACCCTTTGTAAATATCTTTACCCAGATTTGCCAACTGGTAATCGGCAAATACCGCGCCTTGCAAGGCGGCCAGCAGCAAACCCAGCAATAACACTGCAAACACATTCATACCAGCCACAGCCAGGATCAGGATCGCTGCATAAGGCAATACACCGGTCCAGCCAAACTCTTTCACTGTCACTTCGGTTTGGCTTTGTGCTAATACAGCGAATAAGACCAAAGTGACCAGGGCTGCAGGCAGGGCAATTTTCAGGTTTTCTCTGAATTTGTCTTTCATCTGTGCACCCTGAGTGCGGGTGGATGCTATGGTGGTATCAGAGATAATCGACAGGTTATCGCCAAAAATGGCGCCGCTTAACAATACACCAGCCACTAAAGCCGGTTCTAACTGGGCTTGGGTGCTTAAACCTACCGCTATAGGAGCTAAAGCGCCAATGGTCCCCATGGAGGTGCCCATCGCTGTAGCGACCAGAGCGGATATCACAAACAAACCTGGCAATAAAAATTGCGCCGGTACAAGCGATAAACCGGCATTAACCACCGCATCCACACCCCCGGTCGCATGAGCGACTGTCGCAAAAGCGCCTGCCAGCAGGTAGATGATACACATAGTAATAATATTGTTATTACCGGCGCCTTTGACCAACACCTCTATCGATTCTGCCAGTGGCGCTTTGTATAACCAAATCGCCAGCACTAAAGCCGGGATAATAGCCACAGGTCCAGGCAACTGATAAAAAGCGTAGTCAACGCCCTGGGATTGCAGATACAAACCTGTGCCCAAGAACAAAGCGACAAACAGCATTAATGGCAGCAAGGATAAACGGGCCTGCTGTTTTTGCGATAACGTCATGAATTTTCCTCTAAACCTAATAGGTTTTAAAATTTTTCGGAATATAGAGACGTCCGGAAGTCCTGTCAAATAGTAAAGCTGACTAAGCTATAGCCAAAATGATAAAAGTCATTGCTTCAGGCCATTGGTAGCAGAACACACCTGAGGTCTTATTCGCTTAAATCCAGCCTAACTGAATTCTGGCATTTTGCCTATGACCGAAGAAAAAGCCTCAAGCCGCTTGAACTTAAATGGAGCCAGGCCCATATAACAAGCTCAATCTCGTTGCAGACACCGGAGCCTTTATGTTTAATTTTTCCTATCAAAACCCAACTCGTATTGTATTTGGCGATGGTCAAATCAGTCAGTTAAGCCAGTTGATCCCAACAGGCAGCAAAGTGTTACTGACCTATGGCGGTGGTTCTATTAAACAAAACGGTGTGTATCAGCAAGTGATCAATGCCTTAAAAGGCCATAGTTATCTGGAGTTTTCTGGTATTGAACCTAACCCAAGCTACGAAACCTTAAGTAAAGCTGTGGCTTTGGTAAAAGCTGAAAAAATCGATTTTATTCTGGCGGTAGGTGGCGGTTCAGTGGTCGATGGCAGCAAATACATCGCCGCTGCTGCACTGCTGGAACAGGACGGCTGGGCTATTTTAGAGAAAAAAGCCCGCATCAAAGCGGCATTGCCCCTGGGTTGTGTGTTGACCTTACCTGCAACCGGCACTGAAAGTAATGCCAATGCAGTGATTACCCGCCAAAGCACGCAGCAAAAGCTGGCGTTTTCGCACCCATCTGTCTATCCACAGTTCGCCATTTTGGATCCCAAAGTGACGTACAGCTTGCCAGCCAAACAAATTGCTAATGGCGTAGTGGATGCTTTTGTCCATGTGATGGAGCAATACCTGACTTATCCGGTGAATGCTGCAGTGCAGGACAGATTTGCGGAGTCGCTGCTGCAGGTGCTGATTGAAGAAGGGCCAAAAGCCTTAGATCAACCTGAAAATTACGATGTCAGAGCGAACGTGATGTGGGCAGCCACTATGGCGCTAAATGGTCTGATTGGGGTCGGTGTGCCGCAGGATTGGGCCACCCACGGTTTAGGCCATCAGCTCACTGCCCTGTATGGTTTGGATCACGCTCAGACGCTGGCGATAGTATTGCCCGCTTTGATGCAGCAGCAACGAGCCACTAAACGCGAAAAATTATTACAGTACGCCAGCAGAGTCTGGGGGTTGCAGCAGCAAGACCCTGAGCGTCAGATTGACGAAGCCATCTATCATACCCGGGCCTTTTTTGAGCAAATGGGAGTGCCTACCCGTTTAACTGCTTATGGTTTACCTGCGTCTGTTGTTGATGAGCTGATGGCGAAACTGATGAGTCAGGGCATGAATAAACTGGGTGAACACGGCGATATCGATTATCAGGCCAGTCGCGCTATTTATACTGCAGCGGTTTAAGAAAAACCGGCAGTTTGGGGTTGCATATCCATCCGGACTGCCGTTTAATAGCGCGCGAATGAACCTTGCCAGACACAGGAATCACAGATGAGTACAGTCGGTATCTTAGGCGCTAACGGCCGCATGGGCAGAGCTTTAGTCAGTATCGCAAAAGAGCATCATCTGCCTATTACCGCAGCTACTGTACGTTATGGCTCTGCTCTGGCGGGTATGGATGCTGGCGAACTGGCAGGTTGTGGCAAATTAAACCTGCCTTTTGTTGAAACTTCGGCTAAAGCTTTGGCTCTAGCCGATATCTGGATTGATTTCACTATGCCAGAGGCTATGTTGCAGCATCTGGAGCTGGCGGTACAGGCGAAAAAAGCGTTGGTGATTGGTGTGACTGGATTAACGGACACACAATATGCTGCAGTGCAACAAGCCGCTTTGCATATCCCTATCGTCTGGGCGCCGAATATGAGTGTGGGCGTGAATTTATTGCTGCATCTGGTGCAGACCGCCGCTAAGGTGATGGGGCAGACCGCTGATATTGAAATTATTGAAGCACACCACAGATTTAAAAAAGATGCGCCTTCAGGCACTGCGATGGCAATTGGTCATCACATTGCCAAAGCCTTAGACCGCAATCTCTCTGATGTCGCTGTCTATGGCCGCGAGGGCATCACCGGCGAGCGGGACCAAAAGACCATTGGTTTTGCGACTGTGCGCGGCGGCGATATCATTGGCGATCACACAGCGCTTTTTGCGGATCTGGGCGAACGACTGGAAATTACCCACAAAGCATCCAGCCGCAGCACTTTTGCCCAGGGTGCGTGGCGAGCTGCACTTTGGTTGCAAAATAAACAGCCAGGACTTTATTCTATGCAACAAGTGCTGGGTTTGGCTGACTTAGCTTAACTTTTTGAGCAATATGTTATAAAAATGCGATCAAAGCGTCATTTTTATAAAATTTCAAAAAAGAGTTAGACCAAATAGCTCAAATCGCCTAGAATAGTCAGGTTTGCCTAAGCAAACTTGAATTCAAAAATTCTGGGTCAAAACGGGTGGTGAACTGCAATGTTTTTCCCCCGTTTTCTGCTGTTTGGAGGTTATTTTGACTAAGTCCGCCCTGCTCGTACTGGAAGACGGCACCGTATTTCGCGGTACAGCCATTGGCGCTGAAGGTATTTCTGTTGGAGAGGTGGTATTTAATACCTCGATGACCGGGTATCAGGAAATCCTTACGGATCCTTCCTATGCTGAACAAATCGTCACTCTGACCTATCCTCATATCGGAAATACCGGCACAAACGATGAAGATGAGGAATCCGACAAAATTTGGGCCAAGGGCCTGATTATCCGTGACCTTCCTTTATTAGCCAGCAATTTCCGTAATCAAGCCTCTCTTAGTCATTACCTTAGTTCCCGCAATATTTTAGGCATTGCCGATATAGACACCCGTAAACTGACCCGTATTTTGCGTGACAAAGGCGCACAAAACGGCTGCTTGATGGCGGGCGACAACTTAGATGAAAACAAAGCTTTAGAACTGGCCCGTGCTTTCCCTGGCTTGTCCGGCATGGACTTAGCCAAAGTAGTCTCAGTCAAAGAGCCGTATCAGTGGACTGAAGGCAGTTGGGCTTTAGGTCAGGGTTTTGCCAAACCAGATAATTCTGCTTTTCATGTCGTTGCTTACGATTTTGGTGTGAAACGTAATATTTTACGTATGTTGGCTGACCGCGGTTGTCGTTTAACTGTAGTTCCGGCTCAAACTCCTGCAGAGCAAGTTCTGGCAATGAACCCTGATGGTATTTTCTTATCCAATGGTCCTGGTGATCCGGCACCTTGTGATTATGCCATCAAAGCTATCGAAACTTTCCTGACCACTGATATTCCTGTGTTTGGTATTTGCTTAGGTCACCAGTTACTGGCGCTGGCCAGCGGTGCCAAAACTGTGAAGATGACAGTAGGCCATCATGGCGGTAATCATCCGGTGAAAAATCTGGACACCAATAAAGTATTAATCACAGCGCAAAACCATGGTTTTGCCGTCGATGAAGCCAGTTTGCCTGCTCATTTGCGTGCAACGCACAAGTCGTTATTCGACGGTACCTTGCAGGGAATTCATCGCACCGACAAAGCTGCGTTCAGTTTCCAGGGCCACCCTGAAGCCAGTCCTGGCCCGCATGAAGCCAGTGAATTGTTTGACCACTTTATCGAATTGATGCAACAGCGTCAGGCTTAATTGAGATAAGAGAGACAGAGAACAGCTATGCCAAAACGTACCGATCTTAAAAGTATTCTTATCCTCGGCGCCGGCCCTATTGTGATTGGTCAGGCCTGTGAGTTCGATTATTCAGGTGCTCAAGCCTGTAAAGCGTTAAAAGAAGAGGGTTACCGTGTTATTCTGGTGAACTCTAATCCGGCCACTATCATGACAGACCCGGAAATGGCCGATGCAACCTACATCGAGCCTATCCACTGGCAAGTGGTAGAAAAAATTATTGAAAAAGAACGTCCATGTGCGGTGTTACCGACTATGGGCGGTCAGACCGCATTAAACTGTGCGCTGGACTTAGAGCGCCATGGTGTACTGGCAAAATACAATGTCGAAATGATTGGCGCCACTGCCGATGCCATCGACAAAGCCGAAGATCGCAGCCGTTTTGATAAAGCCATGCGTTCTATTGGTCTGGCTTGCCCACGTGCAGGTTTGGCGCATTCGATGGAAGAAGCCTACGAAGTGCTGGAAAAAATTGGTTTTCCCTGCATTATTCGTCCGTCCTTTACTATGGGTGGTTCAGGTGGTGGTATCGCCTACAACCGCGAAGAATTTGAAGAAATCTGTACCCGTGGTCTGGATTTATCGCCCACCAAAGAACTGCTGATTGACGAATCGCTGATCGGCTGGAAAGAATACGAGATGGAAGTGGTGCGTGATAAAAACGACAACTGCATCATCGTCTGTTCTATCGAAAACTTCGACCCTATGGGGGTGCATACCGGCGACTCGATCACTGTAGCACCGGCTCAGACCTTAACGGATAAAGAATATCAAATCATGCGTAACGCCTCTTTGGCGGTACTGCGTGAAATTGGTGTCGAAACCGGTGGTTCCAACGTACAGTTTGGTATCAATCCTGAAGATGGCCGTATGGTGATCATCGAGATGAACCCGCGGGTATCCCGCTCTTCTGCTTTGGCCTCCAAAGCCACAGGTTTCCCTATCGCTAAAGTGGCGGCCAAACTGGCTTGTGGTTACACCCTGGACGAACTGGCCAACGATATTACTGGCGGTAAAACACCGGCTTCGTTCGAACCCAGCATCGACTATGTCGTCACTAAAGTGCCTCGTTTTAACTTTGAAAAATTTGCTGGTGCCAACGATCGCTTAACCACCCAGATGAAGTCTGTGGGTGAAGTGATGGCCATTGGTCGTAACCAGCAGGAATCGCTACAAAAAGCTTTACGTGGTCTGGAAATTGGTGTCTGCGGTTTAGACCCAATCATCGATATTCATGCACCTGAAGCGAAGGAAAAAATCATTCGTGAGCTGCGTGAACCTGGCTCGCACCGTATTTGGTACATTGCCGATGCGTTCCGGATGGGCATGAGCATGGATGAAATCTATGCACTGACCAAAATTGACCACTGGTTCCTGATTCAGATTGAAGACTTACTGAAAGAAGAAGCTGCAGTCAAAGCTGCAGGTTTTGCTGGTCTGGACGAAAGTCGCCTGAAGGTGTTAAAGCGCAAAGGTTTTGCCGATAAACGTTTAGCAGACTTATTGGGTGTGGCTGAAAGCGAAGTGCGTAAAAAGCGTCACAGCTTTGGTTTACACCCTGTGTATAAAAGGGTCGATACCTGCGCTGCGGAGTTTTCATCCAACACGGCTTATATGTACAGCACTTACGATGAAGAATGTGAAGCAGCACCTAGCAATCGTGACAAAATCATGATCATCGGTGGTGGTCCAAACCGCATCGGTCAGGGTATCGAATTTGACTACTGCTGTGTACACGCTGCGCTGGCGTTACGTGAAGATGGTTACGAGACTATTATGGTTAACTGTAACCCTGAAACCGTATCCACAGACTACGACACCTCTGACCGTCTGTACTTTGAATCTATTACGCTGGAAGACGTGCTGGAAATAGTACGGAAAGAACAGCCAAAAGGCGTGATTGTTCAATACGGTGGCCAGACGCCATTAAAATTAGCCCGAGCTTTAGAAGCCAATGGAGTGCCAATTATTGGTACTTCGCCAGATGCCATTGACCGTGCTGAAGACCGTGAGCGTTTCCAGCAGGCCGTCGAACGTTTAGGTTTAAAACAACCACAAAACGCTACAGTCACCAGTCTGGAAGAAGCCATTGCCAAAGCGCCGACCATAGGTTATCCGATGGTGGTGCGTCCATCTTATGTATTGGGTGGCCGTGCTATGGAAATCGTCTATGACGACCAGGATTTACGTCGTTATATGACCGAAGCTGTGAGTGTATCAAACGACTCTCCGGTCTTGCTGGACCGTTTCCTTGATGACGCTATTGAAGTAGATATCGACGCCATTTGTGACGGCAAAGAAGTGATCATCGGCGGCATTATGGAACACATTGAGCAAGCCGGTGTGCACTCAGGTGACTCCGCCTGTACTTTACCACCACACAGCTTATCTGCTGATGTACAGGACAGAATGCGTGAGCAGGTGAAAAAGCTGGCGCTGGAGTTGGGTGTGGTCGGTTTAATGAACACTCAGTTTGCGGTCAAAGACAACGAAATTTATCTGATAGAAGTCAATCCGCGTGCTGCCCGCACTGTGCCTTTTGTGTCAAAAGCGACAGGTATGGCCGTAGCTAAAGTCGGCGCCCGTTGTATGGCTGGCCAGTCTTTAGCATCACAAGGCATTACCAAAGAGATTATTCCACCTTATTTCTCTGTGAAAGAAGTGGTGATCCCGTTCAACAAATTCCCTGGTGTGGATCCAATTCTCGGCCCTGAAATGCGTTCAACAGGCGAAGTGATGGGGGTAGGCGATAGCTTCGCTGAAGCTTTTGCCAAAGCACAATTAGGTGCTGGCACTGTGATCCCAACGGGTGGTCGTGCTTTACTTTCAGTACGTGACAGCGATAAAGTGCGCGTTGTTGAATTAGCCAAAACTATGATTGAGCTGGGTTTCGAACTCGACGCCACAGGCGGTACCGCTAAAGCTTTACAAGATGCCGGTATTGAATGCCGGACTGTCAGCAAAGTATTTGAAGGCCGTCCGCATATTTTGGACCGGATCAAAAACGGCGAGTACAGCTATATTGTCAATACCACTGAGGGTCGTCAGGCGATTGAAGACTCCAAAGTGTTACGTCGTGGCGCGCTGCAACATAAGGCCAACTACACCACAACTTTAAATGCAGCTTTTGCAACCTGTAAAGCGAATGCGGCCAATGCGTTTGCCACAGTTGCATCAGTGCAGGAACTACATAAGAGAGTAAACGGATGAGTCAAATCCCTATGACTGTTGAAGGCGCTCAACGCTTGCGTGATGAGCTGCAAGAGCTGAAAACAGTAAGACGCCCAGCTATCATACAAGCGATAGCTGAAGCGCGTGAGCATGGTGATTTAAAAGAGAATGCGGAGTACCACGCTGCCCGTGAGCAACAGGGCTTTTGTGAAGGCCGCATTCAGGATATCGAAGCCAAGTTATCCAATGCACAGATCATCGATATCACTAAGTTGCCGAATAACGGCAAAGTGATTTTTGGTGCCACTGTGACCATTCTGAATCTGGATACGGAAGAGGAAGTCACTTACCGTATAGTTGGGGATGATGAAGCGGATATTAAAAACTTCCGGATTTCGGTGAATTCGCCGATAGCCCGGGGTTTGATTGGTAAATCAGAAGAAGACGTGGTCACCATCAACACTCCAGCCGGTATGGTGGAGTTTGAGATCACTCAAGTACAGTACTTATAAGCTGTATCTGTAGATAAAAGGCGGCTTTGGCCGCCTTTTTACTCTCAATCATTCAGAGTTGCTCACCATGCAAAAACGCCAGACAAAGGCTTATCAGATCCAACAGATAGACCAGGTGCTTTGGGTTCAGGTTTTTGGTGTGTCGACATTATTAGGCACTGAAGAATACGTCAGAGACTTTAGAACTTTGGTTGCGCCAGCTACTGCGAAACCTTGGGCCGTTGTATTAGATATAAGGCAGTGGCAACCCAGTCCGGCTCAAGCGCTGGAGTTATTAAAACAGAATTCTGTCTGGGCTATCGCCAACAATTTGCATCATGTCGAGTTGCTACTACCGACTGATGAGCTACTGACCTGGCAGTACCTAAAAGCCACTGAAGTGCAGAAACCTGCATATCTGACGCGGCATATTGCAGAAGATGAAGCATCGGCCCGCCAGTTTCTGCAGGCCGCTGGTTACTTAAAAGGTGCTGATTAACCCTTTGGAATATGTAACTTTTTCTCTTTGGCGGCGCGGTAAAGCACTAAAATATGTCCAATTACCTGCACCTTTTGTGCTTTGGCTTCGCGTACTATCGCATCCATGATGGCTACTTTTTCGTCGCGGTCGATACTTGGAACTTTGACTTTGATCAGCTCATGGTGCTCTAACGCCAGATCAATTTCGGCCATCACTCCTTCGGTGAGTCCATTGCCACCGAGCAAAATGATCGGCTTTAACTCATGAGCTTTGGCTTTTAAAAACTGTTTTTGTTTATTACTAAGGTTCATATGTGTAGATTTTCCGTGTTGGAAAGCTTGAAATTACACTATTGTACCGCCATCTTGCTATGAAGACTATTTAAGAGTACTCAGATGACAAAGAAAAAACGTTCTGCCAGTTCTTCTCGCTGGTTACAGGAACATGTCAGTGACCCTTTTGTACAAAAAGCACAGAAGTTAGGTCTGAGATCACGAGCCGCCTTTAAGCTCGATGAGATCCAGGATAAAGATAAATTGATCAAAACCGGCATGACAGTCGTAGATCTGGGGTCGGCCCCTGGTAGCTGGTCGGCCCGGGCCGCTGAGCTAGTGGGTCAGTCTGGTTGTGTGGTGGCTTGTGACATTTTGCCGATGGACCCTTTGGCTGGTGTAGCTTTTTTACAGGGTGATTTTCGTGAGGAAGCGGTACTAAATGCGCTACTGGAACGCATCGGCGGTCGCAATGTCGATGTGGTTTTGTCGGATATGGCGCCCAATATGAGTGGCAATAGCACAGTGGATCAATCCAGAAGTATGTACCTGGTTGAACTGGCGCTGGAAATGTGTAACAACGTATTGAAGAAAAACGGCAGTTTTGTGGTCAAAGTATTTCATGGCGAAGGCTTTGAGGCCTTTGTGCAGCAGGTTCGCAGTGTATTTACCACGGTACGAATTCGTAAACCGGATTCGTCCCGGGCACGGTCCAGTGAGACATATATCGTAGCTACAGGCTTTAAAGTCTAGTAAAGTAGCGACAGGTTCACTGTATCGTAACCGGTTTTTGTAACTATTTTCGTAACTGAGAGGTTCTCACCTTGAGTGACATGGCAAAAAATCTCATCGTATGGCTGGTGATCGCCGTTGTATTGATGTCGGTATTTAATAGTTTTGGTCCTGCTGATAAAGCAGATAAGCAAATGAGTTATACCCAGTTTCTAAAAGAAGCCAATCAGGGCCAGATCCGCGAGGTGAAGGAACAGAACGGTGTGATCACGGGTATAAAACGTTCAGGCGACCGTTTTGAAACTGTGATCCCAACTGGCTACGATCCGAAGCTGATTGATGACATGTACAAAAATGACATCACCTTCTCTGGTACTGCACCTGAGAGTCCAAGCATGCTGGGCCAAATTTTTATTTCCTGGTTCCCAATGCTGCTGCTTATCGGTGTCTGGATTTTCTTTATGCGCCAGATGCAAGGTGGGGGTGGCAAAGGCGCTATGTCCTTTGGCAAGAGCCGTGCCCGTTTAATGGGCGAAGATCAAATCAAAACCACCTTTGCTGACGTTGCAGGTTGTGACGAAGCCAAAGAAGAAGTCACAGAACTGGTGGACTATTTAAAAGACCCATCACGTTTCCAGAAGCTGGGCGGCAAAATACCAAAAGGTATTTTAATGGTCGGCCCTCCAGGTACAGGTAAAACCCTGTTGGCGAAGGCGATTGCCGGTGAAGCTAAAGTACCGTTTTTTGCTATCTCAGGCTCTGACTTCGTAGAAATGTTTGTGGGCGTGGGTGCCAGCCGCGTACGTGACATGTTTGAGCAGGCGAAAAAAGCGGCTCCTTGCATTATCTTTATCGACGAAATCGACGCCGTCGGCCGTCAGCGTGGCGCAGGTTTAGGTGGTGGTCATGATGAACGTGAACAAACCTTAAACCAAATGCTGGTAGAAATGGATGGTTTTGATGGCAACGAAGGCATCATCATTATTGCTGCCACCAACAGACCAGACGTATTAGATGCTGCGTTGTTAAGACCGGGTCGTTTTGACCGTCAGGTCGTGGTGGGTTTACCAGATGTGCGGGGCCGTGAGCAAATTCTGAAAGTGCATATGCGCAAAGTGCCGTTAGGTGACGACGTCAAAGCCAGCGTGATTGCCCGTGGTACTCCGGGTTTCTCTGGTGCGGATTTAGCCAACCTGGTGAACGAGGCTGCATTGTTTGCTGCCCGTGGCAACAGCCGAGTGGTTGGTATGGAAGAGTTTGAAAAAGCCAAAGATAAAATCATGATGGGTGCAGAGCGCCGTTCTATGGTGATGTCGGAAGCTGAAAAAGAAATGACGGCTTATCACGAAGCCGGGCACGCTATAGTCGGATGTCTGGTGCCGGAGCATGACCCGGTGCACAAAGTCACTATTATTCCCCGGGGCCGTGCTTTAGGTGTCACCTTCTTTTTACCTGAAGCTGATGCCATCAGTATCAGCCGCCGTAAACTGGAAAGTAAAATTTCAGTGGCTTACGGTGGTCGTCTGGCGGAAGAGCTGATTTACGGTGGTGATGCGGTATCTACAGGTGCTTCGCAGGACATCAAATACGCAACTTCTATTGCACGTAATATGGTGACGCAGTGGGGCTTCTCAGAAAAACTCGGTCCTCTGCTGTATGCCGAAGAGGAAGGTGAAGTCTTCTTAGGCCGCAGTATGGGCAAAGCCAAGAACATGTCGGATGAAACAGCCGGTATTATCGATGCTGAGATCAAAGCTATCATCGACCGGAACTACAACAGAGCAAAAACCATGATTGAGGAAAACATGGATATTTTGCATGCCATGAAAGATGCGCTGATGTTGTATGAAACTATTGATTCCAGACAGATTGAAGATTTGATGGCCCGTCGTCCTGTACGCCAGCCTGAGAACTGGGAACCTAAAGACAAAAACAAGGGGTCCAACAGTGACGATGCGAAACCGGCGGGTACTGTAACACCGTCAGAGCCATCCACAGACAACCCTCTGTAAACCACTGACCAACCAAACCCCGGGAACTCCCGGGGTTTTGCTATCTGCAGGAGGCATTCTGTGTCGCTGTTGTTGGCGACCAGGCCCTGTTGCGACTATCCAGAGGATGAAGGAGTATTTCGATGTTATTGCAGTTACCCCGTCAGCGGCAGTTGGATTTATCCCGCCCTAAAGTCATGGGTATTTTAAATATCACCCCGGATTCGTTTTCTGATGGCGGCCGCTTTATTGGTAAAGACGCAGCTATCTCTCAGGCTCGGGCCATGCTTGCTGCGGGTGCTGCTATTTTAGATATAGGGGGAGAATCGACCCGGCCAGGGGCTGAAGAAGTCTCAGTACAACAGGAGCTTGACCGGGTTTTGCCAGTGATTGAGGCTATTCGGTCTGAGCTGGACTGTATTATTTCTATCGATACCTGTAAAACTGCCGTGATGAAAGCCGCTGTGGCTGCCGGAGCCGATATCATCAATGATATTAAAGCTTTACTCGACACCGGAGCTGTCGACTTTGCCGCCTCGGCGCAGGTACCGGTTTGTCTGATGCATATGCAAGGTCAACCCAGAACCATGCAGCAATCGCCCGTCTATCAGAATGTAGTGAAGGAAGTCAGCGACTTTTTACAACACAGGGCAGCAGTTTGTGTTGCCGCCGGGATCTCTCGCAGCCAAATCATCCTTGATCCTGGCTTTGGTTTTGGTAAAAGCTTGCAGCATAACTACCAGTTGTTAAGTCAGCTTTCAGAATTACTGTCATTAAATTATCCTGTTCTGGCTGGGATGTCGCGTAAGTCTATGATTGGTCAGTTAGTTAATGTTCCGACTGAGGAACGTTTGGCAGGTAGTTTGGCCTGTGCCACAATAGCTGTTATGAAAGGTGCCCGCATTATCCGCGTGCATGATGTAAAAGAAACTGTGCAGGCTGTGGCCGTTGCCACTGCCACTTTATTTGGAGTAGAGCATGTCTAGGAAGTATTTTGGCACTGATGGTGTGCGTGGCAAAGTGGGTGAGTTTCCCATTACCCCTGAATTTGCAATGAAGTTAGGTTGGGCTGCTGGCCGGGTGTTATCGCAGCGCGGTACCAAAAAAGTATTAATTGGTAAAGACACCCGTATTTCGGGTTATTTGTTAGAAACCGCACTAGAAGCCGGTTTAGTGGCCGCAGGGGTGGATGTGCGTTTATTAGGTCCTATGCCTACACCTGCAGTGTCTTACTTGACCCGTACTTTCCGTGCTGAAGCTGGTATTGTCATCAGCGCATCACACAATCCTTATTACGATAACGGCATCAAGTTTTTCTCCGCGGACGGCACCAAGTTACCGGACGATGTGGAGCTGGCTATTGAAGCGGCGATGGAACAACCTATGGTCTGTGAATCGTCAGAGCGTTTAGGTAAGGCGATGCGTATTGATGATGCCGCTGGCCGTTACATTGAATTCTGTAAAAGTCATATGCCTAACCATTTATCCTTAAGTGGTTTAAAAGTAGTGCTCGATTGTGCTCACGGCGCGACCTATCACATAGCTCCGAATGTATTCCGTGAGCTGGGGGCTGAGGTTCAGGCTATAGGCATCAGTCCGAATGGCTTAAATATTAACGACCACTGCGGTGCCACCCACACTGAATTGTTACAGCAGACAGTGGTGGAGACAGGTGCTGATTTAGGTATCGCCTACGATGGTGATGGCGATCGCGTGATGATGGTGGACCACACAGGTCGTGTCATTGATGGTGACGAAATCGTCTATATCATTGCCCGCAACGCACAAAAGCTGAATAAATTGCAAGGTGGTGTTGTTGGCACTCTGATGAGCAATATGGGACTCGAGCTGGCTCTGGCGGAGCTGGGCATTCCTTTTGCCCGCTCTAATGTGGGTGACCGCTATGTGGTTGAAATGCTGGCACAGAAAAACTGGCGTATCGGTGGTGAGAATTCAGGCCATGTGCTGAATCTAGATCATGCGGGCACAGGCGACGGCATTATTGCTTCTATCCAGGTATTAACCGCTATGCTGGAAGCCAAGTTGTCGTTGGCTGAACTGGCGCAGGGAATGACCAAATTGCCACAGGTACTGGTAAACGTGAAGTTTGAAAAAGGTACTGCTCCTTTAGAAAATCTACACGTCAAGAAAGTGATACAGCAGGTTGAGCAGGAGCTGAATGGTCAGGGTAGGGTATTGATCAGAAAATCCGGCACTGAGCCACTTATTCGTGTAATGGTGGAAGGAAGGATACAAGACGAAGTACAACAATATGCGCAAAAAATAGCCGATGCGGTCAGGGTTGCCAGCTAAAAACGGCTAATTTAACCATCAAGTCTTGTTTGAGCGGGCGAGGTTAGTTACTATCTCGCCCGTTTTAATTCAGAGGCAATAACATGAGACAACGCAAGCCGTTAGTGGTCGCTAACTGGAAAATGAATGGCAGCTTCGATCTGGTTCAACAGATGTCAGCCGCCTTGTCTGTGTTAACACAACCTCTGCCTGATATTTTGATCTGTCCTCCGGTAATTCTTCTGCCTCACTTTCCAAAACATCCGAATTATTTGTTGGGTGCTCAGAATGTGAGCGAACAGTTGGCAGGGGCCTTTACCGGTGAAATCTCTGCAGATATGCTACGTGCCGCTGCTGCGTCTTATGTGATCGTTGGTCATTCAGAACGTCGTACTTTGTACGGTGAACAGGATGCTGTGATCAGTCAGAAAGTAAAAGTGGCGATAGATTCAGGTCTGACCCCTATACTTTGTGTAGGCGAGTCGCTGGTGCAAAGAGAAGAAGAAAAAACTTTGCAGGTTCTTGCACGGCAATTGGATGCGGTGTATGCTGCGCAGCCTCATTTACTGGCGCATTCTGTGGTAAGTTACGAACCGATTTGGGCTATAGGCACAGGTCGCACCGCGACACCAGAACAAGCTCAGCAAGTGCATCAGTTTATCCGCCAGCATCTGGCGCAGTACGATGCTCAGGCTGCCAATGAGTTAAGAATTATTTATGGTGGTAGTGTCACTGCCGCTAATTGTGAAGCCTTGTTTGCAGAGGCGGACATAGACGGTGCCCTAATTGGTGGCGCCAGTTTAAAAGTGGCAGATTTTTCTGCGATTTGCACAATGGCAAAGGATTCATAATGTACGAACTGTTTATTGTATTGTATCTGTTGGTTGCATTAGCGCTGATCGTTCTGGTGTTAATCCAGCATGGTAAAGGTGCTGATATGGGCGCCTCTTTTGGTGCCGGTGGTTCAGCCACTATTTTCGGCTCTTCAGGTACAGGTAACTTTTTAACTCGTACCACCACAGTGTTAGCTACTTTGTTTTTCGCTTTAAGTCTGTTGCTGGGTAACCTGAGCACAGACCGCGTGAAAGCGGTAGACGAATGGCAGGATTTATCTGTTCCGGTTGAAACAAAAGCAGCTGACGCAGCAGAAGAGAAAAAGCCAGCATCAGATATTCCTGTAGGAAACTGATTGCACCTCTGATTTTTAGCCGAGATGGTGAAATTGGTATACACGCTACCTTGAGGTGGTAGTGCCTTCGGGCGTGCGGGTTCAAGTCCCGCTCTCGGCACCAATACAAAAAGCACGGCAAGCAATGCTTGCGATAGTCACACCAGGACTATATAATGTGCGTCGCTTACGGACGCGGGATGGAGCAGCCTGGTAGCTCGTCGGGCTCATAACCCGAAGGTCGTCGGTTCAAATCCGGCTCCCGCAACCAAATTCGCCAAGGTTCGAAGGAAATAAAGAAAAAAGCCCACGGGCTCCTCTTTATAACCCCGGGCGAAGGTAGTCGGTTCAAATCCGGCTCCCGCAACCAACTTTTACTGATAAATAAAACTTCGCAAGTTTCATTAAGCAGAAAAGTTGTAACCGTAAGATGCTTCTGTCAGACAGAGGCTTTGCCCAGGTGAAACAGTTCGCTGTTAAACCTACAGAATTCAGGGTTTTGATTGGCGATATCAGAACCCAGTCAGCTCCTAAAGTCGCCCCGAGATTTCGGGGCGTTTTTATATCTGGCGACAAGGTTGTACTACTATTCTGGGCTCTATGCCCTTTTTTTATTTCTGGAGGTCTCTTTGACTAAACAAGAACAGCAGTTAACTGAGCTGTTAACGCCAACAGTAGAAGCCGCAGGCTTTGAGCTGGTCGGCATTGAGTTCGTTCGTGCTGGACGTCACTCTATTTTGCGGGTTTATATTGACCATCAGGATGGGATTACGGTGGATCATTGCGCCACGGTAAGCCGTGAAGTGAGTGCGTTGCTTGATGTTGAAGACCCTATTCCGAATGAATATTTCCTTGAAGTGTCTTCCCCTGGTTTAGACAGACCACTTTTTACTCCAGCGCATTTTGCCAAAGTTGTTGGTCAGATCATTGAAGTAAAGCTGGCTATTCCTCAAGATGGACGCCGCAAATTTAAAGGCCTGCTGACACAAATCGAAGACGATATGTTAGTAGTGGAAGTGGATGGCAAACTCTACCGTTTGCTGATGAATAACGTAGATAAAGCGAACGTAGTGCCTGTGTTCTGATACACAGGTCAAAGCGAGGCAAAATAATATGGCTAAAGAAATTTTATTAGTAGTAGATGCGGTCTCGAATGAAAAGTCAGTACCGCGCGAGAAAATTTTCCAGGCGTTAGAGTACGCGTTAGCGGCCGCCACTAAAAAGAAAAACGAAGGCGACATCGAAGTCCGTGTAGCTATTGATCGCAAAACTGGTGCTTATGAAACCTTCCGTCGCTGGTTGGTGATCCCGGACGATCAGGTACAAGAACATCCATACCGCGAAATCACTTTATCAGCCGCTCAATATGAAGAGCCGCATCTGAAGGTGGGTGATTATGTGGAAGAACAAATTGAATCCATTACCTTTGACCGGATCACCACACAAATGGCGAAACAGGTCATAGTACAAAAAGTACGTGAAGCAGAGCGTTCACAAGTAGTTGAAGCTTATGTCGATCAGGTCGGTGAGTTAGTCACAGGCGTAGTGAAAAAAGTAAACCGTGACAGCATCATCGTCGATTTAGGTAACAATGCAGAAGCCATGTTAGCGAAAGAAGAGATGTTGCCACGTGAGACTTTCCGTCCGGGCGATCGTATCCGCACTTTGTTATACGAAGTTAAACCAGAAGCCCGTGGTGCTCAGCTATTTTTAAGCCGTACACGTCCTGAGATGCTGATTGAATTATTCCGCATCGAAGTGCCGGAAATTGGCGAAGAAATGATTGAGATCCGTGGTGCCGCGCGCGATCCGGGTTCACGCGCCAAAATCGCAGTGAAAACTAACGATCGTCGTATCGACCCTGTAGGTGCGTGCGTCGGCATGCGTGGTTCTCGTGTGCAGGCTGTGTCCAGTGAATTAACAGGTGAACGTGTTGACATCGTTTTATACGATGACAACCCGGCTCAGTTTGTGATCAACGCCATGTCTCCGGCCGAAGTGGCGTCCATCATTGTTGATGAAGACAAGCATTCGATGGATATTGCGGTAGAAGACAGCAATCTGGCGATGGCCATAGGTCGTGCAGGTCAAAACGTGCGTTTAGCCAGTCAGTTGACCGGCTGGGAGCTCAACGTGATGACAGTGTCGGCCATGAAAGCCAAACACCAGGAAGAAAATGCCAAGGTGCTTGACTTGTTTATGACCGCCCTTGAAATCGACGAAGATTTTGCTGGCGTGTTAGTGGACGAAGGTTTCTCTACCTTAGAAGAGATTGCTTATGTTCCGGTTAGCGAACTGTTGTCCATCGATGGCTTGGACGAAGATACAGTCGAAGAGTTACGTAAACGTGCCAAAGCCGTATTAACCACACGTGCGCTGGCCAGCGAAGAATCACTGGAAGGCTCAGCGCCGAGTGAAGCATTAGTTAATCTGCCTGGTGTTGGCACCCACACAGCTTACGTGTTGGCCAGCAAAGGCGTCATCACGCTTGATGACCTGGCAGAGCTTGGGGTAGATGATTTGATTGAAATCGAAAAAATGACTGAAGAAAAAGCGGCAGAGCTGATTATGGCTGCCCGTAATATTGTTTGGTTCAGTGAAGACAAATAAGTGGGTCAACGGAGGTAAAAACTGACATGGCAGATGTAACCATAGAAAAACTGGCCAGTGACGTCAATACGACTGTTGATCGTATAATCCAACAGTTTGCCGATGCAGGCATAAAGAAACAAGCTGGCCAAATGGTCAATGAAGAAGAGAAAAAGACACTTCTGGATCATTTAAGCCGGGCCCATGGCGGTCAGTCCGCTGAACCGTCCAAACTGACATTAGTACGTAAAGAAAAAACCACGCTGAGTGTGGCGGGTGGCGCTGGCCGTAACCGTGAAATTCAGGTGGAAGTACGTAAGCAAAAGACTTTTGTTAAACGTCCTTCAGGCGAAGAAGCTGCCAAGCTTGCAGAAGAAGAGCGTATTGCTGCTGAACAGGCGGCCGAAGCTGCAAAACGTGAACAAGAGCGTTTAGCTGCAGAACAAAAAGCCAAAGAAGAAGCCAACCGTAAAGCAAAAGAAGAAGCTGAGCGCAAAGCGGCAGAGCAGAAAAAGCGTGACGAAGCTAAACACGCTCAGTTGATGAAAGATAGATCGGAAGAAGCAGCACGTCGGGCAGCAAAAGAAGAAGCCAAACGTGAAGCGGAGCGGATCAAAGCACAACAGGAAGCTGAACTGTTACGTAAAATAGAAGCGGAAGCCAAACAACAGGCCGAAGCTGCGCGTCGTCTGGCTGAAGAAAATGCTGAGCGTTGGGCCAAAGAAGAAACTAAACCTGCGGACGAAGCCGATTATCACTTAACCAGCAATGTGTATGCGAAGCAAGCTGAAGACGAAGTGGATGCCCGTGAAGAACGTGGTGGTCGTCGTACAGCGAAAAAAGCTCCTGCCGGTAAAGCCAAGAAAAAAGACGATGTGGATGATAAAGACGCCTTTAACCGCGCCAATCGCCACAAGAAAAAGAAAACTCCTGCGAGTATGCAGCATGGTTTTAACAAACCAGCTCAGCCGGTCGAGCGTGAAGTCAAGATTGGTGAAACCATCACTGTGGCTGAATTAGCATCGAAGATGGCGGTGAAAGCATCGGAAGTGATCAAGGTCATGATGAAGATGGGCGCTATGGCGACTATCAACCAGGTGATTGATCAGGAAACAGCCGCTATTGTCTGTGAAGAGATGGGCCACAAGTTCACTCTGACCAAAGAAAACGAGCTGGAAGAAGCGGTGATGTCTGACCGCGAGGGTCAGGGCGAGTTAGAGCCTCGGGCGCCGGTTGTGACTGTGATGGGTCACGTTGACCATGGTAAAACCTCTACACTGGATTACATCCGTAAAGCCAAAGTAGCAGCCGGCGAAGCCGGTGGTATTACGCAGCACATAGGTGCGTACCACGTTGAGACTGAGCGCGGTATGGTGACGTTCCTGGATACACCAGGTCACGCTGCCTTTACGTCTATGCGTGCCCGTGGTGCAAAAGCGACAGATATCGTGGTTCTGGTGGTTGCAGCGGACGATGGTGTGATGCCACAAACCAAAGAAGCTATTCAGCACGCGAAAGCTGCGGGTGTACCACTGGTTGTTGCGGTCAACAAAATGGATAAGCCAGATGCGGATCCGGACCGTGTTCGTAATGAATTATCTCAGTACGGCGTTATTTCTGAAGAGTGGGGCGGTGATACTCAGTTCGTGCCTATCTCTGCAAAAACTGGTATGGGTATAGACGACCTGCTGGAAGCTATTCTGAACCAGGCTGAACTGCTTGAATTAAAAGCGGTGAAAAAAGGTCTGGCCCGAGGCGTAGTAATCGAATCCCGTCTGGATAAAGGCCGTGGTCCTGTCGCATCTATCCTGGTTCAGGAAGGTACACTGCAACAAGGTGAAATCGTACTTTGTGGTTTCGAATATGGCCGCGTTCGGGCCATGCGTGACGAAAACGGTAAAGAGATCAAAACTGCTGGTCCTTCTATTCCGGTCGAAATTTTAGGTTTGTCCGGTGTACCTCAGGCTGGTGATGAAGTGACTGTGGTAAAAGACGAGCGTAAAGCCCGTGAAGTCGCTTTATATCGTCAGGGTAAATTCCGTGACGTTAAACTGGCTCGTCAGCAAAAATCTAAGCTGGAAAACATGTTTGCCAACATGTCAGAAGGCGATGTGGCAGAACTGAACATAGTGCTGAAAGCAGACGTTCAGGGTTCTGTTGAAGCCATCAGTGAATCCTTAAGCCGTCTGTCGACTGATGAAGTGAAAATCAAAATCATCGGTAGTGGCGTGGGTGGTATTACTGAAACTGATGCGACTTTGGCCGCAGCTTCTTCAGCTATCATCATTGGTTTCAACGTACGTGCCGAAGGCACAGCACGTAAGATCATTGAAGAAGAGAACCTGGACTTACGTTACTACAGCATCATTTATGAACTGTTAGACGAAGTACGTGCAGCGATGACAGGTATGTTAGCGCCTGAGTTTAAACAGCAGATCATAGGTCTGGCTCAGGTGCGTGATGTATTCCGTTCTCCGAAGTTTGGTGCTATCGCCGGCTGTATGGTGACCGAAGGTATCATCAAGCGCAACGCACCAATTCGCGTACTGCGTGACAACGTGGTTATTTTCGAAGGCGAGCTGGAATCCCTGCGTCGCTTCAAAGATGACGTATCCGAAGTACGCAACGGTTTTGAGTGTGGTATCGGCGTGAAGAACTACAACGACGTGCGTGAAGGCGACCAGATTGAAGTGTTTGAAGTGGTTCAGGTTGAACGTACTTTATAACCAGCATCTACGCTTTTAGATTATAGATACAGAGATCGGCAGGGGCATAGGCCCCTGTTTCTTTCTGCTCACATCTGTTGGAAAGAGTTATGGCTAAAGAATTTTCCCGGGTAGACCGTCTGTCGCAGCAAATGCAGCAGGAAATCGCAGTGATTTTACAACGTGAAATCAAAGACCCACGTTTACACAACATGATTACTGTGTCTGACGTGAATGTGTCGCGTGACTTATCACACGCCAAAATTTATGTGACTTTTTTAGGTTTAGAAGCCGAAAAAGTAAAAGCAAACCTGGATATTTTAAATGATGCTGTAGGTTATATCCGCAGTCTGATCGCCAAACGTATTCAGGCCAGAATTGTACCTACGATACGTTTTTACTTTGATCAGTCGTTGGATCAGGGCATCCGCATGGCCAACCTGGTGGAACAGGTTCGCCGTGACGATGAGAAGCGTCGTATTGAAGCAGGTCAGGAACCAGAGCGTAAAGCGAAGGTGGATAAGGACGAGGAAGAGTAATGGCACGTCGTGCTGTTCACGGCATTCTGTTGCTTGATAAGCCGTTAGACATTTCCAGCAATGGTATTTTGCAGCGGGTGCGTTGGCTGTATCAGGCTGAAAAGGCTGGCCACACCGGTGCTTTAGACCCGCTGGCCAGTGGTTTATTGCCGATTTGTTTTGGTGAAGCCACCAAGTTTTGTCAGTTTTTATTGGATACAGACAAAACCTACCTGGTGACAGCTCATTTTGGTCTGCGCACCGACACCAGCGATGCAGCGGGTGAAGTTATCAGCCGTAAACCTGTGGCTTTTGACCAAAGGATGCTGGAGCAGATAATGCAGCAGTTCCGTGGTCCGCAGATGCAAATTCCGACTATGTTTTCGGCCTTAAAGTATCAAGGGCAACCGCTTTATAAATATGCCCGCCAGGGCATTGAAGTACCGCGTGAAGCAAGGCCTATTACTATCTTCCGTTTTGAATTACAGCAGTTTGACGGCGAATACGCCAGCTTTCTGGTGCATTGCAGCAAAGGCACATATATCCGCACCTTAATCGACGATTTAGGTGAAGCTTTGGGTTGCGGCGCTTATGTCAGTGCTTTACGCCGCATTCAGGTCGGGCCTTTTGATGCAACGCAGATGCTGACACAGGAACAACTGGTGCCCTTTAACGACAAGCAGGATTGGGCTAGCTTAGATGCCCTGTTGTTGCCAATGGATTTAGCCTTAACAGGTTTACCAGAGTTGCAACTGAATGAAGTGCAGCAAAAACGTCTAGTGCATGGCCAGACGGTGCAGCTAAATGATACTGAATTGGCTGATTTTGGCTCAGCCTCGGCAGAGGCTGTGAAATTATATGGTTCGGCCGGACAATTTATCGGCGTGGCTGGGTTAGACTCTGGTGTGCTGTCGGTTCGCCGCTTGCTCAATACCAGTGTATGGCAAAGCGAAATTTAACGCTTGTTTGTTTGAGTGAAAACGCATAGAATGCGCGCTCATTTTCGTTGTGGCTGGATTAGTGGCCGGCTACAACACATCTCTCTATTGGAGGCTCTATGTCACTAACTACAGCAGAAAAAGCGCAAATCTTAGCTGATTTCGCAGTTAAACAAGGCGATACCGGTTCACCAGAAGTACAAGTTGCATTATTAACTGCAACTATTGCTAAGTTACAACCACACTTTGCTGACCACAAGCACGACCACCACTCACGTCGTGGCCTGTTACGCATGGTTAGCCAACGTCGTAAGTTATTAGATTACTTAAAAGGCAAAGACGCTCAGCGTTACGCTACTCTGATCGAGCGTTTAGGTCTGCGTCGTTAATTCGCAGCTTATGCCTGAAAAAAGCCAGTCTCCGACTGGCTTTTTTATTCGCCGCCATCCATGGCGCTCACCCTGTCGGGCCATCGTCGCTTCGCTCCTATGTTCAAAATCGCTCCAGACGATTTTTTACATTTTGCTGTCCTGCAAAATGCCCTGTCGGACCAAAGTTGCTGCGTTGTTCACAAAACAGCAGGATAGCCGTTTTGCACAGCTTTAGCTGCCAAAGGTGAACATCATGGATGATGTGAGCAAAAAAGGTTCCTGACCTTTTTGTTATTCTCTTAAACTTAGAAAAAATTCATATCAATGCAACTTAATGCCTGCATGATGTTCTTACCGCCCGGATATGTTTAAATTTTATACCCTTCAGCTCTGGTGCCAGCTATCTTTTAAGCGGTGTTACAGGCTATACTGTGCCGCGAAAAACAGACCAAAAGACTCCGCGAAAAAACGCGAAAAATAGAAAGGAAATAATCAGTGAACCCCATCGTAAAATCATTCCAGTTTGGCCAACACACTATTACTCTGGAAACCGGCGTTATCGCCCGTCAAGCTGACGCGGCTGTTCTGGCCAGCATGGGTGATACCTCTGTGTTAGTCACAGTGGTAGGTAAAAAACAACCTAAACCTGGTCAGGATTTTTTCCCTCTGACTGTAAACTATCAGGAAAAAACTTACGCGGCAGGCCGCATCCCTGGTGGTTTCTTCAAGCGTGAAGGCCGTCCGTCAGAAGGCGAGACATTAATTTCACGTTTAATCGACCGTCCAATCCGCCCATTATTCCCTGAAGGCTTCACCAACGAAGTTCAGGTGATCGCTACTGTTGTTTCAGTACAACCTGAAATTCAGCCAGATATTATTTCTATCATTGGTACTTCTGCTGCACTGGCTATCTCTGGTATCCCGTTCAGTGGTCCATTAGGTGCGGCCCGTGTGGGTTATGTTAACAACCAGTACGTGTTAAACCCATCTGAAGCTGAATTAAAAGACAGCAAACTGGATTTAGTGGTTGCTGGTACTGCCAATGCAGTATTGATGGTTGAATCTGAAGCTGGTGTTTTATCAGAAGAAGTGATGTTAGGTGCAGTAGTCTTTGGTCACGACCAGATGCAAACTGTGATCAACGCCATCAATGAATTTGCCGCTGTGGCTGCAAAGCCAGCCTGGAACTGGGTGGCTCCGGCTAAAAACGAAAGCTTAAGCAACAAAATTGCTGCTCTGGCGACAGCTCCAGTTGGCGAAGCCTATCGCATTACTGAAAAAGCCAAACGTTACGAAACTATTGGCGCTATCAAAGCTGACGTCTTTGCCCAAATTAAAGCTGAATTAGCCGAAGGCGAAACGTTTGACGAAACTGAAGCGAACGAAATTTTCCATAACCTGGAAAGTAAAATTGTTCGTAGCCGTATCATCAAAGGCGAACCACGTATCGACGGCCGCGACAATGAAATGGTGCGTGCGTTAAGCGTGATGACAGGTTTATTGCCACGTACCCACGGTTCAGCCCTGTTCACCCGTGGTGAAACTCAGGCCTTAGTCACCTGTACTTTAGGTACTGCCCGTGATGCACAAACTGTGGACGATTTATTGAGCGAAAAAACCGACCACTTCCTGTTCCACTACAACTTCCCTCCATTCTCAGTCGGTGAGACGGGCATGGTAGGTTCGCCTAAGCGTCGTGAAATCGGTCACGGCCGGTTAGCGAAACGTGGTGTTGCTGCAGTAATGCCAGATTTTAATGACTTCCCGTACACAGTACGTATGGTGTCTGAAATCACTGAATCAAACGGTTCAAGCTCTATGGCTTCAGTCTGTGGTTCTTCACTGGCGCTGATGGATGCTGGTGTACCTATCAAAGCTTCTGTGGCCGGTATCGCTATGGGTCTGGTAAAAGAAGGCGACGATTTTGTGGTTCTGTCGGACATTTTAGGTGATGAAGATCACTTAGGTGACATGGACTTTAAAGTGGCCGGTACTACTGAAGGTATCACTGCACTGCAGATGGATATCAAAATTGAAGGCATCACTAAAGAGATCATGCAGATCGCGCTGAAACAAGCCAAAGCAGCCCGTATTCACATTCTGAATGTGATGGACCAGGCGATCAGCACGCACCGTGAAGAGCTGTCTGAACATGCCCCACGTATTTACACCTTAAAAATCAACCCGGAGAAAATCCGTGATGTGATTGGTAAAGGTGGTGCTGTCATTCGTCAGATCACTGAAGAATCTGGTACTACTATCGAAATCGAAGATGACGGTACAGTGAAAATCGCGGCGACTAATGCGCAAGCTGCCAACATTGCCATCAACAAGATTGAAGCTATCACAGCGGAAATTGAAGTGGGTGCTGTGTATCAGGGCGAAGTTGTACGTATTGTTGACTTCGGTGCTTTTGTGAACGTGCTGCCAGGCAAAGATGGTTTAGTTCACATTTCTCAGATTTCTGATGAGCGTGTGAGCAATGTAGCTGATCATTTAGCTATAGGTCAGAAAGTGGCGGTGAAAGTAATGGAAGTCGATAAGCAGGGTCGCGTGCGTTTAAGCATTAAAGAAGCTCAGGACAAACCTGCTGCTGTTGAGTCTGCCGATGCTGTTGAAGCTCAGTAAGGTTTCCAACCTGACCCAAAAAGCGGTGCTGCTCGCAGCACTGCTGGCTCTGGGCGCTTGCGCCCAGAAACCATCAAACGAAGCCGCTGTGCTGGTTGAGAATCCATTGACACCAGAGTCAGTGCCTGTCTCCTACCGCACTGAAATTGCGATAGCGCGTATTTCTGAGCTGTTAACCAAAGCTGAAACCACTGATGAACAACGCGCCCGGTTATTTTACGACCGTGGTGTGATGTACGACAGTGTGGGCTTACGTTCTCTGGCACGCTTTGATTTTCTGCGGGCTTTACGTTTACAGCCTGATATGGCGGATGCCTATAACTTTATTGGTATTCACCATACCTTAGTGGGTAATTACACCGAAGCTTACGAGTCATTTGATGCCGCCTTAGAGCTGGCACCAGATTACGACTATGCCTACTTGAACCGGGGTATAGCCCTGCTGTATGACAGCAAAACTGATTTGGCAGTTGGTGACTTTGAACTGTTTCACCAGGCCAAACCTGAAGATCCTTACCGTTCTTTATGGTTGTACTTTGCGGATGCTAAGTTGTCTATCGCTCAGGCTCAGACGCGTTTAGCTCAAAATCAGAGTAAGCTGGATCAAACGCATTGGGCAAGTTCGATAGTGGCTTTTTATCTGGGAAAAATTTCAGAGGAAAAACTGCTGGAGACGGCTGCAAATGTGAATTCAGATCCACAGCAACTGGCTGAACGTTTATGCGAAGTTTATTTTTATCTGGCCAAATGGCATGAGCAACAAAACCCGAGCAAGGCGCTGGATTACTACAAAAAAGTGTTGGCGACTAATGTGTATGAGTTTGTTGAACACCGTTACGCCCGGATAGAGATGAACAGACTGCGTGGTTTAGATGCCAGTGCAGAATCTGTGCAGTAACAGCCCGCTGCGACCCTATAAAAAAAGCCAGTTTACTGGCTTTTTTATCTTCAGATATACGCTGACAATGCTGCTTTTGTGCTGTTTAACAGGCTGCAAACCGACATTAGACCAGCTACCTGAACAGCAATTAATCGATCAAGCGTTGCAAGGTAACGGTGCTGCTGCAGTTCGACTTGCGAAAAAGCGCGAACAACAGGCTGACTTTAGTGCGGCACTGAACTGGTACCAAAAAGCCTTGGATGCCGGGATCACAACAGAGCTGGCCGCATTTATCGCGTTAAAACAGCAACAGCATGGCTTTCTGGCGACCGCAGCTTATTTGGAGCAGTATTTACAGCAACAGCAAGCGCTAAACGCAGCAGAAGTCGATTTGGCTGCTGAATATGGCCTTTGGCACCATGTAACAGAGCAGATAAAATCCCCCCCACAGCGGAGCAACGCGTCCTGTAGTCTGACTTTGCAACCTGTGGTGCAGTCCAGAGCAGGTAGTCGTCAGTTGCAACTGTTACAGCAGCAGTGGCAGCAGGATCCGCAATTGTCAGCTTTGTCTGTGTGTTTTTTGCCTGAGATCAGAGTGAACAGTACAGAGTTACAATGTAGTCACCAGGTGAAGCAGCGCATTCAATGTCAGTATCAGGTCCTGATGCCGTTCGTTGCTAAGGGAGGCTTTAGTCAGTTATTACTGGTTGCAGGTGAAGGCAACGCCAATTACAACAATGGCATAGTGCAACTTGCACAAAGCAGTTCATTTGAAGTATTCCGGCACGAATTTGCCCATATTCTTGGCTTTATCGACGAATACAGTTTAACGACTCAGGTTGCACAAGCTGAATGCAATAGTGACAAGATCCGGCCCAACCTGCTGACTGACAAAAGCCAACTTGAGTCTTACCTGAAGTACTGGCAACTGCAGCGGCATCAGGTGCAGTTACACCCGGTCGATAGCTGTAACCAGGCTGGAAAACAAGCTTATGCGCCGGTCAGAGCTTTAAGTTTTATGCGCTCCCATGAGGCAGAGGTACCGGACTTGTATTTTCAGTTGATGCAGAAGGTATTAACCAGACCCGAATTGATTATGCCGGTGCAGTATTTTTATGCTTATTTAGCAAGACAGCAGCAAGACTGGCGGAGCTGGGCGTTACTGATGGAACAGGCCGCAAAGCAGGGATATCCGGATGCACAAGAGTCTCTACGAAAGGCTGTTACTATTCCGACAGCTCCGTAAGTTCACGGCTTAACAAATCAGCGTCACCTAAGTTCAGCTCAAGCAAACGACGTAAATGACTGGCTGAATCTATGTCTATCCTGTCACAACGCACACCGACACAAGAGCCGTTTAAATGAGCCACGGTCACGTCCATAAAAACATCTACACCGGACTCATTCAGTTGAAACTGTAGTTGGAACTCTTGACCAGGCTTTAACTCAGAAGCAGCTTGCAGTTGTAGCAAGGCGCCTTTCAGCGACAGGTCCTGCAGTTGACCCGTATATAATCTGTCGGTATTTTTCAGTTGCACCGGACCAGAAAATAACACCCGGCTAAAACGTCTGTTGTCCATATCAAATCCTTCAGTTCGTTGCATTGAGCATAGTTGTTTTCGGAATGAAAAGACAGAACGGGCAGTTAAATTTAACTGCCCGTACAATGAGTTATATTAACTGACTTCTTCACCTGCCGCCTGGCGATCAGCATGATAGCTGGACCGCACGAACGGGCCTGAAGCGACGTGTTTAAAGCCTAACTCATAACCAATACGTTTTATTTCGTCGAACTCATCCGGTGATACGTACCGCTTAACCGGCAAATGGTGTTTACTGGGTTGCAGGTATTGGCCTACGGTCAGCATATCGACATTGTGGGCGCGTAGGTCACGCATCACCTCGATAATCTCTTCTGTGGTTTCACCTAAACCCACCATCAGGCCTGATTTGGTCGAGACTTCAGGATGGGCTGCTTTATAGCGACGCAGCAGTTCGAGCGACCATTTATAGTCAGCACCCGGACGGGCCAGTTTGTATAAGCGTGGCGCGGTTTCCAGATTGTGGTTAAACACGTCGGGTGGAGTTTGTGTCAGAATATCTAACGCGGCGTCCATACGGCCACGGAAATCCGGCACCAGTACTTCAATTTTGATGGCCGGGCTTTCACGACGAATAGCGCTGATACAGTCGGCAAAATGTTGGGCACCGCCATCACGTAGATCATCACGGTCTACTGAAGTGATCACTACGTATTTCAGCGCCATATCTTTGATCGTCAGCGCCAGTTTTTCCGGCTCTTCCGCATTTGGCGGTAAAGGCCGACCGTGAGCTACATCACAAAACGGGCAACGTCTGGTGCAGATAGCGCCTAAGATCATAAAAGTAGCCGTACCGTGGTTAAAGCATTCCGACAGGTTAGGGCAGGAGGCCTCTTCACAGACTGAATGCAAACCGTGTTTACGCATCGCCCCTTTGATTTGTTCGATGCGGTCAGTACTGCGTGGTAATTTGATTTTCAACCAGTCCGGTTTACGTAACATTTCATCACGTTCTGTAGGTAGCACTTTGACTGGGATCAGGGCCATTTTGTCGGCATCACGTAATTTGACGCCTGGTTCCATACGAGCTGTTTTGATGGTCATATTACTCACTTAACCCTGTTTTGTGCTCAGTCTGGCTGACTGCCAGCAGGGCAACAAATTGTGACTGCAAAGCCTGTTTTGCTTCATCCACACTTTGTGGACCTGCAATATCTTTGGTTTGGATCATCTGCATGCCGGCATAACCACATGGGTTGATCCTGGAAAAAGGTGACAAATCCATATCCACATTTAAAGCCAGACCATGAAAGGTACAGCCTTTGCGCACCCGCAATCCAAGCGAAGCGACTTTTTGTTCTTGCACATAGACACCGGGCGCATCGGCTTTGGCATAAGCGGCAATGCCATAAGGGGCTAAAGCCTGAATAATCACTTGTTCAATTAACGTGACCAGCTCACGCACCCCGAGCTTGCGTCTTTTGATATCCAGCAATACATAAGCCACCAATTGGCCCGGGCCGTGATACGTCACCTGGCCGCCTCTATCGACCTGTACTACAGGGATATCACCAGGCATCAGCAGATGTTCTGCTTTACCGGCCTGACCCTGAGTAAAAACCGGGTCATGTTCAACAAACCACAGCTCATCCGGACTGTGTTCTGTCCGCTCATCTGTGTATTTTTGCATGGCCTGCCATACCTGAATATAAGGCTGACGCCCTAAATCCCGTATCACTAAGCCTTGAGAATCAACCACAACGAACTCCGGTTCAGTTGAAAGTGGCGGCATTATACCTGCTCTGTCAGTAAAAAGGGCAGTGCCACTCGTCAGATCACATAACGAACCAGTTCTAAACGGCCAAGTTCTGTGTACAGCAGCTCCATGTGTTCTTTGCTGGTCACTGTCACAGCAACACTGACAGAGTGATAATTGCCTTTGCTGCTGGGCCGTACCTGTGGATTGTAGTCGTCGGCTTTAGCATGTTGTTGTAGAACAACTATTATATGGTCTACCAGTTCAGGCACAGCAACGCCTAACACTTTAAAGTTAACAGAGCATGGAAACTCTAAAAATTCATCGAAGCGGGTGTCTTTTACTTCAGTTGTCATGATGTTCTGCTCACAAAAATAATCTTGCTCTATTCTAACAAAAAGTCCCGGACTTGCCGGGACTGTTTTTATCTCTGGCTATGTTTCCATACCCAAGGTGATTGCAGTTGCAGGGAGGTGACAAGTGCAACAAACCCCAGGGCATAGTGTCCTATGTGACTGGGGCGAGAGCTCGCGGTCAACCAAGCTGCAGCTTCAAGTACGAAGGGTATACTTATTGGAAGCGCATCTTCACCATATCGACTAAGCGGCTGAATAAACCTGCTTGCTCGATATCCTCCAGTGCCACTAAAGGAAATTCGGCGATGTCTTTGTCACCTAACTTCAGGTACACAGTGCCCAATACCTGGCCCTTGGATATAGGGGCGATCAGCTCCTGATTCAATTTAAAGTCGGCTTTTAAATCTTTACGTTGATTCCGTTGCAAGGTAATAGGGGTTTCAGCCAATACGCCTAAAGTAATGATTTCTTTAGTGCCTTGCCATACACGTTGTTCTGCAAACTTTTCACCGGCTTTGTAAGGCGAGAAGGTTTCAAAGAAGCGGAAGCCATAGGTCAGTAATTTTTTGTTTTCTGCTTCGCGGATTTTGGCGCTTTCTGTGCCCATGACAACAGAAATTAACCGCATATCATCTTTAGTGGCTGAGGTGATCAGGCTGTATCCTGCTTCAGACGTATGGCCTGTTTTAATACCATCCACGTTCAGACTTTTATCCCACAACAAACCGTTGCGGTTGTATTGTTTGATGCCATTAAAGACATACTCTTTTTCCGCATATATTTTGTACTCTTCCGGCGTGTCACGAATTAACGCAACAGAGAGTTTGGCCATATCACGCGCCGTTGTGCGCTGAGTCTCATCCGGTAAACCATGGCTGTTAGCAAAATTAGTATTGTCCATACCCAAACGCACGGCATGAGCGTTCATCAGCTCGACGAAAGCACCTTCAGTACCGGCAATATGTTCAGCCATGGCCACACAAGCATCGTTACCAGATTGAATAATAATGCCACGGTTTAATTCTTCGACACTGATGGTTTCACCCACTTCAATAAACATTTTTGAGGAGTCTGAATACTGTTTGGCCCAGGCATTTTCCGTGATTGTCACTGGATCGGATGGTTTAATGGTACCGTTTTTAATCTCAGTACCAATGATGTAGCTGGTCATCATTTTGGTCAGACTGGCTGGAGCCAGAGGCTCATCCGCATTACCTTCGGCCAACACAGCACCAGTATGGTAATCAATCAGAATATAACCCTTCGCATTGACTTCAGGTGGTTGCGGCGTCATTTGTGCCGCTGTCAGTGGGGCTGTTTGTCCGGCTGCTAAAAAACTGGCAACACCAAAGGAGCAAGCAATAAAAATTCTGGAGTACGTATTCATGAGACCTTTCTTATGTTGTTGAGCTGTGTTCATTCGTAAACGAAATAAGCCGGGGATTAACCACAGCTTTTCTTATCTGTGATATAAGCCGATGGATACTCGGCACTTTTAAATCTTTCCAGCCAGCTATTCGCCTCGGCCGCTGATGGCATTGGACCCGCCAGTAAGCGGAAAATTCCATTACCATCATTAATTTGTGTTGAAACCGACCACTGTTGTTGTAAATCAGCGCCTAACTTTTGAAGTTTCTCTTTGTTACCACTGGCCACCAGTTGAATAAAACAGCCGGCTACTTTTGATCCTGCTGATGCTGCAGCCACGGCAGCCGGAACTGCTGAGACTGGCAAAGCCGCAGGAGCGGCAACACTACCAGGCCTTGGTCCAGCCGGATTGGACGCTAGGGTGGTTTCTTCAAACTGATTGTTTCTGCTGCCCAGACCCATGGCGTAACTCTCCTGAGTCAGCATAGCGGGAGAGGCTAACAGTTCGACCTGAACCCGGGCTGTACCTTTGCCCATCATGCCAATTTTGTAGGCGGCTGAATAAGACAGGTCGATCACTCTGTCCTGATGGAAAGGGCCCCGATCGTTGACTCTGACTATGGCGGATTTTCCGTTATCCAGATTAGTTACTCTGACATAAGAGGGCAGAGGTAAAGTTTTATGTGCCGCCGACATGGCAAATACGTTGTAGGTTTCGCCATTGGAGGTTAAATGCCCATGAAACTTATGGCCGTACCAGGAGGCAATGCCTATCTCTTTGTATTCCATCAGGTCTGTTCGGGGTGAGTAGTCTACCCCATAAATATTATAAGGCTTGTTGCCACCGCGGCTTAACGCCTCAGCACGGGGTTCCGGGTCCGTCATTTCCAGTAAGGTCGGCAGACGACTGGGATGGCTGTCGGTGGCTTGTGAGTAGCGGCCTTTGTTGGGTTCTTCCCAGCTTCGACTGGGTTCAGTCTGTGCTGATGTGGAGTCTGGTGTTTGCGAACAAGAGGCCAGCATCAGGGTACAGCATAAAGCGCTTATCTTTTTTATCATGAGTTCGTTCTACTGCTGAGCTAAAAGTCGTTTATGGGTGCTGATCGACATTAGAATACCAAAACCAGCCATCAGTGTAACCATGGATGTCCCGCCATAGCTAATCAAAGGCAGAGGGACACCTACGACCGGCAACAGCCCTGATACCATACCTATATTGACGAATACATAAACAAAGAAGGTCAGAGTGATGCTGCCTGCGAGCAGCTTACTGAAATTATCCTGAGCACGACTTGCGATGATCAAACCCCGGGCAATGATAAAAGCATACAAAGCTAACAATAGCAGCACTCCTATCATTCCTAACTCTTCGCTGAACACAGAAAAGATGAAGTCGGTATGACGCTCTGGTAAAAACTCCAATTGCGATTGAGTGCCATGCATCCAACCTTTGCCTTCAAAACCGCCCGAACCTATCGCAATTTTTGATTGAATAATATGATAACCCGAACCCAATGGGTCGCTTTCCGGATTTAAAAACGTCAGTACCCGGCGTTTTTGGTAGTCATGCATAAAAAACAGCCACATGGTGTAAGACGCGACGGGGATGATCATGGCGATACCCGCGATGATGCGCCAGCTCATACCACCTAAAAACAACACAAAAACTCCGGCAACAAAAATCAGAATGGAGGTGCCTAAGTCGGGTTGTTGCTGGATCAGCACAGTGGGAATAGCGCACATAACAAAGCCGACTATCAGATGCTTAAATTTTAGTGGCAAAGGGTGAGAGGATACATACCAGGCTACAGCCATAGGCACGGCCAGTTTCATTACTTCAGATGGCTGAAATTTCATAAAACCTAAATCCAGCCAGCGCTGTGCTCCTTTGCCTATGTGGCCAAATGCCAATACCATCACCAGCATCGCTGTGCCGGCTAAAAATAAAGGGATAGCCCAAAAACTAAAGGTTTGAGGTTTCACCTGGGCCAGCAATAGCATGGCACCGAAGGCAATAAGCAGCCTTGTACTATGTGCGGCCATCATGTCCCAATGTTGGCCGCTGGCACTGTAGAGTATAAATAACCCAGTGCAGCACAACACCACTAACCCTGCCAGTAAAGGGCCGTCTAAATGCAACTTCGCCAGAATTCCTTTGTGGCCAGGCTCTTTCAGTACTGTCATGGTTGTGCTCCCGCAGCGCTTTGCCGGGTAAAATAATAATCCATCATTTTACGGGCTATAGGTGCTGCATTGGAACCGCCACCACCAGCGTTTTCTACTGTCACTGTCAGCAAAATAGTTGGATTTTCCGCAGGTGCATAGCCAATAAACATGGCATTATCACGATGGATTTCTTTAATGGCGTTGGCATCATATTTCTGGTTTGCAGCCATGTTGATCACCTGAGCTGTCCCCGTTTTTCCGCCTGCACTATAGCTAATGCCTTTGAAGGCATTAAAACCAGTTCCTCCTTGCACCATCACGGTCTGGCGCATCGCTTCTTTGGCGATACGCCAGTTGTTATGATCTTTGACTTCTATCGCTGTTTGTAGCGGGGCGATCAGACTGGTGTCCTTGGTCTGACTACGGAAATAACGGCCCATATGAGGCGTGGGTTTTTGACCGTCATTAATCAGAATAGCGGTGGATAACGCCAATTGCATCGGGGTTACGCTCCAGTAACTTTGTCCTATACCTAAAGAAACGGTATCGCCTGGGAACCAACTTTGTTTATGTCTGGCTCTTTTCCATTCTTTCGATGGCATCAGGCCAGCGCTTTCTTCCATCACATCTATGCCAGTGCGCGAGCCAAAACCAAATTTTTTCATATAGTCAGAAATCCGGTCGATCCCCAGTTTTACCGCTAAATCATAAAAGTAGGTATCGCAGCTTTTCGTGATCGCGGTATAAACATCAACCCAGCCATGCCCCCATTTTACGTGGTCCCGATAAGCACGGCTGTAGTTCGGCAGCTTATAAAAGCCAGGGTCCGGAATACGGGTTTGTTCTGTGACAGTGCCGTTTTCCAGTCCCAATACGGCCATATGAGGTTTGATGGTTGAAGCCGGTGGGTATACTCCCTGGGTCACCCTGTTGACCAGAGGGCGATCGGGAGAATTCAATAGTTCACGGTAGTTTTTGCCACTGATGCCATGTACAAATAAATTCGGGTCATAGCTTGGGTTACTGTAGAACGCTAGTACAGCACCATCGCGCGGGTCCATGGCTACGACCGCGCCGCGGTTATCCCCCAGCAACTCCTTGGCTTTTTGTTGCAGATTCATATCGATGGATAGAATCAAATCATCGCCTGAGGTGGCTGGTTTGGAGTCCAGGATCCGGATCACCCGTCCTCTGTTGTTCACCTCCACCTGCTCAAACCCGACCTGACCATGCAACTGGCTTTCGTAAAAACGTTCAAGACCCACTTTACCTATATCACGGCTGGCTGCGTAGTTTGCGCTGACGCCTTCTTCTTCGAGCTTAGCCAGTTCTTTCGCGTTGATTTTGCCGATGTAACCCAAAGCATGAGTGAAGAGTTCGCCAAAAGGGTAATGTCGGGTTAAACGGGCTTCTAAAGTCACACCGGGCAATCTATGCTGATTGACCGCAATAATAGCCACTTCCTGCTCTGTCAGATGCTCCTTGACCGCTATGCTGACAAAACGTCTGTGGTATTTGACTTCCTTTAAAAACTCTTGCTGACGCTCAGGTGTTATTTCTATCAGGCGGGCAATTTCAGCAAGGGTTTCAGGAATATTTTTCACTTGCTCCGGAACCAACTCCACTGAGTGAATGGGCCGGTTTTCTGCGAGCAGAATACCGTTACGATCGTAAATTAAACCACGATTCGGCGGCTGAGGAATTAGCTTAATACGGTTACCGTCTGCACGGGTCATGTAGTGCTCGTGCATCACCACCTGTAATTTGTACTGATTAAACACCACCACACAAAAACAAAGCAGTACCACAGCAAAACCAAACAAAGCCCTTTGATTAAACATCTGGCTTTCGGCTGCGGGGTCCTGAATCGATGGGCGTTTCTTAATCATGGTGAGTCGTGATTAGCTGCAAAAACAGTGAACGAGCATAAATACTCTCATACATCAGTACGTTAGCGCTAGTAAGCAAAAGCATTGGCAGCAATACCTGGCGTTGGGCTGTACAATGCTGAGTAGATGCGCATGCTTTCATCATCATTGTTATTCGCGATGATACGGGTGGTTGGTGCTGATGCTCCAGGCCCGGTACAGACTTTCTGCCAGTACGACCCGCACCATAGGGTGGGGCATAGTCAATGCAGAGAGCGACCATTTGCCTTCACTGGCAGCAATACAGGCGGGCGCTAACCCTTCAGGGCCACCCACCAATAAACATACATCACGGCCGTCCATTTGCCATTGCGTCAGTTTTTGCGCCAATTGCGGGCTGCTCCAGTTGGCACCTTCCACTTCCAGCGTAATAATGCGGGCGCCTTTTGGGATTGCCGCCAGCATTTTTTCGCCTTCAGCTTCGAGAATACGTTTAATGTCGGCATTTTTACCGCGTTTACCCGCCGGAATTTCTATCAGCTCCAGTGGTAAATCACGCGGAAAACGACGGGCATATTCTTCATAGGCGGTAGTAACCCACTCAGGCATTTTGGTGCCGACTGCAATCAGCATTAACTTCATGCCGTTAAACGCTCCAGAGTTTCTCTAACTGATAAAAACTACGGCTTTCTTCCTGCATCACATGGGCAATCACTTCACCCAAATCAATCAATACCCATTCACCTGACCCTTCGCCTTCAATACCTAGCACAGTGATGCCAGCTTTTTTGGCTTCCTTGATCAGATGATCCGCGATAGAGCGGGTATGACGGTTTGAGGTGCCTGAGCAGATCACCATCGAATCTGTCACATTGGATTTTTCTCTGACATCCAGGCTGACGATATCCTTGGCTTTCATGTCGTCCAGCTTGTCGAGGACGAAGGCTAATAACTCTTGTGCTTGCACTTTTAACTCCGGGGTCTAAAAACGCGACATGTTAACACTTTTTGTTGTGATCTTATATGCCGCTGTACAGCCTTTGTGTTTTTATATACTGCAGCACTTCGGCTGGCAGCAACTGATTTAGTTCGTTGTCCGGCTGGTTTTTTTCTAACAATGTTCTGATCCGGGTTGCACTTAGCTCCTGCGGCGGATTATCCAGCAGCATAATTTTGCCTGCGTCCAGCAAATGCAAGTCTTGCAGAGAATTTGTACCAAACTGTTCCAGCAGGGCGGGGCAATCCCCCTGCGTGGCTGAACTGCCGGGTCTTTGGCAAACGACCAGATGCGCCAGTTGCAAAATACTTTGCCACTGATGCCACTGTTTAAAGTACGCCAGTGAGTCCATCCCCATCACAAATAACAAACCGCCCCGTGGATACTGTTCACGCAGTAAACGCAAACTATCCACTGTGTACGAAGGGCTGTGTTTATTTAATTCCAGTGGCTGTAGCTGCAACCCCGGCATGTCTTGAATAGCAATTTGCACCATGGCGGCTCTGTGCTCAGCGCTAACGCCAGGGCTGGCGCGATGCGCTGGCAGGTGGCAGGGCATCAGTTGCACTTCCCGCACAGCGCAATGGCTTAACACGTACTGGGCACAGGCTAAATGCGCATTATGGATAGGGTCAAAAGTGCCGCCGAACACGGCAAAAGCCCGATCAGGGCGTGAAGTCGGCATAACGCTGCTGCAATGAAAATACTTTAGACACAGGGCTGACCAATAAACTGACTAAATGCGCCAGCGCCAGTTCTGCATTATGTAATGCACCTGATTTAAAAGCCCGGTCAAAAGCGGCTAATTCCTGTTGCACATAGCCGAGCCATTTAGCGGGCAAACGTGACACCGCAGTTTGATACAGCGGCTGACGTTTAGGCCAAATCGCATTTTTTTTGAAAAAATCGGCCAGCGGCTTGCCTTGTTGCTGGGCCAGATGCATTTGCATCAAGGTGGTGACCTCTTTTTGCAATTGCCAGGCAATAATCACAGGCTCGGTATCCTGCTGTAATAAGCGATCAAGCCGGTGCAAAGCCTCATTGCCCTGACCGGACAGCAAGGCATCCACTAACTGAAACACCGAAAAATGCGACTGATCGGCCAAATGTTGTTCTAAAAGTTCAGCATCTATAGTGCCACTGACCAGACTTAAACCCAGCTTTTCCAGCTCCTGCGCTGCTGCGAGTAAATTACCGGCACAGTGATGCTGCATTAAGGTAATGGCATCAGGTGTTAAATGCAGTTTAAGTTGTGATGCACGTTGTTGTAACCAGCGCTGAAATTGCTGATCATCCAGCGGATAAAACTGCACCTGCACTGCTTGTTCCGCTAAGGTTTTAAACCAGGCGGATTTGGCATAATCATTGGCATTTTTGGCGGCATGCACTACCAGAACTAAATCGGGATGCAACAAAGAGGGCAGTTGTTTCAATAAATCGCCAGCACCTGTTGCTAACTTGGCCGGTAGTTCCAACTCAAAGAGCCGGCGGGGCGAAAACAAAGATAAGTTATTCAGTTCCATCAGGAAGTCGTTCCAACTGAAACTATTGTCCCAGCTATAACTTTGCCGTTCTTCAAAGCCTTGTTTCTTCGCTGCAGCCCGGATTAAATCCAGGCTTTCCTGTTTTTGCAAGGGTTCTTCACCAAACACCAGATAAACAGGTGCCAGGCTTTTTTGTAACTGTGCAGCAAGCTGATTGCTATACAGTTTTAGCATCAGCGGATCCGGTTTAGCTGGCGGATAATGCGGCTGGCGGCCTGATTTCTCAGTTCCTGCAACAGCAAATCCAGCTCTTTAGCTTTGGCCAGTGCCAGATTCGGGTCGTCCTGATAGTCACGGGTCAGTTCAAACTGAAACTCCTGAATATCCTGCTCCGGCAGCAGTAACTGATACTTCACCCGATAAATCAGCTCGTACTCAGCCACCTGACCATTAGGGAACAGCGACAAGGTGCGTCGCTCCAGGCTATCTTGCTGCAGCATCAGAGCCGGAGCTTTAGGATCCAACTCTGTCAGTAGTTTCACTTCGTTACTTTTTAGCTGTTCCGACAACAGGCTGGCCAGTTCAGAATGTTTTTTGGCATCAACAAAAATTGCCGGATAACGCTCCAGCGGCAAGCTACCACGCAAATGGAAGCCACAACTGGTTAGCAGCAGGCTGCTGGCAAGCAACAGCCCTGTCCAAACGGAGTGTTTTTTCATGTTATCCTACAGCCAGACTCAGCAGTTTCCCCGGCACATAAATCACTTTACGGATAGTGACCCCTTCCAGGAAACGCTGTACGTTTTCTTCAGCATGGGCCAGCTCCAGCACCTGAGCTTCAGTCGCATCGGCGGCCACTGTCACTTTAGCCCGGACTTTGCCGTTCACTTGCACCACCACCAGTTTCTCATCTTCCACCATAGCAGCAGCATCAGCCACTGGCCATGGGCTTTGTTCCAGTGCTGTGGTAAAACCTAACTCTTTCCACAGATACTGCGACAAGTGCGGCGTGATGGGGTTCAGTAACTGGATTAAGGTCTGAATACCTTCACGTTTCACTTGCTTGTCGGCGTCTGTTGCTACCGGCGCTTTTTGCACCTTGTTCGCCAGTTCCATAATGGCCGCCACCGCAGTATTAAATACGTTACGACGACCTATATCGTCTGACACTTTGGCGATGGTTTTATGAATATCACGGCGCAAAGCTTTTTGGTCGCCGTTTAGTTCCAAACCGGTCACTGCGGTGCTGAACAGCTCTTTGTGCTCTACCGCTAAAGTCCAGATACGACGTAAGAAACGGTTAGCGCCTTCGACCGCAGAATCCTGCCATTCCAGGGTTTGCTCTGGTGGCGCGGTAAACATCATAAATAAGCGCACTGTATCCGCACCATATTGGTCGATTACCAGTTGCGGGTCTATACCGTTGTTTTTCGACTTGGACATTTTGCTCATGCCCGCCGACAATACCGGCTTACCGTCCGTCTTTAAAATTGAAGCAGTAATACGGCCTTTTTCGTCGCGTTCTGTCACCACGTCGGCTGGAGAGAACCATTCTTTGCCACCGTTTTCCGTCTCACGGTAGAAGGTATCTGCCAACACCATGCCCTGACACAATAAACGTTTGAAAGGCTCATCACACTGCACTAAACCTACGTCGCGTAACAGTTTGTGGAAAAAACGCGAATACAATAAGTGCAAAATAGCGTGTTCAATACCACCAATGTACTGATCCACCGGCAGCCAGTAGTTGGCTTTGGCCGGATCCAGCATAGCTTTGTCATGGTCGGGGCTACAGTAACGGGCATAGTACCAGCTCGACTCCATAAAGGTGTCGAAGGTATCGGTTTCATGCAAAGCAGCCTGGCCGTTATATGTTGTTTTTGCCCAGTCCGGGTCGGCTTTGATAGGCGAAGTCACGCCATTCATCACCACATCTTCAGGTAAACGCACCGGCAGCATATCTTCTGGCACCGGCACCTGGCTGCCATCTTCCAGCGTTAGCATCGGAATAGGAGAACCCCAGTAGCGCTGACGGGATACACCCCAGTCTCGCAAGCGGTAATTCACTTTGACCTGACCCACACCTATAGCAGCCAGTTTATCGGAGATAGCTTTAAAAGCAGCGGCAAAATCTAAACCGTTAAACTCACCGGAATTGATCAGCACACCTTTTTCAGTAAAGGCGGCAGTGGTTAAATCACAAACAGCGGCGCTGCCTGCTTCCGGTGCAACCACTTGTTTGATCGCCAGACCGTATTTTGTGGCAAATTCAAAGTCGCGCTGGTCATGACCAGGCACCGCCATCACCGCACCTGAGCCGTAATGCATCAGTACAAAGTTGGCCACCCAGACCGGTACCTGTTCACCTGTTAACGGGTGAATGGCAAATAAACCTGTTGGCGAGCCTTTTTTCTCCATGGTCGCCATGTCGGCTTCGGCCGTTTTACCGGCTTTGCACTCGTCAATAAAAGCCTGTAATTCAGGGTTATTCACGGCAGCTTGTTGGGCTAATGGGTGCTGAGCGGCCACAGCCACATAAGTCACGCCATACAAAGTATCTGGGCGGGTGGTATAAACCGTCATGCTTTGGTCAGAACCAGCCACTTTAAACTCGATCTCCACGCCTTCTGAGCGGCCGATCCAGTTTTTCTGCATGGTTTTGACTTGCTCAGGCCAGTCGTCTAACTGATCTAAGTCTTGTAACAATTCTTCAGCGTAATCTGTGATTTTAATAAACCACTGCGCCAGCTCGCGCTGCTCAACCAAAGCACCTGAACGCCAGCCGCGACCATCAATCACTTGCTCGTTGGCCAGAACACACTGATCGACCGGGTCCCAGTTTACCGTCGCCATTTTTTTGTAGACCAGACCTTTTTCAAACAGCTTGGTAAAGAACCACTGTTCCCACTTGTAGTATTCAGGCTTACAGGTGGCCACTTCACGGTCCCAGTCGTAACCAAAACCTAAACGTTTCAGTTGGCCTTTCATATAGTCGATATTGGCATAGGTCCATTTGGCTGGTGCGGTTTTATTGGCAATAGCAGCGTTTTCTGCCGGTAAACCAAAGGCATCCCAACCCATAGGCTGTAATACGTTTTTGCCTTGCATCCGCTGGAAACGGCTGATCACATCACCTATGGTGTAGTTACGAACATGGCCCATATGCAAACGGCCACTTGGGTAGGGGAACATGGAGAGACAGTAGTATTTTTCTTTCGAAGCGTCTTCTACTACTTTAAAGGCGTTGGTTTGTTCCCATTCCTGTTGCAGCTGCTGTTCAATCAACTGCGGATTATATTGTTCGTGCATTAAAAACCTTCCAGCGTGGAGTCAAAATCAGACCGATAAAACCGGCGGAAAAAATTGCCGTTAGCATACCGCAAGCAGGGGGTCGGCAACAACAGCCAAGAAGGACAAAGCTTGCTTTGTTTTATTTTGTTAACCCCCCCTTGTCCCAGTGCTGATGGCTACCTAAAGTAGTGCTCTGGTTGCTACAGCTTCCTTTGGTCGTATTTTTCTGCAGGGATTTATTACCAATGTATTGAACCCTAAAGTAGCGCTGTTTTTCCTCGCTTTTGTACCGCAATTTATTGCGGTGGATGCCGCCAATAAAGCTTTGGCTTTTATCATTCTGGGTTTTATTTTTAACCTCAACGGTATGCTTTGATGTGTGTGTTTAGCCGTCAGCGCCGGTTTGGCCGGACAAAAAATGAAAGTAAGCCCGCTGGTTGCACAGTGGCTGAATAAAAGTATTGGTGTTTTATTTGTTGCTTTGGGGATGAAGTTAGCGCTGGTGGACCAACGCTAACTGCTGAGTTTAATCGGGTAAGGCGGCTAACACTTTGCCCACCAGTTGGTTTAATTCATCACCATTGCCAATCCAGCGTGCCACCATCAGCAGATCGTTATCTTTGTCGATGTAAATAATATTGCGGCCTGCCCCCTGAAACGTGATGGCTGATGCAGGAGCGCTTGGCAACGCTTTACGGCCGGGGTTTAAAAACCAGTTGGCAAAACCGTATTCAGGGTTGGCTGAGCCGCCAGTGCTGGCCAGTTTGATCCATTCTTTACTGACCAGTTGTTTGTCCTGCCACTTTCCATCCCGTAAAAACAGATACCCAAAACGGGCTAAGTCCCAGGCGTTGATAAACATGCCACCGCCCCAATGGCCGCCTCCTGACACAGACTGTATCTTCTGACCATCCAGCTCAATCCAGCTATTGTCGTAACCATACCAGCGCCAGGTCGACGAAGCGCCAATAGGGGTCATGATCTGCTCGTTCAGCACTTGAGGTAAAGGTTTACGCCAGACATACAAAGTAGATAACGCCAGCAGGTTCACCCGTACATCGTTGTATTTGTAATGGCTGCCCGGTGTGCGTAATGGCCGCTTTGGCCAGTCGGCTGGCGTTTTGCCTTCAGGCCGGTCGGCCCAGTCGGGTTTGCCCCACAAGCTGCCTTGCCAGTCACTGGTTTGGCGCAGCAAATGATCCCAGCGAATTTGGCTGTTGTGCGCGCCCTGATATAAATCCACGCCATGCGGCATGTAGCTGCCGACTTTATCCTGCAGGTTGTGGATTAAGCCCTGTTGCCAGGCAAGGCCTGTGACTGTAGTTAAAAAGGTTTTGCTGATGCTGTGCGTCATATCCACAGCCTGGGTATCGCCCCACTGGGCTATCACCATGCCTTTGTAAATAATAAGGCCGTTGGCTGGGGCGCGGGTTTTCATTGGGCCAATAATCTGATCATAAGGCTCTTTGGCACCAAAAGTAGTGGCCTGTACTATCGCCTGATCCGGGTCCGCTTTGTTTTCTGCGGCTATGGCGTAATCCACCGCCCGTTGCAGCAAAACCGCATCGACTTTTAATTCGGCTGCAGGTTTTTGCTGCCACTGGCCTGCTGGTGGAAAATAATCCGCGGCGCTGCTGGTGCTTACTATCAGTGTCAAAGCCGTAGCGGCAAAATAAAGTTTCATGTCGTTGTCCTTTAATAGGTCTGTCCGCAGACTGAGCGTCGGCGTTAAAAGCCGCAATAGTCTTTGCGATTAAATAACCCGAGCACAGGTTTAAAATTGCCCGTCTATACTAAAGAAAAGTAGTAAGGAGGATGTATGTCCGAATTTAAAGACAAATATCAGAACTGGCTCAATGAGTTAGCCACTATGTTCAAACAAGGGCGGCAGCAGCAACTGGAGGAGTTGGTCAGTTTTGCTGACACAGTCAAAGCTTATGTCAAAGCGGGCAAAGAGCTGACGGCTTACGAAACTCAACTTTTTATCGAAACCTTTAAACGTCAGGCCACTGAAGCAGAGCAGGCTCCCTCGCTCTGGCCTGAAACTCTATGGTATGAGCTTTCGCTTATTACCGACAAAACTCAAATTGAATGGCAGGAATTGCTGCAGGATTTGGAGCATCAGGGCACCTATCAACAAGGCGAAGAAGTCGGCATGGGCTTGTACCAATGCCAGCAGTGTCAGCAACAGCAGGCTTTTTACCATCCGGGCGAATTAGGCGCTTGTGTGTATTGTGGTGGCAGCCACTTTAGCCGTCAGGGCCTACCTTTTTAAAACCTTCATTTTATTCAATGATTTGTTAAGATGACGGCCATTACTCTTCTTTCATTTTCTCAGACAGAGCAGGTTGCATGACGCACAACAGCCAGAAGTATGCTTTAAGCGCCGAACACTTAGGCCCACAATTGGATAAAAACCTGATCCAGCAAGCGCTGGACGTGACAGGTTTATCCAGCACTTTTATTGGCCAGGACAGAGCCAAAGCGGCATTAAATTTTGCCATCGGCATGGATATGCCGGGCTATAACCTTTATGTGATGGGCGAACCGGCGTTAGGCCGTTACACCTTAGTGCAGGATATTCTGCAGCAAGCCGCCAGCGAAAAAGCCACGCCGGATGACTGGTGTTATATCAATAACTTTGACGATGAACGTATTCCGGGCACCTTACGTTTAGTGCCAGGCGAAGGCAAAGTGCTGGTGAAAAAGGTCGAAGCCTTAATCGATGAGCTTTTAGATACCTTCCCGGCTGCTTTTGATAACCCGGGTTATCAGCGCAAGAAAAAAGCCATTCATCAGGCCTTTGACGACAAATACGAAGCCGCTATTGCCTTGGTAGAGCGTAAAGCTTTAGAGCAGCAAGTGGTGCTGTACGAAGAAAACGGCGCCGTCAGCTTTTCGCCTGTGGTGGATGGTAAAGCACTGGACGATAGTGAGTTTGCTAATTTGTCGGAAGAAAAACGCCAGTTTTTCTATGATTTAGTCTCAGAGCTGGAAACCATACTGAACGAGCAATTGCTGGAACTCCCGCAGTGGAAACGTGAACTGTCTGAAAACCTACGCGCATTACGCCGTGACACCATAGAACAAGCCATTAAGCCGTTGCTGAAGCAACTGGAACATGACTATTCAGGCGAACTCGGTGTATTACGTTATCTGCGTGAAATGAAGCCAGCTTTAGTCAAAGCCATGCTGGAGTTGCTGCCGGAAGAAGCGGAAAGTGACAAGCTGGAAGAGCTGGATATCCGCAGCATTTTTGTCGGCGATTTTGTACCTAATGTACTGATGCATCACGAATTGATGGATGGCGCGCCTATTATTTTTGAGCCCAACCCAAGCTATGGCAATTTATTTGGCCGGGTGGAATACAGCTCGATGCAAGGCTCTTTGTACACCAACTATCGGATGATCCGCCCCGGTGCTTTGCATAAAGCCAATGGTGGTTATCTGGTGTTGGATGCTGACCGGTTATTGTCACAGCCCGGCGTTTGGGATGCACTCAAGCTGGCACTGAAAACCGGCGAAATAGTGATCGACACCTTAAGCGATCATGCCGTCACCAACTCGACCATTATTACGCCCAAGGCGATACCGCTGAGTGTCAAAGTGGTGCTTTTGGGCTCGCGGGATTTGTATTATCTGGTGCAGGACGTGGATGATGAATTTAACGAGCTGTTCCGGGTGTTAGCCGACTTTGAGCATTATTTGCCGTTTAACGAGCAGACAGTGCGGTATATGTCGCTGCAAATTCAGGATCAAATTCAGCAAATGGAGATGGAAACCTTGTCCGCCTGCGGTTTAAAGCAGTTGCTGAACTTCAGCTTCCGTCAGGCTGAACATCAGCGCAAACTCTCAGCCCGTTTTGCCGAGGTGCTGGAGCTGGTGCGTGAGGCCTGTTTTTACGCGGCTCAGCATGACTCAACCGAACTGCGTGCCGAACATGTGCAAATGGCGCTGGAAGGCAAACAATACCGCACAGGCCGCATCAGCGAGTCCTTTTTGGAAGATATTCAGGAAGGCCAGATTTTAATCGACACAGACGACTGGGCGGTGGGCAAAATTAACGGCTTAACCGTACTGGAGATTGGTGATACAGCTTTTGGTACGCCAGCCCGCATCAGTACCACAGTGTTCGCTGGATCCACTGGTGTAGTGGATATTGAACGCGAAGTCGAGCTGGGTAAATCCATTCACTCCAAAGGGGTGATGCTGTTAACCGGCTATTTGGGTGCTAAATATGCGCAGCATTTTCCGCTGACCCTGTCAGCCAATATTGCCATGGAGCAATCCTACGGCTTAATAGATGGCGATAGCGCCTCTTTGGCTGAGGTCTGTGCGCTGATTTCGGCTATTGCGGACATTCCTATTACCCAAAGTCTGGCGGTGACAGGTTCTATTAACCAGCATGGTCAGGTACAGGCTATAGGTGGCGTCAACGAAAAAATTGAAGGCTTCTTCCGTTTGTGTCAGTCCCGTGGTTTAACCGGCAAACAAGGCTGTATTATTCCGGCCAGTAATCAGCTCAATCTGGTGCTGAATGACGAAGTGATCAAAGCGGTAGAGCAGGGCCAATTCCATATTTATGTGGTCAAAGGGGTGGATGAAGCGCTGGAACTGTTGATGGATATGCCGGCTGGTGAGCGCAACAGCAAAGGCCAGTATCCAAAACGTACCATCAATTATCTGGCGCTGCGCCGTCTGGAAGAAATCGCCGAGATAGTCAACGGTTCATCTGACAGCTAACCTGCCGGGTCAGAGCTATCAGCGCTGATCCGCAAATCTTAGGTTTCCTCTACTCCACATTTGAAGAGAAAAAACGTGAAAGCTTTTAACTGGATTTTATTCGACGCCGACGAAACCTTGTTTCATTTTGATGCTTATGCAGGTTTGCAGTTGCTGTTTAAAGGCTACGGCGTCGATTTTACGGAGCAGCATTTTCAAGACTATCAGGCGCTCAATCAGCCACTCTGGCTGCAGTATCAAAGTGGTGAAATCAGTGCAAAACACTTGCAGGAACAACGCTTTAGTTATTGGGGTGAACAATTAAATGTCGCGCCTGCAGTACTCAATGCTGGTTTTTTGCAGGCGATGGCCGAAGTTTGTACCCCTTTGCCTGGTGCTGTCAGTTTACTTAATGCACTTCAGGGTAAAGTTAAATTAGGCATTATCACCAATGGTTTTACTGACTTACAGCAAATCCGGTTAGAGCGTACCGGCTTACATAACCACTTTGATATTCTGGTGATTTCTGAACAGGTTGGGGTGGCGAAACCTCATCCGCAAATTTTTGCTCACGCCAAAGCGCTGATGGCAAACCCTGATCCAGACACTGTACTGATGGTGGGCGATAACCCGATAGCGGACATCAAAGGTGGCAAAGAGGCTGGTTTTTATACCTGCTGGCTGAATCGTTTTGGTGCGACTTTGCCCACAGGTATTACAGCGGATTTGGAAGTGCAGTCCTTGGCCCAGTTGGAAGCTGCACTTTGTGCTTGTTTGGCTGATTAGAACATAGATCTGAGTTTATCGCTGAACCATAAAGCCGCAACAAATGCCGGTGTTGCTACCAGTTGCAGCAGCCAGAGCCCAGCTTTTTGTGCTTTATTCAGTGGGCCAAAACGCTGGATCAGTGTAAAAAGACTAACCAGCGCCAGCAGGTAACAGGCCAGTGGCAAAAACCAGCCCTTGCTATAACTGCAAGCCATGGTAAAGGCAAGAGTTGCAGCTATAGTGGTGGCCAGATGCCATTGGGTTGAAGCTGTTATTGATTTCATATCTGAGTCCTTGGTTTTTGTTGCACTAACTTGCGTTAAAACAAAGACACTACAACAGCTCAAACTGTGACAAAGTTTTTTAAATAATTTTCAAAATGGGGCAGCATCCCTGCCAGACGCCCCGAAACTCCTGAATGTTATACTCTTATACCCAATGCTGCTTTTCAGGCCGTAATATGTACGGCTGAGCCGGACTGAGAAGTTACTTTGGCCATGCCACCATAAGTTTCCATCAACTGCTGCATAGTGCGGCTGAGTAACTTACTGATGCTTTCATTGCTGTCTGAGCTGGTGCTGACCTGACCGGTTAAAGACGAAGAGTCAGTACGTTGACTCTCTCTGAAACTTCTGGCCTCCTGCATCGTCACTTTGCCATCTCCATCGCTGTCAGCACTGTCAAAGTTGTCCAATAAAGATTGCAGGCCTGCAGTGGACTTTTGCTCTTCCTGTTCTACCCCCTGCAGCATAGCGGTCAGCTCGTCTTTAGACAGGCCACTGTCCTCTGGTGGCGCTGGCCTTTTTCCAATAGTGCCCTGAGCGCTGTACAGCAGATTGCTAAAGTTATCGCTGAACTCTGTACTGGTCAGTTGACCATCACCATCCGAATCCAAAGCGCTAAACAGCTCTTGGCTTTTGGTGCTGGCATCGTCGTTTTGCAGGCCAGTTAATAAGCTTGAGAAATCGCTTTGTTCTAAATAGCCTTTGTTTTCACTGTCTAATTTACCGAATAAATGACCTGCAGCTTCAGTCAGTTGTTCCTTACTGAGTTGCGGCCTGGTGGCGTACCCCGTGCTGTATGCACTTGGGGTTGAGAATTGAATATTCATTGTTGTTCTCCATCAAACACGACCGGGATTGATCGCCCCAATACGGCTGCAAAGGGCCGACCAAAACAGGTTTAGATTTGTGTTTTGCTGGTAAAGTTGAGTAAGGAACAGTGAATCGAACCGGGTAAACAGGCCTGATGTTTTGATAAAAGTGGTGAAAATCTGGCTGAGCACGACAGTTTTTTGTCATCCATCAGACAGGAGGCAAAGTTTTGCCTGTGTTTTCGCCGCTCTGCAAGCCTGAGTGCAATTTGCGGCTAAGCTCTGTACTATCGGTTGTTAAGTCTAAAATTGAATCGCAACAACAGGTGCGTTGTGGCGGCGAAAGAATGGAGTAACTCATGCGTCAAATCTCTGTAGCACTGCTGATGAGTCTGAGTCTGGCGGCTTGCCAGCAGGCGTATTACGCCACCATGGAAAAATTTGGTGTAGAAAAACGGGAAATATTGGTCGACAGAGTCAAAGATGCCCGTGATGCCCAGGTTGAGGGGCAACAGCAGTTTAAAGATGCTTTGGATGAACTCAGTCAACTGCTGAAGTTTCATGGCGGCGATTTACAGCAGAAATACGAAGAGCTGGACGCTGAGTATCAGCAAAGCGTCAAAGCCGCACAACTGGTGAGCAGTCGTATTAACAAAGTGGAATCCGTAGCGGATGCCTTATTCAGTGAATGGCGTGATGAATTAGATCAGTACCAAAGCGCCAGTTTAAAAGCGCAAAGTAAACAGAAACTGATCACGACAGAAAAGCAGTTTGACCTGCTGTTGAAAAAGATGCGATCTGCTGAGAAGAAAATGCAACCAGTACTGAACATCATGCACGATAACGTACTGTTTTTAAAGCATAACTTAAATGCCAAAGCCATAGGCTCCATTCAGACAGATTTTGCCGGTTTACAGCAGGATGTCAGCAGCCTGATCAGTGAAATGAACAAAGCCATCGCCGATTCGAATAAGTTTATTGCTCAGATGCAGTCGGACGCCTGAGTCGCTTTTTCAGCAACAGATCAAACTGCTGTACGCAGCTTTGGGAGATGGTTTTTTTGCTGAGCATCAGATGTATGCTGCTTTGATGCAATAAGAAAGGCAACACTCTGAGGCTGGAGAGTTCTTTGTGTTGATGAATATGGAACAGGGCCACTTTGTGATCCACGATCGAAAATTGAGCACGGCCCTGAGCCACCATCTGTAAGCGTCTGAACTCCTCAGCCACATGAAACAACCGGCTTTTGCCTTTGTTCTGTTTAAACTGTTCAAAATCCTCACCGTAGTAGCCTGCTGTATTGACAGCTCCCGACCATTGTTTGGCGGCCAACTGATAAAAATCTGCTTTGCTTGTTAACTCTGGCTGCTGTGTCAGTAAGTCTTCGTTGAGCACTGCAGTGATGTTTTCTTGCCGGTATGGCAGGGAAAAGTAGGCGTAGGCTGCACGTTCTTCGGTGTAGGAGGCTGCAAATATCAGGTCCAGTTCACCTTGTTGAAGTTGTTGCAAAGCCCGTTGCTCTGACATTTTGATCAATTGCAAAGAACTGCCAAGCTGAACCGCCAGAGTTCTGATCAGCTCAATATCTGTACCGGTAACAATGTCATCGACAAGCTGCACGTAAGGCAACCAGTCATTGTTATAGGCCATTCGTAGCGGTGAGGGACAAGCGGCATAGGCCTGCATGCTGATAAGGACGAGGCCTGATAACAGATACTTCATTGACTAAATCTCTGATACTGTCTGTGCTGTCTATGCTCAGACTATAGTCAAAAATTCAGCCTTTGTAAGATTCAACCCTGAGGTACAGCCGTTGCTGGTGGCGCAGGTTTTAACAATTCGAGTTGGGCTTTGGCTTGTTGCTCTTCATCTTTTTGTTTTATCCGCACTAAGGAGGCGTAAAACTGAGCGGCGGTAAAGGACTGAGTAGATTGGATCAGGTCGCTGACATCAGCGGTACTTTGCTGCAACATCTGTTGAAAAATCACCAGATGGCCATTCCTTTGCAACAAAGGTGCTAAGTTTGTCTCCTCAGCGCCATCTCTGATGGTGTAATACTTCAATAATAACTCAGCTCTGGCAGCCAATGTCAGTACAGGAGCGTCTGCGGCCCGGGCCGGGCTGGTTGTGGTCGGTTTTTGTGCGGTCTGGACAGGCTTTTGTTCTGGCTGCACTTCAGTTTGAGTCAGAGAATTAAACAAAAAAGCGGAGACAATTAAACCACTAAACAAACCCCAGAAATAACTTAATAATGGTGTGGGCTTATACATAACAACCTGTCCGGATACGTCTTAACAAAAAAAGAGTGGCGTGATTATAACGTCCTAAGCTAGCACGGATGCAAACTTTTATCCGTTTTTCCCCAAGTGAACACAGAATAACGCCGGATATCTGCCACTATCCGGCCCATTGTTCAGTGTTGTGGTTTTAAGTCAATTTGGATCCGGCCCGGCACTATATCCAGACGAACCTGATAAGCACTACTGTTGTCTTTGAGTCCATCCAGATACTGCCAATACCCCAGAGTTTTTTCATCTTTACTGAAGGTTAATTCAAACACCAGTCCATTGCCTTGATGCAGGTAGCTGACCGCCTCATTGGCGCCTTTGTTGTCGGTTAGTTCAAAGGTAATAAAGTCTTTCAGGCGGGTATTAGCACTAAAAACTCCGGACATAACAGGCCGCGGATGATCGCCGTACTCGGCCCCTGTGGTTTTGACTTTAGCCGGGTGCGGCAGGAGTTGGTGGCTGTTCATATCGTACTGATCTCCTCCTTGCAGATAACTCAGGCGGATATTTTCCATCTGCAATCCCAGTGGGTTACTGATTTTTTTGGCCTGCCGTAAATCAATCACAGTGACACCACCTGAACCTAAGGCCTGAAATTGCCGGGTTTTGGCCTGATAGAACAAGGCTGAATCTTCGTCGACACCAAAACCCAGAGCCGAACCTGAGCCTTGCTCTGCCACCGCCACAATCAGGCGACCAAAACGGGCTCTGCGGTCAAAGTGCTGATCAATCACACCTTCAGGGAAAAAACCTAAACCAGTACGTAATTGCAGTGGTTCATCTGAGGTTTCATTAACAACAGTATCAGATGATGCCACTGCTCTGGCTAAGGCGGTCCAGGACGACCCTGACGCGATCATAGTGTCGCTCATTATTGCAGCACCGGCACTGGTCCCTCCGACAATACCGCCCCTCTGATAGAGTTGCCAGACAGCATCCAGAACGGGGCTGTTGTTGCCATCAGGTTTTAAGCTATCTACCAGATGGTTTTGATCACCACCTAAAAACCAGACTGCTGTAGCTTGTTGTATCTGCGCTGCGAGTTTTGGATCAGTGGCGTTGTTTTGCCATAAAGATTCATCTTCTGCGGTACTTTTGTCGTCTTTTACCGCAATAGGCAATAGTTGGACCTGTTGCTCTGGCACTCCATACCGAGCTAAATCCTGCTGAAACTGGCGAAAGTATTTCACTGGCTGACTGCTGGCGGTCGGGATCACCACAACTCTGGCTTGTTCTGTGCCACCTGCACTTTGGATAAATTGCTGATAGACAGCTTGATTAGAGCTGGCTAAGGCACCGCCTACGATCATCAACTGCCCCTGAGGCTGCTGTTTTGCCCATAAAAAGGCACTGCTCAGGCTCAGACCAAGAGCCAGCAGGTAAGGTATTTTCATCGGGTTATGCTCCGTTTTTTGCTTTATTGACCGAATATGATCTGCTTCATCTGTTGCCCTTATCCCTTGTCTTAGTGGTGGGGATTTTTATTCGATATCGCAAAGCAACAGCCCGAGCATAACAAAAGCAAGCGGGCTCTCAAAGCAACAAAATCCTCTGGCTGACTAAGAGCGGTGAAATACTGAGCAAACACTCGTCATTCCAACAGATGCGGTTACAGAGCCGGATTGGCCCTGATATAGTGGCTGGATAAACTCAGAATGTGGTGACCAGATGAAACAATATGCACTGCTGCTGGCTGTGATGACGTTAAGTGCGGGAGGTTGTATGGGACAAAAACCAGTGGATCAGCAAGAGTTACGCCGCCAGATTGGGCAAAAGCTGATGATCGATTTACGCCATTTTTGCGCACAAGGCAGTTCTGCTGAATGCAAAACCGACCTGACGGTATTGCCGAAAGAATTTGCGGACGCCATCACAGGACTGCATTTAGGTGGGGTAATTCTGTTTGCCAATAATTTAAAAGATCAACAACAAATTCGCCGTTTAACCGCAGATCTACAACAGGCCAGCAGTGATGGCTTACCGCTGTTGATTGGCATTGATCAGGAAGGCGGTCGGGTCGCTCGCTTGCCGACCCAGGAGTTTCCAGCCTTTGCCGGTAATATGGCGATAGGTGCAACATTGGCCTCGTCCGGTACTCGTTATGCAACCGAGGTGGGTACAGCGATAGCACAGCAATTAAATTCACTGGGTATTAATTTAAACTTTGCGCCCAGTCTGGATGTGAATAACAATCCGGCCAATCCGGTGATTAACGCCCGTTCTTTTGGTGACAATGCCGCGGCAGTGGCTGTGGCCGGAGGAGCCATGCTCAGTGCGATGCAGAAGGCCGGCATACTCGGCACTATTAAACATTTTCCCGGCCATGGTGATACCCATGTCGACAGCCACACTGGTTTGCCTTTGGTGGAACATGATAAAGCCACAGTAGAAGCGGTCGATTTATACCCCTTCAGGCAACTGATCAGACAGCATCAACCCGCTATGGTGATGACGGCTCATATTCAGTATCCAGCGCTGGATAACAGCAGTTTGATGACTAAATCCGGCGAAGCTGTGATTAAACCCGCCACTTTATCCCGCACTATTCTGACCGATTTATTACGTGAAGAGATGGGGTTTGACGGCCTTATTATTACGGATGCGCTGAATATGGCGGGCATCAGCCAGTTTTTTGACCCGGCACAGGCGGTGATCGAAACCTTTGCAGCGGGTGCGGATATAGCGCTGATGCCTTATGAAATGAAAACTCCTGCCGATATTAAGGCCCTGACTGGGCTGATTGATCAGGTGGTCGCTGCAGTGCAGCAGGGGAAACTCAGTGCAACAGAAGTGGCTGAGTCGGCTCAGCGGGTTGTCCGTGTACGTCAGCAGCTTTCTGCCAAAGGGCAACAAGCAGTGGTACCGGACAGTACACGTTTAGCCAGAGATCTGCGATTAGAGCAACAATTGGCAGAAGCTAGTCTGACTCTGGTGGGGCAAAATAAATTACAGTTACCCCTGAATTTAGCCGCTTTAAAACTACACCTGATCGCCCCGGATCAAACCAAATGCCAAAGCTGGTTACAGGCGCTGACTCTATGGGGAGTGAAGCCGCTGTCAGTCACCTGCAGTGATTTAACTTCGTCAGAGCAAAATCTGGCGTTACAGCAGATCAGGCAGGCCGATCTGGTGCTCGGTTCGTTGATTTCACCAGCGCAAAGTGCAGCAGAATTGGGCGTTTTAGCCGACTTACAGGCTTTGCCCGCGATGAAGCTGACGGTGACGGAACAAAAGCAGCTATTACAGCAGTTACTGCAGCAGGCCAAAGTTCAGGGCAAACAGACGGTGATGGTCTCGCTGCGAACTCCCTATGAGCTGACAGACTTTGCCGATAGTGCCGACTTACGGCTGGCGACTTACAGCTATAACCAAAAGCCTCAGACCGCAGTACGGCCATTTTCCGGTCCAGCCTACGATGCTGTGATTGGATTTTTACTTGGAAAAGTTCAGGCGCAAGGTCAACTCCCGGTGTCTTTGCTGACAAAAGACAACCAGGTCGAAAGGAGATAAAAATGACAGTGGCTATCAAAGCGCTGGATCAGTTAATTAGTTCTATGCAGCCTGAGTTACAGCCAGAGGTTTATGTCTATTGTGTCTGGCCTTTGAATAAAAGCTGGCACGGACCTTTGCCTTTGGCCACGTTCAGAGAAAAAGAAGGGCTGACGCTGGTGCTGACAGAACCACAAGCCAAAGACTATCAACTGGATGTTTTGTTCAGAGCGCGTTGGATCAGTCTGACAGTACATTCTGCTTTAGAAGCTGTAGGTTTAACCGCAGCTTTTGCTCAAGCCTTAGCGGATGCAGGCTTAAGCTGTAATGTATTTGCCGGGGCTTATCATGATCATCTGCTGGTGCCTGTGGATCAGGCCGAGGCTGCCATGCAGGTGTTAGCACAGTTACAACAATCAAAACAACATCATCGCCAGAAGGGATAACGCATGTCATTACAACAACTATTTGGCTGGGGGACTTTACGGCTGGCTGTAGCCGGACTGATCGGCGCTCATGGCTGGCACAGAGCCTTGACCGGAGGAGTTGAACCTTTTGGCCAGTGGCTGGAAAACCACGGCTGGCCTTTAGGGATCTTAATTGCAGTGGCTATTACCGCTTATGAAATCATCGGTACTTTGTTTTTGGCATTAAACCGTTACGTCACTCTGGTTTGCCTTGGATATGTCGGAATTTACGCCACAGGCATAGCTATTTTGCATGCCAAAGTCGGCTGGTTTGTGGTAGGGCCAGGCCGCAACGGTGCTGAGTTCAGCGCCTTGCTGATTTTAGTGCTGTTGTCAGTGGCAGTGCATCATTGGCCATCCCGCAGGTAATTACATAGCCCAAAACAAAAAGGCTTGGCGATGCACTCTACCAAGCCTTTTTTAGTGTGTGACAGCTATACTTTTACACTTTCTTGAAACGACGGCTCAAGCTGATCGCCCATAAAGCCATGACCGCATACCAGCCAAAACTACCGCTTGAACCTTTAGGCTGGGTCACTTCAAAGTTTAATGTTGCTTGTGATGTTGCGCCTGCACTGTCGGTTGCGGTGATCAAAGTGCTGAACTTACCAGCGTTTGCAACCTTACCGGAAATAGTACTGCCAGATAAAGTTAAGCCTGCCGGCAGGCCTGTTGCAGTGAAACTGATGTTTTGTCCTTCGGCATCCGCGAATAAAGTTGCCAGATTAACAGACGCAGTTTCATCTGTGGACAGGGTTACACTCCCTGAACCAGTTAACACTGGTGCAGCATTGACTGTTAAATCCAGAGTATGAGAGCTGGTTGCACCTTTGCTGTCTTTGACCTGTACCCTGAGCTGATGAATTTGTCCTTCCGTCAGAGTTCCGCTGATAATACCTTTAGTTGAGACCGTCAGGTTGGCGGTTGACGTTATTTCATAGGTGAGTACAGAGCCTTCCGGGTCGGAGAAAAACTCATTTAAATCCAGCACAAAAGTTTTATTCTGATTGATCACTGGTGCAACCCATGGCTGAGCCAGGGCTGGTGCTTTGTTATGTTCGAATGTCAGAGTAATATCTGAGTATAGATCTGTATTGTCTGTTGCTCTGACAACCACTTCATTTGTAGATAAAGGGCTGCCATCGTAATTCAGAGTACCTTGTTCCGTCACTGTAATACCCGGCACTGCATCAACTAAAGTGAACGTCATTGTATTTCCGGCATCTGTATCCTGGATCAGAGCTGTCAATTCCGTACTGTAGGCAATACCTTGATTCAACTGCATCTTTGTCGGAACTTGTGTCAGATCAGGAGCTCTGTTGATCAGATAGCGTTTGAGTTCAAATGGAGTATCAACATTTTCTGTATACAGATGCTGTCCCAGTAAAAATGCATTACGGGGATAGAGCGGATTTTCCAACTGTACAGACTCTACTTCTGTCGGAATACCCGACGCAAGATCAATCTTTGATAAGACGAGATTTAGTTCATTTGGCATCGTGAGTATAAATCGCTCATCTAAGTAATACAGACTGTAGCTGTTTAAATTGTTGAGCGACAACAACTGAAACTTGTCATCTATTTTTTTATAAACGTAAAGATAACGATCGAAAAAAACGTGGAGCTGTGTTGATACCACTTTAAAAGAAAAGCTGCTCCAGTGGCTGTATGGTAGTTCAAACAGATCTTTGGAGCTGAGTTTGTTATCGATCACTCTCAACTCTTGCATCTTCATGGTATTACTGTTTCTAACCAGTAAAGCCCCGTCCATTTCAACGTTTTCAGCTAAACTAGGAAGATAACCGAAATTGTTGACGCCACTGACTGCGGTATCAAGGTACGTAAGATCGTCAGCCTTAACAGCAAACAAATGTAGTTTGTTGTCAGAATGGACTAACAAATACGAGCCAAACATGGCGGTACCGTGGATCGAAGAGATCTGATTAAATTCAGATAATTTCTCATTCAAATCAATCTCTGCACTCTGCACCAAAGCTTCTGCTGCTTTATCAAATTTGTAAAAGCGAAGCATGGTGTTACGGCCAACAAGTAAGGACGAAGAGCTGATTTTATAGGAGTATGAGGGGTAACCCGTGAGTGATTCCGGATAGATGTCCTGAGCTTCGTAAAACTTCAGAGACGATATAGCTCCATCATCTGCCTTTTTATACAACTCTGCATTTTGCTCCTCTACTCTGATGAAGTAAGTCTCATCAAAGGCGATATTTTTTGCCGCAAGTAAAGACAGACTTTGTTTGCCTCGCTCAAGGATAATGGGGGCTGTGGTCTCTGTGCTCTGAGGATAATACTTAATGCTGTTTTCATGTAATGAAACAAAGTTGCCACGAACAGGCGCCAAATCTTTTGCTCCATTCAGTGGCATAACTTTAAGATCACTGAAACCAGAATTGCTGACAGAGAACGAATGAACGACGTTGCCATAATACGCCACAAGTCTGGAGCCTGAGAACCTGGTCCTTTGTGGAGACTGTGAAAGTAATGTCGAATTGTTCTGGATAAATTGCAGGCTGCCGTCGCTTGCCACACTATAGAGCCGGGTTCCCAAGTAAGTATTCAGAACTATATGACCATTTTCTTGTGAATAAGCGACATTTTCTTCAGTTGGGATATTAGCAATAGGAATTTCAGAGACCAGAGAAAATGCCCCTTGTGAATCCATCTTGTAACTGGCTATTACATAGCTGGAAATAAGGCTTTGAAATACACCCAGCACAAGGACCTTTTTGCTCTCATCGTAGACTGCAAAATTCGGCTGGTTCTGAACTGATACCAAAGATGGAGCCGCAAAGGTATTTGTTTGTTTGTCAAATGCTTGTACTGAAACTTGAGCGCCTGAATTGGTGTAAGTGAAGGCAACGAAGCTGCTACTGGGGTTAGATTTATATGAGTCTGAGTAATTACCTGACAGTTGCGCCAAAGCCTGAATTTGGCCGTCCGATGACAATGAGAACACTTTATTCTGATAGTAGCTACTGATAAATAGCAGAGATCCGTCAGCACTGAGATGGACTGCATTCTGGCTGCTGTTATCAAAACCGAGCTCAGCATAAGTATAATCTTTGAGGAGTGTCAAAGATCCTTCGGTTTGTTGCAATACTGAGAAGCCATACGAGCCATAAGCGACGATTAATCCACCTGCGCTTGTAACCCTCTCTGCTAAATGCAACAGCCCCTCTTTTTCCGAGACGGGTTCTGACAAACTTAAAGTTTTTGGGCTTTCTGCTTGTGTAGTTGTCTGTGGTACTTTATCAAATAATGGAATTTCAAAAGCAACTGCTGAACTGGAAAAAGCAATAGCGACAGCACATGCCACGGATGTAAGACGTAACATCTATACACTTCCTTGTAGTTAATTAAATAATGAGGTTTTAGTTGGCTAAATGATACTGTTTGGTAGGAAATAAAAGCAATTGGCAACTTATTTAATTTTACTTTTTCGTTTCTTATTTTCCTGTTTTTACTATGTTTTTGTAGGTTTTTTCAGCGTTTTGCCCGGCTAATTCAGAGTTTTGTGTGTGTTGAGGGAAAAAGTGTTGCTTGAACCGTAGCTTGGGGTAACGTTGAATTGACGCTCCTCAGTGTAAACACCTGCAGGCTGTACTTTCACCATTCAACCAAAAGCCTGGTAGTTGACTGGCTCCACTGACAATTTTATCGAGCAGACTGGCGTTATCGCTGCAAAGTAAGTCTGTCGCTAGCGGACCAGCATAAATTAGCTGTTGCTGGTTAAACAGCAACAACAAGGGCAGAGCTGGACTGTCAAGTCCCAGCGCTTTAGCTTCGCTATCACTCAGTTGAGTGGTGGCTAACTCAGGCTGACGTTGCTGCAGTCGCTCTAGGTGCTGCTTAGCAAAAGAGCTGCAACTGCAGGTGGAGTCGGTGATCAATATTGCTTGCCAATGGCGGTCCGGCAGCAACTGCTGACGGAGTTTCTGTTCTGTTTGCGCAGCTAACAGCGGTTGTTGTTGCCATAGTCGCTTTTCATCGAAGGTGCCGAAGTGACCTAAAAACAACCCGTAAAAAGCGGCCGCACTGCCTGCTATCCAAATGATCAGTAACATCAGTGCGGCTTTAGCTTTGTTGTGCATGGCTAAGGAGCTCAATAACTAAATCTGTTGGCTTCAGTGGCTAATTGGTTGGCCACCTGTTCTATCTGTACTGTACTTTGTTTTACTTTTTCGCTGCGTTGCATCTGAGCTGCGGCACTGTCGCTCAGATACTGTGCGCCCTGTGCCATTTCAGTACTGGCGTGACGTTGTTGCTCTAAGGACCCGGCCATAATATCCGCAGAGCGAGCCACAGATTGCGCTTCGCCTGTGATGATGTTTAATAGTTCATCACTGCGTTTGGCCAGACTGACGGTATGGTCGACCTGACTTAAACAATGCTGGACTGATTTTACTGAGCTTTGACTGGCCTCTGTTAAGTTTTGGATCATACGCTGAATTTGCTCAGTCGACTGTTGGGTGCGACCGGCCAGAGTCCGGACTTCATCGGCCACTACGGCAAAGCCACGACCCTGCTCACCGGCCCGCGCCGCTTCGATGGCCGCGTTTAATGCCAGCAGATTGGTTTGTTCAGCGATACTTCGAATAACCTCCAGTACCGATGTGATCTCTTTACTGGAGATGGCCATACTATCGACTTTTTGCCCGGCATCCTGCAAGGTGATGGCTAACGTGGATACTGCGGCTATGGTTTGGTCGACTGATGCTTTGCCGGAGACTGAACTTTGTTCAGCTTGCTTTGCTGCGCTCAGCACTGCGGCAGCCAGTTCTCCCAGTGCTTGTATACTTTGCGCCATTTCTTCAGATGCTGCGGCTATACGTTTGACCTGAGTATTTTGCTGCTGCATACCAGCAACCAGTTGCTGGCCGTCATCAGATAAATGCGCACTTTCACTGTGCAGTAATGCCACTGACTGATTGATGGTTTGCACTGTGTGCTGAATGCCATCCAAGGCCTGATTAAATTGCCGCACAAGGCGAGAGCGAATATCAGGGCAGCGCACTGTTAAATTAATATGGGAAGGGTCTGCCACTAATTCTTTTGTTGTCTCTGAAAAGGCTAAACCCACCATAGCCTCTTTATATGAATTAAGGCTGATGAGTATAAGAACTACAGATTCGACGACCACGTAAGCAGCATGTACAGCGACATTACTAAAGGTTGCATCCTGCTCTGGTACTAAAAATACGGCGGCGTGCTGCATCTGTAGGTAGGCAAACAGCAGATGATGCACTGCGATGGTCAGAGCCGCTGCTGCGATCACTGTCCAGTCCCGAAAGGCGCTTAAGATAGCCAACAACACAAAAATGCCAAAATGAAGTTCTGTCACGCCATTGGACTGATGGATATGCAAAGCGCTGAACAGCATAAAAGAGACCCCAAAGGCGATCCGCGACAGGCGGTGATCCCTCAGCGTTTTGTATAAGACAAAGGGCACCACCAAAGCAGGCAAACCAATCAGCAAGGCTGCGGCCCAGGTTTGATGCCAACTGGCTAAGGCCAGAGCCAACAGCATCAGCGCAGCATTGATACTGTTCATAATACGAAAGGCTTGTTGGCGGAAAGGATAGATCTGCATAAACACCTCACTTGGTCCGGCAACTTCACCAGCCGGTTACTGCTACAACTAGCGTCTGCAACTGCCTGTTCATATTGCCGAGACACGCAGCATGCCTTTATTGGCTGCCTGATTACGCGGATAGATTCTGCTGGATCAGTATCTGAGTTGAATGCAGCCTAGGATCAGATAAAGTGTAGCCCGCCACAGTTTTTCGTCATCAAAAAATCATCAAGGCCAGACAATATGGTTTCTTTTGGAGGAGCTATGGCCCATTTAAACAGACGTGATTTTCTTAAAAATAGCGCTTTTTTAACCGGAGCCGCTTGGTTAAGTAGCAGCGTGTTTGGTTGTAGTAGTGCTGACCTGCAGGCGAGAAACGCCGGTCCTATCGCATTTTTACATGGTGTTGCCTCTGGCGATCCTTTAGCAGATAGCCTGATCTTATGGACTAAAGTGACACCAGAACAACAACCTGACGCAGTGCAATTGTTATTGGAAGTTAGTGAGCGGGCTGATTTTTCTGTGGTACAACACCGCCAACTTTGTCTGGCGCAGCGCGATGCTGACTATTGCTGCAAAGTGGATCTAAGAGGTTTGTTGCCTGGTCGCAGTTATTATTATCGTTTTCGTGATAATACCACTGTATCTGCTACTGGGCATGGCAAAACCTTGCCCGCAGGTGCGGTCTCGGAGGTGCGTTTCGCTGTGCTGTCCTGCTCGAATTATCCGGCTGGTTATTTTCATGTCTATCAGCAGGTGGCGCAGCAGCAACTTGATGCTGTGTTGCATTTAGGTGATTACATCTACGAATACGAACAGGGGGGGTATGCCACTGAACGCTCGGTGGAGCTGGGCCGGGCTTTAGCGGCAGACAATCAGGCTGAAATGGTGAGCCTTTCCGATTATCGTAAACGTTATGCCTTGTATCGCAGCGATAAAGATTTGCAGCAGGCTCATGCCAGCCATAGCTTTATTTGTGTCTGGGATGATCATGAAATTACTAATGATGCCTGGACAGATGGTGCCGAAAACCATCAGCCGAATGAAGGTGACTACCAGGAGCGTAAGCTCAATGCTTTGCAGGCTTATTATGAGTGGATGCCAATACGGCCGCTGGTATCTGGCAAACAGCGGACTGGTCAGCAGCAAAGTTTGTACCGCAGTTTTGCCTTTGGCGACTTGGTGGATTTACATATGCTCGACACCCGGATTGAAGGCCGGAACCTGCAACTAGACTACAAAAACTACACAGATGAAAAAACCGGCGCTTTTGATACCCAGCGTTTTACCGCTGATTTAACCCATCCAAAGCGCACTTTGCTGGGGCAAAAACAACAGCAATGGCTGCAAGCTCAGTTGCTGCGCTCCAAAGCGCACTATCAGGTGCTGGGACAGCAAGTGTTGATGGCAAAGATGATGTTTCCATCCGAGCTGTTGTCGGCCTTTTCTAAACCAGGCCCGGAGTTGGTGGAAAAAATAGCGCAGTTAACTGCTTTAAAGCATCGGGTTGCTTCAGGCGATCGCAGCCTGAGTGCAGAGGATAAAAAACGTATTGAGTCTGTGCTGGCTTACAACCTGGACGCCTGGGATGGTTATCCGTTTGAGCGGGAGCTGATTTACAAAACAGCGCAACAGCAGAACAAGCAATTGGTGGTGCTGGCGGGGGACACTCATAACGCCTGGGCGTCCACTTTATATGATCAGCAAGGCAAAAAAGTGGGCATAGAACTCGCTACACCCTCGGTCAGCTCGCCTGGTATTGAAACCTATCTGCAGCTCAATACAGCTCAGGTTGAGCAGTTAGCTGACGTATTACCGCAACTGATTGACGAACTGGACTACTGTAATTTGCATCAGCGGGGGTTTTTGCTGGTGGCTTTTCGCAAAGAACACATCGATGCACAGTGGTTTTTTGTCGATGACATCACGAATAAGCAGTATCAAACCAGGTTAGGGTATCAGCAAAGTTATAAGCTTTAGGTTGCCTTTAAAGACCACAAAGCCACCGCAAGGTGGCTTTGTTTAGGGGAATCGCTTTACTTCGCTTGTTTTGCCAACTGGTAACGTCTGAAACTTAGCAGGCCAACGCAGCATAAGCTAATGGCAAGCACTGGCCAGTCGCCCCACAGGCTGTATAAGGTGCGGCCCTGTACCAGTGGCACTTCGGCCGTTAATACCCCGGCTTCAAACTGAGGTAAGCGGGCCTGTTCATTGCCATCTGCTGTGACCACCGCAGTAATGCCATTATTGGTCGCCCGTAGCAGCGGGCGGCCCAGTTCTAAAGCGCGCATTCTGGCGATTTCCAGATGCTGATGCGGGCCAATTGAATCACCAAACCAGGCGTCGTTGCTGACGGTCAGCAGGAAATGGGTGTTGTCGCTGAAATTGGCAATCATCTGACGTGGAAAAGCGATTTCAAAACACAAAGCGGCCAATAATGAATAGCCATTGGCTTGTAGGTTTGGCTGTAACCAGGCGCCGCGACTAAATGAACTCATCGGCAGGTTAAAAAGTGGTGCCACATATTTGAGTACATCCTGAAAAGGCACAAACTCGCCCACGGGCAATAAATGATGCTTTTGGTATCTGTTACTGGTGTTGTATCTGTAGTCACCGCCTGTTGCATCTTTACCAAATTTCCCCAGCACTATAATGCCGTTATAGGCATCGCCGTTTTCTTTGTAATCCAGAATGCCGGTGACCACTGCTGTATTGTTTTCAGCCGCCAGCATATCGAGGTTAAACAAATAGGCCAAAGCTAGGGGCTCCAGTTGTGGAATAGCGGCCTCAGGCCAAATCATAAGATCAGTGTTCAGGTGAGGGCGGCTGAGCTCCATATACTTGCGCATAGTGACGGCTTCCTGCTCCGGATCCCAACGTAAATCCTGCGCTATATTACCCTGCACTAAAGCGACTTTGACCTGTTCCCCCGTCTCTTGCCAGCCTTTGATAGCGTTTAGTGCCGGGCTAACGAGCAAGACAATAGCAGCTATCGCAGGCCAAACCCAGAGTTTGCTTTGAATAGCGACCGCCACTGCGCCTGCGATCAATAGCATGAAAAAACTGATGCCGGTTTCTCCGACCACAGTAGCCCAGGGGGCCATCCAAGCATCGGTTTGACTATAACCAACAGACAACCAGGGAAAGCCGGTTAAAAACCAGGAACGGATATTTTCGGCAATAAACCAGCATGAAGCGAGCAGCAGCGGGAACCAGAAATTACCGCGAAAGCGCCAGCTAAACCAGCTTGCCAGGGCAGGAAACAACGCCAGATACCCTACTAACAGCGCCATAATCGCCAGACTAGCCATCAGAGGCATACCGCCAAAAGTGGCAATACTGACATGCACCCAACTGATCCCGACACCAAACCAACCCAAACCATAGGCGTAACCAAACAGGGCGGCCTGTTTAGAGCTTTGCGCCTGCAGCAGGCAATACGCCAGCACCGACAAGGTCAGCAGTGGCAGCATATGGTAGCTAAAAGGGGCAAAAGCCAGGGTGTTTAATGCACCCAGCCCTGCTAAAAGCAGGGCTGGAAACCAGGAGGTTTTTAACAACAGCAAAAGTTAATCCTTCTGTAACGCTGAAGTGTCAATGGTGGTTTTAGCGCGAATGACCTGCAACTGCACCAACCTTCTGTTATTGGCTTTGCTGACTTTAAAGGTCAGATTTTGCAGTTCAATGGTTTCGCCTTTTTCCGGCATATGGCCAAAAGCATGCAGCACTATACCGCCTATGGTGCCGGCTTCTTCTTCGTCAAAGCTGGTGCCAAAACTTTCGTTAAATTCATCCACCGGCGTTAAAGCGCTGACCTGATAGACATGGCTGGCCATTTTTTTGATATCCACATCTTCTTCATGGTCGTGTTCGTCTTCTATTTCACCGACAATTTGTTCAAGGATATCTTCAATAGTGACAAGCCCTGAAACCCCACCGTATTCATCCACTACGATGGCCATATGGTAACGTTTCTGACGGAATTCTTTCAGTAAGGCATCTACTCTTTTACTTTCCGGGATAATCACAGCAGGGCGGAGTAAATCGCGCAGACTCCATTCGGTGCTGCCTTGCAAAGCATGTTGCAGTAAATCTTTCACCAGCAATATGCCTTCGATATGGTCTTTGTCTTCATTGACCACAGGATAGCGGCTGTGATTATTCTCCAGCAGCAGCGGCATCATTTGCTCAAGGGACTGGTCAATATTGATGGTCGCCATCTGAGAGCGGGGCACCATAATGTCGCGGGCACGCATTTTGGACACGTCCAAAACCCCCTGCAACATACTTTGAGTGTCGTTATCAATCAGCTTGCGCATCGCCGCTTCATTGATCACTTCAACCAGATCAGATAAATCCTGTGGTTCTGCAGTAAAAATCGCTGCTATTTTATCCAGCCACGATTTTGCGGCAGAACCCCGACTAGAGTGGGAATGGTCGTCACCCATGAGTGAACTTAAGCTCCAAATAGTGAAAAAGAAAATACCCCAAGCCATATCAGTGGTAGCCGGCTATCTCGCTCTGTTTGGCTACGGCTTCAGGTACGCAAAAAATTAAAATACCAGTTAATCTTCTAAAATATAAGGGTTCTTTATACCCAGTTGCTGCAAAATCAGAATTTCTTCGGCTTCCATTTCTTCAGCATCTGCGTCATTTATATGGTCAAAGCCCAATAAATGCAAGCAGCCATGGATGACCATATGAGCCCAGTGATGATCTAATTCTTTGCCTTGTTCTTTTGCTTCTTTGGCCACCACCTGAGCACAAATGACTAAATCGCCTAATAACGGCAAGTCCTCCACGCCGGGCGGCAGTTCAAATGGGAAGCTCAGCACGTTGGTGGGCTTGTCTTTTTCACGGTATTCAAAGTTCAGTTGCTGACTTTCTGCTTCGTCCACTATCCGCACTGTGACTTCGGCCACATCCTGAAATGGCAGAATAGCGGCTTCCAGCCAGTGCTGAAATTGGGCTTCTGTCGGCAGGTTTGGCGCTTCACTGGCCAGTTGTAAATCCAGGGTAATGCTCATGGCTTAGTCTTTACTCTTTGGGGCTGCATCCAATGCGGCTTGTTTTGCTACCTGCTGCTCTTGTTGCTTTTTCTGTTCAAAAGCTTCGTATGCCAGCACAATTTTTTGCACCACAGGGTGGCGTACTACGTCTTTGGCTTTAAAAAAGTTAAAACTCAGTTCTGGTACGCCAGACAACACGTCCATCGCATGCTTTAACCCTGAGTATTGGCCTCGTGGTAAGTCGACCTGGGTAATATCGCCTGTGATCACCGCTTTGGCATTAAAGCCAATACGGGTTAGGAACATCTTCATTTGTTCGACCGTGGTGTTCTGGCTTTCATCCAGAATAATAAAAGCATCACTTAAAGTACGGCCACGCATATAAGCCAGAGGTGCAATTTCAATCACGCCACGCTCTAAGTACTTTTCTACTTTTTCAAAACCTAACATGTCGAATAAAGCGTCGTACAAAGGCCGCAAATACGGGTCGACTTTCTGGGCTAAATCACCGGGTAAAAAGCCCAGTTTTTCACCGGCTTCCACGGCTGGGCGGGTCAGCACTATACGGCGCACTTCACCTTTTTCCAGTGCATCAACCGCACAAGCCACAGCTAAATAGGTTTTGCCTGTACCGGCAGGGCCTATACCAAAAGTCACATCGTGGCGCTGGATATTACGCACATAAGCACTTTGGCTGGCATTTCGGCCTTTGACCGCACCTTTTTTGGTTTTAATGCTCACTTGTTCGTCGTCAAACTGCTGCTCTGTCGGCTCTTGCTGTTGTTGCTGGATCACCAGATGCACTTGCTCCGGGCTTAAAGGCACGGCTTTGCCCTGAGCAGTGGCGGTTTCGCCATAAAGTGTTTCGATGATTTGTTTGACAGGCTCAAGCTGGTCGGTTAACCCCACCAAGCGCAATTGATTGTCGCGGTAGGACACCTGCACCCGGTAACGGCGTTCAATTTGACGTAAGTTGTCGTCAAAAGGGCCCCATAAAAAAGCCAGGCGCTGAGGTTCAAAAGGGGAGAGAGAAAATTCTAAGCTGGTTATTGGATTATCCAAAAGTCCTATCTCTTATCTATTTACCCTTCATACTTGACGCTGCAGCTTTGTTGACCGCGCTACTCGCCCCAGTCACATAGTGAACTATGCTCCTGAGTTCTCGCTCGCTTATCGCCTCGCTGCAACATCAATTATTTTGGGTAACGCATAGAAGCCAGTTTTTCGCTGACCTCCATCTGCTGTTCTCAATTAAGGAGTAAAAGTAGCCACTCCCAATTCGTCTGTTTTTGCTGCTTTCGCTGCCAGTATTTGTTGTGGCGATACGTCGCGGCGTAAATCCATATCTTTTTCAGTACGGATCACTTTACCTTTTAATGAGTTGGTAAAGACATCTGTCACTAATACATCGACAAACTGACCAATCATATCCGGTGAACCTTCAAAGTTCACCACACGGTTGTTTTCGGTGCGGCCGGTCAGCTCCATAATGTCTTTTTTCGACGGACCTTCCACCAGAATACGTTGTTCAGTGCCGAGCATAGCACGGGCAATTTGCAATGACTGCTGGTTAATACGGTCCTGCAGTATATACAGACGTTGTTTTTTCTCTTCTTCTGACACATCGTCCGGTAAATCGGCCGCCGGTGTGCCAGGGCGAGCGCTGTAAACAAAGCTGAAACTCATATCAAAGTTGATGGCTTTGATCAGATCCATAGTGGCTTCAAAGTCTTCTGCGGTTTCACCGGGGAAGCCGATAATAAAGTCAGACGACATGCTTAAATTCGGGCGGATTTTTTTCAAAGCACGAATTTTTGACTTATATTCAAGGGCGGTATGGTTGCGTTTCATCAGCGCCAGAATACGGTCTGAACCGGACTGCACTGGTAAGTGCAGATGATCGACCAATTCAGGCACATCACGGTACACTTCAATAATATCGTCTGTAAATTCAACAGGATGCGACGTGGTGTAACGAATACGGTCAATACCGTCTATCGCCGCTACTAAACGCAATAATTCAGAGAAATGGCAAATGCCACCGTCAAAAGTAGCACCACGGTATGCGTTGACGTTTTGGCCCAACAGGTTGACTTCACGTACCCCTTGCTCGGCTAGCTGAGCAATTTCCAAAAGGACGTCATCCAATGGGCGGCTGACTTCTTCACCACGGGTGTAAGGCACGACACAGAAGGTGCAGTATTTAGAACAGCCTTCCATAATAGAGACAAAAGCGGTTGGGCCGTCTGCTTTAGGCTCGGGCAGGCGGTCAAACTTCTCGATTTCCGGGAAGGACACATCCACCACAGGGGATTTATCACCGCGCACTGCGTTAATCATTTCCGGCAAACGGTGCAAGGTTTGTGGCCCAAACACGATATCGACATAAGGGGCGCGGTCACGAATGGCTTTGCCTTCCTGCGAAGCGACACAACCACCGACGGCAATAATTAAATCCGGGTTTTTCTTTTTCAGTGGACGCCAGCGACCTAACTGATGGAATACCTTCTCCTGAGCCTTCTCACGAATAGAGCAGGTGTTCAGCAGGATCACGTCTGCTTCTTCTGCTTCTTCGGTCAGTGTGTAGCCATGAGTTGCATCCAGAAGGTCCGCCATTTTGGATGAATCGTATTCGTTCATCTGGCAGCCCCAGGTCTTAATGTGCAGCTTTTTGCCCATTTGTGTTGTAGCCCGTAAAAAGTTAACGCCAAGAAAAAGGACGCGCATTTTATCCTAGTGGGGCCTGAAGCGCCAGCAGTGGATAGAGACCGCGATCATCAGATAATTTGCAGTGACTTTTGCCAGGCTCCGGCCTGATAATATTCTCTGGCAGAAAACAGTTGTAGAGGATAATGATGGAAAGCCTGGGTGTTATTCAGTTTTGGACCTTTCTGGCCGGTGTGATAGTGATTATTCTGATGCCGGGCCCGAATAGCCTGTTTGTGCTGAAAACCAGCATAGTGCAAGGACCCAAACATGCATGGTGTGCGCTTTGTGCAGTGCTGCTTGGGGATGCGACTTTGATTTTATTATCCTACCTAGGCCTGGCTTCTGTGTTATTAGCCTCACCTGAGTTATTCCGCTGGATACGTTATTTAGGTGCCGCTTATTTGCTTTATATCGGTGTCCAGATTTTATTAAGTTTGCGCCAATCCAACACAACGCAGGGGGCAGAAGGTCCAGCCTTGGTCGCAGCGGCAAGCTGTGCCGCTGTATTCCGTAAGTCTTTATTATTAAGCCTGACTAACCCCAAGGCCATTTTGTTTTTCCTGTCGTTTTTTATTCAGTTTATCGACGCCAGCTTCACTCCCAACTGGCTGCCTTATCTGGTGCTGGCGGTGGTACTGGAAATCATCAGCCTGCTCTATCTGACCACTTTAGTTTATGCAGGAGCCGCCATTGCCAGCTTTTTTAAAGGCCAGCCCAAAGCAGGGCAGGTAGGCAATTTAGTGTTAGGCCTGTTATTTACCGGCTTTGCGGTCAGATTGGCTTTGGCGTAGATCTTTGAACAATGCCTACTGTTGTTAAAAGACCTCTACAGCAAACTAACTTGATGCCGAATGGGCCCCCATTAGGGCGCGAGCCGGACAAAATTGAGTGGCCAAGGTTTTAAGACGAGGAGTGTTTGAGTAAGGAGCGGTAGCGACGAGCGAGTTGCCGAGTCGCCTTGGACGCACGATTTTGGGCCGGGCTTTCGCTGCAACCTGGGGTCGCCTTTTCTTTGGATACTTTCTTTTGGCGAAGCAAAAGCAAAGTATCTCGCCAACGGCGAAACCGTTTAACCAATAGCAAGGCGCAATACCCTATTATTTCTTTATGAATTCATCAGAAAGTATCCTCCCTTAACTTTATTTTTCATTTTGACGTGATGTCAACTGTTGCTTTTTTGTTAACTCCTTGAGTTGGTATATGATCGCTTTAACGGAGCGAAGAGAAGTCAATCAAGTTATTCAGAAGAAGGAGATCGAAATGAATCTATCATCAAGTTGTATGAGTTCTTTGAGGAGATGGTTAGCTGGTCATTGGCACACAAACCATCCAACAGATATGGATATGTTTTATAAATTTGTCGATCAATATGTTGTGGATCATGGATGTAGTGTCGATGAACAAGGATTGCGACATTTGATAGCTACTCTAGTTAAGTCTGATTATCCAGTGGAACCTACGGCGTTAATTTCGGAAAAAATAGGGTTGATGTATAAGATTATGGACTTTATAAGAGTAACAGGGCGCTAAAGCGATTAATTGCTTTACAGCAGGTGTAATCGAGGTCTACAACAAGGTGCTTCGGGGACTGCACTTACAAACAAAAATCCCTCAGCCGAAGGACAAAAAAGCTGAGGGAAAGGTTGGTAACTTTTTACTTACCAGGGAGCTGTTACAGCAGGTTTAAGCCCGTCCTCTGGTTGCCGTGGCAGGCGAAATTTTCGAAGCCACTAAGGCCGGGTAACTGACGGCTAACTGGCCAACGATCAGCAAGGCTATTACACCTATCACCAGCAAGACCGGGCTTAATGGGGTCATGCTAAAGGTTGATACCAGCCAGATATTTAAGCCAACAGCTCCGGCTGCGCCCAACACCACGCCGGCTGTGCTTATCAGCAAATTCTCCAGCATAAAGTAGCGCATCACTTGCCATTGGCTGGCGCCTAAAGCGCGGCGGGTGCCGATTTGACGGGTGCGTCTGTTAATACTGAACATCGCCAGACCGATAATGCCAAAGCCTGTGATCAGCGTCAGCACGATAATGACGGTCAGCAGAATAGTGTTGGTGGCCTGATGCTCCCGATAACTTTCGTCACGGGTTTGTTCCATGCTGGTGACATTACGGATAATGCGACCTCTGTCACTTTCAGCCAGCATTTTTTCAATCACTGGCATTAACTCGTCACGACGGCCGGGCTCAGTGCGGATAAAAAAGCGGCTGCCTTTGCTGTCCAGTTGCTGTGGCACCAGCATGCTACGCTCGACACCATTCCAGCCATTCCATGGTGCCTGCAGGGCTTTGATAATACCTATCACCTGCACTGGCTGATGGTTGTCGATGTAAACCGTTTTGCCTACAGCGTTTTTCCAGTCACCTTCAAACATGGTTTCTGCTAAGGCTTTAGTGATAATAGCTTTAGGTGGCCATTGGGTGCTGCCTTCTTCACGCCAGCCTATGTCGGAGTTTTGGAAGTTCTCACCGGCAATCAGCTCCAGGCCCATGGCATTGATGCCATGCTCGTCCACCATATACACCGCTGTGCCTGTGCCTTCAATATCGTCACCAGCTTTGGTTTGCAGGCTCATCGACCAGCCGCCACCACTTAACGGAATCGCATTGATTTGCGTGGCATCCACTACGCCTGGCGTCTCGCGGATACGCTGTAAATCCTGTTGCAGCGCGGTTTTCAGATTGTAGTTTTGCGCAAACACAGTGTTGCTTAAATAAAAGGTATTGGCTTCATCCAAACCGCTGGCTCTGGCCATTTGTTCGCTGCGCTGCTGCATCATAAAAATGGCGTTGACCATAATGGTCAGGGTCAGCGCAATTTGCAGGGCGATCAGCAAAGCACCAATTTTATTGCGCATTAAGGCGCGGAACATAGGGCCCAGTTCTAATTGGGTGAAAAATGCAGACATGGCAAACTCCTTATTGGCTTTTTAGCTGAACGGACGGCTGCACCTGACAGGCGCGCCATGTGGGGTATAAACCTGCTAATAAAGCACTGGCAATAGCCAGACCTATCGCCATAGCCACTAAGGTGAAATCCAACTGAGCTAAATCGCGGATCCAGTCGCCATACATCAGTTTTATCGCTTCCAGCCCCAAAATAGCCAGCACTAAACCCAATAAACCACCGGCCAAACCTATACAGCCTGATTCAATTAAATGCTGAATAAACAAGTCGTTACGGCTGGCACCTAAAGCCTGGCGCACGCCAATCTCACTAGCTTTACCTAAAAACTTCGCCAGCAATAAACCTACGGTATTGAGTAAACACACCAGCAAAAACATCAAAGACATCGCCATCATCATGCTGGCATCGTCTGACACCACTTCGGCGTATTCCAGCCACTGCATCACATCGCGCAGTTTGTTGTTGTCGGTTCGGGCAAAACGGCCGTATTGGTTTTGCTCTTTGGCGTAGGCATTCATAAAGCTGAAGTAAGCTTCTTTGTCCTGAGCTGTGGGTAATTCCACCCACAATTGCACCCAGATACACTCTGAGTCTAAAAAGGCCTGAAAGCCTGAATCCGTCGGTTTCCAGCAGTTGGTATTGCCGGAGCGGCCCAATTTTTGTTCAGTGATTAAGCTAAAGGGCACAAAAACTTCTTCGACGTCGTTAAAGGCACCTGTGCTGATATCGTAAAATCGTGGTTTGGGGTTCCATCTGTCGATCACACCGGTGATTTTGTAGTCTTCACCAGCCATCCGCAGGGTCTGGCCTGTGGAGTCTTTACCACCAAATAAACGTTCATTCAGTTCGGCGTTAATCACTATCACCCGTTCTTTTTTTAAGTCAGCCTGATGATCCCAGCCACTGCCATATAAAAACGGCACATCAAACATAGGGAAAAAATCGGCGCTGTTGGCGCGGCCCTGCACCATAAAAGGCAAGACTTCTTTATCAGCCGGTTCAATCACAGCGGCCATACCGGTTTGGATACTTTGGCGTGTGGCCTTTTGCGCCTGCCATAAGTAGGTGGCGTCACGATAGGTTAACTGCTCAGGCGCATCACCGTCGTCGTTGTAAGGGTTATTTGGCTCCCAACTGTCCATTTGCACAAAAAATAGCTGCTCACTTTTGTGTGGAATAGGGTTGGCGGACATCAGGTAATTGACGGTAATGGTGGTCATGGAGGCACCAATACCTAAGCCGATGGCACAGACCATCAACAGCGTCATGCCCCAGGTGCGTTTGCAGCTTAAGTAAGCCAGCTTCAAATAATAAGAAAACATAGCAGCTCCTTAAGCTTCGCCAACCAGATGCAGGTTGGAGTTTTTCTGGGTCAGCTCGCTGACATGACCGTCTTTGATATAAATTTGGCGTTTGGCGCGGGCAGCCAGGCTAGGGTCGTGGGTCACCATTAAAATGGTGGTGCCGGCTTTATTGATGTCTTCCAAAAGGCTCATCACACTTTGCGCCATCTGACTGTCCAGGTTACCAGTGGGCTCATCCGCTAATAAAAAGCGTGGTGAGGTGGCTAAAGCCCGGGCTATAGCGACACGTTGCTGCTGACCACCGGAGAGCTGGCTTGGCAGGTGTTTCATCCGGGAGGCTAAACCCACCTGGTCCAGATGGTATTCAATACGTTTTTTCCGTTCGCTGGCATTTAAACCACGGTAACGTAAAGGTACATCGACATTGTCGAACAGGTTTAAATCAGGAATAAGGTTAAAGCTCTGGAAAATAAAGCCTATTTTTTGGTTTCTCATGCGGGAACGGCCGCTGTCATTGAGTTTGGTGATGTCTTCACCGTCCAGCAGGTATTCACCGCTGCTGCTGGTTTCAAGTAAACCAGCGATATTTAAAAAAGTGGTTTTACCTGAGCCTGAAGGGCCAGTCACACTGACAAAGTCACCTTCGTTCACATGCAACTGAATATCGCGCAGCGCATGAGTGACTACGTCGTCTGTGATAAAAGATTTACTAATGTTGTTCATGGTTAGCATGCTAAGTCCCTCGGCTCTGTGGCCTTAATTAGTTATTAAGTTGTACTGTGCTGGCGCCGTTAAAAATATCGGTGCCGGAGGTGATGATTTGATCGCCCTGTTGTAAACCAGCCAGAATTTCGACTGAGTTCAGACTGCGGGCACCCAGTTCAATAGGGGTTTTTACCGCCATGCCATTGCTGACTTTGTAGGCAAACTTGCCATTGCTGCTGTCGAGGAACTGACCACGGGCCACCTGCAATACGTCTTCACGGTGTTCCAGCAAAATACGGCTGCTTAAGCGTTGGTTTTGACGCAGGGCAGGAGGCGCTTCTTTCGTGAAACGCACCCGGCCTTTCACTTGGTTTTCAAACACTTCCGGAGAAATAGTCACCAGTTTACCCAAATAGATTTTTTGCTCTGCAGTGACTTCTACCGGCAATCCAATGACCAAATCATTGGCGTAACTTTCAGGTACAGCAATTTCCACTTCAAACTGACTTAAATCCACCACAGATAAAATCAGTTGGTTTTTGGTGATATAGGTTTTGTTTTCTACCGCCAGATTACCCAATAAACCATTGACCGGAGATCGCACCTGCAGGCCATCGACCTGACGCTGAAAGTCTTCTACCAGCAAACGCTGGCGCTGTAGTTGCTGGGCTAAGCTTTGCACTTCAAAATCGAGGTTTTCTTTATTTAGCCGGGCATCTTCTACGGCATGTTGATGCTGCACTTTGGCCGTTTCTAAATCGTCCTGGGCTTTTTCGTGTTCAATTTTACTGACGACCCCTTTCTCAAAGCCCTGATCGGCGCGGCGTTTTTCTCTGTCTGCTGTGGTTAGGGTCATCAGCGCTATATCCACGGCTTTTTTGTCGGTTAGCTGCTGCTTTTTCGCTAAGATTTTTTGCCGGTCATGGCTGGTTTGCAGGCTGTACAGTGTGGCTTGCTCCTGCTGCAGCCTATTGTTCAATTCGGGGCTGTCGATAATGGCCAGCACATCACCTTGTTTCACTTCAGTACCAGCATCCAGCAATAAGCTGATGGTGCCTTCGGCTGTGGCATAAAGTTTAGGGCTAACCGCCGCAACCACCTGACCCTGCGCCGAGATATCGCGGGTAAAATCGGCGGTTTTGACTGTATCTATCCGCACGCGCGACAAAGACACCGACATATCCGACTGCGACCAACTGCGGGCCGCCGGAATGATTTGCCATAACAGCAAGACCAGAAGCAAGCTGGTTGAGCCTGCGACCCAGAGTTTTTTATTGGTTTTTTTTGGTGTCAGCTTTTCATCCTGGCTGCTGGTGTCGGCTATTTTCATGGTGTTTCCTGCACTGTGCGTCTTTGCTGAAGCATTAAAAAATGCTGTGATTACCAATGAGTCGGAACATGCAGAAAAAAGGTTTGAACGGAATGAAAATAAATTTGTAGGGCGACCTTTATGGTCACCCGGCTTGCAGTCTTTTAGAGAAACCCGAAGCTTATTAGGTTGGTGTTAAGGCTTTGCTGCGGGTTTACGGGCAATGATTTCAATCTCAACCAAGCCCTGATCGGCAAATAACTCAGCAACGCCAACAGCCGTCCATGCCGGGTATGGAGCTTTAAAAAACTCGTCTTTCACTGCCATCACTGCTGCGACATGTTGCTCTTTTGTGCCTTTAAATAACGGGCTGTTGAACAGGTGGTAGCTGTTGATTTTCACCACATGTTCGGTCCCTAAACCTGCTTGTTTTAGCAACGTCTCCAGATTGCCAAAGGCATGGCGTAAGTTCTTTTTAAAAAGTTCAGTGTCGGCACCTTCAGCGGGGGCGGCTGCAATCACACCGGAGAAAAACACCAGATCACCAGAGCTGCGTGCTGGTGCGAAATGCCATTGATCATAAGCCTGTTTGGCTCTTTCGCTCTGGATATAGACCTGACCATCCAGAGTCGGAATATTTTGTGCTGCAGAGTGTGCCAACGCAGTCAGGCTGAGCAAACTCAGGCCCAGCAGCAGGGGTTTTAAATAAGACATAACAAATCTCATGGGTTAAACACAAAGCTGAGTCTGCAGTGTTTTCACAGGACCCAGGCCAGAGCTGGGATAAAAGGAAGGTGGGGTGGGACGGATACAGGTCAGAGAAAAAAGGCCGCACGACTGCGGCCTCAGTGGTCAGAGTACGTTACCTAAACCAACAGAAATAGCCTTGACATAAGCTGTCATCAGTTGTTGTGGATTGGAGCTGTCGTTGGCGACTATTTGATCCAAAGTCCAGATAAAACCACCGCCCACACTGGTGCTGCCATGAAAAGATTTCATCAGACTTTGTACCTGTGCCGGACTGTCATTGGTCCAATCGCCAGCCACAATAAATGCTGTGGTATCAAAACCCGGAATAGCCTCGGTAATAGCCTGAGCCCACTGCGACGGCTGGTTGCCATAACCTCCATTGTAACATTGCAAATTCCACCATTTTACCGCGCCTTTGTTGGTGTTATTTAATTGCTGTAAAGCGCTGGTCCAGAATTGCTGGTAAGTATAAGGGCAGAAGGTAAGATCAAAGCCCAGACTATTCGCCAACTGACAAAACGCAACAAAAGAAGGTAGGTCGTAGTTATCCTCGCAGTCTAAATCAATAATGCTGATCGCCGGAAAGGTCTGTTTCAGCACTGCTAAATTGTTGGCCAGATTGGTTCCTGCATAGCTGTTATCGTTTTGCTGGTAGATTTTCTGCAGTGTCTCAAAATCCATGACGCCGCCGCCACCAATGGACGCGCAAAGACGATTGACTGAGCCACCTAAAGCAGAGTTAATCAGGGCTGGCCAGCCTGGATCGCCAACATAACGCCCCTCAGAAATCACCAGTGTGTTGTTAAAATAAATGTCACCCATGATTTGACTGGGTTGAATCGAATAATTGCGGCCTATATGAAACAGGCCCAGGATCAGGGTGGTAAAGCCGGAGTTTTGCAACTGCGACACTGTGGTGTAGACAGGTTGTTGGGTGTTATCTGGATACATTATGCCTTCGGCATAAACGGCAAAGTTGAACTTTGACATGGGATCACTCCTTGTTGCGATAGCGGACAGAGTTTTCCAAATCCTGCAGGGCCTGGCTTTTAAACCGGGTAAAAGTTATTCCCTATTTTGGTTAAACAAAGCTAGGCGCTGTTGTGTACTTTCGCAATATAAATTTACCCAAAACAGCATATTTCATCGAAACGTCATCTTTTATATCAGCACGGCTTAGCCTTATTACCACAACCTTTGTCTGGTGCTGATATAACCAGCGTAAAAGATAATAGCCACACCGGCGAACCAGCTCATAGTCACAGGTTCAGACCAGAATAAATAACCAAAAAGGCCAGCAAAAATTACTGAGCTGTAGGTCCAGATGCCAATATCAGAAGCGGGCGCTAAGGCATAAGCTCTGGTCATCGCCATTTGGCCTATGGCCGCCAATACGCCCATAAAACCAAAAGCCCACCAGGCGACAGCCGGTAGTTCCTGCCAGTAAAAAGGCACAGGCACAAAGGAGATAATGGCGGTGAGCAACGAAAAGTAGAACACGATTCGGGCCGCAGGTTCAGTGTCGGACATATAACGAATGGTGGTTTTGGTCACCGCTACTAATACGGCCGACAACAAAGCTATTAAAAACAAATAAAAAGCGCCACCACCACTGGCGATAGGTAAGGCCAGCAGCACTCCACCAAAGCCCAAGGCAATACTAAACAAAGTCAGGCGGCTGGCGGTTTCTTTTAACCAGAATTTGGCTATTAACGGCACTATAAAAGGCGACATTAACAGCACTACCATAGCTTGCGCCAAAGGCAACTGGCTGATCACATAAAAAAAGCAGTACATCGAGATAATGCCGGTGACAGAGCGGCTTAAATGCAAATACCAGCGTTTGGTATAGAGCAGTTGTTTACCCTGCAGCCACAACCAGGGCAGCATCACCAGCAAGGCAAAAAAGTTGCGGAAAAATACCACCTGGGCATGACTGGCGCTGTCGCTGGTCAGTTTCACCAAAGCCCCTATACCGGCAAAACAAGCTTCAGCCAGTAACAGCAATAAGGCGCCTTTAAGCAAATTGGGTTGCATTAGAAATCACATCTATCGAAGAGGCGCGCAGTATAGCAGAGTCGAAAATACAGCGGCGATCTTTGTCAGATCCAAACTCTGGCGTTAGGCCACACGCTTGAGTGTCGGCAGGGCAGAGAGTGACAAGCACCGCAGTTTTAGCTATTTTGTTGGGTATTGTGTCGTTGTTTCACTGCTGAAAAAAGATGCAGGGCTTGCATCCTATTGGGGGCGTGGGTTTGCTTGTTAACAAACGTGGCTCGTCGCTAATCTCAGCCAGCAACGCACTTCGAACTCTCAAGGAACCTGCTCAGTTGAGAAAAAACCTGATTTATCTGTGCGCAATTTTAGCCTGTATTTTTTTGTCGGTTTCCGTAGGCTCGGAGTTAGTGACTTATTACCAAATGTTCGCCACCGGACAACAGCGACATGAGCTTGGAGATGATCTTGGCTTTGGTCTGTTATTGTTTATCTGTTTAGTTCCAGAGGTCATCATTGGCGTAGTATTAGGAGCCTTCGTTGGCCGATATATCCATCTTAAATTAGCCAACAGAGAACCATAGGTAGCGCTGGAGCTATGGCGCCAGGCAAAGAGAAAGTGCCAGTCGTTTCAAGTGATAACCGGAGATAGATAATGAAGGGTCCACAGTGTGACGGTGGCATAGGTGTGTTCTCAGCCGCTTTAAATAGTTTCGGTACAAACAAGACATGCCCTTATTGCAACAAAAAGTTAAGAATGCGGATAAGTTGGCGGGCATTGCTCCTGCTGCTGCCTGTAGGTGTGCTGTTGCATTTTTTTGTCTTGAAACCTGTTGTGATGATAACTGGATTCAGTGGTTCTGGCCTGGCCGCGATAGTCGGGACATTCATTGCGTTAGGTTCATTCAGGCTTTACAGCAACGAGTCAGAATAAGTTTTACCTGCTCAACAAAGGGCGCTGAAGCGGATTGACTGGGGTTACAGAACGCCGTCAGCGCCGCTGCAGCGCCAAATACGCAGAGCTAATTCAAATGTTCACTATGCAGCCAGTTAATCAGCTCCAGTGCTGGCATAGGTTTAGCGAATAAATAACCCTGAATCAGATAACACTGGCGGCTGCTGAAAAAGGCCAGTTGTTGTTCGGTTTCGACCCCTTCGGCGACACAACTCATGCCTAAGCTGCCTGCCATCGACAAAATGGCTTCGATAATGGTTTCATCATCCGGATCTATGCCAATGTCTTTGACAAAGCTGCGGTCAATTTTAATGGCGTCTATTGGCAATTCTTTTAAGTATTTCAGCGACGAATAGCCGGTACCAAAGTCGTCCAAGGCCAGTTGTATGCCAAGCTGATTCAGCGCCAGCATAGTGGTAATGGCTTTTTCGTGATCCCGCATCAGAGCGCTTTCTGTCACTTCAAATCGCAGGCAGGAAGGGGGCAACTGGTACTTAGTCAGCAGCTTTTCGGTATGTTCTGCCAACGACAGTTGCTCTAAATGGCTGGTGGATAAATTCACCGATAAATACAAGTCTAAGCCCGCCTGGCGCCATTGCTGTAAATCCACCAAAGCCCGTTCCAGTAAAGATAAAGTCATAGGAATAATCAGACGCAAATCTTCCGCCATAGGAATAAATTCGGTGGGCGGGATCAGCGCGTTTTTATGACGCCAACGCATCAGCACTTCTACTCCAATCACCGACTGGCTGCGGCAATCCACTATCGGCTGGTAGTAGTTGATAAACTCGCCGTCTTTAAAGGCTTGACGCAACTGAGTTTCTTTCGCCAATTGCATATGGGCTTTTTCGTTCATTTCGGCAATAAAAAACTGGAAGTTATTGCGGCCTAAATCTTTGGCATAGTACATGGCCACGTCCGCGTGTTTCAGTAAGGCGTTGGCATCCAGCGCATCGTCCGGATAAACCGCTATACCAATACTGGGCGATACGCTGACCGTATGGGTGCCCAACTGCATGGGTTCACCAATAGACTGCAACATTTTGCGTGCGACATGACTGATGTTGTCATCGTTTTTATAGCTCTCCAGCAGCACAACAAATTCATCCCCCCCCAGCCGCGCTATGGTATCTGTTTCTCTTAACGTAGCGCGTAAACGGCGGGCGACTTCCTGCAATAATTGATCACCAACATCGTGGCCTAAAGAATCGTTCACCTGTTTAAATTTATCGAGGTCGATAAAACACAAAGCCAGGGATTTTTTCGCACGTTTGGCTTGCTCTATGCCATGCTGAATGCGGTCCATCAACAGCGTTCGATTAGGCAGACCTGTCAGTGAGTCATAGCTGGCCAAATAACGTAATTCTTCTTCTGCCACTTTTTGTGCGGTGATATCGGTAAATACCAAGACAAAAAACTCGACTTTATCCACATCACCAATAGCGCTGATATTAATAAGGGTAGGGCGCTCTTTGCCATCCGGCGTGTGCACCAGCTCTTCCCCCTGCCAATGCTGGTTGACAGCTAAGCCCCGTAATAACGAGGTATAAAAACGACGACGTTGCAAACTAATCCCCAAATGATGGGTTTTAGGACTCACCAGATACTGATCAACTGAGCCAAACACATCAGCAAAAGACTGGTTAGCGGCAATGACCCGCTGATTGGCATCTAAAATCACTACCCAATCCCGGGTTTGCTGGAAAGCTTCGCCAAATAACCGGGCTTTTTCCTGGTTGGCTCTGGTTTCTGTGATGTTGCTAAAGGTGCCAATCACCCGCTCTGGCTGGCCTTGTGCACCTACTTCCGCCACTTTACCTATGTCGCGGAACCACAACCAATTGCCGTTTTTATGCTGCATTCTGTAGGTGTGATCAAAGGTTTTGTCTGGTGTTTGCATCAGCTTTTGCCAGGCCTGCTGGTATGCGTCTTTGTCTTCCGGGTGCACTAAGGACAAATGCTGGGTCATAGCCAGTGGGTTTAAGGCTTCCTGATAGCCCAACATGCTGTAGATGCGTGATGCGAACATAATATTTTTATGCGCGTGCCACTCCCAGGCTCCGCTGTCTATCGAGTCCAACGCCTGTTTTAAGCGCTGTTCGCTGGCGGTCACTTTGGTATGGGCCACTTTGAGCATGCGTTGCTGTTTTTGTCGGGTTCTGAGGTAAAACAGCATAATCATCAGGCTGACAGACGCATACGCCATGTAAGCCCAATGACTGAGCCATGGCGCTGGTTGCACTTGCAGCCGTAAGGTTGCAACTTCACTCTCAAGGCCTGTCACAGGAGATACAGCCACCACGTTAAACTGATAATCTCCGGGGGTAAGCTGTGGAAACATCACCGAGCTGGAACTTTGTTCCGGAAACACCAGACGCTGTGGACCGTCCAGCCAATAACGGTAGCGCATTTTGCCACTGTCGCGGAAATTCAGACTGGAATAACTGATGGTTAAGCCCTGACTGTCATAAGGCAGAGTAAAAAGCTGACCCGACAAGTCAGTCAATGGACTTTCAATAGGTGATGACAATAAATCCAACTGAGTAATCACAATGCGGGGCTTACGTCTGGGCTCTGTCAAAGCGACAGGGGAGAGTAAATTCACGCCACGGATAGAGCCAAAGGCCATCTCGCCATTACTTAAACTTTCACTGCTTTGCACAATAAATTCGTTGCTGGTTAAGCCATCTTTTTTACTGAATTGTTCAATATGCAGGGTATCGACATTTAACGAGGAAACACCGTGCAGGCTGGAGAACCAGATATGCCCCAATTGATCGCTGTTGACCGCATACACTACATTGGTATTGAGTTTGTTGTTGCTATGAAAATGATGTTTCAGTTGCATACTGGTGGCGTCAAACGCCAGCAAACCAATGTCCGAGGCGCTAAACCACAGCGTATTGTTTTTATCCAGCGCCATCTTGTCAGCAAAACGCATGCTAAAAGACGGGCTGGCTTCGGCCTGATACAGCAACTTTAACTCTGCTGTTTTTTCATTAAATAACCAAATTTTTTCATAAGCCGCCAATACCAGCCAGTCGGGTTGGCCCGGCCATTTACCAAGAATAATCCGCACATCACTGGCTGAGAGCTTTGGATTTAACTCTGCGATCTCTTCAACCTGACCTGAGTCCGGCTGATAACGATAAATACTCTGGTCGGTCAGCAAGTAAAAGGGCTGCTGTTGATTCAGCCAACTGCCCGGACGGGCCGCCTCCAACACAGATTTATGCTCCGGGTTGAGCAAGGCAGGTGCTTGCAGCTCTTTGTTCTGAACAGAGAAATAACTTAAACCACTGGAGGAAAGAAACCATAAATCGCCATTTTTGTTCATCGACAGATTCATGATAGTGCTGGTGTGCCACACCGCTTTGGGGTCTGGGTTCACCAGAAAGTTTTGCACCTGCCTGGTTTCAAGATTTAATAAATTTAAGCCGTTGCGGGTGCCGAGCCAGAGCTCCTCGCTATTTTTTTCAACAATAGAAATGATTTTGTCGTTACTTAAAGCAGCAGGCCCGGTTTGACTGAAATGACGAATGGCTTTGCTGCGCGGGTGCCAGTAATACGCCCCGTCAAAACGACTGCCGAGCCAATACCCGCCCTGACCATCGCTTTGTAAGGCTACTACATTATCGTCGGATAAGTTGAAGTTGCTCTCACTGAACTTCAACACCAGCTCTGTGTCACCCGAGTCTGATGCGTAACGTAATAAGCCGCGTTCTGTTCCAATCAGCAGATGATCCGGCTGGACTTCAATTTGCCAGACATTCGGTCCTGCAATCAGCTCTTCGCTGACTGGCTCCTGGCCTGTTTGCAGATAGCGCGCGATCTGAGACAGCTCCAGTTGATACAAGCCCTCCACTGTGCCAATCAGCAGGTGGTCTTGCTTTAGCTGAAGAGCTTTGACGTGGCGTTGATAGTCAGACTGTTGTCCTTGAGGTAAATGGGGGATCCGCTTCAGTTGCTTAGTATTTTTGTCGTAGCTGACTAAACCTTGGCTGGTGCCCAGTAAGATCCAGTCTTTGGTGTTCAGTAGGGTTCGGATCAGAGCATCCGGCAAGGCTATATCGGCTAACTTAGCTAACACGGTCAACTGCTGTGTCTCTGTTTGATAGTGGTACAGGTCCGTTCTGCTGCTGAGCAACAGCTCGTCGTTATCGGCCTGGGTCAGATTAATAAAGCGATTTTGTAATGTAGTTGCGCCGGGTAAGGAGGTATGCAAAACCAGTTTGGCTTTGACCGGATCGAAACTATACAAGCCCGAACGTGGCACTAAGGCCCACAAGCGCTGCTTTTTATCCATCAGCAATTGCGTAAAAGCCAGGCTTTGTAAATGCGGAGAATCAGCACCGATCAGCAGATTTTTATAGCCATCAAACCGATTTAAGCCTGCATCTGTTGCTATCCATAAAAAACCCTGACGGTCGAGCAATAAGTCGTTGACCGAGCCCTGTGATAAGTTTTGATCCGGAGTCAACGGCTGCAATAGTGGTCCTGCCAGAACAGATTGGCAGCAACAGGCAAGCAGCAACATGCCGCAAAGATAGCGCAGTGTGGCTAAAACAGGCAAAACTAGTCCTCAGTGGTCGGATTCTTATGGTGATATCCAAATGACTCTAGTGCGCGTCTCAAATCGGCTGAATGCTGCATGCTAAAGTTGTTTGGCTTTTATAGTTATCTGCTGTCGAAGCAGTAGAAAATACAGTGAATGGCGTTATAAAGTCCAGCACAGTTCCAAACAATTTTACAAAAATAATCAGGACATTAATAAAGTAGCCACAGCAGTTGTAACAGGCTGAAAATAAATACAATAAAGGCAGAGTACAACTGAAATTGTCTGTTGAGTCTGAGCGCATTCAATACATCTCTGACCGCAGGTAACTGAGCAGGGCCCAGACGCTGGCGCTGATTTTTCTGCTGCTGGTAGATCACAGGGCCGGCCAGATTAATACGTAAAGCCGACGCCAATGCTCCCAGGATCAGTAAATGAGGCAGACAAAGTTGTAATGACAAAGCCTGACGCCATTGGCGGAAAGCGCCTGTGATATCTGTCAGAAAAGCCAGTAGCAGGGCAGTGAGCAGACTAGCTGGCAAGCTGGCCCATTGAGTTAACAAAGAGGCAGGGCGACCAAAATAACGAAAGTGACTTTGTTTGTCGTTCCACTCTTGATTACACAGCAGCAATAAACGATAAGCCACAGCAGCCAAACCGCCCCCGGCTAAAAACCAGAAACTCACCCCCACCCATTGTTTGGCGGTACGAAGCCAAAGTGTTTCAATGGTGGCTTTGCATAAGCCAGCGCTGCTTAAACTCTGGGTTTGTCGTAACACTAAAGGTTGTAACAAGTCTTTGGCTCTGCTGTTTTGTTGTTGACTGACAGCCAAAGCTACTTTGTGACTTTGCTGGCGGTAATAGACAAAATCCAGACAGAAATACAGCAACAAGCCATCGAGCACCAGGGGCCAGTCGGATAGCCAGTACAAAGGTGCCAGCAAGGCCAGAGTGGGTAACATCACCACAGCTAAAGCTAAACTGCCGGAGATCAATTGCTGGCTGGTCGCTCGGTGCGGATCGGGATGAACTTTGGCGGCGAGCTGTTTGGCGAAAATCCGAAAAAATGTTAAAGGCTGGTAATCCTGCGGCAATAACACCAGGCTGCCGAGTAACCAAATACTGAGCAGCACCAGTGGGTAGACTGAGAGATTTTCCAGCCAATAGGGCATTTAATTCAGTTGCACCGTTTTCAGGTTTTTCAGAAGTTCCAGCACCATGGCTGAACTGTTTTTTGAGGCGATTTCTAAATAGGCTTCAAAGGAGGTTGGCGATTCTTTGCCTGCGATATCACTTAAGCTGCGGATCACTACAAAAGGAGTATTGAGCTGATAACAGGCCTGGGCTATGGCTGCACCTTCCATTTCCACCGCCAGCATAGAGGGGAAATCGGCTCGGGTTTTAGCAATACGCTCCGGTTGGCACATAAAGATATCACCCGTGGTGATTAAGCCTTTTTTAGTTTTACAAAAACCTAAAGTGGTGATGCTTTGTTCTGCCGCGCTAATCAGGGCTGGATGGGCAGTAAAACCTGCTGGCATACGTGGCACCTGGCCTATTTCATAACCAAAAGCCGTGACGTCTACATCGTGATGCCGTACTTCGGACGAAATCACCACATCGCCAACATTTAATTCCGGGTCAAAGCCACCGGCTGAACCTGTGTTAATGACACAATCCGGTTTGAACTGACTAATCATTAAGGTGGTGGCTACAGCAGACGCGACTTTACCTATGCCAGATTGCACTAACACAACTTCGGTATCGGCCAGACGGCCCTGATAGAACTCATAATCCGCCAGTTTGACTGTGGTCATTTCACTTAATTGAGCTTTTAAAATTGCAATTTCCGGCTCCATAGCGCCGATAATACCCACAAGTTGCATCTGCCGATCCTCAAGATAAGAAAGGGCAGATGATACCATCTGCCCTTGCTAAATTATACCCGTCGTACTTGAAGCTGCAGCTTTGTTGCCTGCGCTTCACAGCCCCAGTCACCTAGCGCTGCTATGCTCCTGGGGACTGACTTGCTCGTCGCCGTGCTGCAACATCAATTACTTAGGGTAAGAGATCTCAGTTTGATTTGTGAATAGCTATGGTTTTGGCCTGTTGATTATTGGTTAGTTTCCCAGCCTGATAATCCCGGATCGCCTGTTCAATTTCTTCTGGCTTATTCATCACAAAAGGTCCGTATTGCACCACGGGCTCTTTGATAGGTTTAGCTGAGAGCAAAATAAAACGCGCTTTGTCTTTGGCTGACACTGTCACGCTGTCGCCATCAGTTAAGACAGCACCGTGGTGATTCGCTACTTTTAAGCCTTCAACAAATACCTCTCCTTCAAAAGGATAAACATAAGCGTTATGGCCAGCCGTGACCGGTAAAGTCAGGCTTTGTCCTGCGTCTAACTGCACATCCAGATACAGAGGTTCAGTCGATAAGCCAAAAATAGGACCACGCACTGTTTTACCATTGACCACTGTTTCGCCCGCTATCACTTTGACAAAACTTTGCTCTGTTAACTGCTCTAAAGGAATATCTGTCGCCGGGATATCGACATAAGCGGCTTCTTTCATTTTTTCTGCGGCTGGCAAATTAATCCACAGTTGAAAACCACGCATCAGACCAGATTCCTGCTGCGGCATTTCAGAGTGAATAATGCCACGGCCTGCTGTCATCCACTGCACACCGCCACTGGTTAAATGGCCTTTATTGCCCAAATGATCTTCATGCAACATATGACCATCCAGCATATAAGTCACAGTTTCAAAACCACGATGCGGGTGAGCAGGGAAACCGGCAATATAGTCGTCAGCTTTATCGGAGCCAAAAGCGTCCAGCATTAAAAATGGGTCCAGACGCACACCCTGGCTTTGGCCCAGGCTACGTTTAATTTTTACGCCAGCGCCGTCAGAGGCCAGCATGGCAGGGATCAATTGTTTTAAAGTACGGGCTGTCATATCGCTTCACCTGTGCAATAGTCTGTTGATAAAGTTATTAAAACAGCTCTTTTAGCTAAGCAATAGCGGATTGTTTTGTATGCATCATTCGAAAAATTTGAATGTTCCCCCGTCGTCCTTGAAGCTGCAGCTTTGTTGGCTGCGCTCTCTCACCCCAGTCGCATAGACAACTATGCTCCCGGGAATTCGTTTACTTGCCGTCGCGCTGCAACGTCAATGACTTAGGGGGCTTTTGTCGTTCCTGAAGCTGCAGCTTTGTTGACGAAAGGGGTGATTCTAAAGTTCGCCCCGACGGATTAATGGGCCTCCAGCTTAAATAAACCCAGGGCCAAAGCCGTATTTTGCTCATGTTTAAGCAACCAGTCTTTACGCTCTAAGCCGCCA
>NZ_LAVS01000012.1:93341-95387 GCF_000986865.1 Rheinheimera mesophila
GAATGTTCCCCCGTCGTCCTTGAAGCTGCAGCTTTGTTGGCTGCGCTCTCTCACCCCAGTCGCATAGACAACTATGCTCCCGGGAATTCGTTTACTTGCCGTCGCGCTGCAACGTCAATGACTTAGGGGGCTTTTGTCGTCCTTGAAGCTGCAGCTTTGTTGGCTGCGCTCTCTCACCCCAGTCGCATAGACAACTATGCTCCCGGGAATTCGTTTACTTGCCGTCGCGCTGCAACGTCAATGACTTAGGGGGCTTTTGTCGTCCTTGAAGCTGCAGCTTTGTTGGCTGCGCTCTCTCACCCCAGTCGCATAGACAACTATGCTCCCGGGAATTCGTTTACTTGCCGTCGCGCTGCAACGTCAATGACTTAGGGGGCTTTTGTCGTCCTTGAAGCTGCAGCTTTGTTGGCTGCGCTCTCTCACCCCAGTCGCATAGACAACTATGCTCCCGGGAATTCGTTTACTTGCCGTCGCGCTGCAACGTCAATGACTTAGGGGGCTTTTGTCGTCCTTGAAGCTGCAGCTTTGTTGGCTGCGCTCTCTCACCCCAGTCGCATAGACAACTATGCTCCCGGGAATTCGTTTACTTGCCGTCGCGCTGCAACGTCAATGACTTAGGGGGCTTTTGTCGTCCTTGAAGCTGCAGCTTTGTTGGCTGCGCTCTCTCACCCCAGTCGCATAGACAACTATGCTCCCGGGAATTCGTTTACTTGCCGTCGCGCTGCAACGTCAATGACTTAGGGGGCTTTTGTCGTCCTTGAAGCTGCAGCTTTGTTGGCTGCGCTCTCTCACCCCAGTCGCATAGACAACTATGCTCCCGGGAATTCGTTTACTTGCCGTCGCGCTGCAACGTCAATGACTTAGAGGGCTTTTGTCATCCTTGAAGCTGCAGCTTTGTTGGCTGCGCTCTCTCACCCCAGTCGCATAGACAACTATGCTCCCGGGAATTCGTTTACTTGCCGTCGCGCTGCAACGTCAATGACTTAGGGGGCTTTTGTCGTTCCTGAAGCTGCAGCTTTGTTGACGAAAGGGGTGATTCTAAAGTTCGCCCCGACGGATTAATGGGCCTCCAGCTTAAATAAACCCAGGGCCAAAGCCGTATTTTGCTCATGTTTAAGCAACCAGTCTTTACGCTCTAAGCCGCCAGCGTAGCCCGTTAAAGTGCCATTGGCGCCTATCACTCTGTGGCAGGGCACGATAATAGTCAGCGGATTACGGCCATTGGCCGCCCCTACGGCCCGCACTGCTTTAGGGTTATTCAGCGCCTGGGCTATATGGCTGTAACTGCGAAGCTGGGCAAAAGGGATTTTGCTCAGTTGCTGCCAGACGGCTTGCTGAAATTCGGTACCCTGAGCGGCTAGCGGTAAATCAAATTGCTGCAGGCTGCCTGCAAAATAAGCATCAAACTGAGCTTTGCAATCGAGCAGCAGAGTGTCATTGCTCTGATCCGGTGCCTCGCTGTTGTCTCTGAATAACACCGACTCTATGCCTTTAGCATTGGCCGTCACCACCAGAGGCCCCAGAGGGGTGGCAAATTGCAGTTGTTTCATTCGGTTGTCTCCTTTAACGCGGGACGGGATAAACTAAACCAGAGCTGAAAGGTCGCATAACTGCGCCAGGGGGCCAGTTGCTCTGGGGTGATATCAGCATGGCGTTTCAAGGCTTTTTGTACGCCTAAATCACCGCCCAACCAAATATCCGGATCGGCAAGTCCACGCATTTTGCTATAGGCCACAGTCCAGGGCCCTATACCTTTAAGTTGGAGCCAGTCATCCGGTGTGCTTTCTGGCTCTGCGATCACTGTCGCTGCCAATTGTTTTAACGTGTCGCGTCTGGCCTGTGGTACTTTGAGCATCAACAACTCGTTGTGACTGATAGCTTCTGCTGTTGGAAACAGCTTTTTCTGTGGATCATCAGGCAAAGGTTCTGCCAATTCAGCGAGTAAACGATTGAGCTGAGTGCGAGCTCCCTGCACACTGACTTGCTGGCCTAAAATAGCCCTTACGGCCGCTTCAAACGGGCTCCATAAGCCAGGCAAACGTAAAC
>NZ_LAVS01000013.1 GCF_000986865.1 Rheinheimera mesophila
ACCGTGGTAATTCAGCGGGGCAGGGATAGCCTGCTGGACATTGACAATATAGTTATGGCATATGGTGTTCAGCTCTTCGGTGGTGACACCGGCTTTGACGTATGGCTCAATCATCTCTAATACTTCGGCGGCCAGTTTGCCTGCCACACGCATTTTTTCGATCTGATCTGCTGTTTTAATAATCGCGGCCATGCCATCTCTCTCTTGCTGTGAATAGCTGTAAAAATACACATTTCATTGTGTTTCAAGGGTGCTTATGGTATAAAGCGCGCCGCGATTTGGCAAATCAGATTCTGTCAAAAACGCAAAACGCAGATTAAAACTGCAATTAACTAAACAACACACATACATCGACACATAAGCCGGGGTGCTGCAACTCATTGAGTTTCAGTCGGTTTTATGGGGTGTATGGAGGCCCAACCCCATTACTAAGGAATATTTATAATGGCAAAAGTTTCTATGCGCGATATGCTCCAGGCGGGCGTACATTTCGGTCACCAAACACGTTACTGGAACCCAAAAATGAAGCCATTCATTTTCGGCGCTCGTAACCGTGTTCACATCATCAACCTGGAACAAACTGTTCCAATGATGAACGATGCTCTGGCTTTCATTCAGTCTGTTGCTGCTAAAAAAGGCAAAATCCTGTTTGTTGGTACTAAGCGCGCTGCCTCTGAAGCGATCAAAGAAGCTGCTTTGCAAGTTGACCAGTACTATGTAAACCACCGCTGGTTGGGTGGCATGCTGACGAACTGGAAAACTGTTCGCCAGTCTATCAAGCGTTTAAAAGACCTGGAATCTCAGAGCCAGGACGGTACTTTCGACAAGCTGACCAAAAAAGAAGCTTTAGACCGTACCCGTGAAATGGACAAGCTGGAAAAAAGCTTAGGCGGTATCAAAGACATGGGCGGCTTGCCTGATGTTCTGTTTGTGATCGATGCCGACCACGAACACATTGCAATTAAAGAAGCCAACAACCTGGGTATCCCAGTAGTATCTATCGTTGATACGAACTCTGACCCTAAAGGTGTTGACTTTGTGATCCCTGGTAACGATGACGCTATCCGCGCTATCCAGTTATACCTGGGCGCAGTCAACCAGGCCATCACTGAAGGCCGCAGCAAAAACATCGAAGTTCAGGCTGAATCTGAAAACTTCGTCGCTGCTGAATAATTGCATTGTCTCTGTAGCCTTGTCATCAAGGCTACATCCAGGACAGGTATAAAGCAGGTTTAAACATACAGGGGCATTTGCCCCTGTTTGTCCACGAAAAAATTTTGTGAGGAACTTCCCATGGCTGTAACTGCCGGTTTAGTAAAAGAATTACGCGAGCGCACTGGCGCTGGCATGATGGACTGCAAAAAAGCGTTAGAAGAAACTGCAGGTGACATCGAAGGCGCAATCGAATTAATGCGTAAAAATGGTCAGGCTAAAGCTGCCAAGAAAGCAGGTCGTATTGCTGCTGAAGGTACTGTAATCACCCGCGTTGGCGGTGGTTATGCAGTAGCTATCGAATTTAACTGTGAAACAGATTTCGTCGGCCGTGACGCAAGCTTCCTGGCTTTTGCTAACGCTGCTGCTGATCTGGCTCATGCCAACAAGCTGTTCACTGTAGAAGAGCTGTCAGCAGCTCAACTGGGCGACAGCACTGTGGAAGAAGCCCGCGCTACCCTGGTGACTAAAATCGGTGAAAATATCGCTATCCGCCGTATCTCTGTAGTTCAGGGCGACGTGATTGGTCAGTACACTCACTCAGGCCGTATCGGTGTGTTAGTGGTACTGGAAGGCGGTAACGAAGATATCGCTAAAGACGTGGCTATGCACGTTGCTGCGAACAACCCTTCCTTCCTGACTCCAGAGTCAGTGCCTGCTGAAGTGGTTGCTAAAGAGCAGGAAATCCAGATCGAAATCGCGATCAACAGCGGCAAGCCAAAAGAAATCGCAGAGAAGATGGTTGCTGGTCGTATGACCAAGTTCACCGGCGAAGTTTCTTTAACTGGCCAGCCTTTCGTTAAAGATCCTTCAATCACTACAGGTGATTTCCTGAAACAAAACGGTGCTAAAGCTGTTAGCTTCATCCGTTTAGAAGTAGGTGAAGGCATCGAGAAGCAGGAAACTGATTTCGCTGCTGAAGTTGCTGCACAAATCGCTGCTGCGAAGAAGTAATTTACGCTTTAGCAATGCTTTGAAACCAGCTAGAATAACCGCGACCTGACCTTCGTCTGTCGCGGTTTTTTTTAGCCATCTTTTAGCTAAATGCTGGTCGCAGTTATCGCTGTTTTAAGCTGACTGTGTTCACATGACCCGACTTCAAGGTCGTACTATCCAGATATAAAGAGGACCACATGAGCAATCCAAAACTCGCCTATAGAAGAATTTTATTAAAACTCAGTGGTGAAGCCCTGATGGGTGAAGAGGGCTTTGGTATAGACCCTAAAGTGTTGGATCGGATGGCTCAGGAAATCAAAGAGCTGGTCGAATTAGGTATTCAGGTTGCGATTGTGATTGGTGGTGGCAATATTTTTCGTGGTGAGGGCTTAGCCAAAGCCGGCATGAACCGTGTGGTCGGTGACCATATGGGGATGTTAGCCACTGTAATGAATGGTCTGGCGATGCGTGATGCGTTGCACCGTGCTTTTGTCAATGCCCGTTTGATGTCGGCCATCCCGTTAAACGGTGTTTGTGATGACTATAACTGGGCTGAAGCCATCAGCTTATTAAAGTCAGGCCGTGTGGTGATTTTCTCTGCAGGTACTGGTAATCCATTTTTTACTACAGATTCAGCCGCCTGTTTACGTGGTATTGAAATTGAAGCTGATGCAGTATTAAAAGCCACCAAAGTCAATGGTGTGTACTCAGCAGACCCGGTCAAAGATCCAAATGCCACCATGTACAGCAAATTAAGCTACACAGAAGTGCTGGAAAAAGAGTTAAAAGTGATGGATTTAGCTGCTTTCACTTTAGCACGTGACCACAGTTTGCAAATTCGTGTATTCAATATGAATACACCCGGTGCACTGAAACGAGTGGTTATGGGTGAAGAAGAAGGCACAGTGATCGACCACGCCGAGAAATTACAGTAAACTAACTGCCACTTTTTTGGTGTAGCAAAAAAAGGAATAGCCAAAGTGATTAACGATATTCTCAAAGACAGCAAAACCCGGATGGAAAAAAGCGTTGAAGCGCTGAAAAGCCAATTGTCCAAAATCCGTACCGGCCGTGCTCACCCAAGTTTATTAGACGGTATTCAGGTGTCTTATTATGGTGCCAGTACACCATTACGTCAGGTGGCTAACGTGTCTGTAGAAGATGCCCGCACTCTGACGATCAGCGTATTTGATAAAACGCTGATCCAGCCTGTGGAGAAAGCTATTCTGCAGTCTGATTTAGGTTTAAACCCAATGAGTGCTGGTACTACGATTCGTGTACCCTTGCCTCCGCTGACGGAAGAGCGTCGTCGTGATTTAGTCAAAGTAGTGCGTGGCGAAGCCGAAGGTGCCCGTGTTGCAGTACGTAATATTCGTCGGGATGCCAATGCTGATTTCAAAGCCTTATTAAAAGACAAAGAAATTGGTGAAGACGAAGAGCGTAAAGCCACTGAAGAAGTTCAAAAGCTGACCGATGCTTTCGTCAAGAAAGTAGACGAAGTGTTAGCGGACAAAGAAAAAGAGTTGATGGAAGTTTAAGACTTCCTGCCCTGATTAGGGAAATAGCGCCGTGTAGGGTATACTTCGCGGCGTTTTTTATTCTTGTGACAAGGTCAGATTCAGATGACAGAAGTGCAAACCGCGTTACAAAACGCGTTGCCACAACATGTCGCCATTATCATGGACGGCAACGGACGCTGGGCTGAACGGCAAGGCAGACCCCGGGTATGGGGTCATAAAAAAGGTGTTGACGCAGTACGTCGTGCCGTGAGCTTTTGCCGGAAATTAGGTATCCAGTCTCTTACCTTATTTGCCTTTAGCAGTGAAAACTGGCGTCGGCCTGAAGATGAAGTCAGTGGCCTGATGCAACTGTTTTTGCTGGTATTACAGCAGGAAGTGAAAACCCTGCACAAAAACAATGTACGGCTGAATATTATTGGAGACTTGTCTCCTTTTAGCGACAAACTAAAACAACATATTAAAGAGGCGCAACAGCTTACAGCTCAGAATACAGCCTTGACCCTGAATGTGGCTGCTAATTATGGCGGTCGTTGGGACATAGTACAGGCCGCTCAGCAATTGGCTCAGAAAGTTGCGGATGGGGCACTGACAGCTACACAAATTGACGAACAGATGTTGTCAGGCTGCATGCAGATGCATGATCAACCGGAACTGGATTTAATGATCCGTACCGGTGGTGATGTCCGCATCAGTAACTTTTTGTTGTGGCAGGCTGCGTATGCTGAGTTATGGTTTACCGAAACTTTATGGCCTGACTTTGATGATCAGGTATTTTCGGAGGCTTTGGCAACCTACGCTAGTCGAGAGCGGCGTTTTGGTTGTACCGGAGCACAAATCCGTGAGCTGGCAATGCGTCCGATACAAGGATAACCAATTTGTTTAAGCAACGAGTGATTACAGCCCTGATCATGGCGCCTCTGGCGTTAGCCGCAGTTTTTTTCCTTCCTTTACATTATTTCGCTATTTTTATTGCTGCCGCTTTTCTGATCGGAGCCTGGGAATGGAGTTTATTTTGCGGTTACACCACAAAATCCAGTCAATACAGCTTTATCAGTGTAGTGGCGCTGAGCATGGCATTAATTTATTGGCAATTGCCAGACACCGCCTATTGGCCTGTGCAGTTGGACCAGCTCAGTAACAGTGTATTGGCACTGGGGGTGATTTGGTGGTTGATTGCTGTACTTTTGGTGTTAAGTTATCCGCGCAGCAGTCAGAGTTGGGCTCAGGGGCATCTTCGCCGCGCTTTGATGGGCTGGTTCACTTTAGTTCCAGCCTGGACGGCCTTACTACTGATCCGCTCTGTTGATTTTTATCAATCCAGTTACACCGGTGCCTGGTTGATTTGTCTACTGTTGGGTATTGTTTGGGCTGCCGATATAGGTGGTTATTTTATTGGTAAACCTTTTGGTAAACGTAAGCTATTACCTGCGGTCAGTCCTGGGAAAACGCTGGAAGGTATGCTCGGTGGTATCGGCTTTGTGATGCTGCTGGTGACTGCTGTGGCTTATCATCTGGGCTTCCCGGAAGAGACGGCAACCTGGTATCTGGCCGCTTTAGTACTGACCATTTTGTCGGTATTTGGTGATTTAAGTGAAAGTATGTTTAAACGAGTGGCCGGTTTAAAAGACAGCGGCAGTATCATACCGGGGCATGGTGGTATTTTAGATCGTATTGACAGTCTGACAGCCACAGCGCCGTTATACGCTGTCCTGGTCGCACTGATTGGAGGTTTCGCGTAATGCGAAGCCTGGTGATCCTTGGCGCAACGGGCTCCATTGGCTGTAACACACTAGATGTGGTTGCCATGCATCCACAGCTCTATCAGGTGTTGGGGTTAACAGGAGCCACTCAGGTTGAGAAGCTGTTTTCTCAAATTCAGCAATTTAATCCCCGCTACGCAGTCATGACCGATGCACAAGCAGCTCATCAGCTACGGCAACTGGTCAAAGAGGCTGGCCTACCCACTGAAGTCTGGTCCGGTGCACAGGCGCTGTGTGATTTGGCTGCTCATCCGGATGCTGACATAGTGATGGCCGCCATTGTTGGTGCTGCGGGTTTATTGCCCACGCTGGCGGCGGTTGAGCAGGGCAAAACCGTGTTGCTGGCCAACAAAGAAGCGCTGGTGATGAGTGGTGAACTCTTTATCAATAAAGTGCAGCAACATGGTGCTACGTTATTGCCGATCGACAGCGAACATAACGCTATTTTTCAGTGTTTACCTGCGCAGTTACAGCAAAACACCGCCACACAAAAATTGGCTGATTTTGGCATCAGTAAGCTGTTATTGACCGGCAGTGGTGGCCCGTTTTTGCGCAAAGCACTGTCAGAGTTTGCACACATTACTCCCGCTCAGGCTGTGGCTCACCCCAATTGGGTGATGGGGCAGAAAATCTCAGTAGACAGCGCCACTATGATGAACAAAGGCCTGGAGTTTATTGAAGCCCGCTGGTTGTTTAACTGTGCGGCTGATGATATTCAGGTGGTGATTCATCCACAAAGTATTATTCATTCGATGGTGCAATACACCGACGGTTCAGTGTTGGCACAGTTGGGCCAGCCTGATATGCGTACTCCGATAGCTCACGCACTGGCCTATCCTCAGCGGATCCAAACCAATGTGAAGCCACTGAATTTTTTTGAGCTGGCTGACTTTAGTTTCTCCAAACCAGAGCCAGAACGTTACCCTAATTTGTATCTGGCAATCGCAGCTTGTGGTTATGGCCAGGGCGCGACGACCGCATTAAATGCAGCCAACGAAATCGCAGTGGCCGCGTTTTTAGCAGGTCAAATAAGTTTTACCGATATAGCGCGTTTGAATCAGGCCGCACTGGGGCGTTTTGCCACGGTAAAAGCGCCTGATTTAGAGAGCATTTTGGACCTGGATCAGCAGGCCAGAGCTTATGTGCACGATCAATTGAAAAAGGTGAGTTAATGTCGGGTTTTATCTGGAATTTAATCAGCTTTGTAGTGGCCATTGGTCTGCTGGTGACAGTGCATGAGTTTGGCCACTTCTGGATAGCGCGAAAAAACAAGGTGCTGGTCAAGCGGTTCTCAATAGGTTTTGGTAAAGCCATTTATAGCTGGCGTGATAAACAAGGCACAGAGTTTGTGATTGCGATGATCCCGCTGGGCGGTTATGTCCGCATGCTGGATGAGCGGATTGACCCTGTATTGCCGCAGTTTAAAGACTTGAGTTTTAACAGCAAAACCGTGTGGCAACGTATGGCCATAGTGTCTGCCGGTCCTGTTGCTAATTTCCTGTTTGCTATCCTATTGCTCTGGGGCATGTATTTAATTGGTGTGCCGAATATTAAGCCCGTGATAGGGCAGATCACTGCTGAGTCTATTGCCGCCAAAGCAGGTGTCCCGTCCGACGCCCAAATAACCGCTATCAACGGTGAGGCGGTGGAAGACTGGCGCGCTATTAGTTTATTGCTGGTGGAGCAGGTGGGCAGCCAGACGGTGAATATCACGGTACAACAGCTTGAGGGCAGCGACCAAAGTTATCAGTTGGATTTAACCGATTGGGTGTTTGATCCGGATAAACAAAGTGTGTTTGGCAGTCTAGGTATAGAGCCACTGCGTCCGGAAGTGTTAAACGAAATCAGCCAGATCCAGCCTGGCTCAGCGGCTGAAACTGCCGGTTTGCAGCTAGGTGATAAATTAATTTCAGTCGACGCTAAGCCGGTTGCCGACTGGAACTCGTTGGTAACCTTGGTACAAAACAGCCCTGACAAGCCTTTGCTTTTTGGTATTGAACGCCAGGGGCAGGCCATGGAGATCCTGGTCACCCCACAAAGCCGTGAAATGGCGGATGGTTTTCACCAGGGCTATTTAGGCGTCAGTCCAAAAGTTTTACCCTGGCCTGAGCATTTATTGTTCACTCAGCAATATGGCCCTGTACAGGCCGCTGTTGTTGGGGTAGAAAAGACATGGCAATTGGTGCGCTTAAGCTTTTCCATGATTGGAAAATTCATTTTTGGTGATATTTCTGTCAAACATTTAAGTGGACCAATTTCGATAGCACAAGGCGCTGGAACCAGCGCAGATATTGGCTTGATTGCCTTTATTTCCTTTCTGGCACTGATCAGCGTCAACCTTGGGGTGATAAATTTACTGCCCCTGCCTATTTTGGATGGTGGCCATTTAATGTATCTTGTGCTGGAACTAATACGCGGCAAACCTGTCTCTGAGAAGGCGCAGGAGCTGGGTTTCCGGATCGGAGCTCTGTTGCTGCTGACATTAATGGGAATTGCGCTGCTCAACGATATTTCTCGTTTGTAATAAACTAATCAAAAGTAGTCCAAAACAATGACAATTAAACGATTAGTAGCCGCGATGTTACTTGCTGGTTTAAGTAACTCGGTGCTCGCTGAACAATCATTTACTGTGCAAGATATTCAGGTGGAAGGCTTGCAACGTGTTGCGCTTGGTGCAGCATTAAATAATCTGCCGTTTAATATCGGCGATACCATCACAGACGCGACCTTATCGCGCAGTATCAAAAGTCTGTACGCTGCAGGACACTTTGACGATATTCAGGTGTTCCGCGACGGCAGCACTGTTATTTATCGCTTAAAAGAGCGGCCAACCATTAACAACATCGAATTTGATGGCAACAAAGACATCAAAGAAGATCAGTTAAATGAGAGTTTAACCGCCCAGAAAATTGTGGTCGGTGAGCCTTTAGACAAAACCGTAATCAAAGAGGTTGAAAACGGTTTGACCGAGTTTTATCACGGCGTAGGTAAATACAACGCTGCCGTAGAGATGAAGGTCACTTATTTACCCCGTAACAGGGTGAATCTGAAAATCGAATTTGAAGAGGGCGACGCCGCTTCGGTTCGTCAGATCAATATCGTAGGGAACGAAATATTCAGCGACGAAGAGTTGCTGAAAAATATTGAGTCGCTCTATGACTTGCCCTGGTGGCGCTTCCTGTCCTCAGACCGTTATCAGAAACAGACGTTACAAGGCGATTTCGAGAAAATCCGCAGTTACTACTTAGACCGCGGTTACCTGCGTTTTAATATCGACGCAAATCAGGTTTCTGTCAGTACAGATAAAACATCAGTGTACGTGACTCTGAACGTAACTGAAGGCGAACAGTACACTATTACCGGCGTCGACTTTGTTGGCGACTTAATAGGCCAGGATGAGTTTATTAAAGCGTTGTTGCCTCTGAAAGCCGGACAGTTATACAACGGCGCCCTGGTGACCTACACCGAAGAGAGTATTGCCAAGTTACTGGCGCGTTTTGGTTATGCCAACTCTAAAGTCCGGACTATTCCGACTATCAATGATGACACCAAAGAGGTGGCGTTAACCATCAGTGTAGAGCCTGGCAAACGTGTTTATGTGCGCCGGCTGGAAGTGGCAGGTAATGCCTCAACTAAAGACGAAGTTATTCGTCGTGAAGTGCGCCAAATGGAAGGGGCCTGGTTATCTAATGATGCGTTAGAGTTATCCAAAGAACGTATTCAGCGGTTGCCTTACATTGAAAAAGTTGAGTTTGAGACCAAAGAAGTCGCAGGCGTCGATGATAAAGTTGACGTTGGGTTTAAGATTAAAGAGCAGCCCTCCGGTAACTTTAATGCGGGTATCTCCTATGGTGATTTCCAGGGCTTGTCATTTCAAATCGGTGTTGAACAGCAAAACTTCTTTGGTACAGGTAACTCGGCTGGGATCAGCTTAAGTACCAACAGGTACAACAGACAAATTGCGTTATCGGTCACGGATCCATACTTCACCTTGGATGCGGTCAGTTTAGGTGGGCAGATTTTCTACTCAGACACCGACTACTCCAGCTTGTCGTCGAACTTAGAAGCCTATAAGCAAAAACGTTATGGTTTTGGTGCTTCTATTGGTTACCCTATCAATGAATACAACAGATTAAATTTCGGTACCAATTATGCGGTGAACGAAATTAACTCTTTATCTGAATATGACCAGTTGCGTCATTTCAGAGCGGTATTGATGGATAAAAATGATCCGGATGGCGGTTACAAGTTTACCAACTATGAACTGATAGCCAGTTGGATCCAAAGTACCTTAAACCGTGGTTTATTCCCGACAGCAGGTCATGAACTGGTATTAAGTGGACGTATTACAACGCCTAACTCTGACTTGCAATACTACAAAACCACTTTCTCAGCCAGAAAGTATATTCCGTTGAGTAACGATCATCGATGGTCGTTCTTAAGCAAGCTGGACTTGGGCTACGGTAACGGTTACGGTAGTAAAAATGGCTACGATTACACGCTGCCTTTTACGGATAACTTCTATGCTGGTGGTCAGAACTTACGTGGTTTTGAAGCCCGTATTATCGGTCCTCATGCTATTTATCGTCAGGTCAGCACCATACCTGGATTACCTAATCCAACAGGTGATTCGGGGGGCGCATATCCGACAGATCCAAGTTTTGACACTTATATAGTGTCACCCCGGTCAACGGGTGGTAATGCCATGGCCATTGCAACCCTTGAGTTAATCACACCAACACCTTTTGTTGGTGAGGATTATGTAAACCAGATACGTACCAGCCTGTTTGTTGATGCAGGTAACGTCTGGGATACAGAGTTTGATTTAAGTCGTTATGATGGTTTAAGTCCGTCCACAAGTCAGAACTTCAACAGCCCTGCGCTGTTGGATTATTCCGACCCTGGCTTAATCCGTGTTTCGACCGGTCTTTCTCTGCAATGGATTTCACCTATGGGTCCATTGACATTTAGTTTGGCTAAAATCATCCAAAAAGAAGAGGGTGATGATCAGGAAAACTTTAGTTTCAATATTGGTACTACATTCTAAATTTATGGGAAATGGAAAACATGTTTAAGCAAAGCTTAGCAAAAACTGCATTAGTATTGATGGCTGGTCTGTTGATGGCTGGTACTGCTGCTGCAAAAGAAATGAAAATTGGTGTGGTGGATGTACAAGCTATCGTAGCTCAGTTACCTCAGACAACTTCTATTCAAAATACATTAAAAGCTGAATTCGAAGGCCGTATTGCTGAAGTGCAAAAGCTGGAAAAGGACATTGCTTTTAATCAGGAAAAATTAAAGCGTGACGGTGCAACCATGAACGACCAGCAGAAGAAAACTCTGCAAGGCGAAATGGAAAAACAAATGCGCAGTTACGAGCAGTTAGCCCGTCCTTTGGATGAGGACTACCGTAAGCGTCAGGGTGAAGAGCGTAACAAGCTGATGGGTTTAGTTAAAACAGCCATCGACAGCATAGCTAAAAAAGACAACTACGATCTGATCTTAAATGCTCAGGCCGGTGTGTTTGTTAAACCTGAATATGACATCTCTAATGCTGTTGTAGCTCAGGTGAGTAAAGCCAAATAATGGCACAGCTTACTCTGGCCTTTATAGCTGAGCAGCTTAATGCTCAGCTCGTTGGAGACGCCACGGCACTGATCAGTGCCGTTGGTACATTAGAGGATGCAACAAGCTCTCAGTTAAGCTTCTTATCCAACAGCAAATACCGTAAATTTTTGCAATCGACCCAAGCCGGTGCTGTGCTGATTAAAGCTGAGGATCAAAGCTATTGCCCGGTGAATGCCCTGATCGTGAATGACCCTTATGTGGCCTTCGCGAAAATAGCGCAATTATTAGATTCCACACCTGCTGCCGCTTATGGGCGGGGGCAGAATATCGTCATAGACCCTTCTGCTTCAGTGCCTGATTCCGTTGTGATAGGCCCCAATGTGGTGATTTCCGCTGGGGTTGTGATTGGCGAGAATGTACAGATTGGCGCCGGTTGTTTTATTGGCGAAAACAGCAAAATTGCAGCGGGCTGTAAAATCTGGCCTAACGTGACTTTGTACCACGGCATACAACTGGGTAAAAATTGTTTGGTGCACAGTGGTGCTGTGATAGGTGCTGATGGTTTTGGTTTTGCCAATGAGCGTGGTCGCTGGCTGAAAATTCCTCAGGTCGGTACTGTTATTATTGGTGACGACTGCGAAATCGGTGCCAACACCACTATAGACCGTGGTGCTTTAGGCGATACAGTGATTGGCAACAATGTGATTTTGGATAATCAGGTTCAAATTGCTCACAATGTGCACATTGGTGATCACACTGCGATAGCAGGTTGCACAGTGGTTGCTGGCAGCACTAAAATTGGCCGTTACTGCATTATTGGTGGCGCTTGTGCTATCAATGGTCATATGGAGATTTGTGATGGAGTGCAAATCACCGGCATGTCGATGATTATTAAGTCTATTACCGAAAAAGGTATCTATTCATCCGGTACTCCGGCCAGCACTAATCTGGAATGGCGGAAAAATAGCGTCCGGTTTCGTCAACTGGATCAGATGTATCAAAAATTACGGGAACTTGAACAGCAAATGGCTGCTTTGTCCCAACCGCCTTCACAAGACGAATAAAATAAAAGAGGTTCATTTTGGCTAACCAACTGAATATCCTTGAAATACAGGAAATCATGGCTCTGTTGCCACATCGCTACCCATTTTTAATGATCGACCGGGTTTTGGATTACACGCCGGGCGAGTCTTTAACGGCTATTAAAAACGTCACGATCAATGAGCCAATTTTTACCGGCCATTTTCCAACTATGCCTATTTTTCCCGGCGTATTAATTCTGGAAGCTTTGGCGCAGGCGACAGGTATTTTAGGTTTTAAAACAGTGACAGAACGCGCTGAAAACGAACTGTACCTATTTGCTGCTATAGACGAAGCTCGTTTTAAGAAACCCGTAGTTCCGGGTGATCAGTTAGTATTAGAAGTGAAGTTCTTAAAAGAGCGTCGTAATTTGTGGAAGTTTTATGGTGAAGCCAAAGTGGATGGCCAGGTCGTTTGTACTGCTGAACTGATGTGTGCCAGAAGAGAACTTTAATATGATCCATCCTACCTCTGTGATCGAAACAGGTGCTGTACTTGGTCAAAACGTCAAGATTGGGCCATTTTGTTACATCGCTGCCAATGTGGTGGTGGGTGATAACACTGTGCTTGAATCTCATGTGGTGCTCAAAGGCCCAACAGTCATTGGCAAAGGCAATCACTTTTACCAGTTCACCAGCATAGGTGAAGATTGTCAGGACAAAAAGTACAAAGGGGAGCCAACAGAGCTGGTCATTGGCGACAACAACGTGTTCCGTGAAAATTGCACTGTGCACCGTGGCACTATTCAGGACAAAGGTGTGACCCGCATAGGCTCAAACAACCTGTTTATGAACAACACCCATGTCGCACATGACTGTGTGATAGGCGATAACGTGATCTTTGCCAGTGGTGCTCAATCTGCCGGTCACGTCCATATCGGCGACTGGGCTATTCTAGGTGGCATGAGTGGTATTCACCAATTCTGCCATATCGGCGCGCACGCTTTTATCGGTGGTGGTTCTATCGTGGTGAAAGATGTGCCTCCTTACCTGATGGCCCATGGTGCTCACGCTGTACCTGCCGGGTTAAATGTCGAAGGCTTAAAGCGCCGTGGTTTCAGCGCCGATGCGATATTAGAAGTACGCCGTGCGTACAAAGAAGTCTACCGTAAAGGTTTAACAGTGCAGGAAGCTCTGGATGCGCTGGCCGAAAAAGCCGCTGAATTTCCGGAAGTCAAAGCCTTCACTGATTTTATCGCTAACTCCAGCCGTGGCATTATCCGCTGATGATACAAGCGCAATCCAGGGTAAAAATTGCTTTAGTCGCCGGAGAACATTCCGGCGATATTTTAGGTGCTGATTTGATCCGTGCTTTAAAGCTGTTGTATCCGCAAGCCGAATTTTATGGCATAGGCGGTGAGCGGATGAAAGCCGAAGGCTTTGACGCTTTGTTTGATATGGAAGAGCTGGCGGTGATGGGCATAGTGGAGGTATTAGGCCGCTTGCCACGTTTGCTTCAGGTTCGCAAAGAGCTGCTGGAGCATCTTACTGCCACACAGCCTGATGTGTTTATCGGTATAGACGCGCCGGATTTTAATATTCCTGTGGAGCTCAAGCTCAAAGCCGCTGGTATTAAAACTGTGCATTATGTCAGCCCGTCGGTCTGGGCCTGGCGGCAAAAACGTATTTTTAAAATCGCCAAAGCCACCAACATGGTGTTGGCGTTATTGCCTTTTGAGAAAGCCTTTTACGATAAATTCGCTGTGCCCTGCAGCTTTGTTGGTCATACCCTGGCCGACCAAATGCCGCTGCAGCCTGATAAAGCTGCTGCTAAAACAGAGTTGGGCTTAAACAGCAATGCACCAGTGCTGGCGATTATGCCGGGCAGCAGAACCAATGAAATCAAGCTGTTAGCTGCAGATTATTTAACTGCTGCTGCAGAGCTTAAAGCTCAGCAACCCAATTTACAGCTTATTTGTAATATGGTGACAGAACAAAAAGCAGCACTGTTCCGCCAGATCAAACAGCAGGTTGCGCCTGATTTAGCAGTGCAACTGGAAATCGGCAAAGCCCGCACTGTTTTAACTGCGGCTGATGCTGTCTTTATTGCCTCAGGCACTGCGACCTTAGAAGCCATGTTGGCGAAAACCGCTATGGTGGTCGGTTATAAGATGAACTGGCTGACGCATCAAATTGCTAAACGTTTGGTTAAACTGAAGTTTTTTAGCCTGCCGAATTTATTGGCCGACAAAGCTTTAGTGACAGAACTGTTGCAGGAGCAGGTCACGGTGCAGAACTTAGTCAAGGCTATGACACCTTTACTCCAGGATCAGCAAGCGCAGCACGCCTGTGTAGGCTCTTTCACAGAGCTGCATCAGCTCATTCGTTGTAACGCCAGCGAACAAGCTGCTGCTGCCATAGCCAAAGTAATGGACGCTGCGGTATGACTGTCAAAGCGCTGAATGCTGAAACTTATCAAAGACCACAGGTACAACTGATTTGTGGTGTTGACGAAGTAGGGCGTGGCCCGTTGGTGGGCGCTGTCGTCACTGCGGCTGTGATCCTCGACCCAAACAACCCTGTTGTGGGTTTAAACGATTCTAAAAAACTGTCAGAGAAAAAACGCCTGCAGCTTGCGGAAGAAATTAAGGCCAAAGCTTTAAGCTGGAGCTTAGGCCGTGCTGAAGTGCATGAAATTGATAGTTTAAATATTTTACACGCCACTATGCTGGCGATGACCCGCGCTGTAGAGGGCCTGCATATCAAACCAGACTGGGCCTTAATAGACGGTAACCGTGTGCCAAAAGATATTGGCGTGCAGGCCAGTGCTGTAGTCAAAGGTGATGCTTTGGTGCCAGAAATCAGCGCCGCTTCTATTTTAGCCAAAGTGGCGCGCGATAAAGAAATGCAACAATTAGCAGAGTTATATCCGCACTACGGTTTTGCTGGCCATAAAGGCTATCCGACCGCAGAGCATTTAGCCGCTATTAAAACCTATGGCGTGATCGCAGAGCATAGACGCAGTTTTAAGCCAGTCCGGGATGTATTGGAGCAGATGCATGGCTGATCCGGGTTTTATTCATTTACGGGTGCACAGCGACTTTTCGATGGTCGATGGCATTAAAAAAATAAAGCCTATAGTCAAAGCGGCGAAAGAGCTGAATATGCCTGCGCTGGCTTTAACCGACCAGATGAACCTGTGTGGTCTGGTACGTTTTTATAGTACAGCGCACGAGGCTGGCATTAAGCCGATAGTAGGGGCAGATTTGTGGGTTCAGCATCCGCTGTTTCCCGGTGAGGCGTGCCGATTACTGATCCTGGCTTCGGACAATACCGGCTACCAGAACCTGACCATGTTGTTGTCCAAAGCCTATTTACGGGGCCATGTGCAGCACAAACCGCAGATCGATCACGACTGGCTGGTGGAATACAAAGAAGGCCTGATTGTGTTGTCAGGTGCCAAAGATGGTCCTTTAGGCAAAGCTTTAATTAAAGGCAATGCGCCTAGCGCTTTGGCTTTAGTGCAGTTTTACCGTGAACATTTCCCCAACCGATTTTTTATAGAGCTTATTCGCACCGGCCGTCCGGACGAAGAAACCTATATTCAGGCCGCTGTTGAACTGGCGGAGCGTGAACAGTTGCCTGTGGTGGCCACTAACGAAGTGGTGATGCTCAGTCCGGACGATTTTCCGGCCCACGAAATCCGGGTTGCCATTCATGATGGCTACACCTTAGAAGATAAAAGACGACCAAAAAACTACAGCGAGCAGCAGTATTTGCGATCAAGCGCTGAGATGCAGGAGCTATTTTCCGATATACCGGAAGCGCTGCAAAACTCGGTTGAAATCGCCAAACGATGTAATGTCACCATACGTTTAGGCGAATACTTCCTGCCCGCTTTCCCGACCGGTGGTTTATCCGACGCTGATTTTTTGGTATTAAAATCCAAAGAAGGTCTGGAAAAACGCCTGGTACAATTGTTTCCCGACCCACAAGTGCGTGCCGAGCGACGGCCTGAGTATGATGAGCGTTTAGACATAGAGCTGGGCGTAATCAACCAGATGGGATTCCCCGGTTACTTCCTGGTTGTGATGGAGTTTATCCAGTGGAGTAAAGACAATAACATTCCGGTTGGTCCCGGCCGGGGCTCGGGTGCTGGCTCTTTAGTGGCTTATGCGCTGAGTATTACCGATCTTGATCCACTGGAATTTGACCTGCTGTTCGAGCGTTTCTTAAACCCTGAGCGGGTGTCGATGCCTGACTTTGACGTCGACTTCTGTATGGACAGACGCGACGAGGTGATAGAACACGTCTCCGACATGTACGGCCGTGAGGCTGTATCGCAAATTATCACCTTCGGTACTATGGCGGCCAAAGCGGTGATCCGCGACGTAGGTCGGGTTTTGGGGCATCCTTATGGTTTTGTTGATCGCATTTCCAAACTGATCCCACCCACACCCGGTATGACGCTGGAACAGGCTTTTAAAGAAGAACCCCGTTTACCTGAGCTGTATGAAGCCGATCAGGAAGTCAAAGACCTGATTGACATGGCACGTCAGCTCGAAGGTGTGACCCGAAATGCCGGTAAACACGCCGGTGGTGTGGTCATAGCCCCAACCAAAATTACCGACTTTGCCCCTGTCTATTGCGACGAAGAGGGCAACAACCCTGTCACTCAGTTTGATAAAAACGATGTCGAATATGCAGGTCTGGTCAAGTTTGACTTCTTGGGTTTACGGACCCTGACCATCTTGCAGTGGGCTGTGAATATGGCCAACGAGCGTTTAAAGCGCGAAGGCAAGCCACTGGTCGATATCAATACCATTCCGCTGACGGATAAAAAAAGCTACGACATGCTGATGAAAGCCGATACCACGGCCGTGTTCCAGCTTGAAAGTCGTGGTATGAAGGACTTAATCCGCCGTCTGCAGCCTGACTGTTTCGAAGATATGATAGCGCTGGTGGCGCTGTTCCGGCCCGGTCCTTTGCAGTCCGGCATGGTGGACAACTTTATCGACCGTAAACGGGGTCGGGAAGAGATTTCCTATCCGGATTCGACCTGGCAGCACGAGTCGCTTAAACCTATTCTGGAGCCGACCTACGGTATCATCCTGTACCAGGAACAGGTGATGCAGATTGCGCAGGTGTTGTCGGGTTATTCACTGGGCGGCGCTGACTTATTGCGCCGTGCTATGGGTAAAAAGAAACCGGAAGAGATGGCCAAGCAGCGCGATACCTTCCGCGACGGTGCTGTCGCCAATGGCGTAGATGCCGAACTGTCGATGAAAATCTTCGACTTAGTAGAGAAGTTCGCAGGTTACGGTTTTAACAAATCGCACTCTGCAGCTTATGCCTTGGTGTCGTATCAGACGCTGTGGATGAAGGCGCATTATCCGGCTGAATTTATGGCCGCTGTGATGTCGGCCGATATGGATAACACCGACAAAATCGTGATTCTGGTGGATGAATGTGAGCATATGAAGCTCAAATTGATCCCGCCTGATGTCAACTCTGGTGAGTATAAATTTACCGTCAACCGCCAGGGTCATATTGTCTATGGCATAGGTGCTATCAAAGGGGTAGGTGAAGGTCCGGTTGAAGCTATTTTGGCGGCACGGGCCAAACATGGTCCTTTCAGCGATTTGTTCGATTTCTGTAATAAAGTGGATTTAAAACAGCTAAACCGTCGTGTGATTGAAAAGCTGATTTTATCCGGTGCTATGGACCAACTCGGCCCTCACCGTGCTGCCATGATGGCGACTTTAGAAGAAGCGATGAAAGGCGCAGAGCAGCAAGCTAAAGCCGAAGCCATGGGGCAGTCGGATTTATTTGGCTTAATGGCGCCTGAGCCTGAACAGGTCGCCAGCGCCTTTAAACAAGTGCCGATTTGGCCGGATGAAGTTTGGCTGGAAGGCGAGCGTGAAACTTTAGGCTTATACCTGACAGGCCATCCGATCAACCGCTATCTGGACGAATTACCACATTACAGTTCGGGCCGTTTAGTGGATATGCAGCCGGGTCGTCGTGATCAGATGGTGCATGCCGCAGGTTTAGTTTTGTCGGTGCGCACTATGATCAATAAAAAGGGCAGGCGCTGGGCTATTGTCACTTTAGATGACAAATCTGCGCGCTTAGATGTACGTTTTTTCCCCGAACAGTTCGAAAACTTCGAGCATTTGCTGCAAAAAGACAAAATATTGGTGGTGTCGGGACAGGTCAGCTTTGATGATTTCAGTGGTGGCCTTACAATGTCCGGCCGCGAAGTAGTGGACATCATAGCTGCGCGGGAAAAATGCTTAAAATCCTTGACCTTAACTGTACATCAGCAGCACATGGGGCTGGATTATCTGCAAAAATTGCAGCAAGCTATGCGTGAATTTAAATTTGGCACAGTGCCTGTGAAGCTGGTGTATCAGCGTGACGAAGGTCAAATCACAGTGGCATTGGGCACCGAATGGTGGGTGACCCCAACAGACGCTTTGTTGCATCAACTGCGACAATTAGCAACAATACAACTGGATTTTCATTAATTAGGTAGTGACAGTCGATGATGCTGAATTATTTAGAGTTTGAGCAACCGATTGCGGAACTTGAAGCCAAAATAGAAGAACTTCGCAAAGTAAGCCGCAATGGCGAGTTTGATCTCGGCCTTGAAGAAGAAGTAAACAAGCTGAAGGAAAAAAGCTTAACTCTGACCAAAAAGATTTTTGCAGAATTAGGTGCCTGGCAGGTTGCTCAATTAGCTCGTCATCCGCTGCGTCCATACACGCTGGATTACATTAAACATATTTTCACCGACTTTGACGAGTTTGCCGGTGACCGTACTTTTGCCAACGATCCAGCTATTGTCTGTGGTACTGCCCGTTTAGGTGACAAAACTGTGATGGTGATTGGTCATCAAAAAGGCCGTGACACCTCAGAGAAAATCAAACGTAACTTTGGTATGCCAAAGCCTGAAGGCTACCGCAAAGCCCTGCGTATGATGGAAATGGCGGAACGGTTTAATTTGCCAATTATTACCTTTATCGACACGCCTGGTGCTTATCCTGGTGTGGGCGCTGAAGAGCGTGGCCAAAGTGAAGCAATAGCCCGTAACCTGAAAGTGATGGCTGGCCTGAAAGTGCCAGTGCTTTGTACTGTGATAGGCGAGGGTGGTTCTGGTGGTGCTTTGGCTATAGGGGTTGGCGATCAGGTCAATATGCTGCAATACAGCACCTATTCGGTGATTTCGCCTGAAGGTTGTGCTTCTATTTTATGGAAAAGCGCCGATAAAGCTCCTATTGCTGCTGATGCGATGGGCATTACAGCACCACGTTTAAAAGAGCTGAACCTGATTGACGACATCATCAGTGAGCCTTTAGGTGGCGCGCACCGTAATCACGAACAAATGGCGCAAAGCTTAAAGCAAGCCCTGTTACGTGATTTAGCCAAGCTGGAAAAGTTAAGTCTTGAAGACTTACTGGACAGACGCTATAAGCGCTTAATGTCTTTTGGCTACTGTTAATAGAGCCGTTGTGCCTGAAGCTGGATAAAATCAGCGGGCATAGTGGGAAAGGGCGGGAATAAAAACCGCCCTGCAAGCCGCCGTAAGGCGGTTTTTTATATCCAGGGATGGACGGTACGTCGCAACTGTCGGGAACCTTGTTGCCACGAATATTTAGGATCATTGTCTTTGAAGAGTTCTGAGTTACTGGCACCGCTGCGCTTGAACATCCAACAGTTGGGTTTAAACCAGCTTGTTCTGGGCTTATCCGGTGGCCTGGATTCTATGGTGTTGCTGCAACTTTGCCATCAGTTGACTCAGAGCTGTGCTATCAAGCTTAAGGCTGTGTATATCCATCATGGCTTAAGCGCCAATGCCGATCAGTGGGCGGAGTTTTGTCGGTTGCAATGCCAACAGCGCAGCATTGCCTTTGAAATGCAAAAAGTGCAGCTAAAGCCTAATGCCAATATCGAAGCTCAGGCCCGGGCCGCGCGTTATTCGGCTTTAGCTGCTTTTGTCACTACCCCACAGACTGCCCTGTTAACGGCTCATCATGCCGATGACCAACTCGAAACTTTATTGCTGGCATTAAAGCGTGGCGCTGGCCCGGCCGGATTATCCGGTATTGCTGCGGTGCAGCCTTTTGCAACGGGCTGGTTAGTGCGGCCTTTATTAGATTTTAGCCGCGAACAGTTGGAGGCTTTTGCGCAGCAGCAACAGTTAAACTGGATTGAAGACGAAAGTAATAACGACAGCAGATTTGACCGTAACTTTTTACGTCTTCAGGTGATCCCCATACTCCAGCAGCGCTGGCCAGCATTCCGGCAAAATGCCTTGCGCTCTGTCGCTCACATTCAGCAGCAACAGCAGTTTGTTGAAACACAGCTTGATCGGCTATTACCCACTGTAATGCATGGAGCTGAATTGGATTTAACACTGTTAACAGCGCAGGATCTGACCACACAAAAGCTTTTGGTAAGGCGCTGGCTGGCTTTAAACGCTTTAAATCCATCGACGGACTGGCTGAAACGTTTTTTTAATGAACTGATAGCTGCTAAAGCCGATGCTCAGCCTGTGCTGGAGTTGGATGGGTATCAAATCCGCCGTTTTGCAGATAAAGCTTATGTCACACAAATTACAGAAGTACCTCAGGCCGGAGTTTTTATCGAATTAGCACCAGATCAGCAGTTAACCACTGCTGTAGGTCAGTTTCTCCTTAACCGGGAAAACAAAGGCACACCTTTGGGGTTAACTGACGATCCTGTATATCTGGTGTTTGGGCTTTTTAGTTTGCCGTTTAAACCCTCAGGAGCGCGGCAGAGCAAAGAGTTAAAACAGTGGCTGAAGTTATGGGCCATACCGCCCTGGCAACGTGGGCACTTACCTGTGCTGGTACAAAATAATCAGGTGGTAGCTGTGTTGGGATTAGCCTCCAATGCCACCCCAGAGCAAGCCACTGACTTTGTCGACTGGCAACACAGTTAACGCAAAGCAGCACCAAATCGCGGGCAAAAAAAAGGGCTTTTGGATCTTCTGTCCTTTAGCCCTAATGTACGACGACTAAAATCTTTGACGCTGTGCGTCAGGCCTGATTCAGCAGCGCTACTTTCACCGCATTTTTACCGGCCTGCTTGGCTTGTGATAACGCTTCATCGGCCCGGCTAAATAGCAGCTCAGCTTTCTGATTCAGAGCTAGTTGAGCTAAACCGGCACTGGCGGTAACCGAAAACTGGTTGCAAACGTGATGTTGGTTAATAGCTTTTACCAGGCGATGCGCCACCAGTTCAGCCGATAAGGCGTCATCCGCCGTCAGTAAGACTGCAAATTCATCACCGCCAAAACGGAACAAACAATCGCTGGCTCTTAAGGTTTGACGCATGGCATCCGCCACAGCGATCAGCACATCATCACCGGCAGGATGACCAAAGTTGTCATTGGTTTGTTTAAAATTATCCAAATCCAGCAGAATTAATGCACAAGCTTGCTGACGTCTGTTGGCCAGTTGCACAGCCCGTTCAAACTGGTCGTCAAAATTACGTCTGTTACCCAGGTCGGTCAGGCTGTCTTTAAGGGCCAATTGCTGCAAACGAACCACCACCAGCGTATTACGTAGCGGATAGAGCCATTGCCGCTCTAGTTGCCACAACTGGTGCTGGATCAACGGAGTAAAGGCCTGATCGGATTGATAACACAGCTCAGCCAGACACTGGTCGTTGAGCATCAGTACACTGCGATGCTCAAAATTGCCCGATTCCGAACCCGGTGCCAGATATTTGCCCACAGCGGTTTGTAGTTGAATGGAGCGTAAAGGCAAAACTTTGCCCGCAGCCATTGAATAAATCTGTAACTGATCTGCAAGATCCAGACTGGTCTGCAATTGTTCTGGCAAAGTCACCGGATCTGCAGACAAACCAGACCAATGCGGCTGACTGGTGACGCCAGCGTAACTGGTCCCACTTAAAGTCATATCTTGTAAGCCATATAATTCCACTGCCGATACTCCGGAGCATATCTAAGATAGTCGGAATTTGCAGGTATTGTGCCACTTTAATAAGTGAATGATCTTATTGATTTTTTCAATTATGCAGTTTCATCTGACGATTTTTTGACGGCAAAGGCTGGCTAAAATTTGCCTCAGTCGCCACCTTATTCCGCACGCAGAAATTCCAGCAGTTGCTGCATCTGTTGCATCGCATCCTGATAGCCAATTTCAATCAGCCTTTTGGTGTAGGATTTTTCAAACAACAGGTAACTGGTTAAGCTCGATTCTGAATGTTGTGTGATGCCCGTTAAACGCAACAAGCTACGGACCGCCATCGGCAATTGCAAAAAGTGCTGACTGGCAATTTGGTTAAAATTCACACTAGGGTTGATCAGAAAGCTGTCGACCTTTTTCAGATCGGTAGGGATCTGGTGTGCATTGAGGGTATCAATGGTCTTATTAATACGGTGCATCCGTTCCAAATCAGCATTTAAGGTGTCCGAGAAAATCGTATCAAGCAAATGACCTGCCACTGTGGCTAACCCCGGATGATGTGGCATTGCATAGGTTAAATCCTGAGCCCTGGGCTGCTCTAACCCTATGATCAAAATTTTATCTGCGCCCAGATGAATAGGCGCACTGAGAGGCGATAATTGGTTGACAGAGCCATCACCGTAATAATGTTGATGGATACGGACAGAGGGGAACACCAGGGGTATAGCGGCTGAGGCCAACAAATGATGAATACCTAATAAAGTTTTTTGGCCACAGCGTTTGGCTCTGCGCCATTCTTTCGCGTCGTTGCCCTGAAAAAAGGTGATGGAATCTCCAGTGTTATAGCTGGACGCTGTGACGGAAACGCTGGACAAATAGCCGCCCTGTATATTGCGGTCTATGCGCTGTAAATCCACGATGTTATGCAGCAGTAAACGCAGTGGTTTGTTATCCAATAAACTGACCGGCCTCTTATTGGCATAATCCGCCTGGAAAGCACTTAAAAACCCGCGTAACAGATGCCAGCCCAGCCGCAAATAATCCGAGTAATACACCTGGTGCGTATGAAAGTTGCGCCAGACCCATTCAATTTTTTTCACACCCAAGTGAAAACATGATGCGTAGCAGGCAAGACCTGTTGCATTAATAGCGCCAGCAGAGGTACCACAGATAATCTCAAACGGAATTTTACTATTGCGCGGATAATGTTGGGCCAGTGCTTTGAGTACGCCGACCTGATAAGCGGCTCTGGCGCCCCCTCCGGTCAGCAGCAATGCAACTTTTTTATTGGTGTTTTCACCTTTTTTACCGTCAGTCACTGAAACTTCTTAACTCTTTCCATACTCTCTGTTTATATATTGCTGAAAAGCAAAATAAATGCAACGCTATAGCCAGTTTTTCAACGGCTTAATATCACTGATCCGAATGAGTGAAAGGAAGAAACAGAAATGACCGAGAAGGCTCCTGGCACAGGCCAGCAACAATATTACATAGGTTTAGCTGTGGTAGCTGTCACCCTGATTGCCATTGCCTGGTTTTTCTTCAGGGCAGAGGAGACTGTGGTGGCCGAACCTGAGCCTACACCTGTCCCTGCAGTGCAACAACCTGCTCCAGCAGATGTGTTAACGGCTAATCAGGAACCTGTCGATAGTCTGACCGTGCAGGCTCAGGACGAAACACCGTTGCAGGAAACCCCACTGGACGATGCGGTCGCTGTTGAACCTACAGCTAAATTACCCAGTCTGGATAACTCAGATGCTGAGGTAAAATCTGGCCTGTTGGGCTTACGCTGGAAAGCTGGGCTGGCGTCGCTTTTTGTCACCGAAGATATGATCCGCCGTTTTGTGGTGAATGTGGACAACATAGCTCAGGGGACTTTACCTAAAGGTCAGCCACTGTTTCAGCCGATCAAAGACAAGTTTGCCACTTTACCTGCAGAGGGGGGCGCAGTGCAGTTGGACCCTGCTAACTTCGCACGCTATGAACCTTACCTGCAATTGCTGGAAAGTGTTTCAGTGACCGAAGTAAAACGTCTGTTTGAATACTATTATCCGCTGATGCAGCAAGCCTATGCTGAACTGGGTTATCCCAATGCGCAGTTCCGCGTCCGTTTACAGGAAGCGATTAAAGTCTTGCTGGCGACGCCAGAAGTAGCGCCACCTATGCTATTGGCCCGTCCTAATGTCTATTACACTTATGCCGACCCGCAAATTGAGGCTCTGCCTCTGGCGCAACGTCAGATGATCCGTTTAGGACCAGATAACCAGAAGCGCTTAAAACGTGTGTTAGAAGCTCATCAGTTGGTATTGGCTCAACCTTAATGTCTGGTTTACCTGTGGTTCCAGCCGATTTACCCCGCCGTAACAGCAAGCTGGGTCAGACACTTGGCCTTTGCTTGTTAAAGCTGTTGGGGGGCTGGACTATTGATGGAGAAGTCCCTGACCATAAAAAGATGGTGATTGCTGTGGCTCCTCATACCTCCAATCAGGATTTTTTTGTGGGTATCGCCGCAGCTTTAGCTCTGGATCTGAACATCCGCTTTTTAGGCAAACACAGCATTTTTGTCTGGCCGGTGAAAAGATTGTTACGCGCTTTAGGTGGGATCCCGGTTGATCGTCGTCATCCGCATGGGGTGGTGGGGCAGGTGGTGGCTGAGTTTGCTCAGCATCAGACTTTGTTATTGGGTTTATCGCCGGAAGGCAGTCGTAAAAAAGTCGAGCAGTGGCGCTCTGGCTTTTGGCATATCGCCAAACAAGCTAACGTACCCGTCTGCTTAATTGGGCTGGATTACAAACACAAGCAACTGGTGTTTGGTCCCTGTGTCACTGTTGGTGAAAATTTCGCCGACGATCTGCAGCAAATGCGCTTATTTTTTCAGCAAATGACGGCAAAATATCCGGAAAACGCTTAAGTTGTTGCACAGCGAAAAGCTTTTCAGCATAATGCGCGCACCAGTTGCACTGGTACCTGCAATGGTGGCCTCATCGGTCCTCCCGCAATACTAATTCGTTCACCTGGTCAGGTCCGGAAGGAAGCAGCCAAAGCGGATAACGTATGTGCCGGGATGTCGGCTGGTGAGGTCGCCACCCAACTACGCGCTGTCACTATCTGCTGTATCAATCATCATCCACTGTCGAGTTTTTGCCTGAATGCTGAATCCGATCTATCACAATCACAGCGGCCAGTAATTGGGCTGTTAATTTCGGCTCGTAAATATCCACACCGTAGGTATCAGACCAGCTAAACCAGGACTTGGACACTTCCGCCAGTACCTTACCGTTTTGACTGATTTTGTATTCGTGTTGCCATAAGTTGCCGTGCATCTCCAGTTCACCAACCGGGCTACTGATGGTGAAACGGCTGGTCCAGAAGGGCCAAAAACATTTGCGGATCAGCCACTCACTGCCATCGGCACACAACAAGCGACAAGCCGGCATGATGGTCAGATATTTACGTTTAATTTTTAAAAGCTCCACGCCGCGGCTGTCGAACAGGGTTTGGCTGCTGGAGATACTAAAAAACTTGCCTTTAGCGCTAAACGCCGTGTTGCCACGTTCATCTTCAATAGTAAAGCTGTCGGTCAGGCTGAATATCTTTTGTTTAATTTTATATTTCATAAAATTGACTCCGCCTTTGATGTTGCCTGTCTGTTAATTTGCTCTTATGCTGCCTGAGTTTTCAGCAGGATAAAAGGCTTAACATAATGATTTACAAAAAATTGCTGGTGCTGTGCTTCGTATTATTTGGTCTGCTGAGCCCATCAGCCCAACTAAAGGCGGAGCTGATAGCCGTCGGCGAAAGTTTCAAACTGCAATCGGCAGTGCTGAAGCAACAACGTCGTTACTCGGTGTCTTTACCCAGCCGTTATCAGGCCGAGCCGCTGCGGCGTTATCCGGTGTTGTATATCATTGATGCTGATTTTCAGTTTTTCCATGTGGCTGCCACAGTAAAAAACCTGACCCAGATGGGAAAAATTCCACCTCTGATCGTCGTAGGGGTGGCCACTGAAGGGCCAGACGATTACGTCAAAGCCACCACCTGGGCTATACAGGGCGAAGGTTCAGAAGCTTATGGTGGTCTGGAGCCGATGCGGTTATTTGTGAATACCGAGCTTATCCCGCAGATAGAAAAAACCTACCGCACCAGTGCGGAGCGTATTTTGGCGGGTTATTCACTCGGTGGCTTATACAGCTTGTATGAGCTGGTACAAAGGGACAGCCCGTTTCAGGCTTATTTAGCCATGAGCGCTAGCCTCTGGTTTGACGATTACAGTTTCCAGAAAAAGTTTGAACGCTTTTTGACTGAAAAAAGCAGCAGCAAACGACTGTTTTTGTCCTTAGCTAATGAGCGTGGTATGGGCGTGACCGAGTTAGTCGCAGCACTAAAACAAGCCAATAACCCGCAACTGCGCTGGAACTTCCAGCAATTCCCGGACGAAACCCATTACAGTACGGCTTTACCTGCTTTGTATGCGGGCTTGAGCTATTTATACAAAGATTACTTTACTGATGCGGTACAGATGTTGGCTCTAAAGGGAGCTGACGCCGTCTTTCAGTTGTTTGCACAAAAACAACAACAGCAGTTTGGTGCGTATCAGATAGACTGGTTACAGGCTTACACTTTAGGTAAATTTTTTGTTGGTACAGACCAGGTGGATGAAATGCCAAAGTTTTTAGCTTTGTTAAAACAGCAACAACCGGCCTCTTTTAACGAAGTCAGCATTCAGTTTGCCAAAATGTATAACAAGCTAAAGCAGCCACAGCAGGCGCTGGATCTGTTGGCGCAGGCTGATTTAACCCATTCAGCAGAAGGTTTAAAACAAAAAAGTGATGCGTTAAAGGCCGTGGGGCAAACAGAGCAGGCGGCTGAGTTATTAAAACAAGCACAACATTTAGCGAAACAGCAACAACTGGATCTGTGGCAACAAATGGAGCTGCGTTAAGCGCAGTTTTTACACTACCAAAACGCCTTTAGGCTGACTTTTTAGCGACACAGTGGGAATAGTGTGATGAAACTACTAAAAATAATGCTAATTTTGCTTTTTATCCTTGTGGCTGCAGTGATGGTTTTCCATCAAAAGATTATCGCAGCACTGGTGCTGCCACCTTATATCGAGTGGGCTGCAGCCACTGAGGTTTCAGGTCTGCACCAATGGCAGGCTTTAGATGCAGAACAACTGCTGATCGCCAAAGAGATTGGCATTCAGCATCCGGAAAAAGTCAGGCTGCTGTATGTCGATGAAGTGCCATTTCCGCATGACAACGTCTTGCTAAAGACGGTTGGTGAAGCTTTAGGATTTATTGGCCAGGGGATAGTAAATAATGCCCAGGTGTTTGGTTATTCCATCTACATCCGCAAAGGTTATGACTTAACCACGGCCAGACTGGCGCATGAGCTGGTGCATGTGTTGCAAATTGAGCGCTCTAGTTTAGAGGCGGTGGTGACACAACATTTCGCCGATTTAGCGACCTATGGTTATGAGAACTCGCCATTGGAAGTGGAAGCTTATAAGGCCAATCAGTATTACAAAGACAGGTAAAAAGACGGGTAAAGAGCAGCAGTGATGCTCTGGCAGCAGGCCGCTGCCAGAGCTGTTCTGATCGAGTTACTATTCTGCTTTGGTCTGATGCCGCTGCCTTAGCACCTCAAGCACATCATGCAGTGCTAAGTCCTGACTTTTTAGTAAGACCAGCAGGTGATAGATCAAATCTGCTGCTTCGTTTTTCAGCTCTTCTCTATCGCCTACAGTGGCTGCCAAAGCAGTCTCTACCCCTTCTTCACCAACTTTTTGTGCGATGCGTTTGACGCCTTTGGCAAATAAAGAGGCGGTGTAGCTACTGCTTGGGTCAGCACCGTATCTGCTGTGGATCACTTGCTCTAACTGATCTAAAAAGGCTAAGTCGGGCTGATTGGCTTCGCTTTCGTGCCAGCAACTTTCAGTGCCGACATGACAGGTTGGGCCAATTGGCAATACCAAAGCCAGAATACTGTCCTGGTCACAGTCCGCTGCCATGCTTTGTAATTTCAGCGTATGGCCTGAGCTTTCGCCTTTGGTCCACAAGCGATTTTTACTGCGGCTAAAAAAAGTCAGATCGCCAGTTTCCAGGCTTTTTTGCAATGCTTCTTGGTTAGCGAATCCCTGCATCAGCACTTTACCGGAGCGGGCGTGCTGAGCTATGACCGGCAACAAGCCATCGCCTTTGCTGAAGTCTAGCTGGTCCAGATTGGTTAAATTCAGTTTCATGGCCTGATCTCCAGCTTGTGTTCTACTAAAAAGGCTTTCAGCTCTGGGATGGGGATGATGCCTTTGTGAAACACCGAGGCGGCTAAAGCGCCGTCGACATCGGCTTGCTGAAATACATCGGCAAAGTGCTGCATAGCCCCGGCACCACCACTGGCAATCAACGGCACTTTGCACTCCTTACGGATCAGTTGCAGTTGAGTCAGATCATAACCCTGGCGTACACCATCCTGATTCATACAATTCAGCACTATTTCACCAGCGCCCAGCTCCTGTACCCGCTTGACCCAATCCAGCGTGTGCCAGCGGGTTTTTTGGGTGCGACTTTCATCCCCCGTGAACTGATAGACCTGATATTGACCTGTTGCTTGATCAAAAAAGCTGTCGATGCCAATCACCACGCATTGTTGACCGAAACTGTGTTCCAGCTCGCTAATCAGTTCTGGCCGCGCTAAAGCAGGGCTATTGACAGAGATTTTATCTGCGCCCATTTCCAAAATTAATCCGGCATCTGCAACTGATTTAATACCACCAGCGACACAAAAGGGGATATCGATCACTTCAGCAATACGGCGCACCCAGCTTTTATCGACCACTCGGCCATCGCTGGAGGCGGTGATGTCGTAAAACACCAGCTCGTCGGCGCCTTGTTCGGCATAGGCTTTAGCCAGCGGTACTATATCGCCAATGACTTCATGGTTACGAAACTGCACACCTTTGACCACTTTGCCATCGCGCACATCTAAACAAGGAATTATGCGTCTTGCCAGCATTGGATGGCCTCCTCAACAGTAAACTTACCTTCCAGCAAAGCTCGGCCTAAAATCACCCCAGCCACGCCAGTAGGTTTTAAGGCTTTGATATCGGCTAAAGAGCCAACGCCACCCGAGGCTTGCCACTGAATTTGTGGGTATTTCTGCACCAGTTCGGCATACAAAGCCAGATTAGGACCCTGCAAAGTACCGTCTTTACTGATGTCGGTGCAGAGCACATGTTTCGCGCCTGCAGCAATAAAACCAGTCAGCACCTGCTCCAGCGTAATGCTCGACTCTTCAATCCAGCCGTGGCTTGGCAAGGTTTTATCGCCTTCGGCATTAATAGAGACATCCAGTGCTAACACTATTTTGTCGCCGCCATAAGCTCTTAACCAGCCTTGTACTGTTTCTGGTTCACGAATGGCGACACTGCCTACGACTACACGGCTGGCACCAGCCGAGAGTAACTGATCGACATCGGCTGCGGTGCGCACACCACCGCCCACTTGCACAGGCAAAGGCGCGTTTTGCATTAAGGTTGTTAACAGCTCAAGCTGGCGCTCTGCGGCATTTTTTGCCCCTGTTAAATCCACCAGATGCAAAAGTCCTGCGCCCGCTTTAGCGTATAAATCGCGCAGTTGCACTGGAGTTTGTTGATATTCAGTGGTTTTATCGTAGCTGCCCTGATACAGCCGCACTGTTTTACCTTGTATTAAATCTATCGCCGGAATAATCACGTTTTATCCTGTAACGGCAAAGCCGGATGAGAAAAATTAACCATTAAACGCCAGAAAGTTTTGCAATAAACGTGCGCCAACAGCACCTGAGCGTTCAGGGTGGAACTGCGCGCCCAGCTTATTGCCTTTGCCAATCACAGCAGCAAAATCACTGCCGTAATGGCAGCGCGCTAAAGTGGTGTCGGACGGTGCAACGGCAAAACTATGCACAAAATACACATAGTCGTTCGCCCCAATGCCTTTGAGAAGCGGATGATGTTGCGCACTTTCTTGCACCTGCAAGGTATTCCAGCCCATATGTGGCAGGCGTAAATCGCCCACTTGCATGCGCTTGACCTGACCTGGGATTAAACCTAAACAGTCGACATCCCCTTCTTCGCTGTGATCGGTAAGTAGCTGCATACCCAGACAAATGCCTAAAAGTGGCTGCTCCGCCTGCTGTAAGGTGGCTATTAAATCGCGCTGCTGTAAGTTCGCCATCGCCTGACGTGCAGCGCCTACGCCCGGCACTAATAAACGGCTGGCGTTTTTAATCACAGTTAAATCGCTGCTGACTTTGGCATCCACACCGAGGCGCTGAAAGGCACAATAGACAGAGCTGATATTGGCACAGCCGGTATCGACAATCACAAGCGACATTAAAGCACTCCTTTACTGCTGGGTAGCGCTTCGCCTGATACTTTAATCGCCTGACCAAGCGCACGGCCAAAAGCTTTAAATAAACCTTCCACCATATGGTGTTTATTGCCAGGGCTGACCGATAAGTGCAGCGTCATCAGCATGGCATCGCTTAACGAGCGGAAGAAGTGGTGCACCATTTCCAGATTCATAGTACCGACGGAACCCTGACCTAAATCTGCATCAAACTTCAGCAGCGGCCGGCCGGATAAATCCAGCACACATTCAGCGCGACATTCATCCATAGGCAACACAAAACCAAAGCGGGTAATGCCTTTTTTATTGCCAAGCGCTTGTTTTAACGCCTGACCTAAAGCCAGAGCAGTATCTTCCACACTGTGGTGATCGTCGATGTGCAAGTCGCCTTTGACTTTGAGTTGCAGGCTGAAACCACCGTGGGTGGCAATTTGATCCAGCATATGGTCAAAAAAGCCTACACCGGTTTCAATGACATTGCCGCCTTGTTGGTCTAAGTCGACATTCACTTGAATATCGGTTTCGCGGGTCACCCGACTGACACTGGCTTTACGGCCTTTGCTCAGCAGTTGTTTGGTAATTTCTTTCCAGCCTAGAGTAGCTCTGTCATAGCGAAACGACGGCAAGCCCATATTTTCCGCCAGTTGCACGTCGGTTAACCGATCGCCAATGACAAAAGAGTTGGTGAAATCCACTTTGCCTTGCTGCAGATAATCTTTGACTAAGCCCAGCTTCGGCTTGCGGCAGCTACAGTTGTCGCTGTCAAAGTGCGGGCAAATTAAAATATCGTCAAACCGAATGCCCTGTGAGGTCAGTAGTTGCATCATCTTATTGTGCGGCGCATCAAAAGTGTCACGCGGAAAACTAGAGGTACCCAAGCCATCCTGATTGGTCACCATCACAAGCGAATAGCCCGCAGCCTGTAACTTGAGTAACGAAGGCACCAAATCAGGCTCGTAGGCTAATTTTTCCAGTGAATCCAGTTGTTTATCTACCGGAGGCTCTTCCACCATAGTGCCGTCACGGTCGATAAATAAAATAGCTTTGGCACTCATAAAGACTCCTGTTTTTCTGAATTTGGGGATAAAGAATAAGACGACATAATTTGTTGTAGCTGCGCCATTTCAGCGGCAGAACCAATAGAGACCCGAACTACCTGACCTAAACCTAACTGGCTGGATTGGTTACGAATAAGCACACCTTGCTCTGCAATAAAGCTGACCAGAGCCGCAGCATCAGGCACAGACAGCAACACATAGTTAGCCTTGGATGGATAGACTTTGCTTACATAACTCAAAGTTGTGGCAAAAGCGCTGAAGCTGTCGCGTAAGCTGTTGATTTGCGAAACTGTCGCGCGCATCTTTTGCTGGCCCTGGGCAGATAAGGCCTGCACTGCAATCTCGGCCACAGGAGCTGGTACAGGGTAGGGCGCTATCATCTGGCGAAGTGCGGCAATCACCGAAGGCTCTGCCAACGTAAAACCGCAACGCAGGCCAGCCAGAGCAAAAGCTTTGGATAAAGTACGCAGCACCACTAAGTTGCTATATTGGTTTAACAAACCAACCACCGAAGCTTCTGGTGCAAACTCAATATAAGCTTCGTCGACCACCACTAAAGCCTTGTCTTTATAAAACTCCAGTACTTCAACGATTTGCTCACGAGGTATTAAATCGCCGGTCGGGTTATTCGGGCTACAAATAAACACCAGTTTTACATTGGCTTGTTGCGCAAATAAAGTTGGCAGATCCAATGTTAAATCCCGGGTTAAAGGCACTATATTGACATCGACTAACTGGCTTTCGGCGCTGATTTTGTACATACCATAAGTCGGCGGGCAAATGCTGATGGCATCTTGTCCCGGTTCACAGAAGCTGCGAATTAACAGCTCAATGCCCTCATCAGCGCCCCGGCTGGTCAGCACCTGATGGGTTTCTACACCAGCATAAGCGGCATAAGCGCTGATCAGCTCTTTGGGCTGACAATCCGGGTATCTGTTGTACTGGCCTGACAGCTCATAGTCTGTGGCTAAGGAGTTTTCGTTGGCATTGAGCCACACCGAGCCGCCACTCATGCTTAAGCGGGCTGAAGCATAAGGCACCAGTTGTTGTACTTTTTGCCGGGCTAAACTGCTGATACGGCTCATGGACGATTTCCCTCTGAAATTTTTGCGTGAAGCGCTAACTCTGCTAATCGGAACGACACCGCATTGGCGTGCGCATCTAAGCCTTCGGCTTTGGCCAGTTTAACAATAGTGGGGCCTAAATCGCGCATGCCGTCTGCTGTTAAGTGTTGCACTGTATAACGACGATAAAAGTCGGCCAGACTTAAACTGCTGTGGTTACGGCTATAGCCATAAGTGGGCAACACATGGTTAGTGCCACTGGCATAATCACCTGCAGATTCTGGCGTATAAGGACCCACAAAAATACTGGCGGCGTTGGTTAATTTACCAAGCAGGCCTTGGTCGTCCGCGGTTTGAATAATTAAGTGCTCAGGTGCGTATTGATTACTGACCAAAGCTGCTGTGGCTAAATCCGGCGTTAAAATTAGTCGGCTGTTGCTCAGGGCCTTTTTCGCAATTTCAGCTCGTGGTAATAAAGCCGTCTGACGTGTTAATTCACTGATAGTATTGACCAGCAAGGCTTCAGAAGGGCTGACGAGCACCACTTGTGAGTCCGGACCGTGTTCGGCCTGAGATAATAAATCTGCTGCTACAAAGACCGGGTTGGCTGTGTCATCGGCAATCACTAAAACTTCAGAAGGGCCAGCCGGCATATCAATAGCGGCGCCTCTAGCATCCTGGCTGACTTGCTGCTTGGCCTCGGTGACAAACCTGTTGCCCGGACCAAAAATCTTATCCACTTTGCCGATGGTTTCAGTGCCATAGGCCAAAGCGGCCACAGCCTGAGCGCCACCTAAAGTATAAATCTCGGTAATGCCACAGAGAGATGCGGCATAGACGATTTCAGCGGCAATATCACCGGCTTCAGGCTGCCCCGGCGGCGTGACTAACACCACCCGGCGGCAACCGGCCAGTTGCGCAGGCACACCCAGCATTAACACAGTAGATGGCAAAGGCGCGCTGCCACCGGGCACATACAAACCCACCTGATCCAAAGCGCTGTAATTCAGTTCACAGATCACACCAGGCTGAGTTTCAATACGGATATTCTGCGGCACCTGAGCGGCATGGAAGCTGCGGATATTGCGATAGGCAATCTGGATGGCAGTTTTTAACTCGTCTGATAAAGAGCCAATTAAACGCTGTTGCGACTCGTCCGACAAACGCAAAGGGTTGCTCTGCAGCTTGTCAAACTCAAGGCTGAAACGCTGTAAAGCGGCATCGCCTTCAGTACGCACAGCGCGAATTATCTGTTTTACTGCCTGTTTTAAACTGTCGGACTGCTGCTGCAACGGGCGTTCTAATAACGCCTGCTGGGCAGTTTTATCCAGTTGTTGCCAGTTGCTGATCTGAAACTGCATCTTTTACTCCATCATCTTTTCAATGGGTAATACAAGAATGGAGCTAGCACCTAAGCCTTTGAGTTGCTCCATGGTTTCCCAGAACAACGTCTCGCTGCTGACCACATGCAAAGCCACTAAATCGTCATTGCCTGCCAGTGGTAATAAAGTTGGGTTTTCAGCACCTGGCAGCAGAGCTATTACTTCCTGCAAACGAGCGCGTGGTGCGTGCAGCATAATGTATTTACTTTCATTGGCCTGCATCACACCCTGAATACGTGGCATTAGCTTTTTGATCAGTTTCAGTTGTTTTTCATCAGCTAAATCGCGGCGCTGGATCAGTACTGCTTTGGATCGGTAAATCACTTCCACTTCTTTTAAGCCATTGGCTTCTAAAGTGGCGCCTGTGGAGACTAAATCACAAATGGCATCGGCTAAACCAGCGCGTGGTGCTACTTCCACTGAGCCTTTTAAATTGACGATACGGCAATTGACACCATTTTGTTTTAAATAGCGGTTTAGTAAACGTGGGTAAGTGGTGGCGATAGTGCGGCCTTCTAAGTCTTTGACCGATTTATAGTCTTCTTCCTGCGGTACAGCGATGGATAAACGGCAGCCACCAAAGTCTAAACGGGCCAGCACAGTGTAATCGTAGGTTTCGTTGTCCATTTGACGTTGCAAGGACACTTCTTCCAGTACGTTTTCACCAACGAAACCTAAATCACAAACACCGTCCATCACTAAACCCGGAATATCGTCATCGCGCACCCGCAGTAAATCGATATCCATATTTTCGACATGGGCGATCAGACGCTGTTCACGTAGGTTAATTTTCAAACCACAGCTAGTTAAAAGAGCCTGTGAGTCTTGCGACAGGCGACCTGACTTCTGAATAGCGATACGTAATCTGTTGCTGTTAACTGTCATGTTTATCAATACCTTTTAAAAATCGTAAAACAAAAACCCCGGGATTTTAGCCCCGGGGTTCAGTTGGAATTGGTTTGCACTTTCTCCACCGTAGGCTAGTTATGACCTAGCCTCCAATGTCAACACGGACCGGCTAGTCGGATAAATGATGATGATGATGCCAGTGAATGTTGATAATCATAAAAGTGACTCCTCGTTAAGATGTATACAAGCTAGCGGCTTTTTGTGATTCAGGCAACAAAATTTTTTGTTTCCGCCATATTTTGTTTTGATGCGATATTTTTGTATCTATTTGTTTTTGTTTTGTTATTTTTAATTTTGCACACTTTTTACGACAAAAAATGAATAATTTATAAATATATTCCTCTAAGGGTTAGTGTAAAAAATAATCATGTTGTATAGATAAAGTTGTTTGCACCGCTGCCGATAACAGGGCAGAGGAGGACTGTATGGACGTTTTGTTTCCCTATTTATATCGACCACCGGGCACACCCGCTGAACAGCCAGGGCCTATGATCGCGCCTGTGTTTAAGGATGCAAAGATCAGCGCTTATGAAAAAGAGGAAAAACGTTTCCTGATTTTACTTAAAGATCAGCAGAAAAAACGTCAGGACAGGCGCCGCCGTGACGACTATCCACCAGCTCCTGAAACCACGCCTGAGGAAGATCAGCATGTGGATGACGAAGGACACTTAGATATTTTTATCTAGCCAAGGCATAATAGCGCAAATTCTTGCCGGGCCTTATTTATGCTGTTGTCTGTTTTTTTACCTGCTAACTCTGGGTTCGTTTTGCGCTTATGTTAAAGCAAGTGCAACAGGCTTTTGCCGAACAAGGGGCTTTGTCCAAAGCTATTGCAGGTTTTAAAGCCCGTGAGCCACAAAAGTTGATGGCAGCTTCTGTGACTAAATCCATTGAAAATGGCAGTGCTTTAGTGGTCGAAGCGGGCACTGGCACAGGCAAAACCTACGCTTATTTAGTGCCTGCTTTGTTATCCGGCAAAAAAGTGATCTTATCCACTGGAACGAAAAACCTGCAGGAGCAGCTATATTTCCGTGATTTACCCACTGTCCTTAAAGCTTTGGCCTTGCCAGTGGACACTTCTTTATTAAAAGGCCGCTCCAATTATTTGTGTTTATTTCGCTTGGATCAGCATTACCAGCATGTACCAACGGCGGATGCGGCTGTGATCAACGATTTAAGCCTGATCAAAAAGTGGTCCAACGAAACCCAAAGTGGTGATATAGGCGAGCTGACTTACATAGCCGAAGACTCCAAAGCTCTGCCGCTGGTGACCAGCACCGCAGACAATTGCCTCGGCAAAGACTGCCCATCCTACGAAGACTGCTATTTGCTCAGGGCCCGCAAAAAGGCTATGCAGGCCGATTTAGTCGTGGTGAACCACCATTTGTTTTTTGCCGATATGGCACTCAAAGACACAGGTTTTGGCGAGCTGCTGCCGAATATGGATGTGGTGATTTTTGATGAAGCCCACCAAATTCCGGATATCGCCAGTGAGTATTTTGGTGAGACTTTATCCAGCCGGACTCTACTGGACCTGTGTAAAGAGTTGGAACTGATTTGTAAAACTGAATTACGTGATCATCCGCAATTGAGTAAAACCGCGGACAAACTGGCGACTTTAGTCCGTGACTGGCGACTTTTGTGGTCCGATGAACCTGAACGCGGCAATTGGCGGGATAGTAGTAAAAGACCGGACGTGCAACTGGCACTGACCCGTGTCTCTGAAGCCATGGGTATGTTGTATCAGGTGCTCAAGGGCAGTCTTGGCCGCAACGAAGTGGTGGATCATTGTTTTGAGCGGCTGGCTTTGGCGAAAACCCAGTTAGAAAAACTGCAGGATGTCAGCAAAACCGGTGTGAGTTTCTGGTACGAAACCACCCGGCAACATATCAGTCTGCATTTAACGCCTCTGAGTATTGCTGATAAATTCCGTGAGCTGGTGTTTGCCGAAAAACGTAGTTGGATTTTTACTTCGGCCACTTTGTCGGTGGATCAGGGCTTCGCCCACTACAGTGAACAAATGGGTTTGCAGCAGGCCGATACTTTGCTGCTCGACAGCCCATTTGATTACCAGCAGCAAGCTATGTTGCTGGTGCCGCGTTATTTACCTGAACCCAATGACGCCCGAATGGGCAAGGCGCTGCTGAAATTGGCAGTCCCTTTAATTGAAGCCAATCAGGGCCGCTGTTTTTTCCTGTTCACCAGCCATCGTATGCTGCAGTGGATGGCGAACGAGCTGCCCCAGCATTTGTCTTTGCCCGTGCTGGTGCAGGGCAGTACCAGTAAACGTTTATTGCTGGAGCAGTTTGTTGAAACCAAACATGCGGTGTTGCTTGGCACCGGCAGTTTCTGGGAAGGCGTGGATGTACGGGGCGATACTTTAAGCTGCGTTATTATCGATAAACTACCTTTTGCCTCGCCGGATGACCCGTTACTGCAGGCGCGCAATGAAGATTGTCAGCTCAAAGGTCAGGATCCTTTTGCTTTAGTCCAGTTGCCGCAAGCCGTGATCACTTTAAAGCAGGGGGTAGGCCGTTTAATTCGTGATGTGTCAGACCGGGGCGTGTTGGTGATTTGTGATAACAGATTAGTCACCCGGCCTTATGGTTCGGTGTTTTTAAAAAGCTTACCGCCGATGCGCCGTAGCCGTGATTTGCAGGCTGCGGTAAAATTCCTGACCGATTTGCCGAAATAGCAAAAAATCCACATTGATAAAAGGAGCCGCCTGTTGAAACTACTGGCACTAGATACCTCTACCGAAGCTTGTTCAGTGGCGTTAACTGTCGATGGCAAAATTCTGACTTTGGATGAAGTTTGTCCGCAGCAACATAGCAAACGTATTTTGCCTATGGTGCAACAGCTACTGTCTGAAGCAGGACTCACTCTACAGCAACTGGATGGTCTGGTCTTTGGCAAAGGACCTGGCAGTTTTACCGGGGTTCGGATAGGAGTCGGAGTGTGTCAGGGACTGGCTTTTGGCGCAGAGCTACCGGTTTATGGTGTATCGACCTTGGCGGCTATGGCGCAAGCCGCACACAGATTGCATCAGGCGCATCAGGTCGTGTCCGCTATAGATGCACGGATGAATGAAGTCTATCTGGCGAGTTTTCAGTTAGCTGATCAGGGCTTGATGCAAGCTCTGAGCGATGAAGTGGCGGCTAAGCCCACTGATTTGGCCGCACCTGTATTAAAAGGTGCTATATGCGCTGTAGGCACGGGGTGGCAAACCTACCCACAACAGTTGGAAGACTGGCATAAAACTGGCAACAGCGGAGATGAAGATCTGGCTGTGGTTCATCATAGCCCTGTGATTCTGTATCCTTCAGCGCAGGATATGTTGAGTCTGGCGGCAATTCCGTTCCGGCAAGGGCAGTTTATTGCCGCCGAACTGGCAGAGCCGACTTATGTGAGAGACGAAGTGACCTGGCAAAAACTTCCTAACAGGTAATAAAAGCGACTTGGCGAAAAATTTTGCTAAGTTATACTGGCACTTAACCGAAACGAACTTTAAGCAGTTATGACAATAGCCGTCAGTCGTGATGTACCGAAAAATCCCAGTGTCGGACTGGTATTTCAGGGCAATAAAACCAAAGCCGTAGAGGCTGAACAGCAAAGTACAACCACACTGGTACCTTCTGGTCGCGGTGTGCGTGCTGACGCTCAGGTTTTGTCGATGCTGGACGAGCAGGAAGCGCAAAGACGCACGACCTACGACCAGCCGAAACAGCGCAATCAGCAGGCGTTAGATGCCTACGACATGCTGGCGAATCAGGACAAACGTGAAAAGATCCAGCAAATGTTTAGTTTGGATTTGTACGCTTAAGCTGTGTTAACCACTCTGTTTTTACAACAGGGATCCATTTAGCGAGCGCAGACGTATAAACAGCATCATTCGTTTTGAGTCTGTATTTATGTCCCGTTACTGTTTAATCACTGGCGCAAGTTCAGGCTTAGGCCGCGAACTTGCTATTCAGTACGCTGACCAAGGTTGGCAGGTTATCGCGGTTGCACGTTCCGTCAACGCACTGAATGAGCTCCACAACCAACACAAAAGTATCCATGCGTTGCCGTTGGATTTAACCGACACAGCATCTTTCGCCGCTGCTGTAGAGCAGTTGAGTCAGCAGATCCCAGCGTTGGACCTGGTGATCCTCAATGCGGGCAGTTGTGATTATGTCGACGCGATGGACCTGCCTCTGGATATTTTTGATCGGACCATGGCACTGAATTTTCAGGCTCAGGTTGCGTCTGTGAAGCTGTTATTGCCTCTGCTGCAAAAATCAGAAGATGCCACTCTGGCCATCGTCAGCAGTCTGGCTCACTTATTCCCTTTCACTAAAGCTCAGGCTTATGGTGCCAGTAAAGCGGCGCTAAGCTATTTCACTGATAGTTTACGGGTTGATCTGACAGAGACTGCTGTGGCTGTTTGTCTTATTGAGCCGGGTTTTGTTGATACTCCGCTGACTCAAAAAAATGACTTCAAGATGCCATTTCTGTTGCAGGTTGGCGATGCTGCAGCACGGATCCGCCGCGGTATTGACCGCCGGCAACAGCGAATACGTTTTCCAAAACGTCTGGTGTGGAGTCTGCATCTGCTCAACCTGTTGCCTTATGGTTTGCGTTGCAAAGTCGCTGCCGGGATGCGTCAGTCATGAACCGGATCAACTGGCCTGTTCTGATAGGTTTTAAACTGAGCTGGTTTGCTCTGGTGTTGCTGCAAAACACCTTGCTTGTGCCTGTTTTGTTGTTTGTTGTCTGGAGTGTCTGGCGCTGTCACAGGGCTGAACGTGTGGCCTGGCTCGCTCTTGCCGCTTTGGGCATAGCTCTGGATTCGGTGTTGCAATACAGTGGCGTATTAAGTTTCACCTCCTCGGTATGGTTGCCTGAGTGGATGCTGGCGTTGTGGCTGGTGTTTAGTCTGGCGGTGGTACAGGTTTTTTCGGCTTATTTACAAAATTACTGGCTGGCGGCACTTATTGCGGCCCTGTCTGGTCCAATGGCTTATCTGGGAGGAGCGGCCTTAAGCGGTCAGATGCAGGTTAGCAATACCACAGAAGCTTATGTCGCATTGGCTTTGTGTTGGGGCTGCTTTGGTGTGTTATCAGGGTGGAGTAGACGATTTTATGCGTAAAACTTTAGCGGCTGTACTTTTTCTCTGCTGTACAAGCAGCATGGCTATGCCAGATAACGTCAAGTTAGTAGGGCAGGGGCAGTTTAGTTATCTGTTCTGGGATCTGTATCAGGCGCAACTTTATACCGCCAATGGTCAGTGGAGCGATTATCAGCAAAGCGCACCTGTGGTATTGAAGTTAACCTACCAGCGCGATATCAGCAAAGCAGATTTTATCGAAGCCACTGTAGACCAATGGGAACATCTGCAAGGCAAAGTGTCAGCCCAGCATCAAGACTGGGCAAAGCAACTGGATAAACTTTGGACAGATGTTAAAAAGGGCGATCAGCTCAGTTGTGTATTATTGGCAGACGGTAAAGTGCAGTTTTACTTCAATGATCAACTGCTGGGGGATGTCACCGATCCGGCGTTTGGCCCAGCCTTTTTAGATATTTGGTTGTCTGAGAAAACATCAGCACCCAAATTGAGAAAACAGTTACTGAAACCTTCGGCATAAACCTGCTACTTTGATGTTCAGGCCTGACTCAGAAGCTGAGCATGGCCTGAGCAGTCAAGCTTCTGTTCCCACTGCGAAAACAGCTAATTTAGTTGATAGTGTTTTTCATCTCATTTACTTTCAGTTTTGTAATAAAGCAACGACCATTCGGCTGTTGTTGATTTATTCATCTGTTGCAGTAGCGCTTTGAATATTAGTCTTTTCATATTGTTTTTATGAAACAGCCAGATAGCTGCAGTGCTGATTTTTTCGTTGTCTGATTTTCATACTGCACTGTGGTTTATTTTTCATACAAATATTTATCCTCTTGATTTTTATCATTAATTTAACACTTGTATTGTTTGCGGCAGATGCCATTTAACGCGGGCTTTTGTCCGGCAAAAGCGGTTGACCCTGATAAAAAATTACCTTTATCATCCGCCGCCTTTTTGGCTTGGGCCAATTCAGGCGTGTTGTAACTTCAATCAACATTCATGTTGCTTGCCGTAAAAACAGAGTCACTACACAGTGACCCAGGGAGATAAAATGTTTGTAAGTAGTAAGCTGTCAAAAGCTGTAAGTTTGGCTGTTGCTTTTGGCGCTGTATCAGCCGTTACTTTTTCTGGTGCAGTCCATGCTCAGGAAACTGATAATGTTGAACGTATTCAGGTTACAGGTTCAAGCATCAAGCGTACTGACATTGAAGGTGCTTTGCCGGTCCAGGTCCTTGACCGTGCTGCAATAGACCGTTCAGGTTTAGCAACTGCTGGTGACTTAATCCAATCTATTCCTTCTATGCAGGGTTTCACTACTGATGGTGACTCTGTGGGTGGCGGTGGCGGTGGTATGAAAACCGCGTCTTTACGTGGTTTAGGTTCAGACTACACACTGGTTTTAATTAATGGCCGCAGAATGGCTCCACGTGGTTCAGGCTCTACTATCGATCTGAACTCTATTCCTTTAGCGGCTATTGAGCGTGTTGAAGTACTGACAGACGGCGCATCTGCTTTGTACGGTTCAGACGCTATCGCAGGTGTAGTGAACTTCATCACCAAAGACGATGCTCAGGGTCTGAACCTGTCCGCCCGTTACAACAAGCCTGAAGAAAAAAATGGCACCAGCGATAACTTCTCGATCACGGGTGGTTTAGGTGATTTTGATGCTGATGGTTACAATGTGCTGTTATCCTACAGCCGTGATTCTCAGGAACAGCTCAAAGCCACAGACCGTGAATTTGCCAAGACGGGTATTATCCCGTTCACACTGAATAACAAACAGTATTACTACGTTGCAGGCTCGCCAAATGCTATCCCGGCTAACGCCCGTTATGTCTACACAGATGCAGATGGTAAATCAGTGAACTCCGCTGTATTTAACCCGTACGCTAAACAAAATGGGAACTGCGCTGCTGATAACTTTGAGGCATCAGGCCTGTGCCAGTTTGACTACACCACTACAGTAGAAATTCTGCCAGAAAGCGAACGTGATTCACTGATGCTGGGCGCGGACCTGGCGCTGAATGACGATACAAAACTTTTTGCTGACCTGATGTATTCTGATTTCTCTCAGACAACTCGTATCGCTCCTAATGCAACAGGCTTTTTCCCATTAGCGGCTGATTCAGCTTTAGCGCAACAATATGTCATGCCTTATGTAGACCCGGCTCACGTTGGTTCAGTGACTTCTGTGCAAGCGCAGTGGCGTGCCTTACCACTGGGTGGCCGTGCTACGGAGTGGAACACCAAGTCTACGCATATCGTCACCGGAGTTGAGGGGGTGTTCAGTGCCGTTGATTACTCTGCCGCCTTTACGTACTCTAAAAACGACACAGACGAAAACATTGCAGGCGGTTATCCGGTCTTTGATAAATTCATGGATGCGGTCAGCTCTGGTTTAGTCAATGTCTTTGACACACCGGATAAAATCAGTGCTGAAGGTCTGCAGGCTCTGCAGGATTCTCAGTACTACGGCAACTGGAGCAACGACACGACTGAAGTCAAAGGCGTTGATGTAAAAGCTTCGGCTCCTGTGTATGAACTGCCTGCTGGTGATGTCTACATTGGTACTGGCGTTGAGTTCCGTAATACTCACTATGTCAGCTCATTGTCTGATGCGAACAAGCAAGATCTGCTGTTAGGCGCCAACATTGGTTCAGAGTATGACTTAAGCCGTGACAACTACGGTGGTTTTGTGGAAGTGATAGTTCCGGCTCTTGAGAACCTGGAACTGACGGGTGCTGTGCGTTATGACAACATTGGTGAAGTGACCTCTGACTTCGTGTACAACGAAGACGGCATCGCAGGCCCAGGCAGCTACAAAGTCAACGATTCGATGAACGACACCACCTATAAGCTGGCGTTACGTTACAACCTGACTGATGATTTATTAGTACGTGCATCAACAGGTACTGGCTTTAAAGCTCCGTCTATGTTGGATTTAGGCCAGCCTAAAGTTGAATTCGGTGTCACAAGCAGCCCGTATTCTTGCCCATTTGCTGGTACTTCAGACCCGTTGGCCGCGGTATGTAGCCCTTCTCCACAGCAGTTTGAAGCTTTTAGTCAGGGTAACCCGAACTTAAAACCAGAAGAGTCTGAACAGTACACTTTAGGTTTTGTGTATGCACCTGATAATAACTTCAGCTTCAGCATGGACTACTGGAACATTGAGCTGACCAACCTGGTGACCTCTGTCACTGAGTCGCAGATCGTCAACAACCCGGTCCGTTACCGTGATCTGTTCACGACCAAGACCAATAAGGCGACAGGTCAGGAAGAGCTGGCTATTATTTTCGCCAGCGTCAACGTAGGTCAGTCAATCAACAAAGGTATTGACTGGGACTTAACAGTAGGCAATGACTTATCTTTTGGTCGTTTAACCACCACACTGGCTGGTACTTATGTCCTGGAGAGCAAATACACCCGTCCTGGTACGACGGATGACTGGATCAGTAGCTTAGGCCGTTTTGGGGATGACAATGAAGTGGTATTCAGAACTTTAGCTAAGTTCAGCAACACGTTAAGTCATGGCGATTTCACTCACAGCGCTATCCTGAACTACCGCAGTGGTTATGAAGATCAGGCGCAGTATGCCGCTTCACGTACAGTACGTTTAGGTTCAGTCACAGGTGTTGGTGCCGACGTGCAACTGAGCGTACCGTCTTATGCCACTATTAATTACCAGACCAAGTACCAGGCGATGGACGCTTTGGGCGTAACTTTTGGTATTAATAACTTAGCTGACCGTGCTCCTCCGCTGTCATTACGTACAGGTGGTGCCGGTCATCAGGTTGGTTTCGACCCTCGTTACACTGACGTGTACGGCCGTACATTCTACCTGGGCCTGGATTACAAGTTCATGTAATCAACAGAGGTTAAGGCAGTTTCTGCGACCCGCAGAAATTTCCTTTCAGCCAAGAAAAACCCCACTGCATGCAGTGGGGTTTATTTTTAATCACTACAGATTACTTCTTCTGCTGGATAAACTGGATCAGTTTGCCGGCAATTTCCGTGTTGTCCTGAAAACCAGCAAAAACCTGCTTATCTGCACCATAGGCCAGCACCGGCACGTCAGCCGCAGTATGACCACCGCTGGTCCAGCCTGTGGTGGAGTGGTGATCGATACGTTGTTTAACCGCTGTGGCCAGCGCCTTTTGTCCTTGCGTCCGGGCCTTACTCAATAAGCGTTGTTCATCGGCACTAAGCTCCAGACCTGTCAGACCTAACCATGCCTGATACATGACGGTTTCATCTTTAAGAGCCAACAGTTGTCCAGCTATATAGTCACCCGTATGTTTAACTTTCTTGATCACATCACGTTTCCAACTGTAGTGACCCGCAGCACCTAAAGACAACCCACCGGTTTCATGGTCGGCGGTAACCACCAACAGGGTATCAGGGTGAGCGTCGACATAGGCTTTTGCTACTTTTACCGCCTCTGCAAAATCATGCATTTCCGCCATAGCGCAGGCGATGTCGTTGGCATGACCACACCAATCTATCTGACTGCCTTCAATCATCACCACAAAACCTTGTTCGGCCGGGGACAGCAGCTCCAGTGCTTTTTCTGTCATTTGTTTCAGGGGCAATGGTTCTGGGTTGTCTAAGGCACTGTTAAAGCCTTTCGGGGCAAATAAACCTAATGCAGGCAATTGGTTCAGCGTTTTTAAACCAGCCCAGCTATCCGTGTAGTGGAAACCGGCCTGCTTAAATTCTTCCACCAGATTACGGTCTTTGCGGATGAAATAACTGGTACCGCCACCGAGCATCAAATCCGCGACAATCTGACCATTTACTTTGTTATCTATATAGTCATCTGCTATCTGATCATAATTCTGGCGGCTTTTGTCATGCGCCAGAAAACCGGCTGGAGTCGCATGGTTAATTTGTGCTGTCACCACCACACCAGTCTGCATACCCTTGGCTTTGGCAATTTCCAGCATAGTAGTCAAAGGTTTATGGTCGTGGTCTACTGCAATAGCACCATTGTAAGTTTTGTGAGTGCTGGACAAGGCTGTAGCCGCTGCCGCTGAGTCGGTAACTACCGTATCGTCATCGGGGTAAGTACTGGCGTTACCGATCCATAACTCATCAAACACTGTGCGTTCTACAGCCTTCGTCTGCGGGTTATCCATGTAATAGCGATACGCGGCTAAATAGGTTGGCCCCATGCCATCGCCGATCATATAGATAATATTTTTGGGTGCTGCAGCAACAGCAAAGGAGCTAGAGGCAAGACAAGCGATGCTGATTAAACTTAATTTTTTTAACATAAAAAAGCTCTGTAAATGGCTAAAAATCTGGTTCGGCCAGAATTTGTCAGGTGAGGTTATCTTACGTCAGTGACTAAAATATGACAAAACTGTAAAGAGTCCAAACGCGACCAACTGACGTAAAAGCAGGACTGAAACCGCTGAATAGAAAACTTCAGATATAAGTGTTGCGGAGCCGATCATGCTTGGCTTAGAGTAGTGATGGAACTAAAGCCGCTACACCTTATCTAACAGGCCGTGTAGCTAACGAGGTTAATAAAGTCATGAGTAAGAAGTTTGTCGTTGTTGCTTTGAGTCTGATGGCGTTGGCAGGTTGTGCCAGTTATCCGGAGCCAGTACGAATTGCTGATAACGTCGCCTTAACCAGTTATGAAAATGCGACTCAACAGAACATAGATTTTGGTACTGCCCGCTGGAGTGGTGTTATTGCTGAAATCAGTAATCAAACTAACCAAACCCGCCTGGAAATTGTCTATTTCCCGTCAGGCTCTAATGGTCGTCCGTCCGTGTCTGATCAAACCCAGGGCCGTTTTGTGACTTACATCAAAGGCTTTTTAGATCCGATGGTGTATCAGCGTGGTAAGTCAGTGACAGTGCTTGGTGAATTGACCCGCGCCGAAGTTGGCAAAGTGGATGAATATGAATACCGCTATCCTGTGATTAAAGATGCCAAAGTCTACTTGTGGCCGAAGCAGGAAGAGAGAATCGAGGTCATTGAGACCTGGCCTATGATGCGTCCTTATCCTTATTATTGGGGATATGGTCCAGGTATACGTGTTCGTACTATTACAAAACAACATTCGACAACACAAGGCCCAGTTCATGTTGACAATTATAAGCAGAATAAAGTGCAACCTTAATCCAGTGTTATTTTCTGCTGCGCTTTTTAGCGCAGCGGCTGTCGCTCAAACCTCTTCTGCCGCCGATCTGGCTGCGTTGGCTGAACATCCGTTTCGCAGTGCAGAAGACAAAGCCAGGAATCAATACCGTCACCCGGTTGAGACCTTAAGTTTTTTTGGCATTCAGCCGACCATGTCTGTGCTGGAAATATGGCCTGCCCGTGGTTGGTATACAGATATTTTGGCTCCCTATTTAAAACAGCAGGGCAAACTGACCATCGCCAATTTCCGGGTAGATGACGGCACTATGCAAGATGAAAGAAAAATCTTCTGGAGTCGTATCAGCGAGAAGCTGAGTCAGCGCATTTTGCAGCACAAAGACCATTTCGGTTCTGTGCAGCAGACTGAGTTCGATCCTCCCGCCTATATGTACCTTGGCGCTGTTCAGCAATACGACTTGGTACTGAGTTTCCGCAACGCTCATATCTGGAATGAACAAGGTTATTTGCTGGACGTATTCCGTGCTGTGTTTGATGTCCTCAAACCTGGTGGTGTATTTGGTATAGTCGAACACAGAGCCAGTCGTGTTTCTGAAATCTCCAGTTCAGCCGTAGAGGGGTATCTGGACGAGTCTTACGTGATTGCAGTTGCAGAGCAAGCTGGCTTTACTTTGCAGGCTAAATCTGAAATTAATGCCAACCCAAAAGACACCAAAGACTATCCAAAAGGTGTCTATGCTTTGCCACCTACCTTGGCGATGGGAGCTGTAGACAGAGACAAATATCTGGCTATAGGGGAAAGTGATCGTATGACATTAAAATTCGTCAAGGCCGCCACTCACTGATGCAGGCTATGACCTTTGCACTGCCAGCCTTGTCATTAGCAGGGTGGCAGCAGGGGCCTGCAACCGGCACTGTGACTCTGTGCTTGCATGGCTGGTTGGATAATGCGGATAGTTTTTTACCCCTGTCTGCACAGTTGACCGAACTTAATCTGGTTGCGATTGACTTGCCGGGCCATGGCCAATCCGGGCATCGCAGTGCTGATGCGCATTATCATTTTTTAGACTGGATTTATGATGTCGCGACTCTGATAAAACAGTCAGGCTGGCAACAGGTCAATATCATTGGTCATTCCATGGGCGGCATGATTGGTTCTGTGCTTGCCGCCGTGATGCCACAACTGGTCAACAGATTAGTGCTGATCGATAGTCTTGGGCTGGTGACAGGTGAAGCCAGTAAAATTACAGAACAAATCCGCACTGCAATACAGCACAGATGGCAGAGCCCACTAAAACAAAAGCCAGTGTACAACGATGTACAAAGTGCTGCGCTGGCCAGACAAAGCCAAAGTGATTTTGATTTTGCTACAGCGCTGATTTTAACGCAAAGAGGCACCCGGCCTTGTGCTGAGGGCGTCACCTGGTCTGCTGATATGCGTTTACGCGAATCCTCGGCCTATCGGCTGTTGCTGCCGCAGGTAACGCAGCTACTGCAGGATATTCGATGCCCGGTGCTTGCCATTTTAGCAACTGATGGTCTGCAGATGATGCAACAGGCACGACAACACTATCAGCATTGCTATCGACAACTTGAACTGACAGAGGTCAGCGGCGGTCATCATTGTCATATGACACAACCTGAGCAAACAGCCAAGGCCATTCGTCAATTTTTGCTGTCCTGACGATTTCTGCACTCCGGCAGGGCCAGCTAAGGCTGTTAAAAATCGTTCCTGACGATTTTTTATGCTCTGCAATCCTGCAGAGCACCCATACGGGCCAGCTAAGGCTGTTAAAAATCGTTCCTGACGATTTTTTATGCGGTTGTGACGGGCGCTGGAATTGGTGATTCCTCAGGCAATTGTTAAATCTGAACAATTGTGGGATGATGCGGGATTAGAGTAAAAACTCAGTGATGCTGTGCGGCAGAACTTTATCTGGTCTGTGCAAAGCTCTGAAGTACTAACTATAACTACTATAACTAAAAAATAATAAATACCACGAGGAGAGGACAGTGGATCGAGTCTGGTCAAAAAATTACCCTGAAGGTGTTCCGGCTGACATCAATGCCGATCACTACGCATCGTTATTAGAAGTCTTTGATGAAAGCATCAAAGATTATGCCAGCAAAACCGCCTATATCAACATGGGCAAAAGCATCACTTATGCTGAATTGGATCAATTGAGCTTAAAGTTTGCTGCTTATTTACAGCAACAATTAGGCTTGAAAAAAGGCGATGCAGTTGCAGTAATGATGCCGAACCTGCTGCAGTACCCTGTGTGTATTTTGGGTATTTTGCGTGCAGGTTGTGTGGTAGTGAACGTTAACCCGCTGTATACGCCTCGCGAGTTACAGCATCAGTTATTGGATTCACAAGCCAAAGCCATTGTTATTGTTGAGAATTTTGCTCACACTTTGTCTGAGGTTCAGGACAATGTGAAACTGGACCACGTGATCCTGACGCATATGGGCGATATGTTAGGCCTGCTAAAAGGCAGCATCGTCAATCTGGTGGTCAAGCACGTCAAAAAACTGATCCCTGCACACAATTTGAAAAAGTATGTGAGCTACAAACAGGTCATAGCGGCAGGTAATGCGGCTGCGTACAAAAAGCCTGTGCTGGTGGGCGAAGACCTTGCCTTTTTGCAGTACACAGGCGGTACCACTGGTGTGTCCAAAGGCGCTATGCTGACACACCGCAACATGATCGCCAATTTAGAACAGGCGGCAGGCTGCTTAGATCCACTGCTGAGCAAAGGCAATGAATTTATTGTCACGGCTTTACCTCTGTATCATATTTTTGCCTTAACGGCGAACTTCCTGGTCTTTATGAAGTACGGTGGTACTAATCTTCTGATCACCAATCCGCGGGATATGCCCAACTTTGTCAAAGAGCTGGCGAAATACCCGTTTACTGCATTAACCGGGGTCAACACATTATTTAATGGTTTACTTAATACTCCAGGTTTCGCACAACTTGATTTCAGTAAGCTAAAGCTGGCTCTGGGGGGGGGTATGGCGGTACAGCGTCCTGTCGCCGAGCGTTGGCAAAAAGTTACTTCTACCCGTCTGGTGGAAGGCTATGGTTTGACTGAGTGTGCTCCTTTAGTCACCGTCAGTCCTTACAATTTGCCAGCCTACAACGGCAGTATTGGTTTTCCTGCACCCTCGACGGACATTAAACTGGTGAATGATGCTGGCGTCGAAGTCGCAGCAGGTGAGGCTGGTGAAATGTGGGTCAAAGGCCCGCAAGTGATGAAAGGCTATTACAACAGACCAGACGAAACAGCCAAAGTGTTAAATGCCGACGGTTGGTTAGCCACAGGTGACATAGCCCGTATGGATGACGATGGTTTCTTCTATATAGTGGATCGCAAAAAAGACATGATTTTAGTCTCAGGTTTTAATGTGTATCCGAATGAGATTGAAGAAGTCGTCGCGATGAACGACAAAGTATTGGAAGTCGCCGCTGTTGGTGTGCCGAACGAGTCCACAGGCGAAGCCGTGAAGATTTTTGTCGTGAAAAAAGACCAAAGTCTGACCGATGTTGAACTGATTCAACATTGTAAGGAACGTTTGACGGGCTATAAAGTGCCGAAGCTGGTAGAATTCCGCACTGAATTGCCAAAAACCAACGTGGGTAAAATCTTGCGGCGTGAGCTCAAAGGTTAAACCTGAAAAAAACCGGCATTTGCCGGTTTTTTTATACTGCAAAAATTGTCATGGCCGAGCCTGCTGGCTCAGGCTGAAGAAGACAGCGCTTAGTAAAGTCAATCAAAGGATATCTAATGACCTATCAGCTTATTACCACTTCATCCGCTTTAGCTGCTTTTTGTGCCCAAGCCGCCAGTGCTGAGGTGTTAGCTGTGGATACAGAGTTTGTCCGGCAAACAACCCTGAGTCCAAAGCTGGGGTTGATCCAGTTATTTGATGGCAAACAACTGGCGCTGGTTGACCCTTTAGTGATTGATGACTGGAGCTCGTTGCAGCAGTTATTTGCTAATCCAGCCGTCTGTAAAGTGGTGCACTCCTGCAATGAGGATTTGGAAGCTTTAGCGACAAAAAACCTGTTGCCTGTCTTGCCATTGATTGATACTCAACTTGCGGCGGAATTGGCTGGCTGGGGCGGCAGTCAGGGTTATGCCAAGTTGGTACAACGTGTTTGTGCTATTGAGCTGGACAAAAGCGAATCCCGCACCGACTGGATAGCAAGACCCTTGTCCGCATTACAGTTAGAGTACGCAGCCAAAGATGTAGAGCATTTGTTGGATGTTTATCAGGCGCTGAAAACTGAACTGGAAGCAAAAGGCCACTACCAACTGTTACTTGCAGAAGGCGAACATTTAATCTTCCGCCGCTGTTTTGCGCTGCCTCTGCCATTTCGCCACCTGGAGCTGAAAAACAGCAATCTGCTCTCTCCCCGTGAACTGGCTATTTTGCGTGAATTGGTGATTTGGCGTCAGGACTACGCCCAGCAGCACGATATGGCGCTGGGCTTTATCTTTAAAGATCATCATTTACTGGACATTGCCAAACGCCGCCCTGGTAGCCTGGAATCTATGTTTAATATCCCGGACTTACCGGGGCGTGAAGTCCGTCGTCATGGCAAGACAGTGCTGGCGTTGATTGAAAAAGCCAAAGCGCTGCCATTGGAGCAGTGTCCGGCACCTTATTACCACACCGATTTGTTCGGCGGGTTTAAAGAGGAGATGCAAAAAATCACCGACGGCATTAAAGCGGCAGCCAAAGCTTCAGGTATTCCTGCGGAATTTATCGCGGTACGGCGTCAAAGTGCGGAGTTTTTTAATTGGTGCTGGCGGGTCAATGATCAGGACAGAGCTCAATTGCCTGTTCCAGAATTTTTAAGAGGCTGGCGCCGAGACATTCTGCTTGAGCATTTACCCTTACCGGCACACATACAGCCTTTGATCTGAATAGAAGGAACTTCCGTATACGGCGCTAATTTTTAACCGGTTTAGTGAATTTTTTCTTCTAAATTGAGCTATTTTTTTCTTAAACTTGCACTGATCGCTGAAAAAAACTTTTTCGTAACCCTTTTGCTACATCAACAATCAAAAGGGTAAAAAGATGATTAAATTGACAATGAAGTCGCTCGCAGTGGGCGCAGCCTTTTTACTGATCGGCTGTAATGATTCTGACAACAACTTACCTGCAGTACCTGAGAAACCCAGTAGTGTATCGGTAAAAGTGGTGCATGCCGTATCGGATGCTCCTGATGTATCCATCAGCCGCAGCAACGGTGTGGTGATACCTAACCTGGCCTTTGGTGCCGTGGCTGACCCACTGGTGGCAAGTCCGGGCAGTTTCGCTCTGGCGGTCGACGCCAAGTTACCGGGCAATACGGTCGCACGTGTGATCCCTGAAACTACTCTGGATCTGGCGGAAGCTACAGATTATGTGGTGTTCGCAGCAGGTAAAGCAGCGGACAGCAGCATTGAACCTATAGTGGTTTCCTTCCCGCAAACCGCAGTCAGCACTGGTAATGTGCGTCTGCGCGTCGTGCATGGTGCTGCGTCTGCTCCGACCGTCGATGTGCATTTAACGGCTCCTACTGCAGAATTATCAGCAGGCACGGTAGCTGCAACTCTTGAATTTACAGATGCGACAGGCGATGTCACTGTGCCTGCAGGCGATTACAGAGTTCGTATTACGCCGGCTGGTAACCTAACAACTGTGGTGTACGATTCTGGCACCGTAGCTTTGACTTCAGGTTCAGACTTAACCATAGCTGCGCTGGATAGCAGATTTGCCGGCGATTCACCTGTCTCTTTGCTGGCTTTGGTGCAAGGCGGTAATACCAGTCTTGAACTGTTGGATCAGGGTTCTGTGTCTGCGGTTCGGGTTGTACACGATGTTTCTGACGCTCCGGCTGTGGACGTACTAGTCAACGATGCTGAAGCCATCAATGCATTATCTTTCCCTGACTTTACCGATTACGCTGAACTTGAACCAGATACGTACAACGTAAAAGTGGCTGCAGATGCAGATAACTCAGTGGTGGTGATTAACGCCGATCTGGAGTTAGAAGCGGGTGCATACTACACAGTTCATGCCGTGGGTTCTTTAACAGAAGACAGCATCGAACCATTGGTGGTGATGGATAGTCCTCGTCGTATTGCTACAGCAGCACAAATTCGTGTGATCCACGGCTCTAGCCTGGCAGGCCCTGTAGATGTGTATCTGACCGCAACTTCTGATATTTCAGCAGCAACTGCCGCACTGAGCAATGTGCCTTTCAAAGCTGATTCAGGTTATGTCCAGGTGCCAGAAGGCGACTATTTTGTCACCGTAACCCCTACCGGCAGCAAAACTGCAGCCATAGGTCCGGTTGCTGTTAGTCTGGACGCCAATAAAATATACACAGCGGTGGCTCGTGACGGTGAAGGTTTAACTGCAGATCTGGGACTGATCCTGTTAGACGACTTTAACGAAGCGCAATAACAAGGCGCGATAAAAAAGGCAGAGTGATTGCACTCTGCCTTTTTTGTTTTTATTGCAAGACTTACTTTTTGTCGTCTGGGAAAGTGACGTTTAATTCCAGCACAGACAATTCATCTGAGCTTTTTTCCAGCGAGACAGAGACCTGATCGTCCGCTATATCGACGTACTTACGGATCACCGCCAGAATATCTCGCTCCAACTGCGGCAAATAATCCGGACTGTTGCGGCGATTACGTTCATGTGCAACGATGATCTGCAACCGCTCTTTGGCTGTCGAAGCGGTATTCTTTTTCGTTGAACGGAAATAATCCAATAACGACATGCGCTTAGCCTCCAAATATACGTTTGAGCAAGCCTTTTTTCTCCACGTTCAGGAAACGGAAAGGCACGTCTTCGCCAAGCAAGCGGGCAACCGTATCTAAATAAGCCTGACCTGCATCGCTCTCTTCATCCAGAATAACCGGAGTACCGGAGTTGGATGCGTTTAACACCGCCTGAGATTCAGGGATCACGCCCAGCAGTTTAATCGCCAGAATTTCACCCACATCTTCCACGCTGAGCATTTCACCTTTGATCACGCGCTCAGGGTTGTAGCGGGTTAACAGCAAGTGTTCTTTAATGCCAGGTAAACCTTGTTCAGCGCGACGCGATTTGCTGCTGAGCATGCCTAAAATCCGGTCTGAATCCCGTACTGATGAGACTTCAGGGTTCGTCACCACTACAGCTTCATCAGCAAAATACAACGCCATCATCGCACCTGATTCTATACCTGCCGGTGAGTCACAGATGATGTAATCAAACTCTTCAGCCAACTCGTTCAGAATACGTTCTACGCCTTCTTTACTCAGGGCATCTTTATCACGGGTTTGTGAGGCTGGCAAAATAAACAGCGTTTCTATGCGTTTATCTTTAATCAGCGCTTGTTTCAGATTGGCTTCGCCATTGATCACATTGACGAAGTCATACACCACACGCCGCTCGCAGCCCATGATTAAATCCAGATTTCTTAAACCTATATCGAAATCGATAATCACGGTTTTGAAACCGCGCATCGCGATACCTGTGCCGATAGCCGCGCTTGACGTAGTTTTGCCTACGCCACCTTTACCTGATGTAACAACAATGATTTTTGCCATCGCAAAATATCCTTAAAGCAAATCTGCTAAAACCAACTTATCGTCCTGCAAACCGATGCAAGCCGACTTACCCCAATATTCGCCTTGCAGACTGTCACTGAGCCAGTAACTTCCGGCTATGGAGATCAGTTCAGCTTCCAGCTTGTGACAAAACACGCGTTTTTGACTATCTCCGGCAGCGCCTGCTATGGCTTTGCCACGCAAGGTACCGTAAATATGTATATTGCCATCGGCAATGACTTCAGCGCCGGCACCTACAGTACCACGGATCACTAAATCTGCACCTTTGGCATAAATTTGTTGGCCAGAGCGAATGTTCTGCTCCACCACTTTAGTTTCCATCACAGGTGCTGCAAGTGCAGCTTCTGTTTTGGTTTCTTTTTCTTTGCTTTCTTTGGCCGGAGTTTTACTTTTACTCAGTTGTAATGACGCCAAACCTGCGGCCTGAGCCTGTTTTTTCAGTTCAGCGGATGCACCACAGACTCCAACCAAGACCAGTTCAAGCTCCTTGAAAACTTCAGCAATAGCTGCGAAATCAGGAGTTTGAGTAACAGACTCGACATTAATCACCACTGGTGCGCGGTAAAAAAAGGCTGGAGCTTGCGCCAATTTTTGTTGCAGCTGGGTTTTTACAGCAGCGGCAGACAGGTCCTGACAATACAACACAGACAGTGGAAACAAACTGCCTTTTAATTCAAAGGAATGATCAGACATAGCTCAAAATGCGCACTTTATTATTTGTTTAATGACGGCAAAAATTCGTGTCAGCCTTTATTTGCTTGGTACGCAAGGCTGGTGCTTCATGTTATAGTTTGCGCCCCTGTTAGGCAAGTTAGTCAGAGTAGTTTTTGTCCTATGTTATGTGTTGTTTATAAAAGTCCAAAGCTGGACCAAACCTATTTGTATGTGCTGCGCCGTGATGACTTTAGCGCTGTACCCGAAGCCTTACTAAAAACCTTTGGCACGCCACAATTGGTGACGCTGATCAATCTGGCGACCAAAAGCAAGTTAGCCCATGCCGATATCAACAAAGTCAAACTACAACTCACAGAACAAGGTTTTTATTTACAATTGCCTCCGCCGCCTGAAGATTTACTGAAGGCACATAAAGAGAGTCTGCAACACAAGGAGTAACAGATGAAGTTGACTCAAATCGCAGTCGTTGTGCTCAGTGGTTTATTGTTATCTTGTACCAACACTGTGTCTGGTCATGCGCAAGCCCAAACACAAAAAGTAAAAACTACCTCTGCTGTGCCAGCTCAGGCCGGACAAAAAGCTCAGACAGCAGCAGCGCCTGTTCAGGCACAAGCCAACAAAGGCAGTTTTGAACAATACACAGCGGCTTTAAAGCAGGAAGCTTTGCAAAAAGGCTATGCCAAAACGCTGGTCGATGAGGTGTTTGCCAGCCTGAAGCATTATAAGTCCGCCGTAGTGGCGGATAAAAAACAGCCTGAATTTACCGAAACCTTAGATACCTATTTACCTAAACGTGTCAGTCAACAACGTGTAACACTGGCTCGTAAGTACTACAAAGAACACCAGCAGGAGTTACAAGCCATAGGCCAGAAATATGGCGTGCAACCACGTTTTATTGTGGCCTTGTGGGGCTTAGAAAGTAGCTTCGGCAAAATTATGGGCAATTATTCAGTGCCTTCTGCGCTGGCTACGCTGGCCTATGATGGTCGCCGTGAAGCGTTTTTTAAATCCGAGTTTTTTCTGGCGCTGGATATTCTGCAACAGGGCCATGTCAGTTTGGCTGAGATGAAAGGTTCATGGGCTGGTGCTATGGGGCAAAGTCAGTTTATGCCCAGTGCTTTTATGTCCTATGCCCAGGATGGAGACGGCGATGGCCAGATCAATATCTGGCAAAGCCGCACTGATGCTTTCGCTTCTATCGCGAATTATTTAAAAACCCGCGGCTGGGACAGTAGTCAAACCTGGGGCAGAGAAGTGAAAGTTCCAGCGAATTTTGACTTTTCGTACGTGATCCCCAAAGGCAGTAAAGACAGAAGCCAATGGTTAGAATGGTGGGCGAAATCTGAGCGCTCTTTAGCGGCCTGGCAGGACCTAGGCGTTCGCACTACCCAAGGCAAAGCACTGCCGCAACGTGATATCAAAGCGGCGATGGTCATGCCGGATGACGAACATGGTCGTGTCTACCTGGCGTACAGCAACTATCAAACGCTGATGCACTGGAACCGCTCTTATTATTTTGTCACCAGTGTCGGTTATTTGGCTGATCTAATAGTGGCTGAGGATAAAACATGAGTTATCAGCATAAAGATATTCAAGGTCAGGCAATCAACCTGACTGCAGGCAAAGTGTTGTGTATAGGTCAGAATTATCAGGACCACATCGCTGAGATGAACAGTAAAACAGCACCGGACGCCTTGTTTTTTATCAAACCCTCCACCGCTTTAGTGGATATACATCAGCCTTTTTCTATCCCGGAGCAGTTAGGGGCAGTGCATAATGAAACTGAGCTGGCTGTGCTTATCAAAGCTCCGCTGAGCAAAGCAGCGCCAGAGCACGTGTTGGATGCGGTTTGGGGTTATGGCCTGGCATTGGATTTAACCTTGCGGGATCAGCAAAAGAAGTTAAAAGAGTTGGGGCGGCCCTGGGAGATTGCCAAAGGCTTTGATGGCGCTTGTCCTGTCTCTGGTTTTATTGCTGCGGCTGAACTTGGGGATGTGCAGCAACTTCAGTTCAGTCTGACGGTCAATCGAGAATTGCGTCAGCAAGGTGACACCCGGATGATGATCCGTTCAGTGACTCAAATCATCAGCGAAATGTCGCAGTTTTTCACTCTGTTGCCGGGGGATATAGTTCTGACCGGCACCCCTGCCGGGGTAGGGCCACTTTATAGCGGCGATCAGTTAGAATTAACTCTGGCTGACAAGCTCCGGATAAAGACGTCAGTGCGCTGACAGAGAGGTTAATGTGTTAATAGCTAAATTCTGGGAAACAAAAAGCCTGGAACAAATGACAACAGAAGAATGGGAAGCCGTTTGTGATGGCTGCGCTAAATGTTGTCTGAACAAATTTATTGATGATGAAGACGAAGAAGCCGAAGGCCCAACCGACTATATCAAGCCTGACGAGCAAATTCATTTTACTAATATCGCCTGTCGTTATCTGGACAGCCACAAATGTGCCTGTACCGTGTATGAACAGCGTACCGTGCTGGTGCCGGATTGTGTCAAGTTGACTCAGGATAACTTAAAAGACATCTTTTTTATGCCCAATAGCTGCAGCTACCGCCGTTTGCATGAAGGTCGTGGCTTACCGTCCTGGCATCCGCTGCTGAATAACGGCAAAAAAAGTCTGATGCATAAAAAACAAATGTCAGTACGTAATAAAACCATTTCCGAAGACATGGTCGATATGGAAAAGTTTGAAGATTATATTGTGACCTGGGCGATAAACGATCTGGACTAGTATCCCCGTCGTTGGTGGAGTTGCCGCTGTATTGACTGCGTGTGCTCGCCCCGGTGACATAGGACGACTATGCTGGTAGGGCTCGGACACTTGCCGTCGCGCTGCAACTTCAATGAGTGAAGGTATGGTTCAGTTGGGCAAGCAAAAATAGCGTTTTTTTGATTTGAGGGTGGTGGTTGTGCAAGAAGCCATGCAGATTTTGCATCAGTTAAAACAGTTAATGACCAGTTTTAGTCCGGCGATAGTGCAGATGGTGATCAGCGCTATCATTATTCTGATTTATATCGTATTAAGTCGTCGGATTGCGCCTTTTTTGTACCGTACTATAGCGGCCAGTGTGCTCAAAGAAGAAATGAACCGCCGTGCTTTGGTGGTGTTCCATATTCTGCTGTTTTTACTGCTGGTCGTGATCCTAAGTGTGGTCTGGGGCATCGACATCAAAGGCTTACTGGTACTGGCGTCCTCCATGATAGCGGTGATTGGGGTGGCATTATTTGCGGCCTGGTCGCTGTTAAGCAATATCACCGCTTTTTTTATCATGTTAGGGCAGCGTAATTTTGCACCAGGGGCAGAAGTGAAAATTATCGATGGTTCCAATCATATTGAAGGCAAAGTGGTTGAGATCAATTTGTTCAGTACAGTGCTGCTGACCAAAAATAATGACCAGGTGGTGTATCCGAATAACCTGATTGTGTCCCGCCCAGTGGTCGTTCAACATCATATCAAAGCCGATAAAAGCAAGACCGCACACAGATGGCGGCGCAGGCACCCTGATCACCGTTAATCCTGTTTGTTTGAACCCAAAGTAATTGATGTTGCAGCGAGGCGACAAGCGATTGAGACCCCAGGAGCATAGTTTAGCTATGTGACTGGGGCGAGAGCGTGAAGTCAACAAAGTTGCAGCTTCAAGTACGAAGGGTTTATTCGGGTAAACGCAGGGCTGCTCTGAACTTATCCACCCACATCGCCGTAGCGCCACACACAGCGACCGGCATAATCAATAAGTTAATCAGCGGTACAAAGCTCAGCAGATACACACTAATGCCAAAAACATAGCTGTGTTTCCATTGCAGTTTTAGTGCCTTGCGCATCGTATCAAAAGGTACTTTGTGATTATCAAACGGATAATCACAGTACTGAATCGCCAGCATCCAACTGCAGAATAAAAACCATAACAACTGGCCTATACCTGGCAGGATAAAAAACAACAACAAAAAGCCAATAGCGCGTGGTAAACAATAGACAAACTTTTGCCATTCACGCCCAAGCATCCGTGGTACATCTTTGAGAAAAGCCGCTACGCCTTGCTCCGGCAACGGCTGACCCGTTAAATGCAGCTCAGTTTTTTCGGCTAGCAAGGCATTAAAGGGCGCGGCGATAAAATTGGCGACCATAGTGAAGGTTAAAGCTAAACCCATCACAATAGAAAACAGTGCCAAAGGCCAGACCAAAAAGCCGACAAAACTCAGCCAGTCGGGTAAGGTGGCTACCACCTGATCTACCCAGCCACCTAACTGACTGAATAAATAACCAAAAGCCAGTGCAAACAGCAGCAGATTAATACTCAGCGGCACCAGTACATAGCGTTTTAAGCCTTTTACCCGAATTAAACTCAGGCCTTTCATCAAATAATGCATAATTTTGTGTCCTCTGAAGGCGAATAGGCCGAGCATATAAGCCATCTGATTGAGTCGCAACATAAAATCCGTAAGCAACTTTTTCAGCGCTATAGGACAAAGCGGCCGTGACAGCAGCACCGCTGTTCTGTTACATTCAGTTTTGTTAACAAAACCTCGGCCTTATTGTTCAGGGACAGATGCGTCTTAAGCAAATTAAATTAGCGGGTTTTAAATCCTTCGTTGATCCGACTCAGGTAGCTTTTCCTGCTGCAATGACCGCTGTAGTGGGCCCAAACGGCTGCGGCAAATCCAACGTTATTGATGCGGTGCGCTGGGTTCTGGGGGAAAGCTCGGCAAAAAACCTGCGGGGTGACGCCATGACGGACGTTATTTTTAACGGTTCGACGCAGCGTAAACCCGTGTCGCAGGCCTCGGTTGAACTGATGTTCGAAAACACCCAAGGCCGGTTGCAAGGCAGTCTGGCCGATCGCAGTGAAATTGCCATAAAAAGGTTAGTGACAAGGGACGGTCAGTCGAATTACTTCCTGAACGGTACCAAGTGTCGTCGCCGCGATATTACCGACATCTTCCTCGGCACAGGCCTGGGACCACGTAGCTATGCCATCATAGAGCAGGGCATGATTTCGCGCCTGATTGAATCCAAGCCTGCCGACTTACGTATTTTTATCGAAGAAGCGGCTGGTATTTCCAAATACAAAGAGCGTCGGCGCGAAACCGAAAACCGGATTAAGCATACCCGCGAAAACCTCGACCGCTTGTCAGATGTACGGGAAGAGCTGGGGAAAAACCTGGATAAACTGAAACGTCAGGCCGCCGCCGCTGCACGTTTTAAAGAACTCAAAGCACAGGAGCGCAAGCTTAAAGCTGAGTTGGCCTGTGTGAAATGGTTACATTTTCATGGTTTGCTGCAAAAAACTGAACTGGATATCCAGCACAAGTTGACTGAGATAGAGCAATTTCAGGCGGCTCAATCCGGTGATCAGTTGCTGGTATTGCAACTCAAGGAGCAGCAACAGGAGCTGCGCGCCGAACAACAGCAACTGCAGCAGCAGTATTATCAGGTTGGCAATCAGATCACCCGTCTGGAGCAGCAGCAACTGCACCAACGTCAGCGCCGTCAAAGCCTGACCGATGAACTGCGTTCACTACAGCTAACCCTGCAAGAAGCAGACTCGTACATGGCGCAGCAGCGTGAGCAACTGGCAGAACTTGAATTCCAGCTTGAACAGGCCGCACCGGATAGCGAACTCAAACAAGAACAGTTTGAAAGCCTGACCGAACAAGCGGAGCACGCTCAGGAACAGTTGCTGCAGGCTCAGGCGGCATTGCAGCAATGGCAGCAACAGTTTTTTGCGCTGCAACAACAGCAGCAACAGAATCAGCTCAAAGCGCAGCACAGCCAACAGCAACAGCAGCAGTTACTCAATCGTATCAGCCAGTTACAGCAAGAATTAGCGCAACTGGATGCCGTGATTGATTCTGCCGCGGCAGAGCCATTATTGGCCAAGCAACGAGACTCACAGCAGCAACTTGAGCTACTGCAACAGCAAAGTGCCGAAGCCGAGCAGCGCTATCAGGAATTACAACAGGCACAGCAGCAACAGAAACAGCAGCAACTGGTGCGGCAAAGCGAGTTAAAGCAACTCACACTGCAGCGTGAGCAACTAAATCATATTCAACAGCAGGTCAATCAACAGCAACAGCAGTTATTAAAACAGCTTCAGATTGAGCCCAAATGGGCCAAAGCTGTTAGTCTGGTGCTGGGCGACCTGCAGCATGCCACGCCGGAGCAGGCTGGCCAACAAAGTGCAGAGCAAAGTTATGTTTCAGCCAGTCAGTGCAGTGCCAGGGCTGGTACTTTAGCTGCGGTGGTCCGTTCGGGCCTGTATCCCGATGTATTTCATCAGGTGCTCTTGGCCGAAACCATAGAGCAGGCTCAAGCCACACAAAAACAGTTGCAAGCTGCACAGTCGGTGATTTGTCCGCAAGGTATCTGGTTTGGCAGTAACTGGCAGTTAGTGCCAGGGCAAGCGGCGTCGGACAATTATTTAACCCGGCAACAGCAGTTACTCGAATTGGCAGAGCAGATCGCACAGCTCGAACAACAAATCGCTGAACAGCAGCAGCATGAAGTACGTTTCGATACCGAACTGCTCGCTGGCAAACAGCAATGGCAGCACTCTGTGCAGCAACTGCAGCAGACGAAAGAGCAATTGCAGCAGATCAATACGGATTTATTACTGTTGCAACAACAGCAGCAACTGCAGCAGCAAAGACGCCTACAGGCATCTTCAGAGTTAACGGCGCAGCAGCAGGATTTTGAGTTATTAAGCCTACAACTTGATGAGCTGGAGCTGCATTCTGCAGCGCTGGACCAGCAGTATCAGGCGCAAAAAGCCAAAGAATGGCAACTACAGCAGCTACAGACACAAAGCCAGCAGCAGTATCAACAACTGAAACAACAGCAAGATGCTGTTCGTCAGCAACTGCAGCAGCTACAGCTAGAACAACAAAGCGCACAAAAGCAGTTAAGTTTTAGCCAGCAAAATTTGCAGCGTAGCCAGCAACAACAGCAGCAATTGCAGCAGCGGTTCCAACTGGTACAGGAGCAACTGGCTGAAGTGTCAGAGCCGGATGCTGAGCAACATGACAGCCTGCAACTGTTGTTGGAACAACGGGCCGAAGTGGAACTTTTAGTGCAGCAAAAAGCCGAAGCCTTGCATCAGTTGGATGACAAGTTGCGTCAGGCCGAACAAGGCCATCAAGGAGTGGCGCATCTGCTGACGCAAAAGCAAAAAGAATTAGCCGATTTGCAGTTGAGTGCCGAAGGCTATAGGGTGCGCGCCAACAATATGCTGGAGCAACTGACCGAGCTGCAGGTCAACTTTAAAGAACTCACAGAAACGCTGCCCGCCGAAGCCAACGAGCAGGACTGGCAGCAGCAACTGGAAAAAACGCAGGACGCAGTGGCGCGGTTAGGTCCAATAAACCTGGCGGCTATTGAGGAATTTGAACAGCAGGACCAGCGTAAACACTATCTGGATGCCCAGCATCAGGATTTAGTGTCCGCATTAGAAACGCTGGAAACGGCGATTCGTAAAATTGACCGGGAAACCCGGCAAAAATTTAAAGAAACCTTTGAGCAGGTCAATGAAGGGCTGCAAACTTTATTTCCAAAAGTCTTCGGTGGCGGTAGCGCCTATCTTGATTTAACCGAAGAAGATCTGTTAGAAACAGGTGTAACTATCATGGCGAGACCGCCGGGGAAAAAAAACAGTACAATTCACTTACTCTCGGGTGGTGAAAAAGCCTTAACCGCTTTATCATTGGTGTTTTCGATTTTTCGATTAAATCCAGCACCTTTTTGTATGTTGGATGAAGTTGATGCACCTTTGGATGATGCAAACGTTGGCAGATTTTGTAATCTGGTGCGGGAAATGTCTGAAACTGTGCAATTTATTTATATCAGTCACAATAAAATTGCCATGGAAATGGCGGCACAATTAATGGGCGTGACTATGCAGGAGCCCGGTGTGTCGAGAGTTGTAGCTGTAGATGTGGAAGATGCCGTGAAAATGGCACAAGCCTAAAAACTAAAAGGTAAAAGAGATGGCTGAGGAATTACGTTTAGTCTTGATTGTTTTGGGTGTGTTGGGTATCAGCGCTTTGGCTTTGCATGGCTGGTGGACAGTCCGGAAAAATAATAAAGACATTGGCAATTATGAGGTTGACGAGACGCCGCCAACCACCAGAGCAGATGGTTTTGATGAGCTGGGCATAGGCCGTAAGCGGGTATTACAACCGGGTGAAAAGCCGCAGCCTAAACCTGCTCCTACGGTGGCACCAAAAGCCAACAAATTACGCGAGCCCGTGAAAGTGCGTCGTGAGCCTGAATTAAACGAACCTTCACTGGATTTGGGCAGCTTTTCAGCCACAGACGAGCCTTACGCTGAAGCGGTAGCCGAAGAGCAACAAGCCGCCTACGAAGCTGAAAAACAGCAAAGTGCCCAGGCGCCAGCGAACGAAGTGTTAATTCTGTACGTCTTGTTGCCGGAAGGCGAAGAAATCAACGGCTCTCTGTTATTGCCTTCGTTGTTGACCTTAGGCTTTAAGTACGGCGATATGAATATTTTCCACCGGTTCCAGGATAACGCCGGTTCAGGCGAGGTGCTGTTTTCGTTGGCCAATATGTTCAACCCAGGCACCTTCGACTTAGAAGAGATGGATAAAATGAATACCCGTGGTTTAAGTTTGTTTATGACCTTGCCAGGGCCGGGCGAAGCCTTACAGAACTTTAATCTGATGCACAGCGCAGCGAAAAAACTGGCTGACGAATTTGGTGGTCAGGTGCTGGATGGCCAGCGCTCTGTGCTGACCGTACAAACAGTGCGGCATTATGTGGAAAAAATCCGTGAATTCCAGCGTCAGCGCCTGATCCACGGTTAATACAAGACAGCGATGAAACAGGCCCCGTTATCGGGGCTTGTTTATTTTAGAATTGAAGACGTAACACGTTTAGTGTCCGGGTAGCGCAATGAATCAAACTCCGCAACAACGCCTGCAACAGCTCAAAGACCAACTGGCTTATCACAACCACCAGTATTATGTGCTGGATAACCCCAGCATTCCCGACGCCGATTACGATCAGCTATTTCTGGAATTAAAGCAGATAGAGCAGCAGTATCCTGAACTGATCACTTCAGACTCACCCACGCAAAGGGTCGGTGCCGCGCCTTTAAGTAAATTTGGCCAGGTCAGCCATCAGGTGGCTATGTTGTCCTTGGATAACGCCTTTGATGCGGACGACTTTGCAGCGTTTTACAAACGTATGGCCGACCGGATTGATGTCAGCAAAGACTTTGAATTTTGCGCCGAGCCAAAACTGGATGGTTTAGCCGTCAGCATCCGCTATGAACAAGGCCTGTTAGTACAAGCTGCCACCCGCGGTGATGGTTTTACCGGTGAGGACATTACCGCTAACATCAAAACTATCAGAGCTATACCGCTGAAATTACAGGGCGACGTGCCTGCTGTATTGGAAGTCCGCGGCGAGGTGTTTATGCCGCTTGCTGGTTTTGAAGCTATGAATGATAAAGCCCGAGCTTCGGGCGATAAAGTTTTTGCGAATCCCCGAAATGCAGCGGCCGGCAGCTTACGACAACTGGATCCGAAGATCACCGCCACCCGGCCTTTGATGTTTTATGCCTATGCGGTGGGTGCAGTGGAAGATGCAACTCAACTGCTCAACGGCAACAGTCATTATCAGCGTCTGCAGCAACTCAAAGCCTGGGGCTTACCGGTTTGTCCGGAAATACGTCATGTCACAGGTTTACAGGCAGCTTTGGATTATCAGCAAAATATTCTGACAAAACGCGCTGCTTTGCCTTACGAAATTGATGGTGTAGTGCTGAAAGTGGATGACTTAGCCCAGCAACAGGCGTTGGGTTTTGTTGCCCGTGCGCCGCGTTGGGCCATAGCTTTTAAATTTCCGGCTCAGGAAAAAACTACCACTTTACTGGATGTTGAGTTTCAAGTCGGCCGCACCGGCTCTATTACTCCGGTTGCACGTTTAGAACCTGTGATGGTGGGGGGCGTCACTGTCAGTAATGCGACTTTGCACAATCAGGACGAAATTAACCGCTTGGGCGTGAAAATAGGCGATACCGTCATAGTGCGCAGAGCAGGGGATGTGATCCCACAAATTGTCTCTGTTGTACTGGAACAGCGGCCTGACAATGCGCGTGACATCTTATTTCCTGCCCTTTGCCCTGTCTGTCAGTCCAGCATCGAGCGGGTTGAGGGGGAGGCGGTAGCGCGCTGCACCGGCGGCTTGTTTTGTGGCGCTCAACAAAAAGAAGCTCTGAAACATTTTGTTTCGCGTAAAGCCATGGATATTGAAGGTTTGGGCGATAAGATTATTGAACAACTGGTTGATCAGCAATTGGTAAAAACTCCGGCTGATATTTTCCGTCTGGACATGCCTGCTTTGGTGGGTTTGGAGAGAATGGGGGAAAAGCTGGCAGTTAAACTGTTGAAATCTATCGAAGATTCGAAACAAACCACCTTGCCACGTTTTATTTATGCTTTAGGTATTCGTGAAGTAGGAGAGGCGACCGCGCTGAACTTAGCCAGTCATTTTGCCACTTTGGATGCATTGCAGCAGGCAAGTGTGGAGCAACTGCTGGAGGTGCCTGATGTTGGTGCCGTTGTGGCAGGCAATATTCAGCATTTTATGGCCGAAGAGCACAACGCCACTGTGATAGCCCAACTACTGGAGGCTGGGATCCATTGGCCTGTGATTGAAAAACAACAGCAAGGTGAGCAGCCTTTAGCAGGTTTGACTCTGGTACTAACCGGCACATTAGTGAGCATGGGCCGGGATGAAGCCAAAGAAAAATTGCAACGGTTAGGCGCCAAAGTGTCAGGTTCCGTATCGGCTAAAACTTATGCCGTGATCGCAGGGGATAATGCCGGCTCTAAACTGGCAAAAGCTACAGAATTGTCGGTAGCTGTCTGGACAGAGCAGCAGATGCTGGACTTGTTTGCACTGCATGGGCTGCACTGACATGTCGCAGAACTATCCGCTATTGGATAAGTATGGCCTGACACGAATACCACTGCGGTTTTATGCCCTGTTGCTGTTGTTGCTCAGGCCTTACCTGTTGTGGATCCTGGTTCTGACTATGCCAGAGGGCGGTGATAAGTTACTGGCGGCTGTCTATCCAAAAAGTAATGATTTCCTCACGGCTTGCCTGATTTGTGCCCCCGTACTTTTGCTGGTCGCTGCTCTGAGTCAGCGTAAAGAGCAGGGGCATAGGCGCTGGTTTAATGTCTGGCGTCAAAGCCGCTGGATCATGCTGGTTGTGGTTGCTACCGACCTGATGCATAGTCTGACGCACTTACCCAACTATGTGATGCTCAAAGCGCCATGGCTACTGATTTCGCCTTTGTTGTTGCTACTGAGCTTTTGGTGGCTGCTGAAAAATCCTGTTATAAAGCAAGTGGTGACAGAGTGGCCTTAAATAGCAATTTTCTGCTGGCTCTGTAATTGCAGCCAGCGTTTTTGCTGCTCTTCATTTAGTTTGGCTTTGGATAACATTACCTCGCATTGCAACCGAAGTTGCTCAGTTTGAATCGCAGGGTCGATATTTTCAGTGCTGCGCAGTGACTGCAGCAAGTTGAGCGCTATACCCACATTGCCCGGCATGATCGTAAAGGCCTGAATAAAAGCATTTAAGGCCTGATGCCATTGACCTCGCTCATACAGTAGCACCGCATTGTTGTTAAATTCTCTTGGCCCCATAGGCAAGGTTTCGCGTTCCTTCAGCTCTTGTTTCAGATAGCTGAGGAAAACAGGGTCAAGCGTTTTCAGCTTGTTCTCGTCTTGCAGCAGTTGCCGCAGCAATTCCCTGGAACTGCTTAACAAGCCCACTTCATGCAAAGCTTTGGCTTTGTCCAGAATATCTTCGGGTGCTTGTGTGGCCTGAGTTTTATCCAGAGCCAGTAATAACTGTTTGGCTTTATCTATCTGATCTTTTAAATAATAAATGCGCGCTTGCACCACGGCCTGTTGTTCGGCTTTGTGCTGTTCAGGGAATAATTGCCGCATATTGCTTAACGATTCATTGGCCACTTTGGATAAACGGTTGGCTTGTTCTGCTTCATCCACACTTAGGGCATAATCAATCGAAGCACGCGCCAGATTCAGATACAAATCCGGTTGTTCGTACACCGAAAAACGGGCAAATCGCACCAGATCTTTAGCGGCTTTAAATTGCTGTTCGTAGTCATGGGTTAACCGCGACAGGTTGAGTAGTTTTTGTTGCCGCATCAAATTACGTGGCGCCATATCGGCTGCTTGCAGCAGTTCTGACTGGGCTTTTTTGTACAGGTGCTGGCGTAAATGCATCTCAGCCAATAAATCCAAAGCGGCCAGTTTCAAATCGGCCCTGTTTAGTAAAGGCTGCAGTAGTGACTGGGCCTCAGAAAAACGTTCGCGTTGGATCAGGCAACGGGCTAACCCAAGTTTAACCCAATGCAGGTTGCCGTTGTGGATCAGACTACTGTAAAACTGCTCACTTTCAGTCCAGCGGCCTGCTTGCTGTAAAATCTCACCTTTGAGCTTCAGCAGCATACTGTGATATTTCGGCTGATAGCCCTGATCTAACCATTGCTCCAGCAGTCGCAGTGCTGGCTCGGTTTTGTGTTGATCCAGCAGGCTATACAAAGGGCGGAATAAGTTTTTACGTTGTACTGTGCGGTCGATACGCTCTTTTAAATCTTTAATAGCGTATGGCTTCACCATAAATTCATCTGGCTGCAGTTCCAGTACACTATGCACCAGGCTTGGATCTGTCTCAGCGCTGATAAAAATAAAGCCAGTACTATGACTAAACAAATTGCGGGCTTTTAACTCCTGATAGAGCTGATAACCATCTTTGCCATTTAAATTAAAGGAGCAAATGATCAAATCAAATGTTTTATCGCGGCATTGAGTTAAAGCAACCGCAGAATTTTCTGCATAGGTAAAACTGCTGTAGCCCAGTGTTTCCAGGGCATAACGCAGATAATTCTGAGTTAAAGGTTGTTCATCAACCACCAGTATTTGGATGTCTTTGTTTAGTTTTACAGCCATACCTGCAGCAGATATCCGTTATCATTTCTATCAAATATAGCTACTAAAGTGATAAAAATCTCTAGTTTTTTTTCGTAATTTCAAAGGCTAAGCATTTTTCTGCTTTGGGGAATTTATAAATAAGTGAAAAAATAGTAAAAATACACTGTCCGTGCTGATTAGAATCAATCAGTTAACTGGATTTGATGTTGTAAAAAAACGTAGAATTTTTCGACAGCGATGGCAGGTGCCACTAGGTTCAAACCAGTGCGCCTTGGTCTTTGCTAAAGAATGATGGTGGATGCTACTGGGTTCAAACCAGTGCGCCTTGGTCTTTGCTAAAGAGTGCGGTGCTTCTGTAAAGAATGGTGGTGGATGCTACTGGGTTCGAACCAGTGACCCCCGCCTTGTAAGGGCGGTGCTCTCCCAGCTGAGCTAAGCATCCTGGGGATTTGGTACAGAAAATTATGGTGGACGCTACTGGGTTCGAACCAGTGACCCCCGCCTTGTAAGGGCGATGCTCTCCCAGCTGAGCTAAGCGTCCGGGGAATTCAGAACAAAAATATGGTGGATGCTACTGGGTTCGAACCAGTGACCCCCGCCTTGTAAGGGCGGTGCTCTCCCAGCTGAGCTAAGCATCCTGGGCACAACACTAGGACTACAACGATTTCATCATCTCTTGGAGAATTTCAAAAAGATGGTGGATGCTACTGGGATCGAACCAGTGACCCCCGCCTTGTAAGGGCGATGCTCTCCCGGCTGAGCTAAGCATCCATCGTGTGGTCGGCGGTCATTATAGGGGGCTCGGTTTTTGTGTCAATACTATTTTTAGCTTTGTGAACCGTATGCTTTAAAAGTAAACAGTTAAATCTTTTGGCGCATCAGAGCTTCTCCCGTGCAATCACAGCTTTGCATTGGTACAATAGCGCCCAATTTTTTGGCCTTCAGTGGATTTGTTATGTCTATAGTTACTCGTTTCGCGCCAAGCCCTACAGGTTATCTGCACGTTGGTGGCGCCCGCACAGCGTTGTATAGCTGGCTGCATGCACGTAAAACCGGCGGTACTTTTATTCTGCGTATTGAAGACACAGATTTAGAGCGTTCATCACAGGAATCTGTCGACGCCATTTTAGAAGGGATGAAATGGTTAGGTCTGGATTACGACGACGGTCCTTATTATCAAACAAAACGCTTTGATTTATATAAAGAAGTTGTGGCTCAGCTTTTGGCTGAAGGTAAAGCTTACAAATGCTTCTGTACTGTAGAAGAAGTCGACGCCATGCGTGAAGCGCAAATGGCGGCCGGTGAAAAACCAAAGTACAACGGCATGTGGCGCGACCGTACTGACCATCCTACAGATAAACCTTATGTCATTCGTTTTAAAAATCCGCTGGATGGTGTGGTGGTGATTGACGATTTAATCAAAGGCCGGATTGAGATTGCCAATGCGGAGCTGGACGATTTAATTATTGCCCGCAGTGACGGCACGCCCACTTATAACCTGACGGTGGTGGTGGACGACTGGAAAATGGGTATTACGCACGTGATTCGTGGTGACGACCATGTCAACAACACTCCACGTCAGATGAATATTCTGGCGGCTTTAGGTGCCGACATTCCGAAGTATGCTCATGTGCCAATGATTTTAGGGGATGATGGTAAACGTTTATCCAAGCGTCATGGCGCTGTGGGTGTGATGCAATACCGTGACAATGGTTTCCTGCCAGAAGCTTTAATCAACTACTTAGTGCGGTTGGGATGGTCGCATGGCGATCAGGAAATTTTCAGCAAAGAGGAGCTGGTTGAGTTGTTTGATTTAAGCAACTGTAACCGCGCGCCTTCGGCCTTTAACACCGACAAGCTGATTTGGTTAAACCAGCATTACATGAAAACTCTTGCGCCGGATTATGTTGCCAGCCATTTAGCCTGGCATATCGCAGAGCAGAAACTGGATATCAGCACTGGCCCTGCGCTGACTGAACTGGTGAAAGTGCAGGCTGAACGGGTAAAAACCTTAAAAGAGCTGGTGGAAGTCAGCCGTTATTTCTACGAAGACTTCAGCGAGTTTGAAGAGAATGCCGCGAAAAAACACTTACGTCCGGTCGCTGCCGAACCTCTGGTTGCGGTTCAGACTAAACTGGCTGAACTGAATGACTGGTCCGTGGAGGCGTTGCATAAAGCCATCAATGATGCGGCAGAGAGTTTAGGTTTAGGTATGGGCAAAGTAGGTATGCCTTTACGTGTAGCGGTTACAGGTGGCGGTAACTCACCCGCTTTGGATGCAACGCTTGCTCTGATCGGTAAAGAGCGGGTGTTAAAACGCATCAGCATGGCGCTGGAGTACATCAGCAACAGAGCCAACGAGCAATAATACCCTTCGTACTTGAAGCTGCAGCTTTGTTGACTAAGTGCTCTCGCCCCAGTCACATAGGTTCACTATGCTCCTGGGGTCCCCTGCACTTGTCGCCTCGCTACAACTCCAATTACTTTGGTTATGAATCGTAGCGGCGACCTTTAGGGTCGCCTGTCTTGCGTCAAAATCTGCTTCAGCAAGGCTGCATTCATTTGTAGCTGTCAAAATCATTATTATTTTTTTAAGAAGGGTTATACAAGATGCGTTTAGTCGTCGCATTGTCAGCGGTATTGTTGTGTGCAACAGTTTCTGTTCAGGCACAGGAATTTCAACTAAAACATGGTGAAGAGGAAAACACTATTCCGCCCTGGGCTGGGGATGTCGAAGTGGGGGTCGTGTTAAGTCGTGGTAATACCGAAGCGACAGCAGTGCGGACTAATGCTGAATTAAAACATGAACTGGAAGATTTCCGTAACAAATACTTTATTCAGACCTTATTACAACGCAACACTCAAACCAACAGCGCCACGGGTGAAAGAGAAGACAACACCACAGGCCAGCGGGTTGGGGTTACCGCACAAAGTAACTATAAGTTTTTCCGCTCAGATAGCAGTTTGTTTGGCCGTGCCGCTTATTTAAACGATCGTTTTGGTGCTTTCCGTGAACAATCTTCCATCGCGGTCGGTTATGCCAACAGATTGTACGAAGATGGACAGAACTATTTTGATTTCGAAACCGGTCCCGGTGTGGCGTATGACAGACCATCCGAAGGCGAGAGCAACTCAGGTATGATTTGGTACGCCGCTGGTAACTTTGAGTATCACTTCTCAGAAACCAGTAAGTTTAAACAAACGCTGGAGTATGCCATTTCTTTGGATGGCCACAACACCAGCTACACCAGCCGTAGCGCGGTAACAGCGCAAATCAGCAACCAATTGGCACTGCGTTTAAGCCTGAATATCAAATACGATTCAGATGTAGGTGTGGATAAGAAGAGCACAGACTCAGAAACCGCTGCTTCTATCGTTTATTCGTTTTAAAGAAAAAGGGGACCAGCAATGCTTCCCTTTGTTGATCAGCCTAAGTAATTGGAGTTGCAGCGCGACGACAAGGGATTGAGACCCTAGGAGCATAGTTGCCTATGCGACTGGGGCGAGAGCGCGCAGTCAACAAAGCTGCGGCTTCAGGTACGACGGGTATCAGCCTAAGTAATTGGAGTTGCAGCGCGACGACAAGGGATTGAGACCCCAGGAGCATAGTTGCCTATGCGACTGGGGCGAGAGCGCGCAGTCAACAAAGCTGCGGCTTCAGGTACGACGGCTGATTAGTGTAAGACCCGGGCGCGTAATGTCCCTGGAATCGCCTTCAACTCATTCAGTGCCAATTCGTGATCCACTGAATCTATATCGATCACCACATAACCAATTTCTGCATTGGTTTGTAAGTACTGACCCGAAATGTTAATGCCATGCTTAGCAAAAGCTTCGTTGATTTTGGTCAGCATACCCGGCTGGTTTTTGTGGATATGCAGCAAACGTGAACGGCCTTTGTGCTCAGGCAATGATACTTCAGGGAAATTCACCGCCGACAGGGTCGAACCGTTGTCGCTGTATTTCACCATCTTGCCTGCCACTTCAAAGCCGATATTCTCCTGTGCTTCTTGAGTTGAACCGCCAATATGTGGCGTCAGGATCACATTGTCGAATTCGCGCAGCGGGCTAATAAATTCTTCATCATTGCTGGTCGGTTCTACAGGGAATACGTCAATGGCGGCACCGGCCAGTTTTTTTGCTTTCATCACGGCCGCTAAAGCGTCAATATCGACCACAGTACCGCGTGAAGCGTTGATCAAAATACTGCCTTGTTTCATCAGATCCAATTCAGCTTCGCCGATCATATTTTTGGTCTGCGCTGTTTCAGGCACATGCAAAGTCACCACGTCTGAGGTTTTTAGCAAAGTGCCAAAATCGACCTGAGTGGCGTTTCCTAACACCAGCTTGTCTTCGATATCGTAAAACTGCACCCGCATACCGATGTTTTCCGCCATGATGCTCAACTGAGTACCAATATGACCGTAACCAATAATACCTAAGGTTTTACCACGGGCTTCAAAGGACTGGGTTGCCGTTTTTTGCCAGATACCACGGTGTGCTGCGGCATTGCGCTCCGGAATACCCCGCAGCAACATAATAATCTGGCCTAACACCAATTCAGCCACAGAGCGGGTATTGGAAAAAGGCGCGTTAAAGACCGGAATACCGCGTAGCAGCGCAGCGTCTAAATCGACTTGATTGGTGCCTATGCAGAAGCAGCCTATTGCTGCCAGTTTTGTGGCCGCATCCAACACTTTTTCAGTCAGTTGGGTACGTGAGCGAATACCAATAAAATGCACATCACGGATTTTTTCAATCAGTTCAGCTTCATCCAAAGAGGTTTTCAGATACTCAATGTTGCTGTAGCCCTGATTCTTAAAGCTTTGCACCGCACTTTGGTGCAAACCTTCCAGTAACAGGATCTTGATCTTGTCTTTGGGCAGCGAAAATTTTTCCATTTTACTTCTCTTTAACTTGTTGCAATTTAAATTCAGTTTAAGATTTTTGTGCCTTCGGCCGTTCCTACCAGAACTATATCTGCCGCACGGCGGGCAAAAATACCGTTGGTGACGACGCCGACCAGGTTGTTGATTTGTTGTTCTAATTGTTCTGGCTCTGTAATGCGAAGGCCATGTACATCTAAAATAATATTGCCGTTGTCGGTCACAACCTGCTCGCGCCACACAGGGCGGCCGCCTAATTTTTCCAGCTCACGCGCCACATAAGCACGGGCCATCGGAATCACTTCCACAGGTAAAGGAAATGTGCCGAGCACTTCGACTTGTTTGGTTTGATCGACAATACAAACAAACTTTTCCGCCACAGCCGCAACAATTTTTTCGCGGGTAAGGGCTGCGCCACCACCTTTAATCATATGCTTTTGCGGGTTAATTTCGTCTGCACCATCGACATAAACACCAAAAGTTTCTACCTCGTTTAAGTCCAGTACCTGAATACCTAAAGCGCGCATTTTTTCGGTGGATTGCACTGAGCTGGACACCGCCCCTTTGATCTGATCTTTGATGGTCGCCAGGGCGTCAATAAAGTGATTCACAGTGGAACCTGTACCAACACCGACAATAGTTCCCGTCGTTACATAATCTAAAGCTGCCCAGGCAGCGGCTTTTTTCATCTGATCTTGAGTCATTGGGGTACCGTTTTTGTTTTACTACGTTTAGCCATACAGATGGATAGTAGCCGAAAAGGGGGATCGGGCAAAAGGGGCAAAAGGCAAAACAGCAGAAAGAATTTTAGTATTTACTTATTGTTCACTAAAAGTACGAAAACGGCTGGGAGTACAGATAGCCGGCAGAGGAATATCCCAGGCTTCGACTGGCACTGATTCGACTTGCTGACAATCATGGGCTAAGCCGATCAGCGCTGGCTTTTCTGACGAATGTTCAAGCTGACTTAAGGTTCTGTCATAAAAGCCGCCGCCCATACCTAAACGTTGACCTTGAGCGTCAAAAGCCACCAAAGGGGTAAAAATCAGATCCAACTGGCTGACAGGGCAGAGCAGACTGCAATTCAGCTCAGGCTCGCCTATGCCGAACTGATTGGGTTTTAACGTTGTTGCCGCAGTATAAAGCTGAAACACCAGATAACCTTGCACCACAGGATGCAACAATGGCAGGTATAGGCTTTTACCTTGCTGCCACAGGGCCTGGATCAAGGGGCTGGTATCCAGCTCACCATCATTGGTCAGATACAAAGCGATATGCTGCGCTTGTTGTACTTCAGGGCGAGGCAGTAACTGCTTTACTAAATCCAGACTGGCCTGATGCTGCTGCTCTGCAGATAAAGAGCGGCGCAAATGACGAATATGGCTGCGAAGCTGTTGGCGTGAAGTCAAAACACTGAACCTGAAGTGTGAATGGTAAAAGGGACTATAAAACAGAAAGGCTTAGCTGCAAAGTTGAGGTTTTAACAACGCAGGATTTATCCAATAAATTGTTCTCCGAATTGCCGTGTCAGGTATTAGCCCTTGAACCTAAGGTTCAAGGCGGGAGTCAGTTGTCACCGTAGGCTTCTCGGTACGGGCCGAGCCTGCACAAAAGCAACAAAAAAGAGCCCCTTTAAAAAAACAATTATCGGCTCAGGGACATCTACCTAATCACTAACAACCCAGAGAACACTGTAAGTATAACACTGGCTTTTTGATTATTCTGCCTTCTTTTTCACTTCCACGAGCTCATTGCATAAATTTAACGCAATCATCAGCAGAACATCTTCGTTCATGTGTACACCGGGTTTGAATTTTGTACTGGCGACCCGCTGTTCCAGTTCATCAATAGCCGCTTGTAGCCGCTGTTCTTCACCCACAGGGCAGGAGACTTTTAATACCCGGCCTAATACCGAAATCGTCAATTGTTTAGGTTTGGTACTGGCGGCTGGTTTAACAGCAGGTTTTTTCACCACGGCTTCGGCTGGTGGTGGGTCTACAGGACGAAATTTACGTAAATGCATGATAGTTCCCTTGGGCCTGCGATTGGGGCGTCCATCTGTTGGCGGGTAGAACCAGCAAATGGTAGGATAGCAGCCTTGAAAAGTCGCTTGGGCCGAAAAATTATGACGACAGACAGTTTTAAATCTTACGATCACTGGACCAGTTTACTGGATCAATCCTACCTGATGGCGTCGGCCGCCGAGGTACATGGTTTGATCGCAGGTTTGCTAAGTGCGGGAGTGAGCGCAGAACCGGCGAAGATTTTACCAGTTCTGCACGACTTCTTAAATGACGGACAAGCCTTATCTGCGCCTGTTAAAGCAGATATTTCTGATTTAATAGTGCAAACGTATGAATCTTTGGCACAGACCGACTACTCCTTTGCCTTATTGCTGCCAGGCGATGATGATTCACTGCCAGAACGGCTGGAAGCTATGGTCGAATGGACCCAGTCATTTTTAGTAGGTTTTGCTATTCAGCAGAACGACTTATCCTTGTGCTCTGCTGATGTCAAAGATGCGATAGAACAACTGACCGAAATCACCAAAATTGACGTATTTGCCATAGACGACAACAGCGCTGAGAGTAACGAAGAATCGTACTTTTTAGTGCTGGAGCATATACGATTAATGGTACTGACCTGCTTTAACGAAGTAGGGCTGAAATTCAGCAAAAATGAAGTTCAGAATAAAACTTTGCATTAAGAGCCTTTCGCAATGAATTTGAGTCTCCATCAAACCAGACGTGAGCGCTTGCTTACATCTATCCCGGACAACAGCGTGGTGTTAGTTCCGGCCGCAGTCGAGTTAACCCGCAGCCGTGATACCGAATATCCATTTCGTCAGGACAGTGACTTCTTTTATCTGACAGGGTTTAACGAACCTGATGCGTTGTTGATCCTCAGCAAAGACAGCACCGGCGCTACCTCCAGTTTGCTGTTATGCCGCCCGAAAGACCCACTGGCGGAAATCTGGCAAGGCCGTCGTTTAGGGCCGGAGCAAGCCAAAACCGTGTTGGGTGTAGAGGCATTACCGATAACAGAGCTGGATAACGAGCTGTTAAAGGCGCTGAATCAAAGAACTACGCTTTATTATGCGCAAGGCACTTATGCTGAATTCGACGCCAAAGTCGCTGCTACTTTAGCCACCTTACGGCTTTATCCAAAAAGGGGTTATGTGGCACCTACAGTGCAGCAGGATTTACGGCCTGTGACGGCTGAAATGCGTTTGTTTAAAGATGAACACGAAATAAAGCTGATGCGTAAAGCAGGCAGTATCAGTGCTAAAGCGCATAAAAGAGCGATGCAAGAGGCCAAAGCCGGTGTGTGGGAATATCAGCTCGAAGCTGCTATTTTGCATGAGTTTGCGATGCACGGCGCGCGTTTTCCTGGGTATAACTGCATAGTAGGTGCAGGTGAAAACGGCTGTATATTGCATTACACCGACAACAGCAGTCAGCTTCAGGACGGCGATTTAGTGCTGATTGACGCTGGCGCTGAGTATCAGGGCTATACGGCCGATATTACCCGTACTTTCCCGGTCAGCGGCAAATTCAGCACGGAACAGGCCGCGGTGTATCAGGTGGTACTGAATGCGCAGTACGCCGCTTGTGCGAAGGTGAAGCCTGGCAATACATTTAAAGATGCGCTCGACGCTGCTTGTTTAGAACTGACCAAAGGTTTACTGGAATTAGGCATTTTACAGGGCGAGCTGGAGCAGCTTTTGAAAGACAACGCCTGCAAAGCCTATTTTATCCATGGTTTAGGCCACTGGTTAGGGCTGGATGTGCATGATGTTGGCGCTTACAAACTGGCTGGTGAAGAGCGGCCTTTTGCACCTGGGATGGTGTTAACCATAGAGCCGGGTTTGTATATCCCCACCGGCTCGCCTTGTGATCCGAAGTGGTGGGGCCTGGCGGTGCGGATTGAGGATGATGTACTGGTGACAGCCCTAGGTCACGATAATTTAACCGAGTCAGTTCCCAAAGAAATCGCTGAAATCGAAGCCTTAATGGCACAGAGCCACAGCGAAAACAGGATGGATTGATGTCTGACAATCACAGTGCAGAACAAGCTTTGGATCTGGTGATCGCAGGCGGTGGTATGGCCGGATCACTGCTGGCTTATGTGCTGCTTTGTCAAAACCCCGGATTAAAGCTGGCCATTGTGGAGCAGAGTTCAGAGCTTGGTAAGGACGAGCAACCTTCCAAAGCCAGCTTTGATAGCCGCAGCATCGCCCTGGCGCATGGCAGTGTAGAGCTGTTGCAGCAATGGGGTTTATGGCAGGAGTTGCAGCCAAGTGGCTGTGCGATTAAACATATTCATATCTCTGACCGGGGCCATTTTGGTAAAACCTACTTAAATGCCGCCGATTATCAGTTGTCGGCTTTAGGCCAGGTGATTGAAGTCGAAGCCATAGGCGAAGTGCTGTGGCAAAAACTGAAAGCCTTCACCGCACAGGGCCGCTTAAGCTGGTTTTACAGCGATGCGATTGACGCACTCAATCCGACCGCAGAACTACAGCACATCAGTCTGAAAAGTGGCGCACAACTGCAAAGCAAGTTGTTAGTCATCGCTGAAGGCGGGCTATCTCCCAGCCGCACTTTAGCGGGTTTTGAGCTGAAATCTGATGATTATCAGCAGCATGCGCTGATCGCCAATATAGGTGTGGCCGACTCGCATCAACACAAAGCTTTTGAACGTTTTACGCCAACAGGGCCACTCGCGCTATTGCCGTTAACCCGGCAGCGTTATTCGCTGGTCTGGACTTTAACGCCTGAACAAGCAGCACAGCATGTACAGCAAACCGATGCCGAGTTTTTAGCGGCATTGCAACAAGCCGCAGGCCACAGGGCTGGTGTGTTTAAAACTGTCGGTCAGCGGGTGGTGTATCCGTTAAGTTTAAAACGGGCCACTGAGGCTTCGCGCCATCGTACTGTGCTTGTAGGCAACAGTTTGCATAATCTGCATCCTATTGCAGGGCAGGGGTTTAATCTGGCGATTCGCGACATTTACAGCTTAACTTTATTGCTGCAAAAACATCAGACTGACGCGGGTTGTTATGCGCTCACCACAGCCTATCAGCAGGCGCGTTTACCAGACATGCAGCAAGTGATTTTGTATACCGACTCTTTAGTACGGCTATTTTCCAATAGATCCCGCCTGATGGCGCTTGGCCGCAATACAGGGTTGCTTGCCTTAAACCTTTGTCCTGAATTAAAACAAGTGGTGGCCAATCAAGCCATGGGACTGAATTCTATTCGCCAGTTAAAGGCGCTTTTGACTCGCGCTTAACAGAGAGAATTATGCAGGAATATGACGTATCAATAGTAGGCGCAGGCAGTGCTGGTTTAACCCTGGCCTTATTGCTTGCCGACTTGCCGCTTAAAATTGCTGTGCTGGATAAAGGCCCAGCGCCAGAGCTGGTCACACCCAGCTTACAGCGGGTCAGCGCGCTGAATCAGGCGTCAAAACGTTTATTGAGTCAGTTAGGTGTTTGGCAGGACTTAACCTCAGCCGCGCCTTATACCGATATGAAGGTATGGGAAGCCGATAGTTTTGGTCGCATTGAGTTTTCTGCTTTGGAGCAAGGTTGTGATGAACTGGGCTTTATTGTCGATAACGAGCAGCTACGTGCTGCGCTCTACAACAAACTGCAAACTAAAACCAATGTCAGTTGCCTGTTTCAAAGCCGTATTCAAAACATCAGCAATAGTGAACAGCAAAACCTGTTAACGCTTGAAGGCCAGGGGCCAATGCTGTGCAAACTGCTGGTGGCAGCCGATGGTGCTCACTCTTTTGTCCGCCAGCAATTGCACATGCCTATCGCTTTTTGGGATTACCAGCATCAGGCTTTGGTGGCACAAGTTCGTACCAGCGAGCCGCATCAACGCTGTGCCCGACAGGTGTTTTTACCCACAGGCCCGCTGGCGTTATTGCCATTGGCAGACCCGCATCTGGTTTCTATTGTCTGGAGTACCAGCCCGGAGCAGGCCGCTGAACTGCAAGCTATGCCAGCCCAGCAATTTAATAAAGCCTTAACGGCAGCCAGCAATGCTGTGCTTGGATTACTGCAGCTTGAGTCGGACCTCAGCAGTTATCCGCTAAAAATGCGTTATGCCAGCGAATGGGTACTGAATAAAACTGTGCTGGTGGCCGACGCTGCACACACCATTCACCCGCTGGCGGGGCAGGGTATGAACCTGGGTTTAATGGACGTTGCCGCATTAGCAGAACTAATAGATCAGCAAATTAGCGCACAAAAACCTGTGAATGAACAACGTATGCTGCGAAATTACGAGCGCTGGCGTAAGGCGGAAGCTCAAACTCTGATCGCCGCTATGGAAGCCTTTAAACAAGGCTTTGGCCGCCAAAACCCGCTGCTGAAATTAGTTCGCGGTGTGGGAATGAAGCTTACCGACAAACTACCTTTCGTAAAACAAAAAATAATGGCAGCGGCTTTGGGGGATTCCGGCGATCTCCCGCAGCGGGCGCGCCCTACAGTCAAATAACAGGCTATTAAAAGACCTAAAATGGCAGGGTTATTGGCTCTAACCTTGCCATTCGCATTATTAAATCTAATCCAAAAGGGGCTGTTGGCCTCTGATGCCTTCGGTTATAATCCAGCTCATCTTAAAAATGTCATTTGGTTATAACGCCTACGTTACCCAAATTAATTGCAGTTGCAGCGCGGCGGCAAGCGAGCGAGACCCATGAGCATAGTTGCCCTATGTGATTGGGGCGAAAGAGCGCGGTCAACAAAGCTGCGGCTGCAAGTAAGAAGGGTAAAACAAACCAATGACAAGTTCCTGTTGTTCACGCGGCCTGAAAAGCTCCAGCAGCGCAGGCCAGAATTAGTTGACTGCTTCGGCAGCATAGTTACCCAAGTAGCTTCAAATACGACGGTAAAAAACTGGGGAAAAACAGATGGCCCAAAAAACAGTATTATTCGCCAAGCATGTCGAATGTGGTGCAAAAATGGTGGACTTTCACGGCTGGGATATGCCGCTGAACTACGGTTCACAAATTGAAGAACACCACAATGTCCGCCAGGACGCTGGTATGTTCGACGTCTCTCACATGACAATCGTTGACCTGAAAGGGCCAAACACCCGTAACTTCCTGCGTTATTTACTCGCTAACGACGTCAATAAACTGACTGTGCCAGGCAAAGCCTTATACAGCGGCATGTTAAACGAAGCCGGTGGCGTGATTGACGATTTAATAGTGTATTTCCTGGCCGAGGACTTCTTCCGTTTAGTGGTGAACTCTGCCACCCGCGAAAAGGACTTGGCCTGGATCAACCAGCAAGCCGCAGCCTACAACGTCACAGTCACCGAGCGCCCAGAGTTTGCCATGATTGCTGTGCAAGGCCCGCAAGCCAAAGCCAAAGTTGCCACTGTATTAACCGAACAGCAAAAAGCTGCAGTGGCTGGCATGAAGCCATTTTTTGGTGTGCAGGCCGGTTCTTTGTTTATTGCCACGACAGGCTACACAGGCGAAGACGGCTACGAAATTTCATTACCTAACGAAGAAGCCGCTGACTTCTGGCAAAAACTGCTGGACGCTGGAGTAAAACCTGCTGGTTTAGGTGCGCGTGACACTTTACGGTTAGAAGCCGGTATGAACCTGTACGGTCAGGATATGGACGAAACTGTATCTCCGCTGGCCGCCAACATGGGCTGGACCATTGCATGGGAACCAAGCGACCGTAACTTTATTGGCCGCGCAGCACTGGAACAACAAAAAGCCGCTGGCACTATGAAGCTGGTGGGCTTAGTGATGGAACAAAAAGGCGTATTACGTCACGGCCAGAAAGTGGTAACTGAAGGCGGCGAAGGTGAAATTACCTCTGGTACTTTCTCACCTACTTTAGGTTTTAGTATTGCGATGGCCCGTGTTCCAGCTTCAACTGGCGACACAGCCGAAGTAGATATCCGTGGCAAACTGGTTCAGGTCAAAGTTGTAAAACCTAACTTTGTTCGTATGGGTAAAAAAGTAATCTGATATACCCGTCGTACTTGAAGCTGCGGCTTTATGGACTGCGCCATGTCGCCGCCCCGCAGCATCAAGATACTTGGGTATAGATACAGCGGCTTGCTTTGTTTGTTTTCTGTTGATTGAAAAATAAACAAACAAGGCAGGCGGCCATAAGCTTGCGGCAGAAGCATAGCTTCGCTATGTTGTTTGCCAGAGTCAGTTTGTAGACTGACTGCGATTAACAACACATTCAGCACCAAGGAACATAACAATGAGCAACATCCCTAACGAATTAAAGTACGCCCCGTCACATGAGTGGGTTCGTGACGAAGGCAATGGCGTTTTCACTGTAGGTATTTCTGAGCACGCTCAGGACCTGTTAGGTGACATGGTATTTGTTGAATTACCAGACGTAGGTGACACTGTTGCTCAGGGTGATGACGTTGCAGTCGCTGAGTCGGTAAAAGCTGCATCAGATATCTATGCTCCGGTATCTGGCGAAATCGTTGCAGTCAACGATGCATTAAACGACTCACCAGAGCTGGTGAACAGCGCACCTTACGGTGACGGCTGGATGTTCAAAATCAAGATTTCTGACGAATCTGAACTGGCAGGCTTATTAGACGCCGCTGGTTATCAGAACGTTGTAGATTCTGAATAAGTCGACTGGAAATATTTAATAAAGCCCTGTTTGCACAGGGCTTTTAATTACCCGTCGTACTTGAAGCTGCAGCTTTGTTGTCTGCGTGCTCCAGACCCAGTCACATAGTGAACTATGCTCCTGGGGTCTGAAACACTTGCCGCCTCGCTGCAACATCAATTACTTAGGGTATGAAAACCAAGGTTAGGCGGGGGTACATATCCCCAACAGGGATATTAGGTGCCACTGGGCCAAAAGCCTGAGCAGCACGTAATCTCCAACATATTGTTAAGACCATTTAGGAACTTCAAGGCATGACCACTTCAGCTGTGAAAACCCTGTCGCAACTTGCGAACCACCAGGAATTTATTCAACGCCATATAGGCCCGGACGCTAACGAAACAGCAGCTATGCTGGCTGAATTAGGCGTAAGCAGCATGGAAGAGCTGATCGCACAAACTGTGCCTGCTTCCATTCGCCTGCCAAAGCCATTGGCAATTGGTGAAGCCACAACTGAAGCGGACGCTCTGGCGTACTTAAAAGCGGCTGCGAGCAAAAACAAACTATTCAAAAGCTACATTGGTATGGGCTACCACCCAACACTGACACCAAACGTGATTTTACGTAACGTGTTAGAAAACCCGGGCTGGTACACTGCGTACACCCCATACCAGCCAGAAATTGCTCAGGGCCGTTTAGAAGCTCTGCTGAACTTCCAACAAGTGTCTTTAGATTTAACAGGTATGGAGCTGGCATCGGCTTCATTACTGGACGAAGCCACTGCCGCTGCTGAAGCTATGGCGCTGGCCAAACGTGTGGCAAAAAGCAAAGCCAATACCTACTTTATCGCTGACGATGTACACCCACAAACGATAGACGTAGTGCGTACCCGTGCGGAAATGTTTGGTTTTGACGTGATCATTGGCAAAGCCACTGACGCAGTAAACCACGACGTGTTTGGTGCTTTATTACAATACCCTTCAACGACGGGTGAAGTGCGTAACGACAGCGGTCTGATTGCAGCGCTGCAGGCGAAAAAAGCCGTAGTTGCAGTAGCAGCCGACATGATGAGCTTACTGTTATTAAAATCTCCAGGCGAGCTAGGTGCAGACGTAGTGCTAGGTTCTGCCCAGCGTTTTGGTGTGCCTATGGCTTTTGGTGGCCCACACTCAGCATTCTTCGCTACCCGTGACGATTACAAACGTTCTATGCCAGGCCGTATCATAGGTGTGTCGAAAGACCGTCGTGGTAATCAGGCTTTGCGTATGGCCATGCAAACCCGTGAACAGCATATCCGTCGTGAAAAAGCTAACTCCAACATCTGTACTGCACAGGTATTGCTGGCCAACATGGCGTCTTTCTTCGCTGTGTACCACGGCCCTGAAGGCCTGAAAAACATCGCTGAACGTATTCACCGTTCTGCTGACGTATTTGCCGCTGGCCTGCAAGCCAAAGGCGTATCATTAGTTCACAACACCTGGTTCGATACTGTGACCTTTAAAGTGGCTGACCGCGCCGCTGTGGTAGCTCGCGCCATCGCCGCTGAAGTGAACTTACGTACTGATATCAGCGAGAGCTTAAGCGTAAGCTTTAACGAACTGACAAGTGCTTCTGACATCGCTCAGTTGTTTGACATAGTTCTGGGCGCTGGCCATGGCTTAGACGTGACTAAGTTAGACGCTGACATAGTTGCTAAAGGCTCCAACTCTATTCCTGCTGACTTAGTTCGTACTTCTAAGTACTTAACGCACCCGGTCTTTAACCAGTACCACAGTGAAACTGAAATGCTGCGTTATATTAAAAAGCTGGAAAACAAAGACTTAGCACTGAACCACTCGATGATTTCTTTAGGTTCGTGCACCATGAAGTTAAACGCTACGGCCGAAATGATCCCTGTGACCTGGCCAGAATTTGGTTCCTTGCACCCTTTCGTGCCACGCGATCAGGCCGAAGGTTACTACCAAATGATTGGCGAGCTGGCCAACTGGTTAGTCGACATCACTGGCTACGACGCTGTGTCTATGCAGCCCAACTCAGGTGCTCAGGGCGAATACGCCGGTATGATCGCTATTCGTAAATACCACGAAAGCCGCGGCGATTCACACCGTAATGTGTGTTTAATTCCTGTGTCTGCGCACGGTACTAACCCTGCCACAGCAGCTATGGCTTGCTTTGAAGTGGTACTGGTGGATTGCGACAAGAGCGGCAACATCGACATGGCCGATTTAAAAGCCAAAGCCGAAGCTGTATCTGACAAGTTAGCCGCCATTATGGTGACTTACCCGTCGACCCACGGTGTGTTTGAAGAGTCTATCCGCGAGCTGTGTGACATCATTCACGCCCACGGTGGCCAGGTGTATATGGACGGCGCCAACATGAACGCTCAGGTAGGTATTACTTCTCCTGGCTTTATCGGTGCTGACGTATCGCATTTAAACCTGCACAAAACCTTCTGTATTCCTCACGGCGGTGGCGGCCCAGGTATGGGTCCAATTGGCGTGAAGAAACAATTGGCGCCGTTTATGCCAAACCACTCTGTTGTGAAAATTGAAGGCACAGGCCAGGACAACGGTGCAGTATCTGCAGCACCATTTGGTAGCGCAGGCATTCTGCCTATTAGCTGGATGTACATCAAAATGATGGGTGGCGACGGTTTACGTCAAGCCACTGAAATGGCGATTTTAAGCGCCAACTACATGGCGAAAAAACTGGGCGAACACTTCCCGGTGCTGTACGTAGGTACCAACGGCCGCGTAGCGCACGAATGTATTATCGACATGCGTCCACTCAAAGAAAAAACTGGCGTGACCGAAATGGACATCGCCAAACGTTTAATGGACTACGGCTTCCACGCCCCAACTATGTCATTCCCGGTAGCCGGCACGCTGATGATCGAGCCTACTGAGTCTGAAAGCAAAGTAGAGCTGGACAAATTTATCACCGCCATGACTTCTATTCGCAATGAAATTGCCAAGGTAGAAGCAGGGGAGTGGACTGCAGACAACAACCCACTGCATTTCGCACCTCATACGATGGAAGATATTTTCGACCCAAGCTGGGACCGCCCATACGAGCGTCAGTACGCTGCATTCCCTGCACAGTACGTGGCAGAAAACAAATTCTGGCCAACAGTCACCCGTATCGACGACGTATACGGCGACCGCAACCTGATGTGTGCTTGCCCTAGTCCGGAAGATTATCGGTAATTGAAATTTTTTTGTCTAACGACAACTAGGTATCCGAAACTATAGCAAGTAAGTCGGACTCCTTTAACGAAAAAA
>NZ_LAVS01000014.1 GCF_000986865.1 Rheinheimera mesophila
AGCGTCACGCCGCTCCGGTGATGCATTTTCGTCCAGCAGCTTTTTATAACCTTTGGCAAACTGCAAAGTACGCACTAAAGCAGCATAAAAATTTTCGCCCAGCTCCACAGTCACAGCATCTGCGAAACCTGCGGGCAATAAGCTCAGCACCTGCTCGGTATGAGCTTTTAAAAAAGTAACGTCAAACCATTCCTCGGCTAATTCGATATCGCGTAACCGTTGTTTTAGGTCCTGTTTGACTTTGCCGCCCTTGGTACAAAGACGATACAACACCACTTCAGCCAGCATATCTTCCAGGTTAAAGTGTTCAAAAGGGTCGAGTTGGGTATGGTAAAAATAGGTTTGTTTCACCACACTGATGGCCTGACGCCGGCGTGATTCACGCAGTGCCTGCTGATACACCGCAAGCCCTTGCCACTCCTCCGCATCAGGGGGACTGGCAATATCCTGCAGTAACTGCTCTTCCACCTCACCATACAAGGATTTGCGGTTTGGTGTCTGTTGGCTGACCTGCGACAACATGCTCCAGCCTTTCTGAAAAGGTTTGACTATGCCCTCAGGGCTGACCAGCAAAGCCAGAGCTTTTTCTACATCCTGCTCGGATAGTTCTGCCAAACCCAAACTTGCCACACCAATAATGTCATGCGCGGCTTGCTCCAACAGATGCATTTTGTATTTGTTGTAAAACTTATCTGCAAACTTCAGGCTCATCAGCACGGCTTTACTTTTCACCTGCTCCAGTTGGGCCTCTGACAGTTTTTGCTCTGCTCTGGCGTAATTGAGCACCTTAGTTAAAAAAGGCCCCTGATTGGCATCCCGTACCACTAACTGCATAACAAATCCTTTGCCTTAATCGAGAAAACTAAACATATCATCCACTTCGGCGTACTCGTCTGTGGACTGATTTTTCTCTTTGGCTTGCATCACCAGCTCAGTCGCAAATTTATTGATAATATGCTCCCAGCCGGAGTTTTCATTGCGCACCAGATTTTTAATCGCCTGCTCCACCTGTGGCGTAAGCTGACGAATAAGCGCCAATAAACTGCGCGGATCGTCATAACCCAAGCCATGCACTTCCTCGTTCAGATGGCGTTCGGTGTAGCTGATGGCTTCCTCTAAATCCTGTTCTTCTTCATGCAATAAATCATGCACTTCGTCTTCATCGTCCATCACTTCGCCACGGTACAACTCAATAAAAGGAATGGACAGATAAAACAAACCAGCCGGGTCTTCCGCTATAGCTTCCAGAATTTCGGCTTGTTTGGTTTCGCTGTCCTGAGTGCGAATCAGGTAGGTTAAAAAATCAAAAGTATGCTGCTTTAAATCTTCGGCATTGTTTTTGATTTTTTCTTCCCAGTACAAAGGCTGCTGGCAGACGATGTCGCGAATTTTCTCCGGTGTCATCAACTCAGAAATAATGGACGGAAAGGAAATATCATGCTGACTGTTAATTTGAGTTAAAGTCACAATATCAATATTTTCAATCACTTCAACCAGTTGGTCGTCCGACATGGTATTGGCCATCAACTCAAACTTTTTGCTGGCTTGTTTCGGCTCGACGATAGCCAGTTCTTTGATTTCAGCGACAGCGATTTCAATCAGGTTATTCATAAGCGACCTTCCCTGTTAAAAGTGATTTCATCGTATTGGTCATCGTAGCCCTCTTCGTCGTCATCTTGGCCTTCGTAATCATCTTCAGCTTCATTACGGAATGACAGCTCATCTGAGTCTTCGTCATCCTCATCATGCTGATCACGAGGGCCAGGCGCAGCCGCAACATGCTTGTTCAGCATAAAAAGCACAGCACAACTTTCAATCAATAACTCTTCGTTAAATTCGCGAATGGTTTTGACCAGCGGTAAATCGGCATTATTAAAAGCGACAGAAGTTTTAAATTCGTCCCAGACCGGCATGGTGTTTTTAGCCAACCAGGCGGCCCATTTCAGATTCGATTCTGCGCTAAACTTGACGCGTCCATACAAAGCCACCGGCAAGTATTCAGGCACCGACTGCAACATTTTCGGATCGGCCTGCAATATGCTTTTGATTTGGGCCGTGAATTTTTCCAATGCTTTGGGTGTATCCGGATCGTTATAAGATTCAATATTTTCATAAGCGTCTGTTTTTAACGCTTCTAAACGATTTTTGTCGAATGTTTTGCTCATCAGTTTTGACCTTTTACGGACGGGTAATAACTATCCCACAGCTCTTTCATCGCTGCGGTCGGGTCCGGTACTATCACATTATTAAAATCTTTAATAAAAGCCGCGCGTTTTTTGGCATCAGACAACACCTCATAGGCTTCTTTCACCTTTTGTAATTGCTCTGCGGCCTGCTCTTTTTCATCGTCGCTTAAATTTAGCAGTTTATCCGGGTGGTATTTATTGGATAAACGCTTGTAGGCTTTTTTAATCTCATCATCACTGGCGTTGGCTTTGACGCCCAAAATGCGAAAGTAATTAATCATTGAAAGTCCATGGAGTTAACAATACAAGCGAAAGGTACAGCCGAAGGAACCAAACGCTGAAGTGCGGCGATCATAACAGAAAATCGAAGAAGTGCAGCAGGCCTGTTGACCTTCGCAGACTGACGCAGCGGCAGAGGTTGAACTGCCGCTGCGATGGCGCTTAACTATTCATCCATTGCTGCACTGCAGACACCAGCTCGTCCGGATGGAATTTAGCAATAAATTGGTCGGCACCGACTTTTTTCACCATGGCTTCGTTAAAGACCCCACTTAACGAGGAATGCAGAATAATGTGCACATGGCGCAGGTGCTCATTCGCTTTGACTTCAGCGGTTAAGGTATAACCATCCATTTCGGGCATCTCAATATCGGAGATGATCAGCGGCACTTTAGCGGAGATGTCCCCGCCCAGTTCTTGCGCTTTGGCTTCAAGCCAATTTAGCGCCAAACGGCCATCATTCACTGTCTCAACATTAATGCCTATGGTCGACAAGGCTCGTTTGACCTGATTACGGGCGACCGCAGAGTCATCGGCAACCAGCACAGTTAAGTCTTTAAAGTCTGCATCTTTGGCTTTTTCTTTCACCGATTCACTGACAGTTTCGTCAACCGGTGAAATTTCGGAAAATACTTTCTCTACGTCAATAATTTGTATCAGTTTATTGTCAACTTCAGTCACTGCGGTCAAATAATGAGAGCGGCCGGCACCATGAGGCGGAGGTAGAATTTGCTCCCAATTGACGTTGACAATGCGGTCGACACCGCCCACCAAAAAACCCTGAGTATTTCTGTTGTATTCGGTCACCAGTATAAAAGCGTTGGTTAAATCGGATACAGGTTTCCCTCCCGTTGCCTGACTTAAATCAATCACAGTGACCGGCACACCACGTAAATGGGCTATGCCCCGCACATTCGGATTCGCCCCCGGCAGTTCGCTCAACTCCGGACAACGGATCACTTCACGGACTTTAAACACATTAATACCGTAAGGCTGGGAACCATGCAGGCGAAACATTAAAAGTTCGAGGCGATTCTGCCCAACGATATTGGTGCGTTGGTCAACTGAATTCATCAAACTGGTCATAACATACACCTCTTCACTTAAATTAGTTCGCCCGGACAGACATTGTGCTCAAGGCTACAGCTCTTCAGTGAAGATAACCGATTAAACATCAGATTTACTTCACTATTTCCAGATAAATTCCCTATGATTGTACCGAGGAAATTTAACAACAGCTTTGACTTTGTTTATGCTCCACCCGCCAAAAATGAAAAATACGATAAAAATTAAAAATTAGCAACAGTAGGTAAACAGATAGTCTGGCTCTGATAAAGAATAAAGTGGTCTGGTTATTAGCATAGCTGGCAAATAACAGATAAACAGTGGAATACAAACAAATTGACCCGCCAAAGCTAGTCCTGGTTACTTATCTGCTTACATTTCGGCACTGCCCTTGCTGTGTCATTTGTTTTAAGCTGTTGCAGTCAAAACACAATCATGGAACTCCGATGAAAATCAAACAATTGAGTCTGTTGACCTTGCTCGCTGTTGCAACAGCCGTATCTGCGCAACAGCAGTATGCTTACACTATTCTGGTCGACAAGGGTGTCAAAGCCGGCGAACAAATTGTAAAAGTGAATGATGATGGCGACATCAGTGTGCGCTACATTTTTAAAGACAACGGCCGTGGCCCTGAATTGGATGAAAAAATCAGCCTGAATAAAGAAGGATTTATTCAGGACTATCAGGCTAAAGGCAATACCACTTTTGGCTCAGTCATCAACGAAAGCTTTAAGGTGCAAGGCCACAGTGCCAGTTGGAGCACAGGCCAAGAACAAACCAAGGCCGACTACCCACAAAACGCTTTGTACCTGCCGGTGGATGGTTCACCTTATCTGTCTTCTATCGCGATAGCAGCCATGGCGAAAAGCGGTAAAAACTCTTTACCCCTGCTGCCAAGCGGCACTTTAACTCAGCAAGTAGTCAGTGAGCTGCTGGTCGATAACGGCGGCGAAAAACAGCAGGTGCAGTTATTAGTACACACAGGGGTAGGTTTTGAGCCGAATTTTATTTGGGCCACCCAGGGCGAACATCCACGCTTGTTTGCTTATTTGATACCAGGCTATTTGAGCCTGATAGAAGAAGGCTGGCAGCACAATATCGAGGCTATGCTGGACCTGCAGCAAAAGGCAGAAACACAATTACTGCAAAAACTGGCGTTATTGCCGAAAAAGCTCAACGGTTTAACAGTGATTCGTAACGCCCGTATTTTTGACAGCAGCACGCTGAAACTAAGCGCGCCCAGTGATATTTATCTGCTGCGCGGCAAAATCACCCAGATAGTGCCTACTGCAACGCTACAGAGTCCGGTTGCCCATGAAATTGACGCCGCCAACCGTATTGTATTGCCGGGCCTCTTTGATATGCATGGTCATTTGTCGCGCTGGGAAGGCCCGCTGCATTTAGCTGCTGGCGTCACTACATTACGGGATATGGGCAATGACAACGCCACTTTGCAGCAAATGATGGATGAAATCGACCATGACCAACTGCTGGCTCCAACCATAGTGCCGACAGGTTTTCTCGAAGGTGAAAGTGCCTTTTCAGCCCGCAATGGTTTTGTCATTAAAGATCTCTCTGAAGCAAAAAATGCCATCGACTGGTATGCAGCTCATGGTTATCCGCAGCTAAAAATTTACAACTCTTTCCCGAAAGACATACTCAAAGACACTGTCGCCTACGCCCATAGCCGTGGCTTACGGGTCAGTGGCCATGTGCCGGCATTTTTAAAAGCTGAAGATGCCATAAAAGCAGGTTTTGACGAAATTCAGCATATTAATCAGTTGATGCTGAATTTTTTAGTCAAAGCCGACACAGACACCCGCACCTTAGACAGGTTTTATTTACCGGCCAAACAAGTGGCTGACTTAGACTTACAGGGCAAAGCCGTACAGGATTTTATCCGGCTGTTAAAAAATCATAACGTGACCGTAGATCCGACGCTGGCGACTTTTGATTTTCTGAAAAAAACCGATGGCACAGTGGGCGAACCCTGGCGCGCTATCGTCAGCCATTTACCGCCTGATATTCAGCGATCATACGCCAGGGCCGAACTGGATATACCGGATCAAGCCACAGCGGCGCGTTATGCCAAATCCTACGCCAAAATGGTGGAGTTTGTTGGCATGATGTACAAAGCCGGTATTCCTCTGGTTGCAGGCACAGATGAGCTGGCCGGTTTTACCTTACAAGGTGAGCTGGAGTTATTGGTAAAAGCTGGCCTGACTCCTGCTGAAGCTTTGCAGGTGGCGACGTTAAACGGCGCCCGTTACAGTAAAGTGGAACACCACAAAGGCCTGATTAAAGTGGGCTTTGACGCCGACTTGCTGCTGGTCGACGGCGATCCGACACAAAACATTGCCGATATCCGTAAGCTGGCGTTGGTGATCACTCAGGGCAAAGCTATGGTGCCCGCTGATTTGTATCAACAACTTGGCGTAACGCCTTTTGTGAAAAACAAAGTGACAATCCGCGACTTTGTCACAGAACAAGGGCAAGGTGGCGGTAAAACCAGCAAAGGTCACCGGCATTTGCATTAACCTAACAAGTCACAACGCCATTGCCAGAAAAACGCCCTGAGGACTCGCTGTTGTTTTTCTGGCTGGCAGTTGTATAGACAAAGGTCAAACAGAGTGCAGCTTTTTTGCAGAATCACAGTTAAAGCTGGGCCAGCTCCAAATCGTCCTGATCGAAGCCAAATATATCACCGTCAACATTCACAGATAAACGTACAGTGTTTCCCGGCGAAGAGATGCGAACTATATGACCGACCTGACCGTAACACTCACTGGTAGAATCCGTCACTATGACATCAAGGCCAATAATCCACAGCGGTTTTGTCATACAGTTCTCCATGTAAAGCTTTGCCGTTAATACCTGCGATTAACAACTCTCACGTCATAGTACCTGCGTTACGCCAGTTTGGCGAGGTATTCCCCTAAGCTGAACAAAGGCGTGACGTACAGAGAAATAAAGCCCGGCAGAACGGACAGGTAGTGTGGGGGCCGCTAGATAGCCAATGATTTTTACAGCTCAATAAACAAAAACGCCACCTTTTAGGTGGCGTTTTTGTGCAAGAATTTGGTGCGTCCTAGTGGACTCGAACCACCGACCCCCACCATGTCAAGGTGATGCTCTAACCAACTGAGCTAAGGACGCATTGCACTGTTGCAACTCTCTCGTCACAACGGGCGCTATGTTATGCAGCGGCCGCTTTGCTTGCAAGCACTTTTTTTAAAAGCGATGCCGTTTGCTGTTATTTTAGACGCTTCAATACCTTATCAGGCTTTATTCCGGCTCTGTCAGGGGCAGCAGACCTGCGGCAGCGTCCATATAACGTAATTCAAAATAAACGGACGGATGACAGGTGTCCTGCTTCGCCTGTCTTTCCGACGCTGTTAAAGTCCTGCCCTTAAATATCCCATCCGGTGCCGAGTTTTGACGAAACAGCTCACGGATCAAGGGCACAGTGCAAGGCAACATGGCTAAAAACTGTTGTCGTTGTGTCTCTGACACCAAAGCGGCTCCGGCGCCGTCCTGCACCCAGATTTGCATACGGTCGGTTTTTAACTGCTGTGCGGCAGACAGCCAGCTTGTCGGCTCAAGCTTACCATTAAAATACAGGCTGATCGCCAGTGGTTGGTCTATCAGCAGGCTTACACTCTGCAGCTCCTGTTTTAACCAGTGAAGATAAGACAGTGGAGTAAAATCTGTATCGTTCAGCTCCATCGGCAAATACCAGCCCTTCAGAACCAAAGGCTGCTGTTTTAAAACCGTCAGCCAGTATCGCCTGACCTGTAACGACAGGGCCAGTTGTTGTTTAAAGTACTGCTGCTTTTCTGGCTGCGGCTGTTCCATCTGCTGAAAGTAATCCGGTGCTGCATACAGGCCCAGCCAGAGCGGGATCTGCAGTTGCTCTAAGGCGTGAAGTAATGCCGCCGAAGGTCCATCCGCAGTATAAAACCTGACATCACCATACTGGCCCCACTGCAGCACCAATGCTGTCATACCTTGTTGCTGAGCTCTGGTTAAGATCTGCCGCCATTGTTCTGTGTTTAGCTTCTGATCACGCAGCAAAGGCTGATAAAACACCGGATCAGCCGATAAGTGCAGCGGGCACCCCATTAATACTGATAAGACAGCTGCAATGATAAAGCGTGCTGATCGGTGCTTAAATCGCCCGCCATTTGATACTGCCATTCAAAGTTGATCTCCAGTTTATGCCGATAGGCGTCATAATGTGTTTCACCCAGACCAAAACGTGTTTGCAGACCTAATCCGGCAGTCCACTGCCAGCCTTCAGCATTCAGATTGGTATCCAGTGACTTTTGCTTGCGGTAGTCTAATTGGCTCAACAGATAAGCCCGTGCGACCTGAAACAGGCCGTCATCGTATCGGACCACCTTGCCTTGTTCAAACTTAGACTGCAACAGAATTTGACCATCGACAGGCCAATAGACAGCATCGACAAATAACTTACGCTCACGCCAGTGATCCTGCTCTGGTTGCCATTCAGATTGCCATTTGCCCTGATTCAGAAAATCACCTGTGACACGCACCAAAGCACGCCAGTCGCCCTCGCCTAAAGGGTATTGCTGCAAGGCTGTGCTAAACCATAAGTTGGTATGCTGCAGAGGCTTATAAGCCACCCCAAACTCCTGACCAAAGTGATGATAGTACTGCTCACTGCTGCCGTTGGCTGAGACTTGTAGGTACAAACTCAGGTCCCGCTTTAAGGTATCGGTATAGTGTTCCAGCCGCACTGAGGCTTCATTACGCACAGGATCCAGATCAGGAGCCTGCTGTGCAGCACTGCTAAGCACAGTCAGACTGGCCCCATGACGCAGCGCTGTGCTGGCGGTCAGCTGCCAGTTTTTTGCTATGGTCTGATGGTAACGTTTTAAGCGGTACAATTCTGTTTTACTCAGCGCATTTTGTTTTTCAGTTTGATGCTGGCGGTCAATGGACTGCTTTAACCAATACAAAGTGTCTTCGGCGTCCTGCTCTTCAGCGGATAAATAAGCCACTTGCCCGGCAATAGCGACATCGTTCGCGTATTGAGGTTGTTTTGCGGCATAACGCAGATGTGCCAAAGCTTCGTTGTTACGTTTCATGCCAACCAACAAATAGCCATAGCCTGCGTGTAACTCAGCTTGCTCAGGTGCTTTGGCAAGAGCAGCGCGCCAGTCTTGTCCGGCCGCCGGAAAGTTTTGCATCGCCTGATAAATCCAGGCTTTTTGCAAATGCAATCTGACCCATTGCTCTTTGTTTGTCCGGATAATTTTATTCAGATAAACCAAAGCGGCTTCGTTTTGTTGCTGTTTACGCTTTAACGCCGCCGCTTCCAGATACCAGGCGGTCTGATCTGCAGAAGACACTAACAAGTACTGCTCACCTTTTTCCAGTTCATCCAGCTCAAGCGCAAGCTGGGCTGTGTTTTGCTTATCTTCATCAGATAACACTGAGATATCTAAGGAGGTGAAAGATAAAAATGCGGCAGCCGGATCTTTTAATTTCTGCTGCAGATAGGCGATATTCAACATATCAGTGTCTTGTCCCTGCAACTGATAGGCTTTTTGCCAGTACAACAAAGCAAACTCTGCATCTTGCTCTTCCTGACATAAAGCTAAACTACGCCAGCCTGCTGCAGTACTGACTTTACCAGACAAAATAGCCCGGGTTTTATCGCAGCGCCCGGTTAAACGCCATAGCTCAGCACGCTCTGCGGCCAATACAGTCCAACTGTCTGTTTTGGCTAACACTGCTGTATCTAGTGGGTTTTGTTGTTTTAATAGCTCCAATACCCGCTCTGGCAATAGCCTCTTTTGTTGAGATTCAGCGTCAAAGGGCAAAGCCTTTGCCAGGAGTTGCAGAGCCTTGTCTGGCTCTCCTGCCAGAATATACTGATAACTCAACTCATCCAGGGTAGGCACACTGGCTTTGTACTGATGCAGCTTTTGCATGGACTGCATTTTCACAGGTCCTGCTGGCAAGGCCTGAGCACTTGCCAGTATCAGATCGTACTGAGCAGACTCTTTTGGGTCATCCAATAACTGTTGCAGCAGCTGTTGATAGTGACCTGCGGCCAGTCGTTTTTGCGCGATAAGGCGGCGCTGCTGGGCCTGTAGATGCTCAGCTTCCAGATACTGCTGGCTGATTTCATCAGCACTGAGCCATTTTTCCGCATACACCAGCCAGCTCTCAGGGTTATAATCAGCAGGGCATTGCAAAAATAAGGCTTTTGCCTGAGGTTCTTCGCTGGCTTGCATGTACAAATCAATACGTTGCCAACAACCAAGTTGCAGTTGTTCTGCGACTGCAAAAACCACTGGCCAGTTTTTCTGCGATACAGCCCACTGCAGCTTTTGCTTAAGTTCATCCGCAGTGAACTGATGATAAGTTTCTATAAAATCAAAACTGGCCAAAGCCGCAGTCCAGTCCTGCCGGGCTATTTGCTGCTGCAATAACTGACGGTAATACAGCAACGCGGCTTCAGATGTGGGCTCTGATTCAATCAGGACAAAGGCTTTATCGGCCTGCCCTGTTTGCAGCCATGCCATCACCAATCTGGTTTTGTCTTCTTCAGATAACTGGGATGCGTCTAAAGAGGATAAATCACGGATCACCTGATCTGTCAGGCGTAAGGATTCAGCCAAAGCTGCATGTAATTTCAGCACCTCAGCAGCAAGTGGTCTTTTGGTTGCCAGCCACTGGTAGGCTTGTTGCTCTTGTTTTAACGCAATTAGCCTGGAACTGACCAGCCTGGCAATCGTCAGTTGATCCTCTGCACTCAGCACAGGCCAGAGCGCATCTAACTCGGACAAGTCAGGTAACGACTGTTTTTGTAATTGCAACTCAAGCAAAAGCGGATACAAACCTTGTTGCTCAGACTGAGGGATTTGTTGCAATGTCGATGTGGCAGCAGCTAGATCTTTCGCTTCAATCTGATAACGAAACGACAATGCCAGTAATGCAGGCTGAGCCGGCACTAAAGCTAAAGCTTTGTCGATTTCGGCTACAGCCCCGGCAAAATCCTGCTTTTGCTGCAAGCGGTAAGCTTTTTCGATATAAGGGTAAGTGCGGAACTTTTGATAATCCGTCATCGCTTCTGCAATAACATCCGACGTCAAAAGTAACAGCAACACCACTATGGCACGAGTCACACCAGTGCCTCCTGCAGCAGCTCCGGACATTCAGGGGCTAATTCCTGCACCAACTGCTGCATAGTTTTCCGCCGCTGCTGTTGCAGCTGAACCACTTGTGCCAGATTTTCTGCTGTGACTATACCTTCACTGAGCAGGTAGTCACCAAGGCGTACACCACTTTGGTGATCAAAACTAATCAGCACCTGATTCACCACAGCGGGTTCCAACAAGGCGGCTTGCACTAAAGCGTCACCAAAAGATAACTGACTGGCCAGATAACTTTGTATCAAAGTCCGCAGATCGGAGTCAGTGATCAGCCCCTGCTGCAAGCACTGTTGCAGATACAGATCCGGGTTTAAATCCTGTTCGTGCCTGTACCAATGCCGGACACCTAAACTGACAACCCCATAAGCACAAATACATAACCGCACTTTAAAACCTGTCTGACGTTCAATTTGGGACAAAGCCACAGGAGATAACTGACTCTCCCGCACCAGGGTTAACTCGCCATCCTGTAACTGCACAGGCAACACCATATATTTCAGTGCCAGACGTTCAGGTAAGCTGCGGATCAGCGCTACATCTAAAGCAAAAGGGTCGGTTTCAACATAAGGCAATTCCAATTGCTCAGCCACAGCCCTACCCAGTTGTGCAGGCGTCAGCATACCCAACCTTAATAAGGACTGCCCCAGCCGCTCACCTTTTTGTTGTTGCTCTAAACCAAAGTCCAGTTCCTGTTGCGACAAGGTCCCTTGCGCCACCAATATCGAACCTATGGAGCGGGTCGCGCGGCTCTGACTGATACTTGGGTACTCATGTGAGGTTTTATCCCATGCCACCCGACGTGGATCACCATGTTGTAACACCTGTTTCCAGGCGCGCACATTGGCGAAAAAGTTAATCACATTGCCCCAGAGCTGGCGAGGTACAGACAACAATGCCTGCCCTATACCGTAATACCGGCGGACAAACACCATACGTTGAACTAAGCGGTTGATAAAAAAAACAAAATTCAGGCCGAGCAAGGTTTGAACTAAAGGATCATCAACAAAAATAGATAAAAAATGATAGCCATCCGCCACCAGTTGATCGTACAACCAGAACAGGCATAACTGCGCAAATATTAAGGTGGAGATAAAACTGACAAAGTAGGTGATCACACCTTTGCGATCACGCCAGAGAAAATAATTTAACCGCCAGTTATCAGTCCAGCGATGAGTTTTAAAACCCTGAAATACAATGCCGATGATCCATCGGCTTTTTTGTCTGACGGCGGTCTGAAAAGTTTCAGGGAAATATTCACGTACACAAACTACATTGCCATCGCTTTTACTGCGGCTGGGGCTTTTTTCAGCATGTCGGGCTAATAAGTTATCAGTCACAGGAAAGCGAACAAAAATCTCTTCCATCCCCCAGTGTTTCAGCCGGAAACCTATGTCGTAGTCTTCTGTTAACGACTGCACATCAAAAGGTAAACCATCCCCTTCCTGCGACAACTTAATGATAGCGCGGCGACTAAAACAAGTGCCGACCCCAGCGCTTGGCACCTGACCCACCATAGACTCCCGCACCACCACATCTTTGCCATGACTTTCAGAAAATTCGTCCAGGTAATGGCCACAGGTAAAAGCAAAAGGTCCTTTCACAAATGGATAAACCGGCAATTGGATCAAATCTTTTTTCGGCAGTAAATAATTAAACAGCCTAAGCTCCATAGCGGACACTACATCTTCGGCATCATGCAAGACAAAACCCGCGAATTTCACCTGAGTACGGCGCTCAAAATCCAGGATCGAGGTAATAATATTGTTCAGACAATCCGCTTTGCTGGTAGGGCCTGGTCTTGCGCATACCACCTTATGCACATGAGGAAACCGGGCACAAGCCGCATCCACATCCGCCTGAGTATCAGGGTCGTTCGGATAAGTACCGACAAAAATCTGATAATTTTCGTAGTCCAGCTCTGCAGCGGCAAATTCAGCCATCTTGCCCACTACCCCAACCTCTTGCCAGGCGGGCACCATAATGGCAATGGGCTGTTCTTTCAGATGGAACAGCTCCTGTTCATCGAACTTCTTTGCTTTGCGATAAAAACGAAAATAACGCCCCCAATGCCTGGTCCAGTAGTACAAATCAATAAAGACATCATCCAGCGCAAACACCAAAAGCAGCAACATCAGCACAACCACTATGTAACGCAGCAGATAAAGATAATTTGCGAGTAGATCGACCAGCAGCATGTTCACACCATAACAACGCTATTGCTAGCGAGCTAAACCCCAGAATGGAATGCATCATACCCTAAAGTATCGTTTTTACCATATTTATATGAATTAAATATTAACTATTCGCATATTTATCATATTAAGGCAAGGTGTGATGCTGAATTTATCGATTTATCCTGTAGCATCTTTCGTCAAGCGCTTCGACGGAAACCGGGTATTAAGCTCTCCAACGAAAATGCTATAGTGTTGTTTTCTGGCTTTTTGAGATAACACTGTGATCTTTACCCCTGTCCATACCCACGAATTTGCCGATCTGGCCAAACAAAAAATTGCTGAATTTAACGCACTGCACTGGGATGCCTCAAAGCGACAGCAACTGGGCTTAAAACTGGAAAATGAACAGGGTGAACTGATAGCGGCGTTAGCGGGCCGCACTTTTGGCCACTGGTTTTATCTGGAGTCTTTATGGCTGGACGAGAGTATCAGGGGACAAGGCATAGGTTCAGACTTACTGACTGAAGCAGAACAAATTGCCAGAGCTCGTGGTTGCAGCTTTGTGATCCTCGATACGCTGGATTTTCAGGCCCGGCCTTTTTATGAACGCCATGGGTATCAGGTGCAGTGGACTCAAGCCAACTACCCTTTGACCGGTTGCAAATACTTTATGACAAAATCGCTTTAATCTGCAGCTTGAACTGCGGTCGTACCGGGCCTCAACACTGTATCCACCCAGGCCGGATCACCGTCATTGGCTGCCGCTTCAATGCCTAAAATACGGCACATCAGGTTATAGAGTTCGATATTGGCAAAAGCCGGGATCTGACGACCTGGCTGGAATACCGGACCATGCCCAATAAAAATAGCCTGCATTTCGGGACTATTGTTGTCATAGCCATGGCTACCTGTCACCTCGCTGCGACCGGGTTGCGCCAACCATTGCTGATGTTTGTGCTTTTGCATTAATCGCCAGCCCGGCTCCGGCACGACCAGCAAAGGTGCAATACGTTTACTGTGCTGATAATGCCAGCGCTCTGGCAATTCAGCTTTTTTATAAACCCTGGCTGCCGCTGGCAATGAGGTTTTCAGTTGCTGATAAATGGACTCTAATTCGCCTGCTTTAGGAAAAATCGACACTATTTCCGGCGTCCATAACACCAGAGCGGCCCGCTTTTCATCAAACAACTGGTCTAGTTCAATCACCTGATGCTGTGGCACTTTGACCATACCATGGTCGGAGACCAGGATCAGATTCATCCTGTGCAACAGATCTCTTTGTTTCAACCCTGCAACCAGCAGCGCAAGCGCCTGGTCGACATCTGCAATAGCTGCGGCTACTTGCTCCGAGTCAGGTCCGTAAGCATGGCCAGCATCATCTACAGAACTGAAATACAAGGTCAGAAATCTGGGGCGGGTCGCTTGGGGTAAATCCAGCCAGGCCAATACAGATTGCACCCTGTCGGTATTGCTGATCGAACCATCGTAGGCTTTCCACAAGGCTGGCCGGATACCTTTAATCGCCGCCTCAGAACCCGGAAAAAAATAAGTGCCGGTTTTTACACCTTGTTTCTCTGCTGTCACCCAGACAGGTTCGCCCAGCCACCAGCGACCATTGCGGACTTCTTCAGCTTTACTCATCCGAAATACAGCGTCAAACTCTGCATCATAGATGTTGTTTTCAACTATGCCATGATGAGCCGGATATAAACCTGTGGCTATGCTGTAGTGGTTTGGAAAAGTTTTAGTCGGAAATGCAGGTTGCATCGCAGCAGCGGTGACCCCACGTTTTGCCAGTTGATGCAGTGTCGGAGCCTTGTAACGGTGCAGATAGTTTTGAGCAAAGCCATCGACAGAGATCAGTAAAACACTCTGCTCTTGTTGTGTTGGCGACGCAGCACTGTTCAGACTCACCAAGAAAAAACACAGTACCCAAGCTACATAACGCACCAGATCACCCTGACTCCACCGATAAAACCACAGTGTACCGAGTCAGGCTGGCAGTCAGATGACAAAACCGACCAGCAGTAAAAAATACGCTATCAGTGGTCGACAAGCAGCAAAAAGCAGCGCTCAGTCCTTAAGCCACAACCTGCCAGCGCCCCCCTTTAGCAGGGCCAGTCCGGATCAACTTGCCCTCTGCTTTTAACTTCGCCAGTTGTTTTTCTATGGCGCGGGAGGTCAAGCCAAGTTGATCCGCTATAGTTTTTGCACTCAATCTGTTGTCTTTTCTTAGTTTTTTCAAAATCTGATCTTCAGTTTTATACCAGGGACCCGAAGTTTTTGTTGCTCTGCTCCGGGCTTTTAACTGCACAAACTGCGACAAATCGACCAATGGCTGATCCGGCAAAACCGCCACAGGATGCTGCTGATGCACCAGCTGAAGCTCAGCAGTCAAAGTGGCCTGAATCGATCGGAGTACCAGCAGAATAAAACCTGTTGCATCGTATTTCGGCGCGACTTGTCGAAGGGTTTTGTAATAATCGCGGGATTTGTCTTTTAGCAGTGTTGTAAAGGGTAAGTAGCCAAAAGCCGGATGCCAGCGGATTAACAGTAGCTGCTGCCACAACCGACACAAACGGCCATTGCCGTCAGAAAAAGGATGAATAAACGCCAGTTGATAATGCGCCAGACAAGACGCCAGTAACGGATGTAAAGACTTGTTCTGCAAGCTGGTTAACAGCTCCTCCACTTGTGCCGCCACCTCCGAGGGTGCGGGCGGCATATGTACTAATTTATGGTCCTCGTACACTCCGGCACCTTGTTGCCGGTAATGACCTGCATCCGCTACAACAGAGCCCATAAAAACGGCATGAGCGCGGCGTAAATCTGCGCTGTCAAAAGGCTGAAAACTATCCAGTTGCTGATACAAGGCCAGCGCATTTTTTGCCTGCCGGATATCCTGTACTAAGGCCACAACCCTCTTTCCAACAGCAAGGTCTTGCAACTGAGTGAAGGTCAGGGAGTTATGATCCAGCGCCAGGCTGGCCTGAATGGTTCTAAGCCGCGCCGACTCCCGCTGTTGCAGCGATGACAAAGCGAATGCAGCCGCCCAGTCAGCGAACAGCAGTTCAATGCTATGGATCAGCCCGGATAGCTCTGGGTCGGGTTGATAAAAAGTCTGGTACTTATCCATCAGACACCCCCTGTTAGTTCAGTGTGGTGAATTCATTGACTGGTTAAGACTAATAGAGGTTCACTGAAAAAACAAAGCGTTAGCATGATTTAACGGTTTTTTCTAAATTTTTGGAAATAAAACTGCAAAATCAGAAGGGAATGGCTTGCTTTCAGGATCCGGTTCACTAACTATTGACAGAGAAACTATCAAAATTTTCAGACTCAGTTCACCCGAGCAAGTCAAGTGCAGGAGTTTTTGTGCAGGTAAGACGTTATACCACTTCTGAGCTTACATTAAGGTTTTGGGCGGCGTTCTTATTATTGCTGACGTTCAGTGCTATTTTTGTGGCTTACGTCTATGCGGAAAAACGTATTGATGCCGCCAACGATCAGCGGGTCTACTCCTTAAAAGTCATAGGTGAATTACGTCAATCCTCCGACGATTTAACCCGGATGGCCAGAAGTTATATCGCCACGGCTGATCGTCGCTATAAAAATTACTTTAATGAAATTATTGCGATACGGGATGGTCAGGCGGCGCGCCCGGTTAACTATCATCAAGTCTACTGGGATCTGGTCGATGACGATAACCAAAGACCCAGACCCGCAGGCTCCAGAATTGCATTGTTAGATTTAGCCAAAGATGCTGGTTTCACCGCCACAGAACTGGCCGCCTTGCAACAAGCCAAAATTCAATCTGATGCATTGGCGCTGAAAGAAATTAAGGCGATGCAACTGTTGGAGCGACCAGAAACTGATGCTGCGCAAAAAATAAAAAACAAACAACAGGCTCTGCTTGCAGTCTTCGACCAGCAGTATCACAACGCGAAGAAGTCTATTATGCAGCCAATCGCCACTGTCTATAGTCTGGTTGATGAGCGCACTGCAGACGAGGTATCCGATGCGATGTTTTACGCCTTGCTGATGCGTATTCTGTTTATTCTGTCCGGCTTACTGCTGTTTTATTCCCTTTGGGCTATTAAAAGGGTTCATAACAGCATTCTCGGCGCCTCCGTCAGTCATTTATACGAACAAATCAAAGCCATGGGCCGGGGAGAAGTACTGCAAAGCACTGAGCTGCGCAAGGCAAAACCAGGCAGTATTATGAGCTGGCTTGGGGCGACTCAACTTCGCCTGAACAGCTCCATTCAGGAGCGTCAGACCCTGATCCAGACACTACAGCAAAAAGAGCAGTATCAACGCACCCTGATTGACAGCATTCCCTTTGTGGTGTGGCTCAAAGACATTCATGGCCGCTACCTGGAAGTGAACCGCAAGTTTGCAGAGGAATTTCCCGGCAAAACCATCAGTGAGTTAACAGGGAAAACGGACGCGGAGTTATTTGACCCTCAGCGGGCACTGAGCCATGTGGTGCATGATAAACAGGTCCTGAGCTCTGGTCAGCCCGATCTGATCCAGTCCCAGCACAACATAGGTTGTGAACCCCACTGGTTTGAAACCTACAAGGCGCCTGTGTTGGTAGACGGTGAACATGTTGGTACTGTGGGTTTGTCACGCGATATTACACTGGAACATACGGCGGCGAACAAATTACGCCTATCGGCCAGCGTGTTCACTCACGCCCGCGAAGGCATTATGATCACCGACCCTTTGGGGCTGATTATTGATGTGAATCAGGCCTTTACCGAAATCACAGGTTACAGCGCCAAACAAGCGATAGGCTGCACTCCGCGCTTATTGCAGTCTGAGCAGCAGGATGAACACAGCTTTGCGGTGTTATGGCAAAACCTGCAGCAACAAGGCTTTTGGTCTGGTGAGCTATGGAGCCGAAAAGCATCAGGCGAAGAGTATTTCCAGAGTTTAACCTTAAGCGCAGTAGTGGATGATAAAGGCCAGCTCCAACATTATGTCGGCCTGTTTTCTGATATTACCAATCAATATCAGCAACAGCAGTATCTGGAAAAGATTGCTCTGTGTGACGGTATGACCGGCTTACCCAATCGCAGTGCGTTAACGCAACAACTGCAATCAGTATTAAGACACTCCAATGCTGAGGAGCTGCTGGCTATCGCTTATCTGGATTTAGATGGATTTAAAGAAATTAATGACCGTCACGGCCATGAAACCGGGGACCATTTTTTAATTGCCTTGTCCGAGCGGCTGAAAGCACAGCTTGCGCCGCATGAGTTGCTAGCGAGGATAGGTGGCGATGAGTTTGTTGTGTTGTTACCACAACTGAGCGATAAAAAAGCCGGTATGACGAAAGTCCAGCAATTACTGGATACAGTGGCCAAACCATTAAAAATTGATGAATGGATGTTATCGGTCTCTGCCAGCATAGGCCTGACGTTTTACCCTCAGGCTGAAACTACAGAAGCTGAGCAGTTGATACGACAAGCCGATCATGCGATGTACCAGGCCAAGCAGGACGGTAAAAACCGTTGCCATGTTTTTGACACTGATTATGCCCGCAGCTTACGCGGACATCAGGAAACCATAGCGGATATTCGCCAGGGACTGGCGCAAAAACAATTCAGGTTGTTTTACCAGCCTAAAGTCAATATGCACACAGGTGAAATCATAGGCGCTGAAGCGCTGATCCGTTGGCTGCATCCGCACAAAGGGATGGTGGCCCCGGCGCTGTTTTTGCCCGCAATAGAACAGCATAGCCTCGGGGTTGAGCTGGGGTATTGGGTGATTGAAGAGGCTCTAAGGCAACTGGCCGAGTGGCAGCGTCAGGGCATGACGCTCCCTGTCAGTGTGAATATTTCCGCCTACCATTTACAGCAGCTCGATTTTGTCAATCGCCTGCAATTGCTTTTGCATTTTTACTCGGATGTCTCCCCCTCTTTACTGCAACTGGAGATCCTTGAAACCAGTGCGCTGAATGATTTAACCCATGTCCAGGCGGTGATGCAGGCCTGTATTCGTAGTGGGGTCAGCTTCGCGCTGGACGATTTTGGCACCGGCTATTCGTCTTTGACCTACCTGAAACGTTTACCAGCTAAGGTGCTGAAAATTGACCAGAGTTTCGTCCGCGATATGCTGATTGACCCGGACGATTTGGCTATTCTCAAAGGCATTATTGTGCTGGCCAATGAGTTTAAGCGGGAGATTGTTGCCGAGGGGGTTGAAACTACCGAGCACGGCGAACTTTTGCTGCAATTAGGTTGTACTCATGCTCAGGGGTATGGCATAGCGCGTCCTATGCCTGCCGAGCAGTTTATGCCATGGAAAAAAGCCTGGTTGCCACCTGAGGTCTGGGTTGCAGCCAAAGTGGGTGAAGCGACCTCAGGCTCCAATCACAGATTGACCACAAACCCGAAGCACAGTGCCGTTTAAACCTGCAGCATCAGGTCTGGCAAAAAACGCCACAGCACAGGCAACATCCTCTGCTGTGCCGGCCTGGTACAGAGAGTTCATTCGACGCCCGGCCTCACGCATCATAACAGGCAGAGTGGCCGTCATTTGGGTTTCTATAAAGCCCGGAGCTATGGCATTAAAGGTGATGCCGCGTTGAGGTTGTGTTGCCATAAACTGGCAATAGCCCACCAAAGCCGCTTTTGAACTGGCATAGTTGGTCTGGCCTTTCTGGCCTGCCAGGCCATTCATTGAGGACAACAGCACCACCCGTCCGTTGTCGCTGATCTGATGCTGTTGAAGCAATACCGTAGTGATCCGCAGTACCGCACGCAAGTTGATGTCCAACGTCTGAGTCCACTGCGCTTCAGTCATACGGTGAAACAAGCTATCCCTGGTAATGCCCGCATTATGCACCAGAATATCCAGCACCATCCCCTGCTGTGCCAGCCACTGCGAAAGCTGTTCTGCACTATCAGACTGACTGATATCCAGCAGCAGTGGCTGACCGGATAGCTGACGCATCAGCGCTGACAACTCAGATCCTGCCTGCGGAACATCCAGTCCAATCACCCTGGCTCCCTGCTCGGTCAGCTTTTTTGCAATCGCAGCCCCTATCCCCCGGGCCGCGCCTGTCACCAGCGCGGTTTTCCCCTGCAGTGGCTTCACCCATGGGCTTAGCCTTTGTACAAGTGCAGCAGAGACAGCTACCACTTGCCCTGTGACATAAGCCGAGGCTTTGGACAGGAAAAACTCCAGCACAGGTAACAACTGTTGCCGTACTTCGTCCTGCAGCGTCAACAGATTTGCGGTGCTGCCAAAACGGCCATACTCTTTGGCTAGTGAACGGGTAAAACCAGATAAGGCGGCTTGAGCCGCTGCCGCGTCCGCACAGCGTGCCTCCGTGACCGTTGCGGACAGCACAATGATCCGGCCGTGGTGAGTTAATCTTGGCAGTAACAAGGTGAATTGCTGCCACAGCAAATCCAGCTCTGTGGTGCTTTGTAGCTGAGTGCCATCAAAAATAATAGCCTGAAGCGGCTGGCCTTTATCCTCTAACTCCAGATCCGGCAAGCCAGTTAAATGCTGGCGTAACAGTGCGCTGTATACAGAGCTTTTGCCACAGAGCAGCACGCTGCCACGAAAACACTGGGTTTCCCCGTCCGGTCTTTGCAGCAAAGCTGGTTGCGGCACACCACACCAACGACCTACTGCAGAATTTAAGAATGCCGTTACCCAGGATGTCATATCAGCGCCTTATCGATTTACTGGCTTATTATGTTAGCGGTAACGAAAAAGTTTCACCAGCGTGCATCCAACCATCCGTAAAGGTCGTAGCTGTTATAGACATCAGAGTAACGGAGTGAAAAATTACAGATGGGACCGCAGGAACAATTGATTCACTGGCTTCAAGCCACAGCTCAGGGCGATAAAAATGCCTTCGAACAGCTCTACAAAGCAACATCGGCAAAACTTTTTGCAGTCAGTTTACAACTGCTTAGACGCCGTGACTGGGCAGAAGACGTATTGCAGGATGCGTTTGTCCGAATATGGCACAATGCCGCCGATTATCATACCGATAAAGGTACAGTGATGACCTGGATGATCAGTATTACCCGCTACCGGGCACTGGACCTCATCAAAACCCGACAATTTAAAGCTGAGCATATAGAGCTTGATCCAGACTGGAGCCCGGAGGATTCCGAGGGGGAGCCGGTCAGCCTGACCAGGGAGAAGGTCAAGCTGGATGAGTGTATGTCTGCATTGGAGGCTGAGCACCGTCAGTCTATTTATCTGGCCTTCGTAAACGGTCTGACACATCATGAAATTACCAGTCATACCGGTGCTCCGTTGGGCTCGGTCAAAAGCTGGATACGCCGGGGCTTAGCCCGTTTAAAGAGGTGTCTTGAAGCATGAACTATTTACAACAGGAACGCCTGGACGCCTTAAGTGTGAACTATGTGCTCGGCGGTATGAGAGGAAAAGCCAGACAAAGATTTCAGCGGCTATTGATGCAGCAGCAGCAAGTAAGGGAGACTGTCTGGCGCTGGGAGCAGCATCTGAACCCGCTGGCTGAATCTTTGCCAGAAGTGAAGCCGGACCAGAAGCTGTGGCACAAGTTACAACAACGCCTTGGCTGGCAACATGCAGACGTTGTACAACTTAAGCCCAGAAATAATTGGTTGCATCCAGCTAACTGGGTAGCGGCCGCTGCCGCGGCTTGCCTGGCGCTGGTATTATTACTTCCCCCTCCAGCGGCACTCCCTATAGAGTTGGCAGTGATCCAAACTAAAGAGGCTAAAGCCTTGTGGTTAGTGTCCAAACAGGGCGACACAGTGGTTCTGCAAGCCTCTGCAGCCGTGCCAGCCGACCCTGTCCATGATTATGAACTCTGGATGTTACCGACTTCAGGTCAGACTCCTGTTTCATTAGGATTATTACCACAACGCGGTCAAGTAAGTTATCCATGGCCACAAGCCGCAGCAGGTTTGACAGTGGCGGTTCTTGCGGTCAGTCTGGAACCTAAAGGCGGCTCACCCACGGGACAACCCACTGGCACAGTGCTGCATACCAGTGAGTTGATGACTCTCTGATTTCATGTATGACACCTTTGAGACCATCAAAACGGAACCCAAGGGTTTCGTTTTTTATTATTTATGCTGATTTATCTGAGAGTTAAAGCAGTATAAAAAATAGCTGAATTATTTTGTTTCTCGCTGCATCCAAAAAAAACACTCTGTCGTTACTGCTGATGCAACATCAACAGAGGAACACCCTAATGAAACTACAAAAAACCATCAGCACAGTTAGTCTCGCCGTTGCCATCGCTTTATCAGGCATAGCTCAGGCATCCAGTCATAGGGAAGCACCAAATATTACCCGACTGCCAACCCTTGATTCGACTGACTTTTACCTGTTTAACAGTTATGAAGCTGGTCGCAGTGGTTATGTCACAGTGCTGGCTAACTATATTCCATTGCAAGATCCACAAGGCGGTCCTAATTATTTTGCACTGGACCCTGCTGCTGTCTACAGCATCCATATCGATAATACAGGCGATGCAATAGAGGATCTGACCTTCCAATTTCGTTTTAGCCAGCAGTTGGCTAATAACAATATGGGAGTAAAACTTCCGATAGGCCCAGCCGACAACCAGAAAATGGTCGCAGTTCCACTAAAAAACGTTGGCGCTATCAGTGCAGGTAACTCAGCCGCGCTGAACTTTATTGAGACCTATCAATTAAGTCTGGTGACAGGACCACAACAAAGTGGTTCGAAAACCGAATTGAGCTCAGGGTCTGCTGACGGTAGCTTTATCAAACCTTATGACTATATTGGTGAGAAAACCTTTGGTAACAGCACGGCCTATCAAAATTATGCGAACCAGTATATGTATGAAACCAGCTTACCCGGCTGTGATGCAAAAGCCCGCGTATTTGTCGGCCAGCGCAAAGACCCTTTCGTTGTGAATCTCGGCGAAACCTTCGACTTAGTGAATTATGTCCCGGTTGAGGGAGATAGTGCTCCGGGAGCTGGTGATGCAGCAGGCTTTCCGGGTGGCATCACACAAAACTCTGCTAATGATGATTTACGCGGTAAAAATGTCACCACGCTGGCCTTGGAATTACCTACCTCTTGTATCACAGGAGCAGGCAATGGTGTGATAGGCGCCTGGACCACGGCCAGTCTACCTCAAGCACGGATCTTAAATCCAAATCCGTCCTTTGATAACACTGAAGTCAATGGCGGCGCTCTTGTGCAGGTCTCACGATTAAGTAACCCGCTGGTGAATGAGCTGGTGATCGGAGTCGCCGACAAAGACAAATTTTCAGCCAGTCACCCAAAAGACGATGGTCAATTTGCTGATTATGTCACTCATCCAAGCTTACCTGCGTTATTGAACGTGCTGTTCAAAGACGCTGTCAATACTACGCTGGGGACCAGTATTGAGGATTTGGCCCCGACCAATTTCCCGCGCACAGATCTGGTCACTGCTTTTTTGACTGGTGTCCCTGGTGTGAATCAGCTAAGTACTGTGACACCGTCTGAGATGTTGCGACTTAATACCGCAATAGCTGCTACACCAGCAGCCAACCAATCCGCTTTGGGCGTTGCAGGCAACGACTTAGCCGGATTCCCTAATGGCCGTCGCCCTGGAGATGACGTGGTTGATATAGCGCTGCGCGTTATGATGGGTGCGCTATGTCACGATATTCCTGTGAATGGCACTCCTACCAATCTGGGCTTGTGTGAACCTGCGGATGCCGCTGTAGGTAATGTACCTTTTACAGATGGTGCGCCACTGAATGCCAGTATGATAGACAGCAGTTTCCCCTACCTGAAGGCACCGCTGGCTGGTTCACCTAACTGAGAAGGAGCTGAGTAATGCGTAAATTAATATGGCTTGCCCCTGTTGTATTGGTCGCAGCTTGTGGTTCAGACGACAAAGCCAATTCGGCGCCCGTTTTTGCCAATTCCAGTTTCGTCACTGAAACCGACACTGCGGTGATGGCGCAACTTATGGCCACGGACCCTGACGGAGATCCGCTCAGTTACAGTATCGAATCTCAGCCTGCCAATGGCATTCTGACAGTCAACAGTAACGGCAGTTTTGTCTACCAACCCCAGACTGAATATACCGGCAGCGACAGTTTTATCGCCCGGGTGACAGATGGTGAAGTTAGTGTAACAGCCACAATAAGCCTGGATATCAACAGGGCCACTGTCTCATTCCTGCAATATAGCAAAGCCGCTTTTGCTCAACAGGAGACCGATACGGCATTATCAACCAATGGACGTGATTTTACTCAAGACACTGAGGATACGGCAGATTACGCCGAGGTATTTCAGTAACAAGTAAAGCAGCCCCGGTCTGACCGGGGCTGCCAAGGAGTAATGAATGGTGATAAAACCCAGGTATAGGGCAGTCGTCTATGTTTTTTTTGTCGGCCTGTTCACTTGCGCTTTGACCACTGTAGTGGCAGCTCCAGCGGATGAACTGGTACTGCAAACCAAACAGGTTATTGCGCGACCGATTTGGGTCCGACAGATAGAGGTTCAAGCCTCCGAGTCTGGCTCTGCTGCGGATCAAGTCAAGTTAGCCCAGGCTTATCTTCAACTGGCAAGACAACCAGGTTGGAGTCGCTATTTTGATAAAGCCCAACAGCTGCTGAAAAAAGCTCATCTCCCCTCTTCTGCCGGCTATTGGCTGGCAATGGCCGACACTGCACAGCAACAGCATCAGTTTGACAATGCACTGAATTATTTAGCTAAAGTGCAGCAGTTAGAGCCCGATAATCTGAATGCCCTACTAATGAAACAGCGGATTTATCTAGTCCAGAACAATACGACCGCAGCACTGGCTGAATGTAAAAAATTACTGGGACAACAAGAACTATTTTTACTCTCCTTATGCAGCCTTGAAGTTGTTGGACGTCAGGGAAAAACAAAAGACAGTTATAAAGCGCTACAACTACTGGCGAGGCAACAACAGAATGTTCCACTGCCACAACAGCAATGGTTACTGGCGGTGCTGGCAGAGCAAGCGGAAACACTGCAACAGACCGGAACAGCCAGAGGCTGGCTCGAGCAACTGTTATTCGCAAGAGGAGCAGAGACAGCCCCGCTGCCTCTGTGGGTAAAATGGGCGGATTTGACACTGCCCCAGGACCCTGCTCTGGTCTATCACACATTGCGGGATTTACATCAACAACAACAGCTTGAAGATGCTCTTTTACTGCGTTTGGCCTTAGCTGAAAAACAACAAGCTGCTGGACAAGACTTTCAACAACAGATGCATCAACGTGTCCAACTGCGAGAGCTCAGACAAGACACACTGCACAGTGCCGATTTGGCTCACTATTACCTTCGACTCGCCCCCGATCCAAAAAAGGCTTGGTACTACGCCAAGCTAAATAGTCAGCAAGCACAAGAGCCGGACGATCAGGCATTACTTAGCCTGGCACTCGCTCAGTTTGAACAAAATCCTCTTCCTTCAATTTCCAAAGGAGAACACCTATGAAATGGTTGGCCATCATGAGTTTCAGTCTGAGTTGTACTGTCTCTGCACACAGCTTAAGCACTGCTTTTATGCAACTAAAACCGACTGATACTGGCTTATCCGCTACATTAGAGCTGAGTATTAACGACTTGCAGCAAGTATTAAACTGGCCTGCAGAGCAGGATGTGCGCTGGAGTGATATTCAAAAAAACAAGCTGCAAATCCTCAGCTATCTAGAACAACATCTTCAGTTTAACAGTGCAGCAAAAACCCACTGCGAATTACAAACAGATCCCACTACCTGGTCAGCTATAGAAAAAAACCACACCTATTATTTAAGTTTGCCCCTGTTCAGCACCTGCAATGCACAGCAAAGTTCACTGCGTTATCAGATCTTCAATGAACTGCATGATCATAAACTAATCGTCAGTTGGTCAGATCAACAAAAGGTTGTTACCCAGCAAAATCCTGTCCTTGATCTGACCCAGATGGCACCATAATGAGCAAAATAAAACACTTACTCTATTGCAGTCCTATGCTTTGCTCAACACTGCTTCTAGCGCAAGAGCAACACAGTTCACCTGAGCCAGAACTGATTTTAGTGCGAGGGGTACAGCACCAACACGGATCTGGCGTCAATGCCTCTGAAGGTCATGTTCATGGCGTAGATATTGAACAACGAGCCTTGTTAAGGCCGGGCGATATGCTGGAGTTTGTGCCAGGTATGGTTGTGACCCAACATAGCGGCAGCGGTAAGGCTAACCAGTATTTTTTAAGAGGTTTTAATCTGGACCATGGCACTGACTTTGCCACCTCGGTGGATGGTATGCCTGTGAATATGCGAAGTCATGGCCACGGCCAAGGCTATTCTGATCTTAATTTCCTGATCCCCGAACTGGTCGAACACATTCGCTATCGCAAGGGGAACTACCAGGCACAAGATGGTGACTTCGCCAATGCCGGAGCGGCCGATTTTGCGTTAAAAACGCAGAGCCCTGAACTGCTACAACTGAGTCTGGGCCAACATCAATACCAAAGGATTTTAGCCGGTGGTAGCGCTAGTTACGACAATGCAGACTGGCTGAATGCAATCGAGTTGCAAGGTTACGCTGGTCCATGGCAAGGCGTCGACGAACAAGTCAGAAAAGTAAATCTGGTCAGCCGTTACAGCACAGAACAACAAGATTCAGCGAAGCGACTCACCCTGATGCTATATGACAACAGTTGGAATGCAGCAGACCAAATACCACAAAGAGCAGTAGACCAGGGACAGATTGACAGGCTGGGAGTGATAGATCCAAGCTCAGGCGGAACGAGCACCAGACAGAGCCTCTCGGGCCACTGGCAACAGCAAAGTTTTAAAGCCAGTGGTTATTGGATCCAAACTGAACTGCAGCTTTGGTCTAACTTCAGTTACTTTCTTAATGATCCGCTCAAAGGCGATCAGTTTGAGCAAACCGATAAAAGACAAGTGTTCGGCGGTGAACTAAGCCAAGAGTCAAAACTTCAACTTGGATCTCTCGACTGGATCCATCAGTTTGGCTTGCAGACTAGATATGATGATATAGACCAACTGGGTTTAGCCCTGACCGAAAAAAGAATACAACATCAGGCAGTGCGGCTAGATCAGGTGCAGCAGCAATCCTGGTCCGTTTTCAATCAGCAACAACTGCAGTTGAGTCAGAATATACAGGCTCTGCTTGGATTACGTTATGATTGGATGTCCGCCACAGTAGAAAGCCTGCTGGAGCAGCAAAACAGTGGCCAGGTCTCGCAAGGCATAAGTTCTGTAAAACTGGGACTTCGTTACCAGAGCAATGAAACTCAACAGTGGGATATTTCGATTGGTCAAGGTATGCACTCTAACGATGCAAGAGGCGCTACCATAAGCACAGATCCTGTCAATGGAGAACCAGCAAACCCAGTGCCACTCTGGGTCCGCTCAGAGGGAGCTGAACTAGGCTGGCGTTATCTTCAGCCAGAACGATGGCAAATCTCGATTGCAGTCTGGGCTTTGCAGCTTGATTCAGAGCTTGTGTATGTCGGGGATGCTGGCGGCACTGAAGCCAACAGAGCATCACGCAGAACGGGCGCAGAGCTGGCGTGGTATTACTGGATAAATCCAGCCTGGACTTTAGATCTGGAGCTGGCGACCAGTCGCAGCAGGTACAGAAGTCTAAGTCAGGATGAGGGCCGCTTTATCGAAGGTTCTCTTCCCGGTGTCGCCAGTGTGTCGATAAATTATCATGACAATACAGGGGTTCATGCTAATTTGCGGTTACGTCATTTTGGCCGCAGAACACTGGACAGTTTTAACCGACAACGTGCACCAAGCAGCACAGTCCTTAATGCTAACCTGTCCTACCAATGGCAACAATGGGAACTTGGTGCCGAACTGCTGAATTTAACAAATCGAAAGGTCGCGGACATGGTGTATTTTTATCCATCTCGGTTGCAAAACGAAGCTGAGGAGATCGAAGACGTACACTTCCATCCACTGGAGCCCCGTATGCTACGGTTGTCCTTAGGTTATCGTTTTTAGTCGGGGGAAATGACCGAGGTTATCCGCAATAAAAAGAGCCAGCTTGTCGTCACTGGCTCTGTCGATAGCATAGTTGCAAAACTGAGTCTCACCTCAGGCTTTTTTCACCCAGGCGGCGCACCAGCCTTCTGCACTGACCAGCTTACCGGGGAAAATATTACATCCCCTTAAAGCATCACCGTCTTTGCCTTGCACTTGCATACAGTTTGCGCAGTTCGCTCCGGCGACCGTGGACTTGTCCACATATTTCATCGCCACCGCCAGTGGATCATCGGCTTTCACTTTTTCCTGAGCCAGAGCGTGCAAAGCTGTCCCGCCCAGAGTGATCCCCACTAAGGTGGAGGCCGAGAGTTTTAAAAAGTTACGTCTGTCTAAATTTCCCATCCTGTTACTCCGTTTTTGACATGGTTGAGTCAAGGTGTTCTGCCCCTTGACGTGACTTGGCTATGTACTCTACGGAGTATGGACCAAACAAGACTAATCCGACTTGATCTAACGCAGGCTTTCCACAGAATCAACTGGCAAGTTCAGTAGACGGCTGTGTGGCTATCCGTTGTTATTTGGCGACTTGGTGACATAAAATTTAAGCCATTGCGCTATAGTCCCCTGCTGCTGTTGCTCCTGCAGATAGTGGTTAAAAGCCGTTAGCTGCGCTTTCCAGCGCGGGTGAAAGGCCACAGTTAGGGCCACCGTATTAAAACCCTGTGCAGAGCGATAGAGCGCCTGAGTAGGAAAATGATGATGCAAAAGCCAGTTCGCCACATGCTCATTGATAAAGGCAAACTCACAACGGCCATTGAGCAGCATTTTCAGTTGCGTCAGTTCACTGGATGAATCGACCCGTGCCGCCTGATTGCTATTAAAGTATGGGTCTAACGCGTCGTACACATAATACTGGCGGGTGCAGACTGTTTTGCCCTGAATAAGTTCGGGCAGTGTTGCCTGTGCAGACATCGGCTGACGGGCAAACAAATAATCTTTGTGTTCAAGCAAAGGCGCAGAAAACAACAAGAGTTCAGGATGTTGTGTCCATTCTTTTGCTAACAACATAGCATCCACATCGCCCTGATACAGCCTGTGCTCAGCCCGGGTTCTGTTGTCTGCGACGTACTGGACTTGAATGTTTTGCTGCTGAAAAAAATCCTGCAGTATCTCTGGCACCAAACCAACCACGCGTTGTGTGGTTTCGTCCTGATACATATAAGGTGGAACCTGAGGGTAATAAAGTACAAATTTCAATTCGCGCTGCACAGCATCCGCCTGCACTGGCAGTAGAAAAGCGGCAAAGACCAATACAACCCTGCGGTAGATGTTCCGTACTCGGTGTACTTTCCATAGCGTCATTTTAAGGTGCCTACCTCAGCTATTCGGGAGCGTACTGTCGATAATACAAGTATTAGCGTTTTTATCAAATAGTTGTTTCCAGGACGGCCGTGCAGAAAAATTCTGCACTTGCTGTTGTCAGTCAGCCCGCTGTGGCATAGAGTGCGGCCAGACATTGGTATTTTTGAACGTTATTTAGGTATGAAACAACATCTTTTGTGGCTGGGTGTAGCCAGTTTAATTTTATCCGCCTGTAGCCAGACCCAGGGCATTCATCATTCCAATCAGTTTGTGAACAATGGTCTGGATAAGAATGCAAAACCGCTGGATGGAACCTATCAGTTACAACAAGGCGCCGCTTTAAATCCAGAGTGGTTAACGCCACAGCTATTAACAGGTCTTGAGCAACAACTGCAGTACTTGAATAAAAAGTCGGTCGCATCAGAGTATGCTTTACCTGGTCTGAACGTCAGTAAGACGCAGTTACAGCACAGTATCCGCTTGGTACAACAATGGGCTGAATCCCCAAGTGCAGAAGGAGGCCAGGCTTTTCAGCTTTATCAGCTCGCAGGCGAGGACGGCAAAGGCAATGTGCAGTTTACCGGCTATTATGTTCCTGTGTTTAAAGTACGCTCCGCACCGGATGCTGAGTATAAATACCCTATCTACCGTAAACCCGCCGGTATGACCAGTTACCCAAGCCGCGAGCAAATTGATTTTGAGCAGGCACTGGCGGGTCAGGGTCTGGAGCTGTTTTACAGCAAGAGTCTGGTTGATAACTTCTTTATGCAGGTACAGGGCTCAGGTGTGGTAGAAGACGAATATGGTCAGCAGCATTTATTAAGCTACGGCGGTGGTAATGGCCATTCCTACCGTAGTCTCGGCAAAGTGCTGATTGAAATGGGCGAATACACAGCTCAAACCATATCGGCCTCTGCGATTAAAGAGTGGTTGGCGAAAAATCCACACAGACAACGTGAGCTGATGAGCCAAAATCCAAGCTATACCTTTTTCTCTTTGGGCCTGAGCCAACCTGTTGGAGCTGCTAATGTGCCTTTGACGCCATTACACTCTGTGGCAGTCGATCCTGCGTTTATTCCGCTGGGCGCAGTAGTACTGGCGCAAGTGCCACTGCTTGATGCGCAGGGAGAGCTCACCGGTCATGAGTTCAGACTAATGTTGGCACAGGACAAAGGAGCCGCGATTAAAACGCCGGGCCGTATTGATGTATATCAGGGCATAGGAGAGCAAGCCCAAGAGCGCAGCGATAGTTTGCGTCACTACGGCAAAATCTGGCTGATCCTGCCCAAAGCGGCCCCGCACTGACCCCTGGCCATGCGGTGGCGGTCCATAGCACTGAGGGCCACACCGGCCCTCGTTATGGTGCCAGGTTCATGCGCTCTGTCTAGCGTCTGGTCGAATTAGCTTTGTCTGGTTAATTGAGCACGTAACTGCATCAGTTCAAGACGTAGTGCATGAATATCAGGTTCCGCCATACCACAACTGAGACCTATGCTTTGATGAACCTGAACCGCCTGCGGCCGCATCGCCCATCCTGCCTCAGTCAGACGAATTTCCAGCGTGCGTTCATTGTGTGGATTACGGGTTCTGACCAACAAGCCCATAGCTTCCATGCGTTTAATCACCGGAGTTAATGCCCCCGAATCAATATGCAACTGCTCACCTATGTCTTTTAACGCCACCCCATCGTTTTGCCACAAAATCAGCATGATCAGATACTGCGGATAAGTGAGTCCCAATTTATCCAGCAAAGGTTTGTACACCTTGGTCATCGCCAGCGAGGTGGAATACAAAGCAAAGCAAAGCTGCTGATCCAAATGCAATGCTTTTTGGCTTTGCGCATCCAATGGAGCTTTGGTCTGTTCGGAAGAGTTCGCCATGCTGAAATTGCCTGTCTGAAAGCTAAAGAACCGCAAGGTTAATCAGCATGTTGTCAAAGGTCAACAGCTTCTGCGCTTTTAAGGTCGGATCGGTGTTGATGATCCACCTCTCTGTATTTTGCACATTTTTTTATTTCGCCCTTGATCTTCGGGATCCCACCCTTATTTATGTACCGTTCGTTACATAATGCATATTTATTAACCCCCTCAAGATAACCTTTGCTGCCGCAGAACAAAGCAAGGTGCGGAGGATCAGGTAATAGCTATGAAGTTTCAGGTAGTGAGTCGCAGTAAAGCCTGCAGCACAAGAGGCGGGTTTGGCGAAAGTTTAAGGCAGGATGATCGATGAAAAAAGTTTTACTGGCAGTGGTTGTGCTACTGCTGAGCCTGCAGGCTCAGGCTCAGGTTGCCGCAGTTGATTTGGTAAAAGGTGAAGCGGACGTGTTAGGTATACGCCTGGGGTACAGGCCGACTGAATGGCATCTGGCAACAGTACCTGTGCTGGGCGATGCACAACTTTATCTGGAAGTCAGTGCAAATCTGTGGCGGTATGGCGAAGACGCTGAATACGACAGTAATTTGGCTGTCGCGTTATCTCCGGTTTTAGTGAAACAATTCAGTACTTTGTATAACAGAGCTTTGTTTTGGGAATTTGGCATAGGCCTTAGCTTATTGGACAAACAACGTTTTGCCGGTAAAGATCTGGGCTCCCATTACCAGTTTGAAGACCGCATAGGCCTGATCTGGCAACTGCATCACAAGGCGCAACTGGCGTTACGTTACATGCATTACTCCAACGCAGGTTTACAAAAACCTAATCCCGGCCTGGATTTTATAGCCTTGTCTTACGCCTATCGATTCTGAACCATAGCCTGGAGTGAAAAAAGCCGCCTGAAAAAGGCGGCCGACTTTACCAGTGAGGGTCAACGCTGAGTATCAGACTTTAAAACGGGTGACCAAGGCATTTAAATCTACCGCCAAACGGGATAATTCATGAGCCGAAGCACTGGTCTGGTTGGCACCTGCCGCGGTTTGTGCCGCCAGGTCACTGATGTTAACAATATTACGATCAATCTCACGGGCTACTTTAGCCTGTTCTTCGGCCGCACTTGCTATCACCAGATTACTATCACTGATTTTGTTAATACGCTGGGTAATCACACTCAAGGCCTCACCCGCCGCCTGTGCCACAGTCAGTGCATAACCGGCTTTGTCGCTGCTATGTTTCATTGCGCTGACTGCATCGCCTGTGCCGCTGCGTATTTTTGCGATCATCTCTTCAATTTCACGGGTTGAGGTTTGAGTCCGGTGCGCCAACGCCCGCACTTCATCAGCAACAACAGCAAATCCTCTGCCAGCATCCCCTGCCCGCGCCGCCTCTATCGCCGCGTTTAGCGCCAGTAAATTGGTTTGTTCGGCAATAGCACGGATCACATCCAATACCTTACCTATATCCTGCGATTGCACAGCCAGTCCCTGAATTAACTCGGACGTCATCGCTACATCCTGGTTCATATCCCGGATCGCCTTCACTGTCTCGTCCACCTGCTGTTGGCCCTGGACTGCCATTTTTGCAGACTCAGTCGACTGCTCAGAGGTTTGCACCGCAGTTTGAGCCACTTCATCCACAGCAGAGCTCATTTCAGTGATCGCAGTAGCTGCTTGCTGAATTTCATCATTTTGCTGCTGCAAACCACGCGAAGAATCTTCCGTCACTGAATTCAACTCTTCAGCGGCAGAGGCCAGTTGATCCGACGAATTCGAAATATGGCTCATGGCATCGCGCAGATTCTGCTGCATTTTCTGCAGTGCTGCCATTAAACGGCTGGCTTCGTCTGCACCATCCACTTCAACTCTTTGCGTCAGATCGCCGGACGCGACGGTTTCGGCAACCACGACTGCTTGCGTCATAGGTGTGGTAATACTACCTGTCATCCATAGCGCAATAAAAATGCTGACGGCTATGCCCACTATTATGGCCAAAATCACCAGAAGCCTGCTGGTCTGATAATTTTCCGCAGACAGTTTGGTTTGCTGTTTTGAATAATCACGGTTGATCTGAGCTAACTGCACCAGAGCTTTTGTCATCAGATCGGAGTGCCTTGTTAACTCTTCATTACTGATCCGGATGGCCTCGGCTTGATCACCAGCTTGTAGCGCCTGCAACAGCCGCCCCTGGCCAGCAAAATAATCCTGTTGCGCACGGCTAAATTGCTGATAGACACCACGTTCTTCATCCAGCGACATTAGATTTTCATACAACTTCTGATTTTCGCTAACTTCCGCTCTGACTTTGTCCAACGATTCCTGATAGGCTATTTTTTGCTGCTCGGTTTCCGCCAGCATCAAACGAAAGGTAAAAATCCGGACCCGCATCATGCTTAAATTTAACGCAGCAAGACTATCCAGACTTGGAATGGTATCGCCTTCAATTTCAGCAGAAACAGAGCGCATTTGTGACATATTCATCAGCGCCAGGCTACCTTGTAACACCACTAACAACCCTAATACCGCAAAACCTGCCAGCAGACGAGCTCCAATTTTGTAGTTCCTTAAAAACATTTCTATAGTCCCATATTTTGATTTTTAGAAAATATAATCTAACTGCAAGTTAGAAGCATAGGCGACAAATTATAAAAAAACTTAAATTTTTACAGGGAATTAGCGACTCATCGCTGTATTTGTCGGCGCTGCATACCAGTAGCGCCAGCCGCCAAACAAGAGCGGATAAACCACACTGTATCTGCAGTCAAAGTCACAAACTGCTGCCTGTCACAGGGACAGAGGCCGCCCGAGCCGTATCCGCTTTATGCTAACTTCGTAGTTCCATCACCCACTGAGCCCAATAACGCTGTTGCTGCTGTTGATAAAGGCCGAGCTTTTCAAGGCTTATTTTATAAAAACGAACAGTCTGGCCCTGCCGACGTTGCGCCAAAGCGGCGGCATCACGCGCCAGTAGTACGCCTGGTTTGGGGTAACCGCCTAAGGTTTGTCGGTCGTTAAGCAGAACTATCGGTAAACCATCAGGGGGCAATTGCACTGCACCATAACAAATACCTTCAGATAACAAGGCTTTGGGCTGGTACAACAGCGGCTCACCCACCAGACGATAGCCCATCCGATCCGACAGCCCGGCCACCTGATAGTCGGTGTTACACAAGTGCTGCCACTGTGCCTCGTTCAACCAGTGCTGCTGATACCCGGGCAGAAGCGCAAGCTCTAACGGCGTGGAGAAATCTGGCCAGAACTTTTCCGGCAAGGACCAAAGCAAAGGTCGGTAAGCCGGGCGCACAGGTAAAAACTGACCTGGCTGTAAGGCCGCTCCGCCTATACCGCCCACTTTTTCCCGCAGCACGGTGCTGTTGCTGCCAAAGTGTTTAGGCAGTCGAAAGCCCCCAGCTACGGCCAGATAACAACGCAAGCCTGATGTGGCATACCCCAGCTCAATGACATCATCTTTTTTAATACGATGGCTTTGCCATAAGCTTTTAGCTTGGCCATTGACCGTCAGCGGCATCTGCGCCCCTGTGACACAAAACACCGTATCTGTTAAGGCAAGCAAGCTCAGTCCGCCAACAGAAACTTCAATCTGGCAACTTGGATTTGGATTTTGCAGTAATAAGTCGGCACTGCGATAGCTGACATAATCGGCAGGCCCGCCCTGAGTTAAGCCTAAATGGGCATAACCAAAGCGCCCCTGGTCCTGCAACGTCGACAGCACGCCCGGCTTTAGCACCACAACAGCAGACATCAGCACAGCTCCTGCGGTAATTGGCCACCTAAAGCTGAAAATTCCTGTAGGTTGATGGACCGGAAACGCACTCTGTCGCCGACGGCAAATGGCATCAATGCCTCACAAGTTCCGGCACGTTCTGGTGTAAACAAAGCGGTTGGACACAAACCCAATATATTCCAGCCCCCGGGCGATTCGGCCGGGTAGACTGCAGTTTGCCTATCCGCTATAGCCACAGCCCCTTGAGGAACTTTAGCTCTTGGCGTAGATAAGCGTGGTGTGGTAAGACGCTCATCCAGTTGCCCCAAATAAGCGAAACCCGGTGCAAAACCTATGGCATAGACGCGATATTCGATGGCCTGATGTAAATCAATCACTTGTGTTGTGGTTAAACCCGCCCGTGCGGCCACAGCCTGCAAATCCCATGCGGTGTGATAATACACAGGCAAGACCACGAGCTGACCGGCTTGCTCGTCCACAAAATGAGTGAGGCTCAATTGCTGTTCCAGCAAGCTTTTGATCACCAGCAAGCCTTGATGATCAGGTTTTAATACAATCAATAAGGACGCATAAGAGGGTAATAATTCCTGTAGCTGTTCCCCCAGCAATAACCGGACCTGCTGCTGTAACTGCTGCAACTGACTCAGATTTTTACCGCTGATCTGTGCCGGTAAATATACAATCAGGGCGTTTTCTCCCGCCAGTTCCAGTTGGATCATTGGCCGTCCAGCACCTGACGAATGGATTGAACTAAAGCAACGGCTTCTGGATTATCGCCATGCACACATAAAGTGTCAGCAGCAATAAAGACGCTATGTCCTGTGTCACTTTGCACCGAACCGCTCTGCAATAACTGCTGCACTTGCGCCAGAGCCGCCTGATGATCCAGCACACTGCCGGCCTGACTTCGGGGTGTTAACGCCCCCTCTGCTGTGTAGCGCCGGTCGGCAAAAGCTTCAAACAATACTTCCAGATGATAGTCTTTCGCCAATTGCCTATGAGCTGCCGCCGAAGCCGTTGCCAATAGCATCAGCTTTAAGGGTTTATGGTAACTGGCGACGGCTTGCATCACTGTCTCCAGCAAGGCCGGGCTTGCCATCATATCGTTATATAACGCACCGTGAGGTTTCACATAACTAAGCTGCAGCCCAAGACTTTGTGCCACTCCATCTACAGCGGCAATCTGATACCACAGCAAATGTTTCAGTTCATCCGCCTGCATTTTAACCGAGCGGCGACCAAAACCTTGTTTGTCGTCATAACTGGGATGAGCGCCAATTTCGACCTGATGCTGCTTTGCTAAACCAAGAGTGCGAACCAGAATCGTCGGGTCGCCGGCATGAAAACCACAGGCAATATTGGCCTGATCAATCAACGGCATCACTTGTGCATCCAGCCCCATCTGCCAGGCACCAAAGCTTTCACCCAAGTCGCAATTGAGTTTAATCCCGGTTTTTTTTAAAGAGTTCATATCAAACCAGCTATAAAGCACCGCAGTTCCGCCTGAGTCAAACTACTGATTTGATGGCTAAACTGCGGTGATCCTGAAAGAGTAGATGAAGCCATACTAGCTGAATTGAGGGTGTTTCCCAACTCTCTAAATGCAGTAAGTTTTGGCGCTGAAAACAAAAAGAGCACCGAAGTGCTCTTTTGAATTCCTGCGCTTCGGCTTATTTCGAGGTCAGCGGCTCGCCATAACTGCTCACTGTCGCTGTTTTGTTGCGGCTGAATCTGGCTTTTACTTTACGTTTAAAGGTTTCCAGACTGTCATAGAAAGTCGGCACCACCAACAAGGTCAATACCGTAGAGGTGAGCACCCCACCTATTACTGAAATCCCCAGAGGTTTATAAAACGCAGCACCTTCACCTATGCCAATAGCCACCGGCAACATACCAGCCACCAAAGCAAAAGTCGTCATCAGAATAGGACGCAAACGCTCGCGACCTGCAGCAATTAATGCCTCTTCCAGGCCAAAACCTTCACTTTCTTTTTTGCGGGCACAATCGATCAACAGGATACCGTTTTTCACGACTATACCCATCAGCATCACCACCCCGATTAAACTCATCAGGTTTAAAGTGGCGCCAGTGATCAACAAAGACAACACCACACCAATAAGAGATAAAGGCAAGGACATCATAATAGACACCGGAGCCAGGAAGCTGTGGAACTGTACAACCAGGATCAGATACATCAGCATCACAGCTAAGCCCAAAGCGCCAAAAATACTACCGAATACTTCTTCCTGATCACGGCTCTGACCACCGGAGACCACATCGTAACCGGGCGGGAATGGAATAGTTTTCAGCAGTTTTTTCGCATCGGCATCCACTTCACCAAAACTACGGCCCTGAACGTTGGCGCCAACCGCCATCATACTTTCCCGGTCTAAGTGCTCGATCACTGCAGGACCTTTCCCAACCGTGACTGTGGCTATCTGTTCCAGCGGGATCATCGCACCGGTGCGGTTGGACAATAACGGCAGACGCTCTAAATCCTGCACCGTCATGCGTTCTTCCGGTTTAATCCGGACATACACATTGCGGGTTTCGCCCGTTGGGTCGATCCAATCGCCAATCTCAGCACCAGCGAAGGCCAACCGTAAGGCACTGGCGGCATCACTCATAGATAAACCCAAGCTCGATGCCAAACCACGGTTAAATTCAATTTGCAGTTCAGGCTTAGGATCCTGAGTCGATAAACCAACATCCACCGCGCCAGGCACAGTTTTCAGTTTCTCCATATAGTCCATCACCAGCCCCTCCAGTACCCGGCTATCCGGACCACGGAACTGGATTTGCAATGCTTTACCGCCACCGCCGCCATTTAAATCAGCCGACACAGTGTATTCAGCACCAACTAATTGCTGAACTTTGGCGCGTAACTCGGCCGCCACTTCACGGGAGCTGCGGTCGCGTTCGTATTCTTTTTTCAACCGGACAAAGATCTGAGCTCTGGTAATATTGCCCTGAGTCCCGACCGTGGTCTGAGTGTAGAGCTGTTCCGGCAACTGACGGGCAATAGCGGCAGCCTGTTCGGCTTTAATACTGGTGTATTCAATACTGGCTTCTGACGGAGCCCGGACTGAGATCACCACACCACCATCGTCTGTTTCAGGCAGGAAACCTGAGCCCCCATACATCCCCTGCACCACTATGGCAGCAAAGAATGAACCAAAGGCCAGCACCCACATCGATTTGCGATGTTTTAATGCCCAGCTAATCAGTCTGGAGTAGCGCTCCGCCTGATGATCAAACCAGATATTAAATTTTTGCAAGGCTTTACCAAGACCACGGCGTTTGGCATGTTTATCGTGATCCGGGTCGTGCCAGTAGGCGGACATCATCGGATCCAGCGTAAAAGAGATAAACAACGACACTAAGACAGAACAGGCCACTGTTAAGCCAAAAGGTTTAAACCACTGACCGGTAATACCATCGAGAAAAGCAATAGGAATAAACACAGCCACAATAGACATAGTGGTGGCAATGACCGCCATCCCAATTTCTTTGGTGCCGTCACGGGCTGCGGTCATATTGTCTTTGCCCATTTCCATATGGCGCACAATGTTTTCCCGCACTACTATCGCATCGTCAATCAGAATACCTATCGCCAGCGACAAGCCCAGCAGCGACATAAAGTTCAGTGTAAAACCGCAGGCCCACACCGCGATAAAAGAGGCCAGTACTGAAGTCGGTAAGGCCAATGAAGTGATTAAGGTTGAGCGCCAGGAGTTCAGAAATACAAAAACAGTGACAATAGTCAGCAAGGCTCCCATAGACAAAGCTTCAGTGACGTTACGCATACTGGCAGCCACGTCTTCGCCTGAGTCACGCACCACCACTAACTCAAAATCTGCCGGTAAGGTTTTCTTTAACTCTTCTATTTTTGCCTTGATATCGTCCGTCACGCTGATGGTTGACGCATCACGGGCCTTGATCACATCAATACCTAACGAAGGCACGCCATTAAAGATCGATAAACGGCGCTGCTCTGCGGCACCATCCACAACATCCGCCACCTGCTCTAAACGAATGGCCTGGTCGCCGTTGCGTTTGACCACCATTTGTTCAAATTCACGCACATCACGCAGGCGGCCCTGGATCCGGATGCCCTGCTCTTCCATGCCATTGACGACCCGGCCCACCGGAGCTGCGACGTTTTGCGCGCGCAGAGCATTCACCACATCCATAGCAGACACATTGGCTTCCCGCATCGCATTGGAGTTTAAGAACACTGTCATTTCACGTTCTTTTTCCCCCTCCAGATTCACCAGCGCCACACCGGGTACGGCACGGATTTCGCGGGCGATTTGATGCTCGGCCAGTTGCGACAACTCTATCGGATCCATGGATTTGGACGATAATGCCAGCGACATGATAGGAAAAGCATTTGGATCTTCACGACGCAGGAAAGGCTCTTTCATTTCGGTCGGCAGCTTATCGCGCACCACAGCCACTGCATCGCGCATTTCCTGTGAGGCTTCAATTAAATCTTTATCAAACTCAAAAATGGCCACTATCACCGCATTGGATTCACGGGCGTAAGAGCGCAGTTCTCTCATGCCAGTGATGGTGGCCATCGAGTCTTCGACCCGGTTTAACACCTCACGTTCGACCGTTTCGGGCGAAGCGCCCGGATAAGGAATAGTCATCACCAATACAGGTGGCTGGACATCAGGGAACTGGTTGGTTTTTAAATTGGTCATCGCAAAATAACCAAAAATCATCATGGCTAGCGTAACAGCCACCACCACCATAGGGCGCTTTATACTAAAATCAGATAAAAACATGGCTTAGTTTCCTGTGCTGACTTTCGCTGCGGTTTGATCCGGTACACTAGTCGCAGCAGCAGCCAACTGTGCTTTAGCTCCGTCTGTTAAAGCACCTTGCGGGTGACGTAAAATCTGAGCACCTGAGCTAATACCGGACAACACCTCTTGAGTCCCCCAGCGTTCATCTTTACTGCCCAATTCAACTTCAGTCTTTTTCAGCTCATTATTGGCGAACTGCCAAACAAAATGCTTGTCTCCCTCGCGCATAAGGGCCGACTCAGGCACCATCAGCGCATTGCTGTTTTGAGCCTCAACGTGGCCTTCGGCATACAAGCCGGCGACCAGTGATTGCTGTTTCAAATCCATACTGACTAACAATTGCACCTGACGGGTGCTTTCATTGGCCAGTGGATTAATACGCTCGACAGTCCCAGTGAAAAACTGACCGCTGTAGCCATTCACTTTAAAGGTGACTTTATTGCCGACTTTGACCTGACCCACCCGGTCTGCGGCGACATAGCCTTCAAATCGAATACTGGCCGGGTCTATCAGTACCATCAGACCTTTGCCTACCTGTGCTGTATCACCGGCAGAGACTTTACGGGTAGCGACTACCCCTGAAAATGGCGCTTTGACTTCAGTCTTTTCCATCTGCTGACGGGCTTCCACTAATCGAGCCCGGGCTGAGGCTAAATCAGACTGGGCTTGATTGGCTTTGTTTTCTGCCGCCTCTAAGCCTTCTTGCGTGACCAGGCTTTGTTTCGATAAAGATTGCATCCGTTTGAGTTGTCGGTTGGATTGCTCCAGCGTCACTATCGCTGAACGTTCGGCTTCCTGCGCTGACAGTAGTTTGTCGCGGTAGGTGGTTTGGTCCAGCTTCACCAGTACATCACCGGCTCTGACCAGATCACCATTGTCTTTCAGTACCTGCATAACAATACCTGATACTTCTGCATTCAGTTCTGCTTTGACGACGGGTTGCAACGAACCAGAAATCACTGGGCCCCTGGCAAGGGTGCTTTGCGATACGGTCAGCAAGTCCTGCTCCACCAGTTGTAGTGGTTTTACACTGTCGTCCTGTGTTTTAGCCACCTCAGGCTTAGAGCACGCAGCTAACGTGCTGACAATACACAAGGCAATTACTGTTAGTTTTATAGTTTTCATGGTTCCAACCCATCCGGTAGTTCAAGCAAGCATAGATACTTTTTTAGTAAAGCCACTATAAAACAGTCAGAAGTTTCAGTCCTGCCAAAAGGGTAACAAGTTGTAACCATTTTGATGAACTGCGGACAGGCCTGATAAATCTACAGTTTTTTGAATAGAAATCAGACAAATAACCAAAGCGAACTGGTAACAAAGCATGAATTGCTGCAGTATAAACAGTATTGAGTACTCCACATTACCTACAGGGAAGTCC
>NZ_LAVS01000015.1 GCF_000986865.1 Rheinheimera mesophila
CTTTATTATTACTATCTTTTCTCTTCATCAATGAGACAACAGTTAATTGGCTATTGGCTGTGATTGTCTGCGGGTACGGTCCTCAATCTGGCTTTGAACGTGCCACTCAATATTTCACACTAGATAGTTTTTTGTTTTCAGCTTCCTTCAGAATAATTCCTTATATAGTGCTTTCTGCTGTAGCTCTTTTTTCAAGTCTTAAAAATTCTGCTATCGGAAAAATCGCACTTTACAGCTCACTTGCCACTATATCCATTTTCCATTTTTGGGGTTACTGGGGTATGCAGCATTCGCTTTTTACGCCTGAACACACTTCATCTACTTCTGCATTGGCTATTATCTTTATCCCAATTCATGCCATTTGGCTTAGTGCAGTGACTGGCACATTAGGTTATGGCTTAGCCAAAGTTACTAGGTTGGTTTTAAATCGTGCATAACAATCAATTAACGGAACTCAGGCGTAAGGTCTAATCACCCCCATATCTGTATACTTGATACTAAAACCCTGCTTATCAGGAACTTATTACAGATGCCCTTCTCCACAAAAACCAAAGACAACGCAATGCTGGCAATTATTGCTTCTGTGGCAATGTTGGTATCCGCTTGTTCAATTTATCAGAGGAAAGAGATGGTACGTAAAGCTAACCCTGCGATGTATTTTGAGATCCCTGTCACCGACATGAAGCGGGCCGTTGCGTTTTACCAGCAAGTCTTCGGTTTTGATTTTCAATTCGAAGAGATCCATGGCAATCAGATGGCGTTTATACCTTTTGAGCTCGATGGCACCGGTATCAGCGGTGCATTGGCGAAGGGGGAGATCTACCAACCATCCCTCAGTGGAACTCTGATCTATTTACATGCCGAAAACATCGACAACACTCTGCATCAGGTCCAATTAGCTGGAGCAAAAGTACTTTTCCCTAAAACCAGGGCTGGCGGCTACTCTTATGTTGCTGAAATTGAAGACAGCGAACGCAACCGAATTGGGCTGATGGAGCCATTACCATAAGTCTCAGGCGAACGAAGCCTGACAAATAACTGCAGGTGGTCTGAAATGGCAACCTGCCCTAAGCTGTTAAAACAGCCTGTTGCCGCAGCCCGGAGTCGCTCTGGTCCTTTCGCCTGAACAAGAGCTTTTTGCTGTTTCTTATCGGGTTTCCGCTTTTATTTTTGTTAAAGCATTAAAACTCAATCAGTAAATTATTCAGAAAAAACCAGGCACTCAAACTTTCCCGGCTTATTTTCCTGAATTCGCCAAAAGCATTCCCCCGACTTTATTTATAAGCTACTGATCCAGTTTGCCTGTACCACGTACAACTGTATCAACACCTTTACGGCACCGGGCCTTTGCTCAGTATCCAACAGCTAATCCCACCGAGGTACATTATGACTCTGGTTCGAAAACTTATTTTTGCTTTTGCCGCTATTGTGGCGCTGGTTGCATTGTCTACTGTGATCACTCTCAATCAACTGAATAAAATGCAGCAGGCTGTTGCGCTGAATATCCATACCTTTGAAGTGATTCGTATTGCCAATAGATTGTCGGAAGCCTTCGTGAATATAGAAACAGGCCAACGGGGTTTTGTCATCACTGGCGATGAAGCCTCATTAGAGCCCTACCATCAGGGCAAACTGGAAGCAGAAAAAGATATCAAGGAACTACTGCAAAAAACCTCGGATAACCCTGAGCAACAACAAAGCTTAAAAACCATACAGGGCCTTTACAACGAGTGGTTGACTCAAGCTATTGAGCCGAGTATCAGTCAAATGCAAGCCGCAGGCACAGACACAACAGCACGCCAGGCAGTAAGGGAATTCGAGCGCCGCGGCACAGGCAAAGCCTTTATGGATAAAATTCGCCTGCAGATGGAAACTGTGCAGCAAAGAGAACGCTCGTTGTTAGACAGTCGCAGTCAGGACGCAGCTCAGGCGAAAAGTTTTGTCTTAACGACCTTGCTGATCGGTGGTTTAGTTATTCTGGTGTTCAGTGTGTTTATCGCTCTTTATCTGAAAACGTCGCTGCAAAGCAGATTGCAGGTGGCTAAGGAGTTAGTCTCCGCTGTGGCCGATGGCAAACTGACCAATACCATTGACAGCAGTGGTGGGGATGAAATAGCCGATCTGCTGAAAGCGCTGGCCAGAATGCAAACTCAGTTGCACCAACTGATGAGTCAAATCAAAACCGCGGCGGCCGATTTAAGTGGCGCCAGCTCTACTGTGGCCAGTACCACAGAACAACTTTCAGCTTCAGCCGAAGAGCAATCCAGAGCTTCGTCGTCTATCGCTGCAGCAGTGGAACAACTCAGTGTCAGCATAGATTCCGTCTCAGCCAATGCCAGCGAAGCCCGGACTATTGCCGGAAAGTCCGGTCAACAGGCGCAACAAAGCAGTAAAGTGATTAACGACACAGTCGCCAGCATGGAGCGGATAGCTCAGGTGGTGCGTTCAGCCTCAAGCCGTATTGAAGAGCTGGGTAAACAGTCTGAACAAATCTCCTCTATCGTCAACGTGATTAAAGGTATTGCTGATCAAACCAACTTACTGGCTCTAAACGCGGCTATCGAAGCGGCCCGGGCTGGCGAGCAAGGCCGCGGTTTTGCCGTAGTAGCGGATGAAGTACGCTTATTGGCGCAGCGCACTACTCAATCAACCACTGAAATTTCCGGCATGATAGACGTGATTTTAAGTGGCACAGTGGATGCTGTGGGTCAGATGAGTACAGGGGTTGAACAAGTCAATATGGGGGTCGAACTAGCCGGTCAGGCGGGCAGCGCTATCGATGTTATTCAGCACAGCTTCCAGCAGGTAGTGAGTGTTGTTGAATCTATTTCGATGTCGCTACAGGAGCAAAATGCCGCCAGTAATGAAGTGGCTGGTCATATTGAACGTATCGCCACTATGTCGGCACAAAACAGCGAAGCAACCCGCCACAACAGTGAAGTGGCGCATGAACTTCGCACTTTATCCAACGGCCTGAATCACGCCGTAGCGCGCTTTACCTTATAAGTTCAAGAGGGCAAATCAGTTTGTTAACAGGCTGATTTGCCCGCTGAGTTAGGCTCGCGGGAACAGCACTAAGTGATCCAGCTCCAACTTAATACCAATGCGGCTTTGTAGCTGATGATCATGATGGCTAGGCGCTAAACAATACACCTGCTCTGCCCCCTCCAACTCCAGACTGTACAGAATATGTGAGCCACGGAAGGATTTGCCCACCACTTTGGCAGTAAAGCCGCTCTGATCGTCATGCACTATATCGTCCGGCCGCACCAGTAAATCCACGGCCGCACCAGAGGCAAAAGTCGATTGGGTCTGCGCAAATACGCCCAAGGCTGTGTACACCCTCTCATCCGCCAGCACTTCGCCTTTAAGTAAAGCACCATGCCCAACAAAGTCGGCCACAAAACGGTTAGCAGGCTGATGATACAGCTCGTAAGCACTACCCCATTGCTGTAGCTTACCGTGTTGCATCACACCTATCTGATCGGCGATGGCAAAAGCCTCAAACTGGTCATGAGTCACCATCAAAGCGCTGATACCACGTTGTTTGATAATAGCGCGAATATCTTGTGCCAGAGCCTCACGTAGATCAGCGTCTAAGCCAGAAAAAGGCTCATCCAATAACAACACTTGTGGCTGTGGTGCTAAAGCCCGGGCTAAAGCCACCCGCTGCTGTTGGCCACCTGAGAGTTGATGCACATAACGGTCAGCCAACGTTGGCAAGCCGACTAACGCTAATAATTCTGCGACTATCTGTTGCTGCTGCGCCTTTGGTGTTTTCTGTAAGCCAAAGGCAATATTTTGCGCGACGGTCAAATGTGGAAACAGTGCAAAATCCTGAAATACCATACCAATGCCACGCTGTTCCGGACTGACCCGCATGCCTGGTTCTGACAGAACCGAACCAGCCAAGACAACGGCGCCAGTTTGAACAGGTTCAAAACCTGCAATAGCGCGTAACAAGCTGGTTTTACCGCAGCCGGATGGTCCTAACAAACAGCCGATCTGGCCTTGTTGCAAAGTTAAGCTTAAGTCTTTCACCACAGTAGCCGAGCCATAGGCGATCGACACTTGTTGTAATACCAGCACTAGGTAGCTCCTCTGTTAGAACGATCCAAAGCGCGGGACAGCAGGATCACCGGAATTAACCCTATCAGTACTATGGCCAGTGCGGGCAAGGCCGCATCAGCCAGCCGCTCATCTGAAGCCAGCTCGTAACTGCGCACCGACAAGGTATTAAAGTTAAAAGGTCGCAGCAGTAAAGTGGCTGGTAGCTCTTTAAGCACATCAACAAACACCAGCAATAAAGCACTCAGCACCGAAGCCCGCAGCAGTGGCACATGCACCCGCCTGAGCACCCCAACCGGGCTTTCGCCCAAACTGCGGGCCGCGTTGTCCATCGAGGGGGTAATTTGCATTAAACCTGCTTCAACACTATGTAATGCCACAGCCATAAAACGCACTGTATAGGCCAACACCAGCGCGACTAAAGTGCCGGATAACAATAAACCGGTACGAATACCAAACTGCTGCTCTGCCCACAGATCGATGGAATTATCCAAAGCCGCCAGCGGTATCATCACGCCTATGGCAATCACAGTGCCTGGTAAGGCATACCCCATAGCAGCAACACGCACCGGCAACACCAAAGACCAATGACCGGACAAACGTTTGGCATAAGCAAAGCAAATCGCCAGACTGGCGGTAACTACAGCGGTGAGAGCAGCCAGTGAAAAACTATTGATCAGCAACTGAATAAAATCGGCTGACCACAGTTGCTCTAATCTTTCCAAAGCCCAGCCCACTAACTGCAACGCCGGTAACAAAAAACCAAAAATAACAGGCGATAGACACAACAGCAGTAAACGAACACCTGCGCCCCCCTGCACTGGCTGACGGGACTGCTCCTGCTGCTTTTGGCCTTGCTGATAAAACTTCAGTTTGCGCCTGGACCATTGCTCCAGATAAAGCAATAGCAACACAAAACTGCACAACAGCGCCGAGAGTTGCGCCGCCCCCAATTGATTGCCCATACCAAACCAGGTGCGGAAAATGCCGGTGGTAAAGGTCGTGACCCCAAAATACTGCACTGTACCGTAGTCAGCCAAAGCCTCCATCATCGCAAGGGCAGCGCCGGTTAAAATGGCAGGACGGGCCACTGGCAAAGCCACCCTCCAGAAATGCTGCCGGGGTGTCAGGCCCAGAGTGCGGCTGGCTTCAAGTAAAGAGCCGGATTGCTGGCGAAAGGCGGTACGCGCCAACATATAGACATAAGGATAAAGCACCAGCGACAACATCAGGATAGCGCCGGGCAAAGAGCGGATTTCAGGGAAATAATAATCGCCGTAAGACCAGTGAAACCAAAGCCGTAACTGACTTTGCACTGGTCCGGCAAAATCCAGTAAACCTGTGTAACTGTAGGCCATGATATAAGCCGGGATCGCCATCGGCAACAGCAATAACCACTGCACCAGAGTACGACCAACAAACTGATAACGCGCCACTGTCCAGGCGGTAAATGTCCCTATAGCAGCAGTGAATACCCCCACCCCCAACGCCAATACTAGAGAGTTGATGACGTAATCAGCCAGCACTGTATCGAGTAAATGGGTCCACAGTTCAGGCTGGGGCGTCACTAAAGAGCCAAGGATCACCAGCACAGGCACTGCCAGCAGCAAGGCGAGCAGAGTGACAGTCCGGCTGAAGAGTGGGCTGGTCAAACGGGGGATATCCTTTTAAAACACTGTATCGTGAAAAACATAGCGGCGACCTGAAAGGTCGCCCGCTTCTTCGTATCAACAAAATTACGCAGTGGAATTATTTCCAGCCTGCTTTGTCCATCACCTGAATCGCCTTAGCGTTTAACTCGCCCAGAGTCGATAATTGTACCTGCTCGGCCTTAAACTGCCCAAAGGATTCAAGACGTTGGCTCCACTTCACATCTGCCACAACCGGATATTCGTGGTTCGTCACAGCATACCAGCTTTGGCTTTGAGGTTTCACCATATACTCCAGCAACTTTATCGCTTCAGCTTTGTTTGGTGCATATTTCGCTACACCAGCACCAGAGATGTTGATATGAGCTCCACGGTCCTGCTGATTGGGCCAGAATACTTTCACAGCTTCAGCGGCGGCTTTGTCGCTCGCATCATCAAACATACCACCTAAATAGTAGGTATTGGCAATGGCAATATCACACACACCGGCAGCCGCAGCTTTGATCTGGTCGCGGTCGCCGCCTTTAGGTGGTTGAGCGAAGTTTTTGACAAAGCCATTGGCCCAGGCCTGAGTTTTTTCCTCACCGATTTGGGTGATCAGGGCGGCAACCATCGACTGGTTATAAATATTGTCAGATGAACGTACACAGATTTTTCCTTTCCACTTTGGGTCGGCCAAATCTTCAATAGTGCTTAACTGCTCTGGTTTGACTTTGCCCGGCACATACATAATAGGACGGGCACGTTTGGTTAAACCAAACCACTGCTGTTTAGGATCGCGTAAGTGCGCAGGAATAGCATCCGTCAGTACTTTTGAATCGACCGGCTGCAATAAACCTTGCACTTCAGCTCTGTGTAAACGCCCGACATCCGTGCTGATTAGCAGGTCTGCAGGGCTATTGCGACCTTCACTTTGCATCCGGCTGATCAGTTCATCCGGCTTACCTGTGATCAGATTCACTTTAATACCAGTGTCCTTGCTGAATTGATCCAGCATAGGTTTAATCAATTCTTCCTGACGGCCAGAATACACATTCACTTCTGCGGCCTGAGCCATAGCCGCAGTAGTGAAGGCTGCTGTAATTAAAGATTTTTGCCAAAATTTCATCGGATACTCCGTTGGGGTTCACTGAAAGTTGCCGCAGTATTACCATAAACAAGAACTGTTCTCAAATAACAAAGCCGCTTTTGCTGCAAATTACATCATCCAAGAGTTAAACCACAGCAGTTGAATTCGTCATGATCGCGCTGTTATACGAGTCGACGCATCGGGCAGACCATGCGCAATGGAGTGTCGCCAACTCAGTACCTGAGCATATAGCTCCCTGGCTTGCTGATTTGGAATAGCTGCCAGCGTGATGCTGCCATTGGCCGTATCGAACCTGAGCTGCACCAGTTGCTGCTTACGCAAAAATAACGATTGCACCAGTTGCACCTTTTGTACTTGCCACAAAGGTAATATCTGCCAGCACTGACTGATGCCCCCTTGCCACAGGTACAGCACCTGATCCTGCACATAAAATCCATGCCAACGCCGGTAAGCCCACCAGTCCGCCAACAACCACAAAGCCGCCATGCCAGCCAAACTACAACCTGTGCCTGGAGCGATCAGTTGGGTTTTTACCAGCAGAGCTATCAGCAGACTTAACAGGAGAATGACTCCCCCTCTAAGCCAGAGTAAACGCCGGAAATAGACCGGAGCAAAACGCTGCCAGGCGAGTTGCTGGAGCTCAGACAAGGTTAACAGTTGTTGTGCTTCCAACTGTTGATTAACCTCATCGATCCCTTGCCCTAACACTACAAATTTACTGCTTTGCTCCTGAGAATTAGTAAATCCATGAAAAATAACAGAGAAGTGTCCAAAAATCCGTGCCAGCCAGGGCTGATTCAGCCTAAGTAGCTGTACTCGTTTCTTTAAGATCCGTTGCGATCTTTTTAACAAGGAGCCCTGAATCAACTGCAGTTGTGTGTCATCACGCAGAAAATGCTGCGGGTAAAGCCAAATCCAGCTCATCAGTACTAAAACCAATGCAACCAACAGCAGCAGCGCAAAACTGACGGCTAGTTGCACAGTGAGACTCTGTTCCAAACCGGCCTGTTGCAGCATTTCACCGCCTTGCGCCACCAACTGCTCGCCTACTTGGCCATCAAGCTGCGACAACACCGCACCACAGACCGCCATCAAAGGTAACCACAAGTGTTTGTTGTACAGCGTAGCAAGCCAAAGACGGAAAAATGCTGTGGAGGGGCTGTGCTGTGAAGCTTGCGCGCCACCTTGCAACAAGGTTAACTGTGACGCCGTCAGGCCGGTCAGATAAAACTCCTGCTGCTGGCTACCTGCACTGTCCAGGCTGACCGTAAACAATTGCAGCGGCCGAAAATAAAATGGCTGTTGCACCTGCAACTCCTGCACCCGGGATTTTGCCAGTAGCAGATGCTCTTTTTGCAACACGCCCCGGCTTAATTCAATGCCCTTTGCAGAAACACGAAACAAAGTGCTGCGCCAGTTCAACACCGCACTGCCGATGATCAAGAGCGCCAAAGCGGTCAGAGCGTAGGGAGCATAATGCTGAAAACGCTCGCTAAAAGATAAATAGGCACCACCGAGGATCACACCAGCCCATTGCACCACAGCTTTGACCAGCAGGGGCAGCAAAGCCCAAACCGAACAACGCTGCCACTGTTCAGCAGTGGTTTTTGGCTCAGGCATCTCAGTCCTGAGCATCACTGTCTCCGCGTGGGATCAACTGGCTAAGCTGCTCACTGAACGCCTGCGCTACGCCATAATTGATATCAGCCAGCGTGGCTTCAGCATGCACACCCCCAGCGGTAAAAACTTTTAAGGTCGCAAGTCCAAAACGTTTTTGCAGTGGCCCCTGACTGATGGTGACATGCTGCACCCTATGCAAGGGGATCAACACCGCTTTATGCCAGAGCACACCAGATTGCAGTAAAAAATCCTCAGTACGAAGTAAAAATCTGCAGTGGCGGACCGCCAGTGGTAACCAGAACCAACTGACAAGAACTATCAATCCGCTGGCACTCCCCAGCACAGGCAACAGCCAGGGGAAGTCCCACCACCACTGCGCGGCCATGACGACGCACAATACAACCAGCAAAGTCAGAGCCCAGCTAAAGCGTCTTTTGGTTAAAGCCAGGCTGGGCAACAACAACCACTGCTCAGGTAAAGGCCCGGATAAACACTGATCATCTAAAAATCCAGTGTGAAGAAGCTGGTTCGTCATAGGAAAGCGTCCTTGTTTTTATTGGCTCTAGCATATCGCAAAGCGAAGTTTCGCCATAGATTTCAATTTACATATGGAAAAACAGATATATACTACATATGGTTTTCCATATGTAGTTTCGAGAATGCAACTGAACCCTATCATATTTTTTAAAGCGCTGGCGGACGAAACCCGGCTGCGTTCTTTGTTGCTGATCCAGCAGGAACAAGAGCTTTGTGTTTGTGAGCTGGTAGCTGCACTTGCCGACAGCCAGCCGAAAATTTCACGTCATTTAGCTCAGTTGCGCCGTGATGGCATTTTGCTCGACCGTAAACAAGGTTTATGGGTGTATTACCGGTTAAACCCGGAATTACCTGATTGGGCTTTGAGCTGTGTACAACAGACAGCAGCCGCACACTCTGACTGGCTGACATTAAACCACCAGCAATTGTGCCAGATGGGTAGCAGACCAGAGCGACAAAAAGGTTGCTGTTAACGCTAAGGATGTTGAAATGAATATTCTGTTTTTATGTACTCACAACTCCTGTCGCAGCATTCTTGCAGAAGCTATTACCCGTCATTTGGTGGTGCGACTGGGTAACCAAAGCGATGTTGTAGTAGCCAGTGCAGGCAGCTCTCCACGAGGTATAGTTCACCCCTTAACATTGCAGTATCTGTCGCAGTGGTCGGTGGATACAAAAAATCTGCAAAGCAAAAGCTGGGATGATTTGACCGAATTTAATCCGGATCTGGTGATCACTGTCTGTGACCAGGCTGCAGGAGAATCCTGTCCAGTCTGGTTTGGCAGGGCAGTCAAAGGCCATTGGGGTTTACCAGATCCAACCCGTAACGGACTTTCTCCAACACAAATTGAAGCGGAATTTACGCTGCTGTTTGATGTGCTGAGCAAAAGATGTGAAGCGCTGATTCGGCTGAATCAGCTCAATCAGGCTGCTATCGAAGCTATAGCTTTTTCTTACCCTTTATAAATCACACTTTAAAAACAAAGGCTTATTTATGGGATTATTTGAACGTTATTTATCGGTCTGGGTGGCGCTGGCTATGTTGCTGGGTGTGGTTGCCGGCAATCTGATCCCAAACCTGTTCCAGTTAGTGGCCTCATTGGAATATGCTCAGGTGAATCTGGTAATAGCAGCTTTTATCTGGGTGATGATTTATCCAATGATGGTGCAGATTGATTTTAGCGCCATCAAAGACGTCACCCAAAAACCCAAAGGCATCCTGCTGACACTGGTCGTAAACTGGCTAATCAAACCTTTTACTATGGCCTTGCTGGGCTGGTTGTTTTTCCGCTTTCTGTTTGCTGATTGGGTTGCCCCTCAGACGGCCACTGAATACATAGCAGGTATGATTTTATTGGGTGTAGCTCCTTGCACCGCTATGGTGTTTGTCTGGAGCCAACTGACCAAAGGCGATGCCAATTACACTCTGGTTCAGGTGTCAATAAACGACATTATTATGATTTTCGCCTTTGCGCCTATCAGTGCTTTGCTGTTGGGTGTGTCGGATATCACTGTGCCCTGGTCAACTCTGATTTTATCTGTGGTGCTTTATGTGCTGCTGCCACTTTTGGCCGGTGTCTGGACCAGAAAATTGTTCTCCGGCAAAAAACCAGAACACCTGTCGGCCCTGCTTGCCCATATTAAACCCTGGTCCGTGTTTGGCTTACTGGCCACAGTGGTGCTGTTGTTTGGTTTTCAGGCTCAGACTATTTTGCATCAACCGCTCGCTATAGTGCTGATTGCCATTCCTTTACTGCTGCAAACTTACGGCATTTTTGCTTTGACTTATGTTACCGGCTGCAAACTGCAACTACCTCATAACATAGCAGCACCGGCCGGTATGGTCGGTGCCAGTAACTTTTTTGAATTAGCAGTCGCTGTGGCGATTTCGCTTTTTGGCCTGAATTCAGGCGCGGCTCTTGCCACTGTAGTTGGCGTACTGGTTGAAGTTCCTGTGATGTTGTCGCTGGTTTGGTTTGCCAACCGCACACGCCACTGGTTTATACCTAATTAATCCAAGCTATCGCATAGCGAAAAGGACAAATTTATGTCACACCCATTTGACGAATTAGTACTGGAAGGCTCAGCGGCACTTCTTTTTACCCCTTGCCCCGGCACTAAAACTGAGGGACTGAAAGACTCGTTGTTAAGGTTAAAGCAAGCCGGTGCTTCGGCCATTTTAACCTTAATGCCTGAAGACGAAATAGCACGTAACCAGGTCATGGACTTACCCATACTGTGCAAAGAACTGGGCTTAGCCTGGTTTCATTGCCCTATTGAAGACGATCAGGCACCGCTGGCCGACTTTGCTGCAGCCTGGCAACAACAAGGCCCGCAGATCCATCAGTTGTTAAAAGATGGCAAAAAAGTCGCCATCCACTGCAAAGGCGGCTCAGGCCGCACTGGTTTAGTGGCTGCACAAATTATGGTCGAACGTGGTATCGACAAAGAGCGGATCAGGCAACGTATTCAGGCCTTGCGGCCTTATGCCCTGACCTTAGCCCCACATCAGGCCTATTTTCAAAGCCTGTAACTCAAGAGACGCTATGATGAAAAAAATTAAAGTTGGAATAAACGGCTTTGGCCGTATCGGTCGTTTAGCATTACGTGCTGCATTTGACTGGCCTGAGTTTGAATTTGTGCAGATCAACGACCCAGCCGGTGATGCGGCTACTTTTGCTCATTTACTGAATTTCGACTCAGTGCACGGCCGCTGGCAGCAGCAGGCGGAAGCTCAGGACAGCTCCGTGGTTATTAAAGGCCAGCCTATTGCCGTGACGCACAATAAAGCAATAGCAGACACCGAGTGGTCAGGTTGCGATGTTGTTATTGAATGCTCTGGCAAAATGAAAAGCACAGCGCAGCTACAGGCTTATTTGGATCAGGGCGTTAAACGTGTGGTGGTCAGCGCCCCGGTCAAAGAAGCGGGTGTATTAAACGTGGTGATGGGAGTCAATCATCAGTTATTTAATGCCGCAACACATAAGATAGTGACAGCGGCTAGTTGCACCACCAACTGTCTGGCCCCAGTGGTTAAAGTTATTCATGAAAAGCTCGGTATTAAACATGGCTCTATCACCACCATTCACGACTTAACCAATACCCAGTCTATTTTGGACACGCCACACAAAGACTTACGCCGTGCCCGTGCTTGCGGTAGCAGTTTAATTCCCACTACTACAGGTTCGGCTACTGCTATTACCGAAATATTCCCTGAACTCAAAGGCCGTTTGAATGGCCATGCCGTAAGAGTACCACTGGCTAATGCCTCTTTAACCGACTGCGTGTTTGAAGTAGAACGCGCTACCACAGCACAAGAGGTTAATGCCTTATTAAAAGCGGCCTCAGAGCAGGAACTCAAAGACATTCTGGGGTATGAAGAGCGGCCTCTGGTGTCGGTCGATTATAAAACCGACCCAAGATCCAGCATTATCGACGCCCTGTCGACCATGGTGGTCAACGGCACTCAAGTGAAAATTTATGCCTGGTACGATAACGAATGGGGTTATGCCAATCGTACAGTGGAGTTGGCCAAACTAGTCGGATCTATATAACGGGACAAATAAAATGCAGACAGCTATCAAACAGTATCTTGTAGTCACAGGCAACTACTGGGCTTTTACCCTGACAGACGGCGCTTTGCGCATGTTGGTGCTGCTGCATTTTTATAAACTCGGCTATAGCCCTTTGGAAATCGCTTCTTTGTTTGTGTTTTACGAGTTATTTGGTGTGCTGACCAACCTGTTTGGTGGCTGGCTGGGCGCCCGTATGGGTTTGAATAAAACCATGAATATTGGGCTGTTTTTACAAATAGCAGCGCTTGCGATGTTAATGGTGCCTGCAGAATGGCTCATAGTGCCCTGGGTGATGGCGGCTCAGGCCTTGTCTGGGATTGCCAAAGACTTAAATAAAATGAGCGCCAAAAGCTCCATTAAATTACTGGTGCCAGAGGACAACCAAAGCAAGCTGTATCAATGGGTTGCGGTGCTTACAGGCTCAAAAAATGCACTGAAAGGTTTTGGTTTTTTCATCGGTGGTTTTTTACTGACACAAGTCGGTTTTCAGGGCGCAGTGGCGGTGATGGCCAGCGCTTTAGCTCTGGTTTGGTTATTAAGTTTGGTGTTGTTGAAAAAAGACCTCGGCAAAAGCAGTTACAAACCCAAATTTAAAGACATGGTGTCGAAAAGTGGCCCGGTGAATTTGTTATCTGCGGCCCGTTTGTTTTTATTTGGCGCACGGGATCTATGGTTTGTCATCGCCCTGCCGCTGTTTTTAGCGCAGCAACTGGCCTGGAGCCAACAAGCTATAGGTACTTTTCTGGCCTTATGGATTATTGGTTATGGCCTGGTGCAAAGTCTGGCACCATTTATTACAGGTAAGAAGTCAGGCAAAGTTCCGGGCCGTTGGGCTGCAGTCGGCTGGGCCTTTGTCCTTTGCCTGATCCCGGCGCTTTTGGCCAAACTTTTACCTCTGCCCTTCCCGACTGAAACCCTGTTAGTGTCTGTTTTGCTGCTATTCGGCGCTGTTTTTGCGGTCAATTCATCCTTGCACAGCTATCTGATTGTAAGCTACGCCAAAGCCGACGGAGTCTCACTGGATGTAGGTTTTTATTATATGGCCAACGCCATGGGCCGCTTAATTGGCACGCTGTTGTCCGGTTATTTGTATCAGACTCAGGGCCTGGAAGCCTGCCTGTATTGGTCCAGCGGCTTTATACTGGCGACAGTGCTGTTGTCCTGCTTTTTGCCTAAGGCGAAAAGCTAATTGCGGACTAATGCCTAAGGAATGCGGTGTAGCGTTTAAATGCCGGGTTAGAAGTTGCCACTAGCTCAAGGGCTCATGCTAAGGTAAAGCTATAAAAATAAGCTGATCCATCTGTCTGGAGATACCCTGTGTTAAGGTCCCGCAAACTATTGTCTTTTTTTACCCTCGTTCTACTGTGGCTGACGCCCGTCGCCTTAGCCGCTACAGCAACAGAGCAACTGCAACAAGTCATTGATGATCATTGGCAATACAGCCTGCAGGAAGACCCTGTTACCGCAGGCCGTATGGGTTTAGCAGGTTACAATAACAGACTGCCTGGTGTAACAGCCAAAGACAGAGCCCGTCGGCTAAAGGCTGAACAAACTTTATTACAGCGCCTGCAGGCGATAGACACAAAAGCACTGACAGACGCGGACAGAGTCAACCATCAACTGCTGGCTTGGGTGCTGCGTAACTCCATTCAGTCCAATACGCTGTTCCTCGACCGTATTCCGGCCAATACTTTTTACAGTTTCTGGAGTAGTGCTTTAGATGCCAGCAGTGGCCTGGCTATGCCTAAAGTGACGGATTATCAGGATTATATTGCCCGCATTAATGACTTTGGCCGCTACTTTGATGAAAATATCGCCAATATGCGTACTGGTATTCAGGACGGTTTTGTTTTACCAAAAATTGTCGTACAGGGGATAGCGCCGACGGTGCGGGCTCAGGTTTATAAAGACCCGACGCAAAGCAGTTTGTATCAGCCGTTTAAAAAATTCCCGGCCTCATTTTCGCAAGCAGAACAACAGCAATTACAGCAGGCCGCCAAACAAGCTATTGCAAAAACAGCCTTACCCGCTTTTGCCCGTTTAGCCGATTTCCTGGAAGGTGACTATATGAAAGCCGCCACTGAAAGTTTAGCGGCGGAACAACTGCCCCAAGGCAAAGCTTATTACCGCCATAGCATCAATACCTATGTGACCGAGGACATGGACCCGGCCGAGATCCACAACATTGGCCTTGCCGAAGTAAAACGGATCCGCGCTGAAATGGACGCACTGATTAAACAAACCGGCTTTAAAGGCAGCTTCAGCGACTTCACCAAATTTTTGCGTACCGACCCGCAGTTTTATGCCAAAACCCCAACAGAATTAGTAAAAGAAGCCTCTTATATCGCCAAACGTATTGATTACCGGCTGCCGGAGTTTTTTGGCAAATTGCCCCGCCTGCCCTACGGCATAGTGCCTGTGCCAGATGAGATAGCCCCAAACTACACCACAGCATCTTACAACCCTGCCGCGATAGGAGGCATCCGCGGCGGCGCTTATTGGCTGAACACCCATGCTTTGGACCAACGCCCACTCTACGAGCTGGTGGCCTTAACATTGCACGAAGCTGTGCCGGGTCATCATTTACAAAATGCCTTGTCGCAGGAACTGGAAAATGTACCGCAGTTTCGCCGTAACCTATATTTAAGCGCTTATGGCGAGGGTTGGGGTTTGTATGCTGAACGTCTTGGTGTGGAGATGGGCGTCTACGACAATGCCTATCAACAGTTTGGCCGCTTAAGTTACGAAATGTGGCGCGCTTGTCGTTTAGTGATAGACACAGGTATTCACTCGCAGGGCTGGAGCCGTCAACAAGCGCTGGATTTCCTGTCCAGCAATACCTCGTTGTCACAGGCCAATGTCAGAGCTGAAGTGGATCGGTATATTTCATGGCCTGGCCAGGCGCTGTCGTACAAAATGGGCGAAATTAAAATCCGTCAGCTACGCGCCAAAGCCGAGCAGCAACTGGGGAATAAATTTGACCTGCGTGCTTTCCACGATGCCCTGTTAGCCAATGGCGCTTTGCCTTTGGAAATTCTGCAGACCGAGATGGATCGTTTTATTGCCAGGGCTGCTGCTCAGTAAGCGCCTTTCACGGGAGCCTGATCTTTCATTGCGGATCAGGCCTTGGATCTTGAATAACGCAGTCGATCTGGCTCTGAGGAAAAAGGACCTGTTATGTCACTACACCACAACTTCAGCTTACTCGCCCGCTACAACCAGTGGATGAATAACAAGCTGTATCAACTGGCCTCTACCCTCACTGCCGATCAACTGGTGCATAACAGAGGCGCTTTTTTTGGCTCTGTGGCTGGTACTCTGAATCACCTGCTGGTGGCAGATTTAATCTGGCTTAACAGATGCAGCCAATTGGCCACTCAGCCCCACTCTTTATTGCCATTAAAGCAGTTGCCTCTGCCAACAGCTCTGGACCAACTGCTGTATCAGGACTTTACCCAGCTTTATCAGGCCCGTCAGCATGTTGATTGCCTGATTTTAGCTTTTGTCGCTGAGATGGATGAAACCCAACTACAGCAGCTATTGAGCTACAAAAATATCAAAGGCGAGCTGATGCAAAAGAAGTTAGCTTCGGTCATGCAGCATCTGTTTAATCACCAGACTCATCATCGCGGTCAATTGACCACCTTATTTTCTCAAATGGGTTTGGATGCTGGTGTCACCGACTTGCTGATGCTGATTGATAACGAATAACGGCGTTACGCCCCTAATCTTCGGACTGAGCAATGGCTATGCTAAAAATCTTAGGTAAATCCTCCTCCATCAATGTACGTAAAGTACTGTGGACTTGCGCTGAGCTTCGCTTAAGCTACGCACAGGAAGAATAGGGATCAGGCTTCCAATCCACTGAAACAGCAGCATTTAAAGCTCTGAATCCGAATGCGTTGGTGCCCGTGTTGCTGGATGGCAATTTTGTGTTGTGGGAATCCAATAGCATCTGCAGGTATTTGGCATCACAGTACCCTGACAAAGTGCTGCTGCCCGACTCGCCCAAACAAAGAGCTCTGGTTGAACAATGGATGGACTGGCAAAGTACAGAACTGAATAACTCATGGCGTTACGCTTTTATGCATCTGGTTAGAAAAAGCCCGGCTTTTTCTGATGTCGCAGCAGTTGCGAATAGTATTGATGCCTGGAATAAGCAGATGCAGATACTGAACGCAGCATTAGAGAAAACAGCGGCGTACATTACCGGCGCTGAATTTACCCTGGCAGATATAGTGTTAGGACTGTCGGTGAACAGATGGCTGATGACTCCGATAGAAAAACCTGAATTGCCCGCTGTAGCCGCTTATTACCAACAACTCAGTTTGCGTCCGGCTTTTCAGACCTTTGGCTGTAACGGCATCCCATAAAGCCAGTTACTGCCTTCACCGGGTTGGACTTATGTTGCTCTGCGGTCATAACTCATCTAACTTAAATGCTGACCATGTCCCTGCGGAGCACAACCATGCTGAAAATGTTTCGAAATTTGCTCGCTCTTGTATTGGGGATCCTGCTTGGTGCGACCGTCAATATGGCGCTGATCAGCATCAGCCCTATGCTTATTGCTCCACCTGCGGGCGTCGATGTAACAAACACCGAAAGCCTGAGTTTGGCTATCGACTTATTTGAGCCCAAACATTTTGTCATGCCTTTTCTGGCGCATGCTCTGGGTACTTTGGTTGGCTCTTTTGTCGCATACCTGATAGCGGCCAGTTACAAAAACCGTTTTGCTTATGCGATTGGTGTATTTTTCCTATGTGGTGGTATAGCGGCCAGCCTGATGATCCCGGCACCACTCTGGTTTATCACACTGGATCTGTGGGTGGCTTATCTGCCGATGGCCTGGCTGGCGATTTGGTGTAGCCAGCGTGTTCAGCAACAGAACTAAAAGGGCGGACTCCGTTATGCAGCATAACATCACAGGCTTAGGCCAGTTGGGTATCACAGTCAACGATGTGCAGGTGGCTCTGCCTTTTTACACTGCGGTGCTTGGTTTAGAGTTTCTGTTTGCGCCGACAGCACAACTGGCGTTTGTGCTATGCGGCGCAACCCGCCTGATGCTCAGTACGCCACAAGGCGCAGGTGAAGTCGGCAAAAACTCTATTCCTTATTTTCAAACCACAAACATAGAGCAGTTTTATACAACAGCTCTGCAGCGTGGCGCCACTGGTGAGAGAGCGCCGCAGCTTGCAGCCCAGATGTCGGATCATCAGCTATGGATAGCGTTTCTGAAAGACCCGGATGGTAATTTAATAGGCCTGATGGAAGAAAAGCGCTGAAAACAGTAATAACCTGAAGCAAAGGCAAGAAGCACGCGGCATAGTCAAAACGAGAGCGTTCAAGGCCAACTTTAAAACTAAAGATTAAGCCGCTTTGCTCTTAGTCCTGAACCTGTTTTATAAACACCGGATTGCTATGAAACTATAAAGCGGAACACTTTTTACAACGTCAAAAGGGCTATTTTGTTGCATCATTCCTCCCAATTTTATTGGATCTCAAACAACTCTACATCAAAAATCAGGGTTGAACCGGCCGGGATTTTGCCTGCGCTGCGGTTGCCGTAGCCCAGATTCGACGGGATATAAAAACGGAATTTATCGCCCACTTTCATTAACTGCACACCTTCGGTCCAGCCGGGGATCACGCGGTTGAGCGGGAAAGAAATGGTTTTACCGCGCTCAACTGAGGAGTCGAATACTGTGCCGTCAATCAAAGTGCCGTGGTAATGCACCCGCACTGTGCTGCTGGCGCTTGGGTGAGTTTCGCCGTTGCCACTTTGCAAAACTTCATATTGCAGGCCTGAAGCTGTGGTTTTTACGCCGTCTTTTTTACTGTTTTCAGCCAAAAATGCACTACCTTTTTCCAGATTCAGCGCCGCGGCTTTTTGGTTGTTGGCGTTGTTGTAAAAGTAATAGGCGATACAGGCAATAACTAAGATAATTAACGCTATTTTCATGGTGAGTCCGATCAGTCAAATAAAAGATTAGCTATCTTAGGGTTAATGCAGCAGATGGTCAAAACTTGCTGCTTTTACAAAAAAGCCGCTTGCCCTGACAAAGCTGTCAGTTGTGGTTTTTCACTGGTGTCTCAACTTGAAATAACGCAGAATCCGCCTCCAAACTCACCAACAGGCTCTATCGTGCAGAATACCAGCCGGCCTTCTTGGTAACAGGCAATTGAACCATACTCACTCCTGCAGGGCTGGTGTTGAATCATCCATGAGGTTTTTTCATGTCTAATAACAGTGTTGTAGATCCATCTGTTGTTTGTCAGCCGGATAACGGCAACGAAGTGGTATCCACCAAAGCGATGTTTTTTTGCTCAGGCTTAGCCACAGCGGCCTGGGCCGGCATTATCCCAATTATTAAGGCCAATACCGGCATAGACGACGGCACCCTGGGTTTATTGCTGTTGTGTTTAGGTATGGGCGCTATTTTGTCTATGCCTTTAGCGGGTGCAGTGGCAACGCGGCTGGGCTGCAAACTGGTGATGCTGGTGACGCTATGTGTATTTTCTGTGGTGCTGATGCTGCTGCCACTGGCTGGCAGTACCATGCAACTGGTGTTTTTGCTGATTGCTTTTGGTTTTGGTATCGGTGCCACAGATTGTGTGATGAATATTCAGGCTATTCTGGTGGAAAAAAGGGCCAACAAAACCCTGATGTCTGGCTTTCATGGCTTTTACAGTTTGGGCGGTATTGCCGGAGCTGGCCTGATGGTGGTTTTATTAAGTTCAGGCATCAGTGCTTTTCATGCCTGTGTACTGATTGGGTTGGCAATGATGGCCTCGTTACTGGTCTTTCACAAAGGGCTGTTACCTTTTGCCAATCCAAAAGAAGGCCCGGCTTTTGCGCTGCCACACGGTGCGGTGTTATTAATTGGCCTGATCTGTTTTTCGTTCTTTCTGGCCGAAGGCACTGTCTTAGACTGGAGTGGTGTGTATTTAACCGAGTACCAGCAGGCGTCTCATTCCAAAGCTGTGCTCGGGTTATTTTGTTTTTCCATCACTATGACCCTGGGCCGACTGACCGGCGATCAGTTAACAGAACGTCTGGGCGCCCGGCTGATGTTAACTTTAGGCGGTCTGCTGGCCAGTGCCGGGATGTTTTTTGCGATAGTAGCGCCGGATATGTACTGGGCTTTAGCAGGGTATGCCTTGGTGGGTGCAGGCTGCGCCAATGTGGTACCTATTATGTTCTCAGCCACAGGTAAACAAACCAGCATGCCACAAGCCATTGCAGTACCTGCAGTTTCAACCCTGGGCTACATTGGTGTATTGGCGGGGCCTGCCAGTGTCGGCCAGATAGCTCAGCACTTCAGCTTACCTGTGGCGCTCTACAGCATCGCCGTGCTGATTGCTATGGCTACCTTGCTGTCTATCCGAGTGCGGGTGTAGTGTTTCTTCCTTCAGCAGAGCGGACTGGGTCAGCTTGCCAGGCAGTTCAATCTCAGGCTGAGTTGCAGCTTTCGCTGCATGACTCTTGAGCACTCTGCTGGCTTTGCCTACAATGGCGCACACTTTATTGATTACAGGCCAGAGCCATGACGGAAACCACAACGCAAGACACAGCAGCACGGCCGGATTTACCGGATCGTCTTTGCATTAATCCACGCAGTCCACATTATGTCGCCGCAATTTTTCAATATGACGTCGGTATTCGTCTGAACGGTAAAGAGCGTTTTGATGTGGAAGAATATTGCATCAGCGAAGGTTGGGTGAAAGTGGCTGCCGCCAAAGCACTGGATCGTCGTGGCCAGCCTTTACTGATGACGTTGAAAGGTAAAGTCGAAGCTTTTTATCGTTAAAACCAAAAAACCCGCTCAAACTTTGGTTTGAACAGGGGGCGGGCGGGGAGAAATCCTGCCCCAGCAATATGCTGGTGAGATTGTCTCTGAAAATTTGGATCAGAGACAATAATCCTGTACTGCGTCAGAACGAAGTAACAATGGTGAACATATCTTTATTGTCCTCTCGTTTTAGTCTGAATAAATCAATACGCATAAAAATAATGACTATCAAAGCTTTAAAGCTGTATGCCTGTGCGGTACACCTGAGTAATTATAATACTCGAGTAACTCAATACCTGACCTGCACGTAAAGACTATTTTAGTTCCGGGCTGAAAAATTTATTGTTAGGTAAACATGACGTTTATTCACTCTAATTTTACACTCTTCAATTACAAACCGTTACAAAACAGCATGAGCCACACCTCAACATTGATCATACAAATCAATAAGTTAAATAATATTTATCGGTAACTTCACTCAAGTCGCACTTGTTATTCGATTGAAGCAGAAAGTACTGTGACTTGTGGTCTAATCTTGAATTTTCCTCCATTCATCAGGGTTTTATTTATAGCGCTGCTGGCCTATGCTAGCGTCAACTTATTGCTTTGATTGAACAAAGGCGAGTCTGTATGAGATTTAGTTTTTCGGCTCTGATGATGCTTGTAGCGGCAGGTGCTGCTCAGGCTGCAACTGAACCTTTAACTGCCCAACATCTATGGCAGGTAGCGCGCCCTGGGGCCATGACCTTATCACCCAGTGGCCAGCAACTGGCGTTGACTGTGACCCGTTACGATCTGGCCGCCGATAAAGGCAATGCCGATATTCATATTCTGGATTTACGCACTCAACAGTTGACCGCTTTAACTCAACACCCGGATTCAGACTCTGCCCCTGCCTGGAGCCCGGATGGACGCCAGTTGGTGTTCGTCTCCAAACGAGGCAATGAACATAATCAACTGTTTTTATTGCCTTTAACCGGAGGTGAAGCCAAAGCCTTAACGAAGTTACCTGTTGCTGTGCAGCAACCGAAATGGTTTCCGGATGGTCAGCGGATTTTGTTTCTGGCCCATGTACCTAAAGGTTTTAATGGTGACTTTGCTGCATTAGCCGAACAACTCAAACAGAAAAAAGACAATAAAGTCACAGCCCGGGTTACCGAAAACAGAGTCTACCGATACTGGGATCACTGGCTGACAGATGACAGCTATCCGCATTTATTCAGTATCAATATTCACACAGGTGAAATTGCTGACTTAACGCCGGGTTGGGATCGCTGGTTCAGTTTAAATGGCGATGCTGAATTTGATATTTCTGTCGATGGCCGTCAGATTGCTGTCAGCGCTGTGACCAGTGCTCCCCCTTTTGATCAGATCAATCACGATATTTTGCTGATTAAAACCGATGGTTCAGGTCAGTTTGTTAATATCACAGCCGACAACCCGGCCAGTGACAATAACCCGAAATTCAGCCCTGATGGCAAAAGTCTGGTTTATGGTGCACAGCGCAGCACCTTTTTTACTGCTGATAATAACCAGTTAATCCGCTTTGATTTTAAACCTCAGCAAAAAACTAATCTGACCAAAGATTGGGATATTTCGGTCGATGACTGGGAGTTTGGCAACAACGGCACTTTGTATTTCCAGGCTGCGGATAAAGCCAAATCCGCCTTGTACAGCATGCCTTTGGCCGGTGGACAGGTGAAGCAAATTTTACGGCAGGCAGATATTAGTCAGGTACAAATCGGCCAACAGCAACAAGTCTATCTGGTGCAGCACAGCATGCAGCAGATGCCTGAGGTGTATGCGCTGGACAATAAAGGCCGCACCTTAAAGCAGTTGAGCCGTTTGAATACCGAGCTGCAGCAAAGTATCAGTTGGGGCAAAACAGAAGATGTCAGTTTTGCCGGAGCAGATGGCAAACTGGTGCAGGCTTATATCACTTATCCGCCGAACTTTGACCCAAGCAAAAAATGGCCTTTGCTGAATGTATTGCATGGTGGGCCACACAGCTATTCAGGCGACAGTTTTAGTTATCGCTGGAATACCCAGGTCTTTGCCGCTGCAGGTTATGTGGTGATCCAGCCGAATTTTCACGGCTCCACCAGTTTTGGTCAGGCTTTTGCGGAATCCATTCATGGCGAGCATCCGGTGAAACCTTTTATGGATAGTGAAGCTGCAGTGGATTATATGCTGTCCCGTGGTTTTATTGACGCTTCCCGTTTAGCGGCGGCAGGCGGTAGTTATGGTGGTTATCTGGTGAGCTGGATTGCTGGTCACACTGACCGCTATAAAGCCCTGGTTAACCATGCCGGTGTCTATAACCTGATGGGCCAGTTTGCTTCAGACTCAACGACACACAGGGTACATGCGTATGGCGGAGCGCCGTGGAGTGGCTTAGAGGTGATGCAGCAATGGAACCCGGCCTTGTTTGCCGATAAGTTCGTCACCCCTATGCTGATTATGCATGGTGAGCAGGATTACCGTGTGCCTGTGACTCAGGGGCTGGAGATTTATGGTGTCTACAAGGGCAAGGGGTTAGATGCTCGTTTAGTGTATTTCCCGAATGAAAACCATTGGATCTTAAAACCTAATAACTCTATTTTCTGGTTTAACGAATTTATCAGTTGGCTGCAGCGTTATGTACCGGCAGGCCCTACAGATTGAGTTCGAACTCCTTAAGACCGCTTTATCAGCAACAGGTCCAACAGGGCCTGTTGTTGTATGACGAGCCCCAATATCAGGCAGTGTTAGCGCTGCAACTGATCGCGGATCAGTTGTGTTCCGGCCAGCCGACTTTGGGCTTATACCTACATGGCCCTGTCGGACGTGGTAAAACCATGCTGATGGATTTGTTTTATCAGCAGTTACCCTGTGATGGCAAAATCCGGCTGCATTTTCATCATTTTATGGCTCGGGTACATCAGGAACTGCAGCAGCATCAGGGTGAAGCTGACCCCTTATTGCACATCGCCAAAGACTGGGCACTGCAGTACAAAGTGCTGTGTTTTGACGAGTTCTTTGTGAACGATATAGGCGATGCCATGTTACTTGGCACCTTATGGCGTTACTTGTTTCAGTGTGGGGTAGTGCTGGTGACTACGTCCAATGCTGTACCAGAAGAGCTGTATAAAAATGGCTTGCAGCGTCAGCGTTTTTTACCAACCATTGATTTGCTGCGAAAGCATTGCACAGTGATCACCTTGGATAACGGCATAGATTACCGGCGCTTCACCCAAAGCCCGATGCGCTATTACCTGCAAGGCGTTACTGCGGTACAGTTAAAACAGCAGGCAGAACAGCTATTTGGTGAAGTACAGCCCCTGCCCGACTTTGCTTTATTGGGGCGCAGTTTTCCGGCTTTATGGAGTAACGACCAGATCATAGGTTTTGATTTTATGGCGCTCTGCTCAGGGCCACGCAGCCAACTGGATTATATGCAACTGGCCAGTCGCTTTCAGGCGATCGCTGTGCAGAATGTACCGCAATTTAATGCGGTGTCGGACAGGGCCATTTTGCATGGCGTAGAAGACAGTTATCAACGTGAACATCAGAATATAGTTGTCAGCAAGCTGGACAATGAAGCGCGGCGTTTTATTGCTCTGGTGGACGAGTGCTATGACAGAGGCTGCTTGTTACTACTAAGCTCTGCAGTGGCGATTTCAGAGCTGTATCAAGCCAAACAGCTTGAATTTGCTTTTGCCCGCTGTGAGTCACGTTTATATGAAATGCAGCAGTGGCAGCTTGCTGCGGCCAAGCTAAGCCAGAGCGCAGCGACTAGCTGATACTGATTTACAAATAACGGATCCAGGCCTGCTGGCTACGTTTTTTATACAAAGAAAACCACTTGGTGGGGTGATACAAAGCGACAGCTAACAGCACTGTAGTCAACCAAACCCACCCCATATGTTCCATGCCAAAGCCTTCTCCCTGATTAGGGCCGCACACCGCCAATACAATCCGATACAGCACCAGCAATACATACAAATGCAGGATGTAGAAAAACATCGGTGCTGAACCAAAATTCACCAGAATTTGCCTCCAGTTGCCTTGCGGTTTTTCCAACGCAAACAGCAGTAAAAACATCAATCCCAACGTCACCAGCAGATAGTTTAATGAGGGCGGATACTTGGTCAGATTCAGGATCGACATCAGGCTGGTGATTAAATCCGGATAGAGCTGCCAATCTAAAGTTTCGCCATAGATATTAAAACCACGCAGCACCACAAAGAGCAGCAGACAACCTGCTCCTAATTGTAACAACAAGCGACCTCTGTGCTGTGCAGACATAGTTTTACTGTATAAGGGCCCTGCCAGATACCCCAGAATAATCACCCCTATCCAGGGTAAAACCGGATAACTGGCTTTAATTTTCACAGCCCCTTCGCTGACTAAAAAGTTACGGTCATGCAAAATAGTCCATAGGCTATAGCCCCACTCACCCGGCTGAACGCTGACGGGTGTCAACAAGTTATGGCCAAACACAATACCAAAGCCTAACAAGGCCAACACAGTTTTTGGCCACTGACTGAGCAGCGCCAACACCACCATACTGACACCTATAGCCCAAATTACCTGTAACCAAATGGTCTGATAAGAACCCATCCATGAGAAATTGATAATGCTGACTTCCAGCGCTATTAAAAACAGACCTCTTTTTAGCAAAAAGCTGCGCGGGGATCGTGCCGGGCCCTGGGCCGGATTGGCATACAACCAGGCCGACAAACCTGTTAAAAACACAAATACCGGTGCACATAAATGCGCAGCAAAGCGACTGAAAAACAAACTGGTGGATGTCGCATCCAAATCCATCGGATCCAACACCTGCATATGGTAAAAAAACCGCTCCCGCACATGGTCCAGCAGCATAATCAGCATCACCAAACCCCGCATCATATCGATACTTTGAATGCGGCTACGGATAGTCATTTCCCCACCCATTGAATTAGAAAGCATAAGTCAGGCTCACTTTGTAACTACGCGGCTCACCCGGCACTGTCCATAGCGCTGAATAGGAGTTATGGATGTAGAACTTATCAAACAGGTTGTCGATATTCAGTTGAGCCTTCCAGTGTTGATCCAGATCAGCAGTCCAAAACAGGCCAACTAAAGTGTGGGACGGCAGCCTGTAACTGCTGTCGACTGAATCGCCCAAACGCTTGGCGACATGATTCACCTTGAGCCCTAAGCGGCTTTCGACCGACCCCATTGGTAACAACTGGGTCAGCATCAGGCTGGCATTGTGTTTAGGAATATTCACCAGCCGACTACCAGCCGGCACATTGACGCCCCATTCCAGGTTCACCATATCGTTGGCAGTTTCGGTATCTAAAAAGGCATAGGACAATTGAGCGGAGAGCTGCTCTGTAAGTGAGCCTTGTAAATCCAGCTCAATACCCCGGCTGGTGGCTTCCCCTAAAGTGGCAGAGAACCCCACATTGACCGGATCTGAAGTCAGGATATTGGATTTTTTCGCATCAAAAAATGCCATTGTGCCTGTGATACCAGAAATGGTGAATTTAGCACCCACCTCATAAGAGTGACTGCGCTCTGGCTCAAAAGGGTTACCCGCATAATCAGTGCCGCTTAATGGCAGGAAACCTTCAGAGTAGCTGCTGTAAAAACTTAACTCTGAGTTAACTTCATACACCAACCCCATACGAGGGCTGACTTGCGTGCCGCTTTTTTCTGAGCGGGTGGCTTTGAGCAATTCCTGAATATCCTGCTGATAATCGTCAAACCGTAGGCCCAGTAATAACTTCCAGTGTTGAGTTAAATCCATTTGATCCTGCAGATAGACACCCCAGGCTGTTTGGCTTTCCTGATTTTCATACAAAGGCAAAGGTGCTGTGGTTGCACCGCCATACACAGGATTAAAAATATCTAAAGCGTAAGTGCCTTTAGGGCTACGAAACCGTGACAATAAGGTATATAAATCATAATCGTAGGCATCAGCGCCTAGCAGCAGATGATGTACAATACCGGCAGTGGTGAGGTGACCACTGAATTCAAAACGCACTGAGGTGTCTTCGGCCTGATAGTCACGGTAACGACGCTGACGAGTGAGGGTTTTACCATCATCAAACAACGACTGACGAGCCGCCGCTAACTCCGCATCCGACGAAAAGCCGTTTAATGTGGAGTCGCGATAACCGAAACCTGCTAATAATGACCAGTCATCGCTTAGGCTGGTTTCATAAGATAACTGATGGCCGGTGGCTTCAATTTCTGTAGGGTCGTCACCTGGTTCACCTAAATAACGCGAACGAGGCACTGTATTAAAATCACCGTTTAATACCACGAGGCCGCGGTCAAATAACTGTTCCTGCCTCAGATATTCGAACTCGTATAACAAGGCGGATTTATCATCCAGCTCAATACGCACTGACGGAGTAAACACCTGTTTTTTACTCGTGACGTAATCGCGGAAGCTGCCGTAATCCTGCACAGCGCCATTGATACGCACCGCAACATTGTCACTGATACCGTTGGTGTAATCGGCTTCGACTCTGTGCTGATCAAAACGCCCGGTCGAAAACTGTAGATAACCTTCCTGCTGTTTTTGTGGCTTGCGGGTGACGACATTGATAGTGCCACCAGGTTCTGAACGACCATACAATGCTGAACCTGGGCCTTTTAAAATCTCCACATATTCGACATTGGATAAGTCGCGATGACCACTAAAACCCCGGCCACCATTAAAGCCATTAATTAAATAACCGGATGGCATATTTTCATTACCGGGGAAACCTCGTAGCGAAAAACTATCCCATAAACCACCACCGTTATTCTGCCGGGAGATACTGGCAGAGAAATCCAGAGCGTCCTGAAAACGTGTGAAGGCGTTGTCTTGTAACAAATCTTTATCGATCACGCTAATTGACTGAGGTAAAGACTGGGCAGGAATATCGCCGCGATAAGCCTGACGATACAACACTTCGATCCGCTCAATCTGCTCCGCGGCTGCCACTACAGGAACAGAGGCACTCACGCCAATAAATGTCAGAACAAAATAGAGTTTAAAATGCGGGCTTGGCATGATGTTTTGGGGTCCAATCACTGTGAAGCATAAGCTGAATCGTTCTAGTTAAGATGAAATGATACAATATAACATCGCCGTGAACCAACAGGATTTATCTGATCTGCTTGTGATTCTGACGGCTATCCGGCTTGAATAAGGCCATCAAAGCCCCGATACTGCGTAAAGAACAGGTTTTCAATTGATGTGAGTGACAGATGGAACAATGGTTACAGCAGCTACTAACTGAGTATCAGGCTTATGCCCTGCTGATTTTATTTTTGCTGACTTTTGCAGAATCTGTTGCCGTGTTGGGTTTATTGGTCCCGGGCACAGCCTTGATGTTTAGCTTTGGCGTTTTGATTGGAGCTGAACAAATGGGCTTCTGGACTGCCTGTCTGGTTGCTGCATTAGCAGGTTTAGTCGGTGATTCACTGTCTTATCTGGCCGGACGTAAGTTCAGACCGCAGTTGGAGAGCTGGAACTGGTTATCGCGCCAGCAAAAAGAGCTGAATAAAATCAGTGCAGCTCTAGAAAACAATGTCTGGCTGGCCATAGTGGCCGGACGTTTTATCGGCCCAAGCCGACCTTTGCTACCTTTGTTAGCTGGCATGTTACAGTTATCGCCATCCCGTTATTTTCCTGCAGCCACTCTGGCTTGTGTGCTCTGGCCTATTGCTTATTTTCTGCCGGGTATTTTGGCTGGCGTAGCCTGGCAACTGAAAGGCACCAATCTGGCGTTGTTTTACAGCTTGCTGGCAGGCTCAGTATTGTTGGCGGTAGTGAGTAGTTATTTACTGAAAAAGTATTTACAGCACAAAGAGCAGGCTACACCTGATCGGCGCTGGTTCTGGGGCTCGTTAGTCAGTCTGTTCCTGGCGGCTGTTTTATTTTTTCAACTTAGCCAACATCCGGCTACTCCGTTGTACTTAAAAGAGTTATCTGGATTGATGTTTTGAGCCTGTGTTCAGGATGCAATGCCACTTCGTGGCGATAGCATGCTAGATTTCACGCCTTAGTCCCTGCCTAATTTCGACCACAAATGCCGTCTGACTGACGGCCATTCGCAGGCGATGATGGAGTACACCACAGTGTCCCGGATTGAGCCATCTTTTAAAATCATATGCTGTCGTAAAATACCATCCATTTTGGCACCTAAACGCTCTATGGCTTTGCGTGAGCTGTGGTTAAAAAAGTGGGTGCGAAACTCCACAGCTATGGCCTGATGATTTTCAAATAAATTATTTAATAACAAAAACTTAGATTCTGTATTGATAGCAGTGCGGCGGACAGATCCGGCATACCAGGTGTAGCCTATTAGCGCTCTTCTGTTTTGTGCATCGACCATATAATAACGACTGGTCCCCACAATTTTACCTGTGGCTTTGCAACGCACGACATAAGGTGAATCGCCCTGGGCTTTACCGGCTAACGCCTCTTGCACATAAGCAGGCATTTCGTCCACTGTTGGTACCATGGCATACCAAAGTTTCCAGCTTTCACCATCAGCCACGGCTTGCTGCAAATCTGCTATATGCGATAACGCCATAGGTTCCAGCCGGACAAATTCGCCTTCTAAAACCTCATTCTTTAACCATGTCATGTATTTTTATCCTTTGCAGTTAACCCTGCCACCGCTGTTGTAACTTTTGCAGCAAAAACTCTGATAATGCCTGCAGCACTGGGGAAGACGACAAGCGTTGCACCGCCAGCAAATACAAAGGGGCATGTTCGGTTTGATAATCCGGTAATAACTTCACCAAAGCACCCGAGTCTAAGTCAGACAGAATATCCAAACGGGATTTATAGGCAATACCTAAACCTGCCACAGCCCAGCGCCGTACTACATCGCCATCGTCCGCCACCAAAGCGCCCCGCACCTGTACCTGTTGTAACTGCCCGTGTCGCCAGAACTGCCATTTGCTGTGCACAGCCTCCCCCAACACCAGTTGCAACACCTGATGCTGATTAATATCTTCTGGTCGTTCGGGAGCACCAAAGCGCGCAATGTAGTCAGGGGCAGCACAAAGCACCCTGTGATTATCCGGCACCAAAGGCATAGCAATCAGTTGAGAATCCTTAGGCTGACCATAGCGTATCGCCAGATCCACAGGCTGACGCCCCAAATCAGCCAGTCTGTCACTGATCCTTAACTTGAGCTGCAATTTCGGATGCAGGCGTTGGAATTCGGCCAGCCAGAAGACCATGCTGTTACGGCCAACATCTGACGGCATAGACAAGGTCAACTCGCCGGATAACTGCTCTTTGCCCAGTTGCAACAGTTGCTGGCCTTGCCCAAGCAACTGCATAGCCTGACGGGCATAATCCAGATAAGCCATACCTGCTGTGGTCAACCTCAAACTGCGGGTAGAGCGCAGAATCAGTTGGCTATTTAGCTGCTGCTCAAGCCGTTTTAATGCCACACTAGCCAGTGCAGGCGATAAACCCAGCTCACGCGCAGCCGCCGAAATGGAGCCTAAATCAGCGGTCAGTACAAAAAGTTGTAAATCGTCGGTTCTGAGCATCATTATCAAAATAATTTTGAAACTGAATTCAAATTTAGCATATTTTTCTAAAGAGTCTCACCCTTTACACTAGCGCTGTTCATCCAATGGAGTATTCAAATGAAAGCCATAGTTTACAGCCAAAATTTAGCAGCAACAGACCCGCAGTCTCTATACGACACAGAGCTGCCTACTCCGACACCAGGCGATAACGACTTGCTGGTGGCAGTTAAAGCGGTATCCGTGAATCCGGTCGATACCAAGATCCGCCGTAATGCCGACCCACAGGGTCAGCCGAGAGTATTAGGCTGGGATGCTGCTGGTGTGGTGGTCGCGGTGGGTGGTGCCGTCAGAGATTTTAAAGCAGGCGACGAAGTCTGGTATGCCGGTGCCATTGATAGGCCAGGATCGAACAGCGAGTTTCAGCTGGTAGACCAGCGTATTGTCAGCCACAAGCCAAAAAGCTTAAGTTTCAGTCAAGCCGCCGCTTTACCTTTAACCGCCATTACCGCATGGGAGCTGTTATTCGACCGGCTTGAACTGAATGAACACAACAGCAAAGCTAAATCTTTGTTAGTTATTGGTGCAGCGGGTGGCGTGGGGTCAGTGTTGTTGCAACTGGCACGGCAAAAGACTCAGTTAAAGATCATTGCTACAGCCTCCAGACCTGAGACCCGTGAATGGGTAACAACCTTGGGTGCAGATGTAGTGCTGGATCACACAAAGCCGATGGCAGCACAGTTGAAAACACTAGGCTTACCTGAAGTCGATTATGTAGTAAGTCTGACTCATACCGACCATCACTTTCAGGATATTATTGAATTGATTAAACCTCAGGGCAAACTGGCACTGATAGACGATCCCGAACCTATTGATCTGCGCCAACTGAAACGCAAAAGCCTGTCGTTGCACTGGGAGCTGATGTTTACCCGTTCTTTGTATCAAACCGAGGATATGATTGCTCAACAGCAGCTCTTACAACAGGTTGCAGATATGGTGGATGCGGGGCAGCTAAAAACTACCCTAAGTGCAGATTTTGGCACAATTAACGCCGAAAATCTGCGCAGAGCCCATCAGTTGATCGAAAGCCACCAGGCCATAGGTAAACTGGTCTTAACTGGTTTTTAAAGCAGAGTTCAGCTTAAGGCTGCGCTTGTTGTGTGGCCTTTTCTATCCGCTCTTTGGTATTCGGATGTGAATTCAAATACTCCAGCCAGGGCATCAGCTCCTCTTTCGGCTGATCTTTAGTCAAAGCCTGCATGGCTTCGGCAAAAGCCTGAGGTGACTTGTTTAATTTTAACAAGGATTGAGTAGAGAAATAATCCGCCTGACGCTCCATATCTCTGGAGAAGGCGGATTGAACCAACGAAGTACCTGTACCTAATACCGCCTCTGTCACCCCTTCCAGATCACTGAATAAGACCGACATTACGATAGTACTGGCGGTGGCTTGTGCCGCCAGCTTCATACCATGCCTGTGTTCAACATGCCCAACTTCATGCAGTAGCACGGCCAGAATAGCATCGGGTTGTGTTTCAAGACGTTTTACCAGTTCATCCGTGATAGTCAGGTAACCACCTGGTAATGCAAAAGCATTAGCACCCAATCGTTTACTGGCGCGAAAATGCAACTGATACCGGTAACCGCTGCTTAATTGCAACTGCTCAAGGGCGCTTTGCCACTGCTGGCGAATCGACTGTTGTAACTGCGGGCTTAGTTCTGACTCAGACAACAAAGTACGGTCAAACATCTGCATACTCTGCTGGCCAATACTTTCTTCAACAGCAAGCGGGATCCAGGGCACTAAGGCTGTCGCAGCTTTTGGCAAACCGACAGTGGTGAGCCACCAAAGCAGTATGGGCACGGCGATCACTGACAACACAATCAGCGATTTACTGGTTTCCAGTTGCAGTGTCAGATTCTGACGTCGACTTTTCGGCCAGCGCCATTGAGGATCGGCGGGCGAGAATACCGCGCCACTGTCAAATAGTAATTCAGCAGGTAAACCGGGCAATACCTCAGCCACTTGATAGCTCTCTTTGCTGCTGTCCAGTAGCAATGTATTGTCATGCTCCGCATACAACAACACTTGCCCTTGCTCAGTTAAATGCAGTTGCGCAGCACAGTGTTCTGTGCTGGCGGCATACTGAAATGTTCCTTTGACAATCTGCATCAGGTCAGGGATAAATCTACGTCAAACAGATCGGCCGCTTGTTCAGCAAAAGCAGATGAATCCTGTTGTAACGGATCAGTCAGACGGTCGGCCGCCGGATACACTGTCACTTCGGTGGCAGATGCCAGCAACGCCGCGATTCGAACTTTAGTCCAGGGATAAGCTAAACCCAAAGTGCAAAGTATCAGCATCATATTTGTCGTGGTTACCCAGACCAAATCAACAGCGTCCAGATTGGAGTGCAGTTCTGCTGTGTCTGGTAAGACCGTAGAGTTGAACAAATGATTGCGGATCATGGCTTGATAGACAGCGCCAACCAGCATAAAAACGCCAAAGTAAGCGATGTACAGCAGCAATATCGCCAGACTAAATCCGGCTTCCGGCTCTGGCATCGAAAAACCTAAAACGGCAGCGACTATGCCGCAGGCGATCCCCAGACCTATGGCTACGCCTAAGGCAACAAAAAATGCCTGGAAATAGTTTGAGGTTTGCGTATTCACCTCAAACTGTTTTCCGCCAAAACTGATATTACTGAAAACAAAATGATCCAACTTTTTCAGAGCCCATGGCATTGCCAGATACAAAGTAAAAATACACAAAAACGGCAGGAGCAGGTAATAGATAAAAGCCGGGCCATACGTACCATGAAAGCCAAATCGCACATTACGATAGCTGGTCATGCGTAAATTAAACTTCAGTCCTTGCACCATTAACCAGGGCAATGCAACTAAGAACACCAAAGCAGCTATCAGACCAAACACAGGGCTGAAGGCACTCAAGACAGAAATCAGCGCAAAAATAATCACAGCGATAATGCGGCCTTTGAGGATCTGAATGGGTGTAGCCAGGTAGCGAAAACTATGGCCATCTACCTTGGTGTGCCCATAAAAATACTGGGTAGTACGCACCTTAGCCCATGCGCTGTAAATACCAAGCGTGACTATGGTCAGCAGCACATTCACTATCCAAATACCGAAAAATTCCGCACCACGACCTGAAAATTGCACTTTTGAGCGGCGAGCTGAACTGACTTCAGTTGCTGCAGTTGAATGATGAATATCCATATCAAATTGTCCTGTAAAAAATAACCTGTGCTAGTTAAACCAAAACAGGAATTATTGTCAACATCCTGTTACCAAGCAAAACAGTTTATTTACTTTGTCAACCTGTTGTTATGACTGGAAAAATCAGGCACTGTGCGCTGATAGTCCTGCCCTACTAATGCTGAAGTCAGAATAAAATCTGCCGTTGCTTTGTTACAAGCCACCGGAATATTCCATACCACAGCTAGACGGATCAGCGCTTTAACATCAGGATCATGCGGCTGAGACGACAATGGATCCCAAAAAAACACCAGCCAGTCAATTTTTTGCTCCGCAATTAAAGCGCCAATTTGCTGGTCGCCGCCTAATGGGCCACTGGCCAGACATAACACGTCTTTATGTAACGCCTCGCTCAGTAAACGACCTGTAGTACCAGTCGCCACCAGTTGTTTATCCTGAAAAAAATCTGCATGTTGCTTGACCCAAGCCAGCAATTCGGCCTTTTTCCCATCATGCGCTACTAAAGCTATAGTTTTCACTGATTTCCCCCTTAAGATTGCTGCCAGCATACACTGAGTTTTGCATAAATTTCAGGACACTTTACCAAAGTAACTGCTGTTGCAGCCAGGCGGCAAGCAATCGAGTCCCAAGGAGCATAAGCTGCAAGTACGAAGGTAACAAAATCGCCCGGAGCGATTTTGAACATCGGAGCAAAGCGACGATGGCCCGACAGGGTGAGCGCCATGGATGGCTGCGAATAAAAAAAGCCCGGCAAAGCCGGGCAAACAACCAAGGTCCACGTAAAAACTCGGTACTTTGGGTTAGCCTATCAACCGACGATTTTTTTCATCGCGGTCATATAGCCCCTTAACTTTTTACCCACCAGCTCGACAGGGTGCTGGCGTATTGCTTCGTTCACAGCAATCAGGCGAATGTTGTCTACACCATTGGCAGCAGAGCTTAAGCCCTTGCCAATATACTCAGTGCTTAATTTGTTGACGAAATCGCGCAACAAAGGCACTGCAGCGTTACTGAACAGGTAGTTACCGTATTCAGCAGTGTCTGAAATCACTACATTCATCTCATACAGACGTTTACGCGCTATGGTATTGGCGATCAACGGCGTTTCATGCAAGGACTCGTAATAAGCCGATTCTTCAACAATACCTGCAGCAACCATAGTTTCAAACGCCAGTTCAACACCGGCTTTGACCATAGCAACAAACAAAATGCCGCGGTCGAAATAATCCTGCTCTGGAATTTGTTCGCTGGAAACAGGCGCATTCTCAAAACCAGACTGACGGGTTTCTTCCCGCCAGCCTAACAGCTGCTTATCATCATTGGCCCAGTCGGCCATCATGGTGCGGGAAAATTCGCCGCTGATGATATCGTCCATATGTTTTTCGAACAGTGGACGTAAAGTACCTTTTAATTCTTCCGCTAAATCAAAAGCTTTGATTTTCGCCGGGTTCGATAAACGATCCATCATATGAGTGATGCCGCCGTGCTTTAAGGCTTCGGTCACAGTTTCCCAGCCATACTGGATTAACTTGGCGGCATACCCTGGTTCTACACCCTCGGCCACTAACTTGTCATACGCCAGAATAGAACCGGTTTGTAACATGCCACATAAAATGGTTTGTTCACCCATTAAATCCGACTTCACTTCGGCGACAAAAGACGACTCCAGTACACCGGCACGATCGCCGCCTGTTGCTGAAGCGTAGGCCTTGGCAATCTCTAAACCTAAACCTTTAGGGTCGTTTTCAGGGTGCACAGCAATCAGCGTTGGCACGCCAAAACCTCGTTTGTATTCTTCACGTACTTCAGTGCCAGGACACTTAGGCGCCACCATCACCACTGTGATGTCTTTACGAATCTGTGTGCCTTCTTCCACTATGTTGAAACCGTGCGAGTAAGCCAGTGTGGCACCTTGTTTCATCAATGGCATCACCGCCTTCACTACCGACGTATGCTGTTTATCCGGCGTCAGGTTTAATACTAAATCTGCGGTTGGGATCAGCTCTTCGTATGTCCCTACCTTAAAGCCATTGTCAGCGGCGTTCTGGAACGATTTGCGTTTGGCGGCGATGGCTTCAGCCCGTAAGGCATAAGAAATATCCAAGCCAGAGTCACGCATGTTCAGGCCTTGATTTAAACCCTGAGCACCACAACCTACAATCACTACTTTCCAGCCTTTTAACAAATCAGAGCCTTTGGCGAACTCTTCTTTGGCCATAAAACGGCATTTACCTAACTGTTTTAACTGCTGACGCAAATTCAATGTATTGAAGTAGTTACTCATAGCAAATCCTGACCATTCTTTTAGCTGGCGACCAGTTGCGCTCAGCGTAACAGTGCAGAAAAGTCATGCACTGTTTTGATGCGATTGAGAATAAAACAGTGCAATGATTGCGTGAAGTGATATATTCACAATACAGCATTTCACTTTATGCAACGAAGGATTCAGACCCAATTGGATATCCGTAATGCACAGCTTTTTTTGCATCTGGCCAGCAGCCTGAACTTTGCCCGTACCAGCGAGCAGATGTATGTCAGCCCATCGACCTTAAGCCGGGTGATCCAGCGCCTGGAACAAGAACTGAATGTCGAGTTATTTCAACGGGATAATCGCTCTGTACGGCTGACATTGGCAGGTCAAAAAGTACAAAGCTTTGTGAAAAATTATCTGGAACAATGGCATCAGTTGCAAATTGATTTAAGTGAAACCAGCGCGTCCTTAAGCGGTGAGATCCGGCTGTTTTGTACTGTCACAGCCAGTTTCAGTCACCTGCCGGCCATATTGGATAAATTCCGCTTAGTCTGCCCTCTGGCAGAAATTAAGCTGATTACTGGCGATGCCTCAGCAGCGCTGGAGAAAGTAAAACAAGACGAAGCCGATATAGCATTGGCGGTATACCCCGAACATTTTCCGCTGAATATGGCTTTTCGCAGCATAGCTAAAGTACCACTGCAACTGATAGCTCCTGTGATCCCCTGCAAAACCAATGATTTATTAAGTCAAAGTCCTATTCCCTGGGAGCAAGTGCCTTTTATTTTGCCTGAGCATGGCCCGGTGCGCAGCCGCTTTGAGTTATGGCGTAAAACCCGCATTGCTGAGCCGAAGGTAGTGGCGAAGGTAGAAGGACATGAAGCTATGGTCAGTATGGTGGCTTTAGGCACCGGGGTGGCGTTGGTGCCCGCTATAGTGGCGCAACAAAGTCCAGCGCGGGACAGGGTAAAGTATTTAACCCAAGGCGATGAATTTGCGCCTTTTGATTTGGGTTTATGTACCTTATCAAAACGCTTACATGAGCCGCTATTAAGAGCGTTTTGGCAGGTTGCATCTGAGCTGATTTAACTCAGATGCTATTCGGCCTTACTTCACCACACGAAGGTGAGAAACTTTTTTACCTTTGTTTGGATCGGTAGGTTCGTTGTCCGGTGGCATATCGCCGTCTTGATGCGGTTCTTCGTCAGCTCTAAACTCCGGCTGATGAAGTTCATCTTCTGTGTCTTCCTCTGCTTCAAACATAGTGCCAGCCCCATTTTCGCGGGCATAAATAGCCAACACTGCTTTGACAGGAACTGTCAGTGCAAAAGGCTTACCACCAAAACGGGCATTGAAAGTAATCACCTCATTGCCCATCAGCATATTGCCAACGGCGGAAGGCAAAATATTCAGTACAATCTGACCATTCTGTATGTGCTGAGTTGGAACTTTGCAGCCTTTGATGCTGGTATTGATCACCAGATACGGAGTCAGGTTGTTATCCACTATCCATTCATAAAAGGCACGGATTAAGTAAGGCTTGTTTGACGTCATATCCATCAGTAACCACGTCCCCGGCGAATTTCACGCTCAGCTTCTGTTAAAGACTGTTGAAACCCATCCCGCTCAAAAATACGGGTCATGTAACTTTGCAGTAACTTGCTGCCAGCCCCTGTCAGTTCAATGCCAAACAAAGGCAAGCGCCAGAGCAAGGCCGCCAGATAACAATCAATCAGACTGTACTCGTCGCTCATAAAATAAGGATGTTCCTGAAACAACGGCGCCATAGCCAATAAGCCTTCACGCAAGTCACGACGGGCGAGCGCAGCGTCAGGGCCATCCTGCAGAATTTTTTCGGCTAAAGCATACCAGTCTTTTTCGATACGATGCATCATCAGACGGGCATTAGCACGGGCAACCGGATACACCGGCATCAGAGGAGGATGCGGAAAACGCTCGTCCAGGTATTCGTTAATAATATCGGCTTTAAACAAAGCCAAATCTCTGTCCATCAGAGTGGGCAAAGAACCATAAGGATTGACCTCATAGACATCTTCAGGCAGACAATCTGTACTGACCTGCATAATATCTACTGTGACGCCTTTCTCCGCCAATACCATTCTGACCTGATGACAGTACATGTCATTGGCTGTTGAAAACAAGGTCATCACAGCGCGTCTGTTGGCAGAAATTGCCATAGGATCCTCCGGTTACAAGCATAAATACAAAGGGGCCTCGCGGCCCCTTCAAAGGCGAACACTCTTGTAGTTAGTGAACATCTCTCCAGTATTCTTTCTTCAGCAGGAATGCGAAGATGAAGAAGATACCTAAGAAAATCAGAACCTTAATACCTAAGCTGCGCGACTCCAGCTTAGAAGGCTCACCTGTATATTCCAGATAGTTCACCAGATCAGCTACAGCACGGTCATATTCTTCCGTACTCAATTCGCCTGAACCGTCTGTTTTGATGCCAACGTCTACTTCAGTAGGAACACCGTCAACTAAACGTGTTTCAGTAGCTTTGTAAGGGATACCTTGCAGCTCCTGTAATACATGTGGCATACCCACCATCGGGAAAACTTCATTGTTCACACCAAATGGACGGCTTGGATCTGCATAGAAGGTGCGTAAATAAGTATAAAGCCAGTCAGGACCACGGACACGGGCCACGTTAGTCAAATCTGGTGGTGCGGCACCAAACCAGTTCGCCAGGTCAGCCTTAGGCGCTGCATTTTTAATATGGTCGCCCACTTTGTTTGCAGTAAAGCCTAAGGTTTCCATCCCTATATCATCGGGAATACCCAAGTCACGGAAGGTCCGGGAATAGCGCTGGTACTGCATCTGGTGGCAACCTAAACAGTAGTTCTGGAACATCCGTGCACCACGTTGCAGTGACTCTTTGTCCGTCAGATCAATAGGCGCTTTGTCCAAATGCACAGCCGGAGCCGCAGCCATAGCGGCGCTGGATGCAACCAGCGCCAGTACAGTAAATAACGTTCTAATCATCAGGATAACCTCACTGGCAACGGCTTGGTTTTCTCATTTTTACTGTAGAACCATAACAGGCCAAAGTAAGCAAAATAAGTGAACGAGAAAATCTGTGCTAACAAGGTATAAGTTGGAGTAGCAGGCAGAACCCCTAAAATACCCAGTATCACAAAGCTGATCACAAAGTTAGCCAGATTCAGTTTGTGCAGAGTGCTGCGATAGCGCACTGAACGAACCGGACAACGGTCTAACCAAGGCAGTAAAGCCAGGAAAAGAATAGCAAGAAACATAAAAATCGCACCAAACAGCTGATCAGGTACAGCACGTAAAATGGCGTAGAAAGGGGTGAAGTACCAAACCGGTGCTATATGGTCAGGTGTTTTCATTGGGTTTGCCGGTTCAAAGTTTGGCGGCTCCAGGAAGAAACCACCACCTTCTGGTGCAAAGAAAATAACCCAGCAGAAAATAAACAGGAAACCGACCACACCCACTATGTCTTTCACCGTGTAATACGGGTGGAAAGGAATAGCATCAACGATAATTTTCTTGCCACCTTTGGTGAAATATTCATGGAAGGTGAATTTATCAGACACGTTGTCTTCAATCTTTTGACCGTCGTTTGGACGTTTTACATCAATACCGTCCGGGTTGTTTGACCCCACCTCATGCAAAGCGATGATGTGCAAGAACACCAGCACCACTAATACCAATGGCAAAGCAATCACGTGTAAAGCAAAGAAGCGGTTTAAGGTAGCGCCTGAAATTACGTAGTCACCACGGATCCACAGCGTTAAATCATCACCAATCACTGGAATAACACCGAAGATGGAAATAATAACCTGAGCCCCCCAGAACGACATCTGACCCCATGGTAACAAGTAGCCCATGAATGCCTCAGCCATTAACACTAAGAAAATCAGCATACCGAAAATCCACAGTAATTCCCGTGGTTTCTGGTAAGAGCCATACATCATGCCACGCAGCATATGCAGGTAAACCACAACGAAGAAGGCGGAGGCGCCTGTGGAGTGCATGTAACGCAACAACCAGCCGTAGTCGACATCACGCATGATGTATTCAACTGAAGCAAAAGCGCCTTCAGCCGTAGGAACGAAGTTCATGGTTAACCAAATACCGGTCAGGATTTGGTTCACCAGTACTAACATGGCTAAAGAGCCAAAAAAGTACCAGAAGTTAAAGTTTTTTGGCGCTGGGTACTGCAACACATGAAGATTCATTTTCTCCATAAATGGCATACGGTACTCAATCCAGCTCATAAAGTTTTTAAACATTAAGCTGTCCCCTCATCTTCACCAATTAAAATGGTGGTGTCATCGACAAACATATAAGGTGGAATCATCAGGTTTTTTGGTGCCGGAACACCAGAGAACACCCGGCCAGCCATATCGTAGGTAGAGCCATGGCATGGACAGAAGAAACCAGAAGGGATGCCTTCGACCTGAGCGTCGAAATCTTTCATCAGGTAAGTAGGAGAACAGCCCAGATGAGTACAGATACCCACAGCAACAAAAATCTCAGGTTTTTTCGAACGGTGGTCGTTTTTAGCGTAATCAGGTTGTTGTGGCTCTTCAGAAGCTGGATCACGAAGTTTATCTACCACTTTGCTCAGACTTTCCAGCATGGCTGGCGTCCGCTTCACGATCCACACCGGCTTACCCCGCCATTCGACCCGAATTAACTGCCCGTCTTCGAGTTTACTAATGTCAGCGGTGACTGCTGCACCGGCTTGTTTAGCTTTTTCACTCGGATTCCAGGAAGCAATAAAGGGAACAGCAGCTCCAATCGCACCAACCCCACCAACTACAGAAGTTGCTATGGTCAGAAAGCGACGGCGACCATGATCTACAGGCGCATTGCTCATCCACTCATCTCCACGTTAAACGCTTAAATGTTGATATTTTAAGCGGCTGAATTACAGCGATTATTATAAGTTGAAAAATACGGCGGATCATAATGAAAAGCCCTGCTTTACACAAGGATTTAGCCGAATTCTCTTTGTTCTGACATCAGTTTTTCGACGAAATACGAAACCAGAATAGTCAGTAAAACTTTGCATCACCATGTTTTAACCTGAAAAAGCCACTTCTGCCATGATCAAGCACAACCAAAGCTGTTCTAGCGATAAAAAAATCATGTCGGCATAAAAAAACCAGCGTTCCGATATCAGCCCAGTTACACAGCAGCAATGGCGCTACTCAACGCAGCAGCACTGTAAAATTTGGACATAAAAAAACCCGGTACAAGACCGGGTTCTTTGCAACAAAAAACGAATTAACGTTTTGAGTACTGTGGACGCTTACGAGCTTTATGCAGACCCACTTTCTTACGTTCAACTTTACGGGCGTCACGAGTGACGAAACCAGCTTTACGTAATGCAGGGCGCAGAGACTCGTCGAACTCCATCAGAGCGCGGGTGATACCGTGGCGGATTGCGCCAGCCTGACCAGAAATACCACCACCTTTTACAGTGACGTATAAGTCAAACTTGCCTACCATTTCCACTAACTCTAATGGTTGCATCACAACCATACGAGCAGTTTCACGACCGAAGTATTCAGTGATAGAGCGTTGGTTGATAACGATGTTACCTGAACCTGCTTTGATGAATACACGAGCTGTAGAGGTCTTACGACGACCAGTACCGTAATATTGATTAGTTGCCATGTTCTGCTCCGATTAGATATCTAAAACTTGCGGTTGCTGAGCAGCATGTTGATGCTCGGCGCCTGCATAAACTTTTAACTTACGGAACATAGCGCGGCCCAGAGGACCTTTTGGCAACATACCTTTAACGGCTGCTTCCAATACCATCTCCGGCTTCTTAACCAGCAGTTTTTCAAAGTTAATTTCTTTGATACCACCTGGGAAACCACTGTGAGAGTAGTACATTTTGTTTTTTGCTTTGTTACCAGTGACAGTCACTTTGTCAGCGTTTACAACGATGATGTAGTCACCGGTGTCAACGTGTGGAGTGTACTCTGGCTTGTGCTTTCCGCGTAAACGAAGAGCGATCTCAGTTGCGATACGACCAAGTGTCTTACCTGTTGCATCAACAACGAACCAGTCGCGTTGTACGCTTTCTGGCTTAGCAGTAAAAGTTTTCATCTAAAAACTACCCAAAAAAATAACACTGTTACACCTAACACAATCTTCATTGTGTCGCTTATCGCACCCCTTCGAGTACATAAACTGCCAGGCTACGGCAATTTCAGGCTGTAACGTGGGCCGGCCGCGGATTATATAGTAACCAATGATAAAAAACAGCCATTTACAGAAAAAATTACGGTAAATGTTCTTTGGCCAGATAATCGTGCGATTGCATCTCCTGCAGGCGACTTAAGCAGCGTTTAAATTCGAAAGACAAAATGCCTTCTAGATAAAGTTGTTCCATAGGCACAGCAGCGGAAATAATCAGTTTGACATGGCGTTCATAGAACTCGTCAACCAGGGCAATAAAGCGCCTGGCGACATCATCGCGGGTCTGTCCCATCTGGGTCACATTCGACAACAGAACTGTGTGATAACACTTACTCAGTTCCATATAATCATACTGACTGCGGGCCGTTTCACAGAGTTCAGAAAAATCAAACCAGATAATACCGTCCGCTTCTTTGCGGCTGGTTAAAGTCCGACCGGCAATTTCAATCTGAGCTTGCTCCTGGCGCGGTTCAACCGACAAAGCTAAAAAATACTCTGCCAGATTACAATCTGCTTTTGCATCCAAAGGCGAATGATAAATCTCAGCCTGAGTTAAAGTACGAAGCCGGTAATCTATGCCACTGTCGACATTCACTACCTCGGTGTGCTGCTTGATTAACGCTATGGCCGGTAAAAAGCGGGCCCGCTGCAGACCGTTGCGGTACAGACCGTCAGGTTCAATATTAGAGGTGGCCACCAGTGTAATACCGCGGGCAAACAACTCTTGCATCAGGGTGCCTAAAATCATTGCATCTGTGATGTCAGACACAAAAAACTCGTCAAAACATAAGATGTCCGTTTCAGCTTTAAAGCGATCGGCCACAATTTTTAACGGGTCGGACACCCCTGGCAGAGATTTAAGCTCCTGATGCACCTTGTGCATAAAGCGGTGAAAATGAATACGCAGCTTACGTGTTGTTGGCAGGCATTCATAAAAGGTATCCACCAGATAAGTTTTACCCCGGCCCACCCCACCCCAGAAATAGAGTCCCTTTAATGGTGTTATCTCTGGCTTTTTACCCAGCAACTTATCGAAAAAGCTCTGTTTAACAGGTTTGTCCTGCACAAATTGCTGGTATAGACGTTCCAGATGTTGCACCGCATTTTGCTGAGCCGCATCAAACAGAAAATCTTCACGTTGGAGGTCTTGTTGATATTTTTGCAGTGGTGTCGTCATGCCGGATATTGAAAAATAAGCCAATTAACCCTAAATAATGGTCGTAATAGTAACATGCCTTACCACTCTGGATAAGAAGATAGGTTAAACTATTGTTGAACTAACTAATTTTTCAGGAGTTGTTATGACTGTTACTTTTGCCTTGGCCTGGTTAGTAGCTGGCTTAGTGGTTGGCATAGTGGCAACCCGCTTGTACTGTTTGCGCCAATTTAATCAGAGCAAACTGCAGGTGGAGCTAAACGAAACCAAACAACAGCTGCAGCAATATCGTAGCGATGTGACAGAACATGTGGAAACCACCCATCAACTGATGAGTCAGCTCCACGAAAACTACGAAAAAATTGCCCGCCACATGGCACAGACCAAGATGCAGTTGATCGAAAGACCAACATTTGACAACCGCAGTGAGCTGAATTATTTCTCGGCAGACACTACGGCACAAATTCGCCAGTCGATCCATAAACTGGATGAGCGTCGCAAAGTGAAGGATGAGCCATCCTATCAACCACTGGATTATTCCAATACCGCTAGTGGTTTAATGAAAAATAAAACTGAGCAAAACTCATCGGACAACTGAACTTTTCGACTGGTAAAGCATTCTTAGTGACGTCATCTGTACAGTGGCGTCGTCCGCGTAAAGGAGCATTACCTACTATGAAGTCGCAGTTATCTTTAGTCAGTGTCAGTATTTTTGCCGCCTTCCTGCTGGCGCAGCCCGCGCCAGCTCATGCCAAATTACCTTTCTTTGGTGCTGGCGATCAGGAAATGCCAAGTTTGGCCCCTATGTTGGAAAATGTAACTCCGGCAGTGGTCAATATCTCTGTCGCTGGTAGCCGTGAGGTTCGTCAGCGTTTGCCCGGTGCATTAGAGCAATTTTTAGGTCGTGGTGGTGAACTGCGTCAGGAACAACCTTTCCGTGGTTTGGGTTCAGGCGTGATCATTGACGCCAAAAAAGGTTATGTAGTCACCAACCATCATGTCATTAACGAAGCCTCTGAAATTCAGGTCACCTTAAAAGATGGCCGCAGCTATAAAGCGAAAAAAATTGGTGAAGATCCAGAGAGTGACATCGCTTTGCTACAAATCGAGGCTGAAGATCTGACACAAGTCGCTTTGGCGGACTCGGATGCGTTAAGAGTGGGGGATTTTACCATTGCTATAGGTAATCCCTTTGGTTTGGGTCAAACCGTCACTTCAGGTATTGTCAGTGCCCTGGGCCGCGGTGGTTTAGGCATCGAAGGTTATGAAGATTTTATTCAGACCGATGCTGCCATCAACAGTGGTAACTCAGGGGGCGCTTTAGTGAACCTCAAAGGCGAGCTGATTGGTATTAATACCGCCATACTGGGTCCAAACGGCGGCAATATCGGCATAGGTTTTGCCATTCCTGCCAATATGATGAAAAATCTGGTCGCTCAGTTTATTGAATACGGTGAGGTACGCCGCGGTGCTCTTGGTGTGCGGGGCGGTGATTTAAATGCTGAAATTGCTAAGGCGATGAAAGCTAAAACCAACAAAGGTGGCTGGGTACAGGAAGTGATCCCGGGGTCTGCTGCAGATAAAGCAGGTCTGAAAAGTGGCGATATTATTACGCATCTGAATGGTAAAAAAATTGGTTCATTTACTGAAATCAGAGCAAAAATAGCGACCTTAGGTGTGGGTAAAGAGATTACCTTGGGTATTCTGCGCGAAGACAAAGCCATGACGGTCAAAGTCACATTAGAAGCAGCAGAAGCAACCACTGCAGAGGCTAAAGTGCTGCATCCTATGCTCGAAGGTGCCAGCCTGAGTGATGGAAAAACTCCGGATGGCGAAGCAGGTGTCGTGATCAACGATGTGGCTGGTCGTTCACCCGCAGCAGCTTTAGGACTGGAAAAAGGCGATGTGATCGTTGGTGTAAGCCGCAGCCGAGTCACGACCACTAAGGAACTGCGCGATATTCTGAGCAAGAGCTCAGGTGTGATAGCGCTGCAGATTCAACGTGGTGAACGTATCCTGTATGTGTTAATACGTTAATCGCTTAACTTTTTGCAGTAGCAGGCTATTGGCTTGCTACTGCAACTTCTGTTTTAGTGTTATGCTTGCAAAATCCTTTAGTTTCTTAATTTCTTCCTGTGTCCAAACTTCTGATAAGTCTATTAAAAAGTGTCGCTTATGGTCTGGCAATCGCCATGCTGTGGTTGGTATTTTTCAACCCGCAACCAGGACTGAAGCTGAATTTTTGGCAGGAAAAAGAATCGTTGCCTGCGCCGGTATCTTATTCTAAGGCGGTTCGTGCCGCCGCACCTGCAGTGGTCAATGTATACACAAAAAGTACCAGTCAGGATCCGCGCTCTTATCAAAGCCGCACCATCGAACGCCAGGAACTGGGTTCAGGTGTGATCATGAATGCTCAGGGTTATGTCCTGACCAACTACCACGTGGTCTATGGTGCAGACCAAATCTCTGTCGCTTTGCAAGATGGCCGGGTTTTTGATGCCGTGCTGATCGGTCAGGATCAATTAACCGACTTAGCCGTCTTGTATGTTGAGGCAGACAATCTGCCAGTGATCCCTCAGGATGCCAGTTTAGAGCCGCAAGTGGGTGATGTCGTATTAGCCATAGGGAACCCTTTTAACCTGGGACAAGCCATTACTCAGGGAGTGATCAGTGCCACAGGGCGTGCCGGCTTGAGCCCGGCCAATGGTTATGCCGACTTTATGCAGATGGATGCGGCTATTAACGCCGGTAATTCAGGAGGCGCTTTAATCAATAGCAATGGTGTTTTAGTGGGTATCAATACCGCGGCCTTTCAACGCCAGCGTAATCAGGATATTCAGGGGATATTTTTTGCGGTGCCTTATCGCCTTGCTAGTAATGTGCTGCAAAAACTGATCAAGCATGGCCGGGTGATCCGGGGTTATTTAGGTGTCAGCGGAGATCCGGTGGTGAACCCTGCCGGCGACTTGATGATATCCACAGCACAAACCTTGTTTGGCGTCAAAATCAGCGCTATTGAACCTTTAAGCCCTGCCGCTATTGCCGGTTTACAGGTCGGTGATATTCTGCAGCAAATCAACGGCGAAACCCTGACCAGCGTGCACCATGCACTGGATTTAATCGCTGAAACCGCTCCGGATACAACCTTGCAAATGTCGATTGACCGACAAGGTAAGCAGCTAAAAATACCTGTAGTGATACGTGAGCTCAACTAAACGACTGACGGACAAATAAAAAAGCCAGTGGCAAAAACCGCTGACTTTTTTATTCACCGAACCTCGGATCAGGCAGGGGCGTTGATCCTCTGAATCCTGGCCCCCAAACCTTTGAGCTTGTGCTCAATCTGCTCGTAGCCACGGTCGATGTGATAAATACGATCCACTATGGTGTCCCCTTCAGCCACTAAACCTGCAATCACTAAACTGGCAGAAGCCCGTAAATCGGTGGCCATCACCTGAGCACCCATCAGTTTATCTGTATGCTTAATCAGCGCTGTATTGCCTTCCAACTGAATATCTGCGCCCATACGTTGTAATTCAGGCACATGCATGAAGCGATTCTCAAAAATAGTCTCTGTGACCATTCCCACACCTTCAGCTACCACATTCAGTACAGTGAACTGAGCTTGCATGTCGGTCGGAAAACCAGGGTGAGGTACAGTCTTTACATTCACAGATTTTAAGGTGCGGCCTGTCATGTTCAGACGGATCCAATCTGGTCCTGAACTAACATCTGCCCCTGCTTCACGCAGTTTTTCCAGCACCACCTCAAGCTCAGCGGGCGATGCATTTAAACAGGTGACATCACCACCTGTTACAGCGGCTGCGACTAAGAAAGTGCCGGTTTCAATGCGATCTGGTAATACGGTGTGATGAGCGCCATGCAGCTTCTCTTTGCCGGTAATACGAATGGTATCAGTGCCTGCCCCCTGAATATCTGCCCCCATAGCAATCAGATATTTGGCTAAATCCACCACTTCCGGCTCACGTGCAGCGTTTTCAATAATGGTTAAACCATCCGCCAACACAGCAGCCATCATCAGATTTTCAGTACCAGTGACACTGACTATATCCATAAAAATATGAGCACCGTGCAAGCGGGCCGCTTTGGCTTTGATGTAACCAGCTTCCACTGTGATCTCAGCACCCATTTTGCGCAAACCGTCGATATGCAGATTGACCGGACGGGCGCCAATGGCACAACCACCGGGCAAGGACACCTCAGCATGACCAAAACGTGCTAATAAAGGTCCTAGTGCCAGAATCGAAGCGCGCATCGTCTTGACCAGCTCATAGGGAGCCATCTGGCTGTGAATAGCAGTCGCATCCACTGTCACCTGATGATCGTCACGGCTGACTTGTGCACCAAAAATACGCAACAATTTGAAGGTGGTGTCGATGTCCTTCAACACAGGAACATTGCTCAGCACAGACGGCTGCTCAGCCAGAATAGTGGCGAATAAAATAGGAAGTGCGGCGTTTTTAGCGCCGGAAATAACAACGTCACCTTTTAAAGTGGCGCCGCCTGAAACCAGAAATTGTTGCATTTTTAACTACTATACAGGTGGGTTAAGTAATTTTTCACGACGCCATTGAGTCGGCGTGAAAGTTTTGATCGAAACAGCATGAATACTACCATCTGCAATGGCTGCCATCAAAGGGGCATAGATCATTTGTTGCTGCTTAACCCGGCTGACGCCGTCAAAACAGTCGCCTATTGCAGTCACAGCATAATGGTTGCCTTCGGCTTTGACATAGACCTCTGCCAGCTTTAATTCTTCAGTTAATAGCTGCTCAATCTCGTTACACTGCATGGCCTTTATCCTCTTTTTCTAATGGCAACAATGCCAACACATCTGACAACTGCGCCAGCGAAATTAATTGCTCAGGCACATGACGCATCTGGATAGTTAAGCCAAGCTGAGTGGCCTGCGCCACCTGATGCAGTAACCAGGCAAGCCCGGCGGTATCGACCAAAGCCAAATCACTGAAATCGAATACCACAGCGCCATTTAGCTTTTTTAATAACTTAAATGGCCACTGGGTGGGCACAGTTTGCCGATCCAGGGCGCCGGCAAAAAACAGTGTTTGTTGTTGCTGACTAATTTTTAGCATCATTACCCTGCAAAGGAGCTGTGATAGGAGCTTTTGATTTTTCCACTAACAAAGCTGTGACGCTGGCCAAACCTTGCTGACGGATCAGGTTACCCAATTCTGCTCTTTTGCTGTCCAGCAGAGAAATACCTTCAGCCACCATATCAAATACCTGCCAGTTCTGCGCATCTTTAGCACGACGCAGTTTAAACTCGATGTTGATATCCGGCTTGCCTGGATCAATCACACGGGTTTTGATCGTAACAATATTCTGGTTACCTACAGCTTTTGCCGGCTCAAAAATCACTTTCTGGTTTTTATACTGGGTCAATGCACCAGCATAGGTCGCTACCATATAGTCCTTAAAGGCCACCACAAAAGCATCACGTTCTTCTGGTTTGGTTTGTTTAATGTAATTACCTATCACGCGGAAAGCGGCATAGCGACTGTCAATGTAAGGCACTAATTCCTCATTGACGATCACCCGTAAATGCTCTAAATCCTTTTGGATTAAAGGTTGATCAGCAGAAATACGACGGAAGGTTTGATCCGCCACAGCTTCGATCATTTTGTACGGATCATCATAGGTTTTGACCTCAGCGGCGAAAGTCTGGGCAACTAACCCAAAAGAAATCAGCGCTGTCGCTGCAATTTTTACCAGCAAATTTTTCATGCTTAGTTACTTCCTCTGTTAAATAAGAACTGGCCAATTAACTCTTCCAGTACGATAGCTGACTTGGTGTCTTCCACATAATCGCCACTTTTCAGAATGGAGACTGTCTCATCGACAAAACCAGGCTGTAACCCTAAATACTGTTCACCTAACAAACCTGAGGTCAAAATAGCCACCGAGCTGGTTTCAGGAAAATTGTTGTATTGGCTATCAATTTCCATCGCCACCACAGGGGAATATTCTTCAGTATTGAGTTCGATAGAACGAACCCGCCCTACCACTACCCCACCCACTTTAATCGGCGAACGAACTTTTAAGCCGCCAATGTTTTCAAACTTGGCGTATAACATATAAGTTTCACCTGAGCCCGTCATGCCGCTGTTGGCCACTTTCAGCGCTAACAACAGAAAAGCAGCTATAGCCAAAGCTACAAACAGACCCACCAACACTTCGATTTTGCGAGATGTCATTTTTTATCCACCAAACATTACTGCTGTTAATATAAAGTCAAAACCTAAGACCGCTAACGATGAGGTCACGACTGTCTGTGTGGTCGCCTGGCTGATCCCCTCCGAGGTAGGAACCGCATCAAACCCCTTATGTAAGGCTATCCAGGTTACAATCAAGGCAAAGACCACACTTTTAATCACACCGTTGAGAATATCTTGCTGAAAATCGACGTTGGCCTGCATCGCGGACCAATACCCACCGCCGTCTACACCCAACCAATCCACACCGACCAGATGACCACCTAAAATACCTACTGCAGTAAAGATCAGGGCCAGTAACGGCATACTGATCACACCGGCCCAAAAGCGCGGCGCTATGATACGGCGCAGCGGATCCACGGCCATCATTTCCATACCGGAAAGCTGTTCTGTGGCTTTCATCAGGCCTATTTCTGCGGTCAACGCACTACCGGCACGGCCGGCAAACAACAAGGCGGTTACCACAGGCCCTAATTCCCGCAACAAGCTCAACGCGACCAAAGGGCCTAACATCTGCTCAGCGCCGAATTTAGACAGCACAGTGTAGCCTTGTAATGCCAGCACCATGCCGATAAACAAACCAGACACCAGAATAATCAGTAAAGACAACACCCCAACCACATACAACTGCTTTAACAACAGTGGAAAGCTTTTACGCGGCGTTGGCCAGGCCACTAAAGCACCAAACAACATTAAAGTTGCACGGCCCATGCCCTGGATCTTAGCAATACTGTGTTGTCCAAGTTGCTGTAACTTATCCACTATCACTTGGCTAACTCCATTAATTCAGCACTGTAACTGGCTGCTTTAAAGTGGAAAGGCACAGGACCATCAGACTGTCCCTGCAAAAATTGTTGTACTAAGGCAGAAGGATGGGCCCGAAGTTCATCCGGCGTACCCTGCCCTATCACTTTTTGTTCTGCCACCACATAGACGTAATCCGCAATACTCATTACTTCATTGACATCATGTGAAACAACAACAGAGGTTAAACCTAACGCGTTATTCAACGAGCGGATCAAGCGCACTATTACCCCCATCGAAATCGGATCCTGACCAGCAAATGGCTCATCATACATAATCAGTTGAGGGTCAAGAGCAATAGCGCGGGCCAGCGCAGCCCGCCGGGCCATACCACCAGAGAGTTCAGCCGGCATTAAATCGCGGGCGCCACGCAAGCCTACAGCTTCCAGTTTCATCAGCACCATCAGACGGATAATCTCTTCCGGCAGACGGGTATGCTCACGAATAGGAAAGGCGACATTGTCATACACCGACATATCGCTGAACAGGGCGCCACTTTGAAACAACATGCCCATTTTTTGCCTGGCTTTGTACAAATCTTTACGATTCAAAGTAGGAATGTCCTGACCATTGATCAGTATTTTTCCCTGCTCAGGTTTAAGCTGTCCGCCAATCAGGCGCAGCAATGTAGTTTTACCAATACCGCTCGGCCCCATAATGGCGGTGACTTTGCCACGCTGAAACTGCATGCTCATGTCATCATAGATCACACGGTCACCACGTTTGAACGTCAGGTGCTGAATGTCTACCAGAATATCTGACACGTTGATCCTCATTGATAAAAAAGACTAGCGCGTATCGCTAAAATTAAAGGCGCGCAATATACCTATGCACAACAGCGACTTCAAGCGAAGCGGATTCACAAAGAGGCACTATTGTATAGGTTTTTCGCCGCAACAACCTTATAAAAAATAGTAACAACTGATTGCAAAAACAGAATAATTCATTTGTTTTACGTAATCTTTTGCATTTAGGTCTGAGAAGCACGAAAATATCTGCCTCTGTGTACAGGCGCAAAGTGTGCCGCGCTGAAAGTGAATCGCAGCTTAATATTTCAGCTCTTGCTATCCTAAGTCATTGGTTTTGCGAATAGCAGGCATAGACAACGACACAGATTCTCTAACCGGATCCTTTCCAATGAACTCAGATCCAACCCAGTTGGCACTGATTACTAAATGGGGACTTTTGCATGACTCTGGACTTTCGCCCTCAGGCTTTGCAGGTATTACAAATTGAAGCCACAGCGGTGACCCAACTGGCCGCTTATATAGACGAGGGTTTTAATCTGGCTTGTCAGATGATGTATGACTGTACAGGTCGTGTCATTGTGATTGGGATGGGTAAATCCGGCCATATCGCCAATAAGATTGCCGCCACCTTAGCCTCCACTGGTACGCCAGCATTTTTTGTACATCCGGCGGAAGCCAGTCATGGTGATTTGGGCATGATCACCCAGCATGATGTGGTGCTTGCCATATCTAATTCAGGAGAAACCGCAGAAGTTCTGACCATAGTGCCGGTTTTGAAACGTCGCGGCATCAAACTCATTAGTATGACAGGACGTGCAGAATCGACGCTGGCGACTTTGTCTGATATTCATCTCTGTGTCCGGGTTGAACAGGAAGCATGTCCTTTGGGTCTGGCACCTACCGCCAGCACTACAGCTACCCTGGCGATGGGAGATGCAATAGCTGTAGCTTTACTGGATGCACGGGGCTTTTCTGCGGATGACTTTGCCTTATCTCATCCGGGCGGCAGCTTAGGCCGGCGTTTATTGTTACGACTGGAAGATATAATGCACAGTGGTGAGGCTCTGCCTGTAGTGCATCACCAGGTCAGCCTGAAAGAAGCACTGCTGGAAATTTCCCGCAAAGGCCTGGGCATGACAGCTATTGTCGATGACGCTGGTCAACTGGCAGGATTATTTACCGATGGTGATTTGCGCCGCGTCCTGGATCAACAAGTTGATTTGCATCAAGCCCGTATCGCCAGTCTGATGACCAGAAACTGCATCACGGCTAAACCTGCTATGCTGGCGGCAGAAGCGTTACAAGTGATGGAACAACGCAAAATTAATGGTCTGATTGTAGTGAACGAACACCAACAGCCTGTAGGTGCGCTGAATATGCATGATTTACTCAAAGCCGGGGTGCTTTAATGTCGTCTTTATTTGCTCAAATGTATCAGGCCGTCAGCCCGGAGCTGGAGCACAAAGCTCAGCAGATCCGTTTATTGATCTGTGATGTCGACGGCGTGTTCTCTGATGGCCGGATTTATCTGGGCAATCAGGGCGAGGAACTGAAGGCATTTCACACCCGCGATGGCTATGGTATTAAAGCATTACGTCATGCAGGTATTGAAGTAGCCGTGATTACAGGTCGTCGCTCCGATCTAGTACAGCAACGTATGACGTCACTCACTGTCCCTTACATTTATCAGGGACAAGAAAATAAACTAGCCGCTTTTGCTGAACTCCAGCAGAAACTGGCACTCGAAACCTCACAAATTGCTTTTATCGGCGATGATTTAGCCGACTGGGCCGTGATGCAACACTGTGGATTGAGCGTTGCGGTAAAGGATGCACATCCTTACCTCGCGTTGCACGCTGACTACCGTTGTACATTACCCGGTGGTTTTGGCGCAGTGCGTGAACTGTGCGATTTGCTTTTGACCTGTCAGGGTAAATTTGCTGAATTTTCAGGAAGTAGTACATGATCCGTCAATTTCTATGGCTACTGCTCATCGTGGCCGCCGCTGCTGGTTTTTATAGCTGGCAACTACTGGAGCAGGAACAAAGCGGCTTGCCAGCCAATCAGGATAGTCAACCTGACTATGTGGCGCAGGACCTGACCCGGATGATTTATGACAAGGAAGGCCACTTGTCTGACTTGATCCGGGCGCAGCGCATGGAGCATTTCGAGCGTTTCGGTTTTTTACAGTTTGATTTCCCTATCTACACCATTTACCAGCAAAAAGTGCCATTATGGCAAGTGACAAGCGAGCAGGCCGTACTTTATCCTGATGACAAACTTATTCTCGAACAGAGGGTGGAGCTGCGTAATATGGCGACAGACCCACTCTTTACCCGGATAGAGACCAATGCGGTTGAGCTGCTGTTCGACAACAATACACTGCAATCGAGCGAACAGGTGCGGATCTTCGGACTGGGTTTCCAAATTACAGGTCAGGGCATGCTGGCCGATTTAAACGCACAGAACATAGAGCTGAAACAGCACACTAAAACGGTTTATTACAATGAAAAGTAACATTATTTTATTAAGTATCGCTTTGACGTTCAGTGCCGTCATTCAGGCCGGACCCGACGATTTCAAAAAAGAAATTCAGGTCGGTTCCGACCGTCAGTTTGGCTCCATTAAAGATAAGGTGATGACCTTTGTCGACAACGTCAAAGTGGAACAAGGCAGCCTGTTAATTGAAGCCGATAAACTGGAAGTCATTGCCAGCGCAGGCAAAGGCAAAGAAGTCTTTATCGCTTCAGGCCAACCCGCGACTTATTCGCAAATGCTCGATGGCGAAAAACCTATCAGAGCCAGTGCTAATGAAATTCGTTATGACGTCGCCAATGGCACACTGGTGCTGACAGGTAATGCTGAACTGAGTCAGAGTGGCAGTATGGTGCAAGGTGCGGTGATTAAATACAACCTGGAAAAACAGGAGCTGGAAGCGCAGTCAGACGGTAAAAAAACCGAACGTGTCACCACAGTGTTCAGCCCGGAAGGAAAAGAATAATGAAGTTAGTCGCGTCCCATCTGGCGAAAAGTTATAAAGGCCGCCAGGTGGTCAAAGACGTTAGTCTGGAAGTCAAAGCAGGTCAGATTGTCGGTTTGCTGGGGCCAAATGGGGCGGGTAAGACAACCACCTTTTATATGATTGTGGGTCTGGTGCCCTCTGATAAAGGCCACATCACCTTAGACGGCAAAGAAATCACCTTTGATCCCATCCATGCCCGCGCCCGCCTGGGTATTGGTTATTTGCCGCAAGAAAGTTCTATTTTTCGTAAGTTGACTGTGTACGACAACCTGCTGGCGATTTTGCAACACCGTAAAGATCTCACGGAAGAACAGCGCGAAGAAAAAGCCGATGCGCTGCTGGACGAATTCCACATCGGCCATATCCGCAATAGTTTGGGTATGAGCTTATCAGGAGGTGAGCGTCGACGGGTGGAAATCGCCAGAGCTTTAGCTGCCGATCCGGCATTTATCCTTTTAGATGAACCTTTTGCTGGCGTTGATCCTATTTCAGTGTTAGATATAAAAAAAATCATTCAGCATTTGTGTCAACGAGGTATAGGTGTGCTGATCACTGACCACAATGTGCGCGAAACGCTTGATGTCTGTGAAATTGCCTATATTGTAAGTCATGGAGAACTGATT
>NZ_LAVS01000016.1 GCF_000986865.1 Rheinheimera mesophila
GAGGTAATCAATATGAACACAATCCGCTTAACTTCATTATCTGCAGCTGTGGTTTTAGCATCTTTGTCTGGTTTTTGTATGGCGCAGGCCGAAACGTCAGACCCGGCGACTGCTACTGCAGGAAATACTACAGCCACTGTAACCTTGCAACAGCAACACAATACGGTGGCCTTATCTTCAGGCGCTCCGTCTTTGGGGATGCGTTCTGCCAGCTCAGCTTCCGCTGAAACCAATCATCAGGTCAGTAGCAATCCAGACAGCACTGAACAAAGTGAAGCGCCACTGACATCAGCGGCTTTGTCACAAAGTACAGGCATAGCTCAGCAAAGCTCTGCGGCCTTAAGCACTGTGTTGCCTCAACCTGCTGTGGCAATACCAGAGCTGCCGTCCGCAGACTCAGTGGTACCCGCTGAACTTCCTGCACTGCCTGAATTGGTCAATGCTTCAGCTCAGGCCGCCGTCAGCCAAACCACCAATGCTTTGGTTCAGCAGCAAATCAGCACTGAACTGACAAAAGCTGTGGATGACACCATCAAAGCTGAAGTGGTGAATTCTGTGCAATCCAGCCTGAACACAGTGTTAACTCTGGGTTTATAAGGCAGTCAGGCCAGCGTTCTGCTGGCCTTTTTCCGGAGCATGATGATGAAAACACTGAATTATTTGATGTGTTTAGCACTGGCAAGCCTGTTTGGAACTGTTCAGGCAGGCACCACTGAGATGTCACAGCAGACCAAAGTGACTGGTTATCTGAGTTATGGTCAGAGCTACAATTCCAACCTGAAAACCGCTGAGCTGGATAATGCGTCCGGGCGCTCGGCTTCAGGCCAGAAACTGGAGGCTCAGTTAGCCGCACGTTGGATGCCTGTGCAGCAGTGGACTTTGGATCTCAGTTATACCCATCAGCAAAACAAATGGCAGGATAATTCTGATTTTAATACCAGCTTAGGTTTGTGGTCTGCAGATGTCAGCTATCAGGCCAGCTGGCTGACCCTTGGCAGCAGTTATCACAAAGCTGACGCCAGCTTAGCCAGCGAGGATTTTCTTGCTCTGGAGCAATACAGCCTCTATCTGGCTAAGCTCTGGCAGCAGCGTTATTACTGGCGCTTAAGCCTGAATCAGGCAGACAAGGATTTTAAAGTGTTGAATGACAGAGATGCCAAACAGCAGCAATTGCGCAGTGATTTTTTTGCATTCAGCACCGATCAGTTGGGTTTTGTGCAGTTTGGACTGGCTTATCAGGATGAACAGAGCAGGTCTGAACTCTTTGATTTTCAGGGGCCTTTGGTGCAACTGAAAGCATCGCAACTGTGGCGCCGGGGGACGCAGGAGCATAAGGTGCAGCTGGGCTGGCAATGGCAGCACAAAGATTATCAAATACTGGCTGATGCCGAAAAGCGGGATGACAGGATCCATAGCTGGCAGCTGAACTGGTTATGGCAACTGAATACCTATCTGGCCTTGACAACCCAGCTGGAACATCAGAATTCCGCATCCAGTTTAGCCAGTGCAGATTACTCTCAAAATCTGCTTGGTATGGCAGTGCGTGTCTCTTTTTAATTGGAGCCCGGGCGAAGCAAGCCAAAACCATAAACACTGTCTTTGCCCGGTTCACCTAAATCTATCGCTTGTTGCTGTAACTGAGCTCTGAGTTGAGTGGTGGGAATGCCTGAGGCCAGATGGCAGGCGGCAATAGCAGCCACAACAGGAGAGGCCAATGAAGTGCCGGATTCAACACCAAAACCAACCCCGGCTTTGGCTACAGTGACCGCGACTCCCGCTGCGGCGAACTCAATATAATCCCCTTGATTGGCCCAGCGATAAATATGTTGCTGCTGATCCACTGCTGTGACTGCAATCACCTCTGTATAAGCCGCAGGGTACAAAGCCGCTGCGCCAGGGCCTGCATTACCTGCAGCTGCAACCAAGGCGATACTTTTCTGATCCAGGGCTCTGATGGCATGATGCAACAACGGATGAGCAGGGCCGGTCAGGCTCAGATTAATCAGTTGCACCTGTTGTGAGGCTAACCAATTCAGTGCCTCCAATAAGTGGATCAGAGTTGCACCTTGCTGGTAGGCATTTTGCTGATAAAACACTTCAGCACTATAGAGTTGCGCCTTTGGCAGCAGAGGGTTTAGCTGTGGCCCCTGGCCCATCAGGATGGACGCTACAGCTGTACCATGTTGTGTGCTTTGAGATAAGTCGGCAGGTAAAAAGTTTTTACTGATCAATGCATCCGGACGGGCAAAGGCCGGATGCCGGCGATCAACAGCTGAATCCACCATACCAATTTTTACCGCTCTCTGGCAGGCGCTGCCTGGTGTTGCCAGGTCGGTCACTCCGGCCGCTTCGCCCTGTTGCGGGCTGTAAATGGTGTTGCTGAAAATCTGTGTTCGTATATCTGCAGGCAAAGACTGAAACAGTTCAGGTTTAGTTCCTGCACCTTCAGGCAGTTGGAGCCGGTATAAAGCTAAACCCAATTCAGGGTAATTTTTTTGATCCACTAAATAGCGGTGTAATTGAGGATGCTGTTGCCATTGTTGTGCACTTAACATCAGCAACCATTGACCTTCGACGACTCTGACTCCAGGGGACAATTCGGTTTCCCGCCACAGCAGTTGGTTTTGTGTATTCAATATGGCTAAGCTGGCGGGGAGTTGGCTCACAGGATCCAGGCTGCGGCTTAGCTGTTGACGCAGCTGTTCTGTCGCCAACTTGTCTTTGAGTAGCTGCTGCCTTGTTTGGCGCAACAAAGTTTGATCCAATGTGCTCAGGCGTTCAGCCACCGGCAAATCCACCTGCTGACGCAGTGTGTCGCTCAGTGGAGGCACAGCTAAAAGCTGAGCCTGACCGCCCGGCGACAGCAATAACAAGAGTGCAAAGGTCAGTTTATTTTTCATGGTGATCTCTTCAGCTACAAAAACTATGTACCATAAAAACGTCTGAGCAGAAAAAAAATTCCGGCATGATGGAATAAATCTGTCTGTTGTTTCGTCTCCTTTTTAACAGGGAGTATTGCTGACGATGAAAACTGAATTAAAAACTTTATTACCCCAGCTAAGACGTTTTGCGTTCTCGCTGACCGGCTCTGCTCAGGACGCTGACGATTTGGTGCAGAACACCATAGAGCGATTACTGAATCATCCGCCTGAGCCCCATGTGACTTTGTTGCACTGGTGTTTTCGGGTTTGCCGGAATGTCTGGATTGATGAGTATCGCAGCCGGAAAGTGCGGCAAGCCAGCTCTGATGAACCTGAGCTGCAGGAGGCCAGCACTGATGGTGAAGCGACCATGTTGGCGCAAATTCAACTGACGCAGCTGCAAAAGGCCATGAGCCGGTTACCGGATGAACAGATAGAAGTGCTGAGTCTGGTTGCAGTGCAGGGTTGTAGCTACGCAGAGGCAGCACAAATTCTGGCCTTGCCGGCTGGCACTATTATGAGCCGGCTTGCCAGAGCCCGCAATGCTTTACTGCAAAGTGTCAGGTTATCAGAAGGGAGTTACGGTGTATGAAAATAACAGATGAAATGTTATCTGCATTTCTTGATGCAGAACTTCCTGAATCTCAAATGCAGATGATTCGCGAAGCACTGCATCAGGATGAACAGCTATCCGGGCGTTTGGCGGCTCTGGCTGAAATGGACCTGCTGCTGAAACAGCATGCAAGCCAGATGGATCATCAGGTTGTTCCTGAAAAGCTGATGGCTCTGTTGGATGAACCCACACAGGATAATCTGGTTTCCTTTCCACTCTGGAGGCGTATTACTGCTCTGCAGCCATGGTCCGGTGCAGCAGCTGCCTGTTTGGCTGTTGTCGCAGGTTATAGCCTGGCGCTATGGCAGGCTGAGGACCCATGGGCAGAGATCAGTCTGGCATTGGAAACTCAAGCTGCAGGAGTCAGTTATCCGCTGACCGGAGCGTCAAGACTGACGCCACATTTGACCTTTATGGATAAACAAGGCCGGTATTGTCGGCAGTATCAGGTGAGTAGCTCAGATGAAATCAGTCAGCAATTGGCTTGCCGCAGTGCACAAGGCTGGACATTAGAAGCTATGGTGAATGGTGCAGCGCAAGACAACTCAGGCTACCAAACCGCAACTGGTTCTGTGGTGCTGGATCCTGTGATTGATCGCATGATTTCAGGTCAGGTCGTCAGCTTATCTGCTGAGCAACAATTGATCCGGCAGCAGTGGGTCACTACATCAGATGGAGAGCAGCCATGAAGCTATTGATTGCTGGTATTTTGTTGAGTTTAGCTGCCTGTAGCTCTGTGCCTGAGTACCGCAGCGCCTCTGCGGCCGGATATGGGTACAGTGATACTGAGCTTGGCCCAAATTATCACAGAGTTCAGTTTAAGCTCAGAGGCAAAGATAAAGCGAAAGCTATGGATTACGCCCTGCAAAGGGCTGCAGAACTCACTCTGGCTGAGGGCTATGACTGGTTTGATTTAGTGGCGAAAGAGACACTGGTAGACCGTAAAAACCATGAGGTCACAGCGAGACTCAGCACCCTTCACCATCATCAGCAGATGTCTTGTGGTTTACTCAGTTGCAGCAGTTATTCCCAGAGCGAAAGCATGTCTGAGCCCGATATTGCAACGGACTTCACCGAAGTGAGGATCGATATTCGTCTTGGCAAGGGAGTAAGTCCAGAGGGGCAGACTGTGTTTCAGGCCTCAGAAGTCTTGAAACATATCAAGCAGTAACCAACAGGAGCTCAGGTTGGTTACTGCCGGTTCATCGCAGATTTAGTTTGCTTTTTCCGGCCAGCTGGCAGGTAAAGATAAATCACCTGAAGCCACATCGTAGACATTCACTACGCACAAAAGCGGGTTGTGCAGGTTGGCATTGACTTTCAATGCAGCTGTTACACCATCGTAGTTAAAATCAGTCGGGAAACCCACTTCTTTTAACGGCACCCGGATGGTGACAGTATCTTTTTTCAGGTTGAAATCATAACCCGGTGAGTCGATATAAATCGGCGCGCCCGGCCAGGTTTTTGGCACTTTCGGGGTTTCACCCTGTGGGATATCCCGCACTTTTAAACCTTTAGGGCCACAGCTTTCATCCGGGGTTAACACCACCCAATGTGAATGCCAGTCGTCGCCATCGTTGGCCAGATTGCCATCGTTGTTTTCGTCATACAAAGGGGTGTCATCAAAGTCAGGGTGGGCTGTTAACGCCAGCGCCACTATGCCTTTTTTACCATCAAACCCAATGACTGACGAATCCAGTGTGGTGGGCCAGACATAACTCAGGACTTCTGCTGTGGCAAATTTTCCGCCATTGCTGGCGGGTTTTTCTGAGCCTGCAGTGCCTGCAACCACCTGCTCAAACACCAGATGGGTACCGTCTTTAAAGACCCGGGTGTGAACTAAGTCAAAAGCCGCTTTAGTGGCTGATTTTTCTGCATGAATACCACCTGGGCCATGAGCGAATGCCTGGCTGGCGGCTAAAGCTATGAATGAACTTAACAGTAATTTTTTCATCATTCACCTCAGGCTAAATCTGTGATGGCAGCGCCAAAGTTGATATGTAACACCTGGCCATCAATCACTAAGGCAGGCACTGACTGCACGCCGGCCGCTTTGGCTGTGACGACTTCAGCACTCTGTTCACCTAAATGCACGACATGGATGTGGTATTTATTCGGGTCAATCAGGTTTAACACCGTCTGTTCAGCGCTAATGCAAACAGGACAACCAGCATGGTAAAAAGTAGCGATAGCTTTAGTCTTCATGTTTTGTTTCCTTTAAAAGGTCAGGTTAAGAGTCAGTACCGTGTTGTATAGTTATGAATGTTTCGATTCGATACGTATTATTGTTTTGAATCGAAACTGTGTCAAGGCGGCGTTTTAACAAAACTGAGGCTTATTTGTTAAGGTTTTGATTTTTAATGTTTTATTTTTTGTTCTGTGCGGCTAAACACCAAAAAATAAAAAAGCCACCGGATTGGTGGCTTCTTAGTTATTGGGAGGATAGGGTTAAATAGCGCAGCTTCCGCCTTGCTGTAACCAAATCTCCTGTTGGGGAGCATTGGCATCCAGCACCTCAATACGTTCTATCTGCAGCAGTGGAATTTCCACTTTTTGCCCGTCCTTATCCAGCAGCAGAAATTCTTCCTGTGCTGTACTTCGGGTGTCGCGGGCAATACCCTCAATAGTGCTGCCATCCAGCTGATGGATCAGGACCTGGTATCGTCTCATACAGATAATTTCGACATGATCATGTAAATCACAAGCAAGAATGGCCGGACTCATCAGGCTGCTCCTTTGATCTTGGGTTAATGAACACAGAGCTGCTTAACAGCCCTGTAATTTCAGAATGTAATACCCCTGAGCATGAATAGCTGCAATAACAGCAGGGGTGGCTATTTCGTTATGACAAAAATCACAGCTTTGTTGCTGTACGTCTTCATTATCGTAGCCTTGTTGTTGTAAAAACTGCTGCGCATAAAGTTTAGCCTTCCCTGCATGCTCTGGCGTTACCAATACATCAAAATGCAGGTAGTGGCCATTGGTGGTTTTTACATGGGTGTCAAAAACCTGAACGTTCATAAAAAGCTCCTCAGTTAAATTTAAATTAAGTATCGAGTCGATACGTTATGAAAATAATAGTTTCGCTTCGATACTATGTCAAGCTATACTGTGCAGATAAAATGCAGGTCTAAACCCAGATGCAAGTGCAGGTGTAAAAACTATGGCTTTAAGCTTTTTTGATTATGTTGAACGCATCAACAGTTTGCTGCGCAGCTGGCAGCGGGATGATGCCGAACTTTCTGTGGTGCCGGCAGTGCAGCTCAGCGCTTTGCGTTATCTGAGTATTTGTAATCATTACTCAGACACTGTGATGGGCGTGACCGACTATCTGGGCCTGACCAAAGGCACAGTGTCCCAGTCGTTAAAAGCGCTGGAAGAGCGGCAGTGGATCTACAAAGAGCCGGATCTGCAGGACAAACGCATAGTGCATTTAAAACCAACAGCAGCAGGTTTAGCTGTAGTACAGCAGTTGGTGGCTGTGCAGGTGTTGCAACAGGCGGTAGAGCAGTTGGGGCCTGAACTGGAACAACAACTGACCGGTGCTTTGCATCAACTGCTGACTCAGGTGCAGCAGCAACAGCAGCGCAAAAGTTTTGGTCAATGCAAAAGCTGTCGTTTCCATCAACAGCAGGATGGTTTGCCTTTTTGTGGTTTAACTCAGCAGCCTTTGCCTGTCGCAAGCACAGAGCTGATTTGTCGTGAACATCAGGATACGGCATAGAGGAGAAAATAGATGAAGACGAAACCTTGTGTGGTGATCCGGCATTTGCAGTTTGAAGATCTGGGCAGTTTTGCTGAGCCATTGATGGCAGCCGGTTATCAGCTGCAGTATCTGGATGCGGCTGTGGATGAGTTAACAGCGGCATATCAGGCCGATTTAACCATCATTTTAGGTGGCCCTGTAGGCGTGTACGACACAGCTTTGTATCCGTTTTTACAGACTGAGCTTTTGATCGCCAAACAACGTCTGGCAGAACAACGGCCTTTGTTAGGGGTCTGTCTGGGGGCGCAGTTGATAGCCGCAGCTGCTGGTGCTGCTGTCTATCCGGGCGCTTCTGGTAAAGAAATTGGCTGGTCGCCTGTTCGTTTTACTCAAGAAGGGCTGGACACTGGTCTTTTTGCTGTGGAGAACACGGAGCAGGACATCCCTATGTTTCACTGGCATGGCGATACCTTTGATTTGCCTGCAGGTGCGGAGCTGTTGGCATCCAGTGAAGACTACAAACAAATCTACCGTATAGGTTCACAGGTACTGGCCTTTCAATGCCACCCTGAACTGGAAGGCCAGCGTATCGAACAATGGTTGCTTGGCCATGCCGCCGAATTAGCGGTCTGGCCTTTGGCAGATTTAGCGAAAATCCGTCAGGACACCCAGGTTTATGCCCCGGCTTTACGTCAGTTTAGTCAGCAACTGCTGACGCGCTGGCTGGATAAGCTGTAAAACGACTTAGCTACGCACTGTTTTTTCGACTTTAATACCTAAACGTTTGGCAAGGCGGGCCAGATTGGCTCTGTCTAGATCCAGCTGCTTCGCCGCCAGACTCCAGTTGCCGCCGGTTTGGCTTAAGATTTGAATAATCTGCTGTTTCTGAAATTCTTCAGTGGCCGTTTTCAGGCTTAAGCCGCTGCTGTGGAGCTGAGGCAAAACGGCTGGTGGGTTATGAGTGGCTGAAACTGCGCCCTCTGCCAGCTCCAGATGCTGCGGCAACAGGGCAATAATATCCTGAGCTTTGGCTTCTTTTCTGGCTTTGAGCGCAGCGCGGCTAATCACATGTTCCAGCTCCCGCACATTGCCAGGCCAGTTGTACTGCAACAACACAGACTGAGCAGCAGTACTGAGTTTTAGCTGACGTATGCCCAGTTTGCGGGCTGTCAGTTCGAGAAAATAACCGGCCAGCAGCAGTACATCCTGTTGCCGTTCTTTTAAAGCCGGCACAGTAATGGGATAGACCGACAAACGATGATACAAGTCGGCGCGAAAATGACCTGCTGCCACTTCAGCAGCTAAATCTCTGTTGGTGGCGGCTATCACCCGCACATTCACCGCTTTTACGTCATCTTTGCCGACTGGCTGAATTTCGCCACTTTGCAGCACCCGCAATAATTTGCTTTGTACGCTCAGTGGCAGTTCCCCGACTTCATCAAGGAAGATAGTGCCGCCGTCAGCCAATAAAAATTTACCAGGTCTTTCCCGCTCGGCGCCGGTAAAAGCACCTTTGGCATGACCAAACAACTCAGATTCAGCCAGGGTTTCAGGTAAAGAAGCACAGTTTAAATGCACCAGTTGCCGTTTCGCTCTTCTGGATAACTGATGCAGAGTTCTGGCGACCAGCTCTTTACCCACACCAGTCTGGCCCTGAATCAGCACTGTGTAATCCGAACCCGCCACCAGTTGAATATCACTTTTCAGCGCCAGCATGGCCTGGCTTTGACCTATCAGCTCGCCACCATCCCGGATCAGGGCTTCATGGGTCAGTTCTTCAACCAAATGTTGCGCCTGCAGCGCCTGTTGTTCGAGTTTTTTCAGCTGAATAGCGGTTTTTAGGGTTGCTGCCGACATAGCTGCAATCAGCTCTAAAGTCCGTTCTGCTATCGCAGAAAAAGCATCAGGTTTCAGGCTGTCCAGCGTCAGCACTCCTATCAGTTGACCATCTGAATACAAAGGTAAACCCATACAGGAATGCACTGGCAAATCACCGGCCTGCGCCAGTAACAAGCCATCGTAAGGATCGGCCAGTTCAGTGTCGGATGGAAAACGCACCGGGCTGCTGCTTTGGCAAATAATCGCCAGGCGTGGATGGTCCTTTAACCAAAAACGACGGCCTAAGGTATCAGCTGTTAAGCCCTGAATGGCCAGTGGCATCAGCAGCTCCCCCTGATAAGAGAGCAGCACCACAGCATCGCAGTTAATAGCTTTACGCACAGAGCCCAGCAAACGGTCAAAGCGATCTGTAGTAGTGATGCTGTTCGCCAGATCCAGCGCTACTTCCAGCAACAAGGTGGAGTTAAGTTCAGCCATGGCAGCTCCTGCTGACAACTAGAGTACTTAAATTGTGTCACAAAGAATCTTGTTTGTCATTTTGACTCTTTTTATCTGTTGTCATTATGACTCTTTTTTTTGCGTATTTTATATTAAATTATTGATTTAGTTCAAAAAAATAATTGGCATCAGAACTGCACTATATAAGGAAACCAAACCGGAGTCAGGGACTCCACAGGAGCTGATGATGTTTTATGTTGCCCAATTGTTTAGTAATGAAAAACTGTCCACCTCTGACAAATTTGAAGTCTTGTTGCTGGGGGCCAATACGTTATTAGCTTTGTCTTTTAGTGTACTGCTGGCGACTGTGCTGGTCTGTTATCCGCTGTCTTACCTGTTTTCGTTTGAGCTGCAGCTGGCAGGGCATGTCACTATGATTTTCAGCGCGACTTTGGTGAAAATTGCCTATGTCTGCCGCTGTATAGCTCAGTACGAACTGCATAAAGAAGTGCGTTAGGTTGTGAATAAAAGAATGAGCCAACGTCCTCCTTTGATCAATATCCATTGGCCTGAACAGACCGAAGCGGGCAAGCGAAAAGCTTTATCGGCTTATCCGTTGTTTGCTTTGGCATTCAGGCCTTTTTTTCTCTTTGGTGCCTGTTGGGCTTTGCTGGCAATATGTATTTGGGCCTTGTGGTTTAGCGGCCTGATGTCGTTTCAGTTTGGTTTTCCTGCAGCTCTGTGGCACGCCCATGAGATGTTATTTGGCTTTGGTGCTGTGGTGGCTGTGGGCTTTTTACTTACGGCAGCACAAAACTGGACAGGCTTGCCCAGTCTATCGGGCAAACCACTGTTGTTATTAACTCTGCTATGGCTGACGGCTCGTTTTAGCTTGTTATTCGCCCAATACACTCCGCTGTTGTGGCTTTTTATCGTCGCTCAACTGCTGTGGTGGACTGGTGCTATTTACAGCCTGGCGAGCTTGCTGATTAGGGCAAAAAGCAAAAATAACTATCTGTTTATTCCGCTGTTGTCTGTGATGGCTTTGCTGAATACGATTTTTATTTATGCAGCTGCAACAGAGCGGTTTGCCTCGGCTTCACATTTAAGCCATAGCATGGTCCTGCTGTTTAGCATCCTGATGGGCATAGTCGGCGGCCGGGTGATCCCATTTTTTACCGCCAGAGCTTTGGGATTGGAGCAAAACAAAACGCCGCTGCTGGATAAGTGGTTATTGTCTTTGTCGGCGTTTGGCACCGTTTGGTTTATTACTGATTTTTTTGTCCAACTGCCGCTTAAAGCGGGCTGGTTGATACTGCTGGTGGGGTCTTTGCATCTGCTGCGTTTATCTTTCTGGACGCCATGGAAAATCTGGGCAGCCCCTTTGCTGTGGTCCTTACAACTGGCTTATCTGGCCTTGGCTTTAGGTTTAATCCTTCTTGGTATCAGCGATTTAACTCAGATACTGGTATTTAAAGATGTGTTGCATCTGCTGAGCATCAGCGCTATGGCGGGCATGATCCTCGCCATGATGGCCAGGGTGTCTTTAGGCCATACAGGCCGGGTACTGCAGGTGGGCAAAACTATCACTGTAGCTTTTGCTTTGCTGTTGCTGGCTGGCCCAGTGCGGATGTTGGCCAGCTTAGCTGGGGTTCCTTTGTTGTTCTGGCAAGTTAGCGCTGTGTTATGGCTGTGCGCCTTTGCAATTTTTATTCGGTTTTATTGGCCTGTTCTGACTCAGCCTCGTGCTGATGGCAGACCGGGTTAGTTTCTGCTGTTCTAACTGATGTAATGAGGTTTTTATGTTATCTGCGCAAACCATTGCCATTGTCAAAAGTACTATTCCATTGTTGGAAAGCGCTGGAGTGGCCATCACAAACCATTTTTATCAACGGATGTTCAGGCTGAATCCAGAGCTGAAAGATATTTTTAATATGACTAACCAGCACAGTGGCCGCCAGCAATTTGCTTTATTTAGTGCTATTGCCGCTTATGCCAAAAATATCGATAACCTGGCTGTGCTGACTGAAACTGTGGAGCGAGTAGCGCATAAACATACCAGCTTTTTTATCCAGCCAGAGCACTATGGTATTGTCGGCCACCACCTGATTGAAACGTTACGTGAGCTGGCTCCTGATGCATTTACGCCAGAAGTAGAGCAAGCCTGGACCGAAGCTTATGGTGCACTGGCGACTATTTTTACTGGCCGTGAGCGTCAGCTGTATAACCAGACCGAACAAAAGCCGGGTGGCTGGTATGGCCCACGTCGTTTTAAAGTGAAAGAAAAACTTTCTGAATCTGAACTGGTATCCAGTTTTGTGCTGGTGCCTACAGATGGCGAAGCAGTAGTGGATTACCAGCCGGGTCAGTATTTGGGGGTGAAAGTAAAACCTGCGTATTCTGATTATTATGAAATTCGTCAGTATTCGCTGTCAGATAAGCCCAATGGTCAAAGCTATCGGATCAGTGTCAAACGTGAATTGGGTGAGGTAGCTGGTTTAGTATCCAACTATCTGCATAACCATATTCAGGTGGGAGACGAGCTGGATATTCTGCCGCCAGCTGGTGATTTTTTTCTGCAATCGGCTCATTTACCTACAGTGCTGATCTCCGCTGGTGTGGGGTTAACCCCTATGCTGTCGATGCTGGAAAGCATAGTAGCGTTAAAACAACAAACCCCGGTGTTTTTCCTGCACGCCTGTGAAAACCAACAACAACATTCCTTTGCACAGCGTATTTCGCAACTGCAACAAGACTACCCCTTACTGCACAACTTTACCTGGTACAACAAAGCTGAGCAGAACACAGCGGCCACTCAGTTTACTGGTTTGATGGATCTGAAAGCTGTCGCTGCCCAGTTGCCGCTGCAAAGTGCCAACTTCTACCTTTGTGGCCCTACAGGTTTTATGAAGTTTGCCAAAGATCAGTTACTGGCTTTGGGTGTGGCTTCGGCACAAATTCACTATGAAGTATTTGGGCCGCATAGCGACTTATAAGCAGCACTTAATTCTGCTGATAAAAAAATACAGAGGAAAGATTTGAGATAAATGGTGGCCCCACCTGGACTTGAACCAGGGACCTGCCGATTATGAGTCGGATGCTCTAACCAACTGAGCTATAGGGCCATTTTAAACAGGCTTTAAGTATACGAGTCCAGGGGCTGAACTCTTTAAAGCGCAGGCAGTATAAGAAGTTTTTCCGCTGTTGTCACCGCTTCGTGACACAGACTTTGTATCGATTGCCTACTTTTTATTCGCTTCTGATTTGTTTCTATAAAAAAGGCACCGTCAGGTGCCTTTTTTATATCTTTGGTTCTACTCGTCGAGGAAGCTTTTTAACACTTCTGAACGGGAAGGGTGGCGCAGTTTACGCAACGCTTTGGCCTCGATTTGACGGATACGTTCCCGTGTCACGTCAAACTGTTTGCCCACTTCTTCCAGGGTATGGTCGGTATTCATATCGATACCAAAACGCATACGCAGTACTTTGGCTTCACGGGCTGTTAAACCGGCCAACACTTCGTTGGTGGCGGCTTTTAAGCTTTCCATGGTGGCTGAATCCAGCGGTGATTCGGACGTGCTGTCTTCAATAAAATCGCCCAGATGCGAATCTTCATCATCCCCTATTGGTGTTTCCATAGAGATTGGTTCTTTGGCAATTTTCAGCACTTTACGGATCTTGTCTTCCGGCATGCCCATACGTTCGGACAATTCTTCCGGAGACGGCTCACGACCCATTTCCTGCAACATCTGACGTGAAATACGGTTCAGTTTGTTGATGGTTTCGATCATATGCACAGGGATCCGGATAGTACGGGCCTGGTCAGCGATAGAACGGGTAATGGCCTGACGGATCCACCATGTGGCATAAGTTGAAAACTTATAACCACGGCGGTATTCGAACTTGTCGACAGCCTTCATCAAACCGATGTTACCTTCCTGAATTAAATCAAGGAATTGTAAGCCGCGGTTGGTGTATTTTTTCGCGATAGAAATAACCAGACGTAAGTTCGCCTCAACCATTTCTTTTTTCGCACGACGGGCCTTGGCTTCACCAATCGACATACGACGGTTGATATCTTTAATTTTAAAGATCGAAAGACCGGTTTCTTCTTCAATTTTTTTCAGCTTTTCAACGCTGCGATACAACTCATCACGCATCTCAGCCAGTTTGGCTGAATAGGGCTTGTTGGCTGCAATTTCGGCGTCGATCCAGGCTGTTGAGTTTTCATTGCCGCTGAAAGACTTCATAAAGTTTTTCTTTGGCATTTTGGCGTACTCAACGCAGTGCTTCATCACAATACGTTCCTGGACGCGGACGCGGTCCATCATTTCACGCATGTTTTTGACCAGACGGTCAAATTGTTTTGGCACTAAGCGGAAGCAACGGAATACTTCGCTGAGTTTTTCAATTTCATCTTTGGTGGTCGGGTGCTCACGGCCGTTTTTGACGATCGAGCTGCGAGTTACTTCGTATTGGGTGCGAAGTTCTGCAAACTTCTCACGTGCCATTTCCGGATCAGGGCCAGTGTCGCCTTCATCGTCGGCGTCTTCTGATTCATCATCATCGCCAGAGATATCGGCGTCTTCATCGGCCAGTTCATCTTCTGGTACGTCTGAGCCAATATGAGTGGCTGTTGGTGGTAAGTCGTCCGCTTCGTTAGGATCGATAAAAGCGGTGACTATGTCACTTAAGCGAATTTCTTCGGCTTCGAATTTATCCCACTGTTCTAACAGATAGGTGATGGCTTCAGGGTATTCAGCCACAGAGGTTTGAACCTGATTGATACCATCTTCAATCCGTTTGGCGATGTCGATTTCGCCTTCACGGGTTAACAGCTCTACAGTGCCCATTTCGCGCATATACATGCGGACCGGATCTGTAGTGCGACCTAACTCTTTATCCACACTGACTAAAGCCTGAGCAGCTTCTTCTGCGGCGTCTTCATCCGGCGCAGCATCAGACATGATCAGGTCATCAGCATCCGGTGCTGTTTCAAACACCTGAATACCCATGTCATTGATCATACGGATAATGTCTTCGATCTGATCGGAGTCAATAATATCTTGTGGAAGATGATCATTAACTTCAGCAAAGGTCAAATAACCTTGCTCTTTACCCTTTAAGATCAGGAGTTTTAGTTGCGACTGAGGATTGTGCTCCATAGAGGCTGTTCTTCCACCCAAATAGTTAGTTCAAAAATGCGAATTAGCGATTATAACAAAGCGCGGCTTTTCTAGCCACCGCGCAATGACGGCTTACTCACGGTTATTTGCTTTTAAAAGCTTTTAACAGCAACACAAATTCGTGTTTCTCCGCTGTGGTTAGTTGCTGCAACATATCTTTACGTTGCAACTCTTCCAAACGTTGACTTAGATACTGATCTTCAATAGACCGGAACGTATCCATAAATTCTTGGGTTAACTGCTCTTCAGCAACCTGATGATCCCACAGCGCCAGTTTGACCAAAATATTGTATTCAGGCGTATCGCGCCAATGCTCCAGCAGTTGTGCTGTGGTCAGTTCAGGTTGAGCTAACAACCTTTGCTGTAAGGTCAGTAATAGCTGAATACCAGGTAAATTCGCCTCTGCCAGTTCCGGCGCCACAGGCATCACTTTGGCAAGCGCAGGGTACTGTAATAACAGAGCTATAGCCCGGCGCATCGGCGTAATTTTTGTTGCCACAGGCGCTTTGCTCTGCACCTTAGCCTGGCTTCTGGCTGCTGTCTTGTGCTGCGACGATTTACCAACCAGCGAACCTAAAGTCTCAAACAAGGCATCGCGATAAAATTCACTTGGAATTTGTTTAATCAACTCGTTGCCTTTGACCCACAGGGCGGACTTGCCAGCATCAGTGTTTAAATCTAATTCTTTGGCCAGATGGTCAAATAAATACTGACCTAAAGGCATGGCCTGTTCCAGACGGTGTAAAAAGGCCTCTTTGCCTTCTTTTTGTACCAGTGAATCCGGGTCTTCGCCGTCCGGTAAGAATACAAAATTCAGTTCCACGCCGTCTTTTAAATGCGGTAAGGCGCTTTGTAAAGCGCGCCACGCCGCATCACGACCTGCTCTATCGCCGTCGTAACAGCAGGTGACAGTACTGGTCAGGCGGAATAAGGTATGCATGTGATCTGGGGTCGTGGCGGTGCCTAAACAAGCCACAGCAAAAGATATTCCTTGCTCGGCCAGACCCACCACATCCATATAACCTTCAACAATCAGCACCCGATTCAGCCTGTCCTGGCTTTGTCTGGCTTCATACAAGCCATAAAGTTCACGGCCTTTATGGAAAAGCCGGGTCTCAGGTGAGTTTAGATACTTAGGCGTACCTTCACCTATCACCCTGCCGCCAAAACCTATCACTCTGCCGCGTTTATCCCGGATCGGAAACATCAGCCGGTCACGGAAAAAATCGTATTCACGCCCCTGATCATTGCGGTTGATCAGTTTAATCTCAAACAGCTGATCCCGGGCTGAACGTGAAGCACCGAGTTGTTTCAACACAAAGTCCCAGCTATCTGGTGCGTAACCTATACCGTATTTTGTTGCTGTGGCTTCTGATATTCCACGTTTCTGTAAATAGGCTGCAGCATGAGCTTGTTGCTTCAGTTGTTGCTGGTACAAATCTGCCGCTTTTTGCATCTGGCTATAATCGTCGGCCTGAGCTTGCGGATAGGGCTTACCACTACCTTGTTCGCGTGGTATCTCTAAATGATGTTGTTTGGCCAGTTCTTCAATGGCTTCGACAAATTCAAGCTGTTCATACGCCATCATAAAACTGATGGCATTGCCGTGAGCGCCACAACCAAAGCAATGGTAAAACTGTTTATCGCTACTTACGGTAAAAGAAGGGGATTTTTCGTTATGGAAAGGGCAACAAGCCTGATAGTTTTTACCGGCCTTTTTTAACGGAACTCTGTGATCAATCAGTTCTACTATATCTGTACGAGCTAATAAGTCGTCGATAAAGTGTCTGGGGATTTGTCCTGCCACCTTTTTCCTCATCTACTGATATAGACCCAAGCAACTTGATGTTGCAGGGAGGCGACAAGCTCGTGAGACCCAGCAGCATAGGCGCACTATCTGGCCGGGACGAATGAGCGCAGTCAACAAAGCTGCAGCTTCAAGTACGACGGGTATACAGAAAAAGACAAGCCGTGCTAAGAGCACGGCGTGCAGTAGTTCAGCTAACAGCTTAACTCAAACGAGCTTTAATCACCTGACTTAAAACGGCCATATCAGTACGACCCTGAACCTGTGGTTTTAAATGAGACATCACTTTCGCCATGTCTTTTATTCCAGAGGCTGCAACAGCAGTAATCGCCTGTTGCACTAAATCATCCAGCTCAGCCTGAGATAAGGCTTGTGGCAAAAACTGTTCTACGATTACGATTTCTGCTAATTCAATATCAGCTAAATCTTGCCGACCTGCTGCACTGTATTGACTGGCAGATTCTTTGCGTTGCTTTACCATTTTGGTAAGAACAGCAATGATATTGGCGTCATCTGGCACCATCTGCGAGTCAATGTGACGTTGTTTGATTTCAGCTAAGGCCAGACGAATAGTACCCAGACGCAATTTGTCTTTGGCACGCATCGCATCTTTTTGCGCTTCCTGTAGCTGCTCTAACAACGCCATAGGTCAGGCAATAATCTTAGTAAAGCTTGATGCGACGAGCGTTTTCGCGAGAAAGCTTTTTCATGTGGCGCTTAACAGCAGCAGCTTTCTTACGCTTACGAACCCAAGTTGGCTTCTCGAAAAATTCTTTAGCGCGTACATCAGCTAATACGCCAGCTTTTTCACAAGAGCGCTTGAAACGACGTAAAGCTACGTCAAATGGTTCGTTTTCTTTTACTTTAACAACAGGCATTAAATTCTCACCTCGGTCAACTCTGGTTAGTGTCTAACCAATACGATTAAAAATGGTGCGGCATTTTACTCAAAAGCCACTCCCAATGTAAAGCAATAAGTGTTGTGCTGGTGATGATGCTCGGATCCCAGTACAATTCGCCGCGTAGCATATAGGTAAGGGGAGCAAAATGCGAGTACTTGGCATAGAAACATCATGTGATGAAACCGGCATCGCTGTGTATGACGAAAAGCGGGGTCTGTTAAGTCATGTGTTGTATAGCCAGATCCCTCTGCATGCCGATTATGGCGGGGTAGTGCCTGAACTGGCTTCGCGTGACCATATCCGAAAAACATTGCCGTTAATCCAACAGGCATTAAAAGAAGCGGGTTGTGAAGCTTCCGATATTGATGGCGTGGCATATACCGCAGGTCCGGGTTTGGCAGGTGCTTTGTTAGTGGGGGCTGCCATAGGCCGCAGTTTAGCTTTTGCCTGGGGCAAGCCGGCGCTCGCCGTGCATCATATGGAAGGCCATTTGCTGGCACCTATGCTGGAAGAAAATCCGCCACAGTTTCCTTTTATCGCTTTGTTAGTGTCGGGCGGTCATACCCAACTCGTGCGGGTAGATGGCATAGGCCAGTATCAGTTATTGGGTGAATCTGTTGATGACGCAGCGGGTGAAGCATTTGACAAAACAGCGAAATTAATGGGACTTGATTATCCGGGCGGCCCTTTGCTCGCTAAATTAGCCACCCAAGGCCAGGCTGATAAGTATGCCTTTCCACGCCCTATGACTGACAGACCGGGTTTAAATTTCAGCTTTAGTGGTTTAAAAACTGCAGCGGCTAATGTGATTGCAGCGGAAGGCAAAAGCCCGGAAGTGCAGGCGGATATCGCCGCATCTTTTCAGCAAGCCGTAGTCGATACGCTGGTGTTAAAGTGTCGTCGGGCGTTAAAAGAGCAGCGCTTAAAGCGTTTAGTGGTGGCAGGGGGGGTCAGTGCTAATACGTCGTTACGTCAACAGCTCGAAGTGTTACTGAAAAGCTTAAAAGGTGAGGTGTATTACCCGCGTAAAGAATTTTGCACCGACAATGGTGCCATGATTGCGTATGCTGGCTTTCAGCGCTTAAAAGCGGGGCAGCAGCAGGATTTAACTATAGGCGTCATACCCCGTTGGCCTATGGAGGAGCTCCCCGCGCTTTAATTACTCTTGTTCAGGATCCTCTGGTTTGGCTTTTCGGTTTTTATGCCAGACCTTGGTTTCCTGACCATGCCAGAGCCTGATGATATTGTCTTTGTGACGGACAATAATCAGCAAGCTCAGCATGGAAACCGGAATGGTATACAGAGGTTTGATAAACCAGGTAAACACAGGGGCAAGACCAACAGTAACAAGAGCGGCTAAAGATGAATAGCCCGTTGCGCCCACCAGCATCATCCAGGTAGAAATCAGCAAGCCCGCCAAATCTAAACCAATAGGCATCATACTGCCAAAGGCGGTAGCCACAGCTTTGCCGCCTTTAAAACCAAAAAACAGCGGAAATATATGGCCGAGGCAGGCACAGACTGCAATCATGCCCAGATAAAAGGCTTCCACCCCTAAGAAGTACGACCCCCAGACCGGAATAGTACCTTTGAGCACGTCAAACACTAAAACTAAAGATGCGGGAAAAGCGCCCCCTAAACGCAGAACATTGGTGGCACCTGGATTGCCTGAACCATGAGTACGTGGATCGGGCAGCCTGAAAATTCGGCTGACCACAATAGCAGACGAGATTGAGCCACTTAAATAAGCAAGCAGCATCAAAATCGCTATGGTAGGGGTCATGGATTAAGGTTCCTCAGTCCGGCAAAGTACGCTAAAATCGCGTCCTGTTTAATAAGCTGCTCAGAGTATAGGCTTTTTCAGTCTTTGCCTATCCGACCAGCCTACCTGAAACAAGTCTTTAACAAAAGCGGAAATCTATGACGGATATAGTTTTTATCAGGCAATTCAAGGTTCAGACCGTAATAGGGGTGTATGAATGGGAAAAAGCGATACAGCAGACGCTGGAGTTTGATCTGGAGCTGTCGACCGATATTCGTCAGGCCGCTGCGACAGACGATTTACAGTACACTCTGGATTACAGCGCCGTATGCTCTGCTATTGCAGAGCTTTGTCAGCAACCTCATGAACTGATTGAAACTGTGGCTGAAAAAGTTGCAGCCATGGTACTGCAGAAATTCGAAACTAAAGCGGTGAAAGTGACGATCACTAAACCTGCTGCGGTGCCTGCTGCAGCGGGCGTCGGTGTTTCTATTTGCCGCGGGACCTGGTAATGGCACTGATTTATATCAGTATTGGCAGCAATATAGAGCGTGATTTGCATATACGTGCTGCTTATCTGGAACTTTGTGCTCTGTTCGGCGAAATTCGCTGCTCTGCTGTGTATGAAAGTGAAGCTGTGGGTTTTAGCGGTGATGCCTTTTATAATCTGGTGGCAGAGGCCAATACTGATTTGTCTGTGGCTGATTGTGTGGCCGCTTTTAAAACGATAGAGCAGAAATATGGCCGGCCTGCCACATCACCTAAATTTTGTGGTAAACGACTGGATTTAGATTTGTTGACCTACGATCAATGGGTGTGCTCAAGCCCTGTTGAATTACCGCGCGATGAAATTACTAAAAATGCCTTTGTGTTACTGCCCTTATCCGAACTGGCGCCAGAACAAATCCATCCGCTGACAGGCTTGAGCTATCAGCAGATGTGGCACAACTACCGGGAAGACCAAAAACTGTGGCCCATTGAATTCAACTGGCCGGATGCAACTGTTGCCACTGCTGTTTAGCCAGGCTTATAGCCTCAAGTCGGGCTTTCGCTACTTCCTGTTTTATCGCCTCACCCTTTAATCCCAAGGCCACTATAGCTTTGATATCAACAGTCCGGGCCGCTGTTGCTAATAGTCTTACATAATCAGCCTGAGGGTAACTCGCCTGCTCAAAGCCGGTGCGCCCCCGTAAATCAGCCATAGCACAAAGCAGTAATAGCTCCAATCGCTCAGGTTTACGCCACAGGTCTATGCCATCGAATAACTTTTGTACAGTAACAGGGCGCAGCTCAAAGGCTTTATGCAGCAACTGATGATATTCACAGGCCAACAAGGCCAAATCACGGCAATCGTTCGGCACCTTCAGACGGCTGCAGAGTTCCTGCACCAAAGGTAAACCACTGTGCTCATGGCCATGATGCTTCGGCCATAAAGCCGGGTCTGTAGTGCCTTTGCCCAGATCATGACACAGCGCGGCAAAACGCACATCCAACCGGTCAGACAACAACGCCGCTTGTTTTAACACCAGCATAGAGTGGATGCCTGTGTCTATTTCCGGATGCCACTGTGGTGGATTAGGCACACCCCAGAGTTGCTCCAGCTCTGGCATCCATACTTTTAACGCACCGCATTGATGCAGTAACTCAAAATAAGCTTGCGGGTCTTGTTCTGTTAAGGCCCGGGACGTTTCCTGCCAAACCCGCTCTGCGGTTAAATGCTCCAACTCACCACTCTTACTCAGCTCTGTCATGAGCTGTAAAGTCTCAGCAGCAACAGTAAAACCTAAGTGAAAATAACGGGCATAAAAGCGGGCAACCCGCAGCACCCTAAGTGGGTCTTCACTAAAAGCCGGGGAGACATGCCGCAGAACTTTAGCCTTCAGATCAGCAATGCCGCCATAGGGGTCGTGCAACTGACCTGTATCATCTTTAGCAATCGCATTGATGGTTAAATCACGGCGCTGCAAATCCTGCTCTAAAGTGACATCCTCTGCAAAATAACAGGCAAAGCCGGTATAACCCTGACCTTGTTTGCGTTCGGTGCGGGCTAAAGCGTATTCCTGTTTGGTTTTTGGATGCAAAAACACCGGGAAATCTTTGCCTACAGCCTGATAACCCAACCCCAGTAATTGTTCAGGGGTAGCCCCGACCACCAGCCAGTCTTTATCTAAGGCCGGGTAACCCAGTAACTCATCACGAACAGCACCGCCTACCAGATAAATGTTCAAAGCTTTCCTGCTCCCTGTTTTTTTGCCATTATAACGCCTTGCTTACAATTGTCGCCCTAACTCAGCAGCGGGAAGCTTATGTACACCGGATTTTTCGGTTTAACCAGTCAGCCTTTTTCGATAGCACCTAACCCGGACTTTCTGTTTTTAAGTGCCCGTCATGCCGAAGCGTTGGCGCATTTGCGCTATGGTTTGGGCGAAGCCGGTGGTTTTGTGTTGCTGACGGGCGAAGTGGGTACAGGCAAAACCACAGTGTCCCGTTGTTTATTGCAGGAACTGACAGACAAAACCGAAGTCGCTTTTATTTTAAACCCCACCTTAAACGAGCTGGAGTTGCTGGCTGCGATTTGTGATCAGTTAAAAATCCGCTACAAAAAATCCGACGCTAGCTTAAAAATGCTGACGGATAAAATTACCAACCGCCTGATGAAAAACCATCAAGCTGATAAAAATACCATTTTAATTATCGACGAAGCCCAGCATTTACAGCCAGCCGTGCTGGAACAACTGCGGCTGTTAACCAACTTAGAAACCAACACTAAAAAACTACTGCAGGTGATTTTAATAGGTCAGCCTGAGTTACAGCAGTTGCTGCAGCGGCAGGATTTACGTCAACTGGCGCAGCGGATCACGGCGCGTTATCACCTGATGCCTTTAACTGAGCAGGAGGTGCAGCAATACGTCAGTTACAGACTGCAGGTAGCGGGGTGTAGCAGGCCTGTGTTTACAGCCTCTGCAGTAAAAAAATTATTTCAGTTATCTGGTGGTATTCCGCGTTTACTCAATTTAATCTGCGACCGCGCTTTGTTAGGGGGGTATAGTCAGCAAAAGGCTTTGATTGATGCAGCTCTGGTCAATCAAGCGGCCTCCGAAGTGCTGGCAATTAAACCTCAAGCGGAAAAAGCGGTCTGGCCTGTCTGGTTATGGCCTGTATTCACGCTGCTGGCTTTGGGTATAGGTGCAGGGTTATCTGCATTCATTTGGTAGGAATCTGTTTATGTCGTTATTAATGGATGCGTTAAAGCAACAACAGCAAGTGCCTGTGACCGTGGTAAAAACGGCATCAGGCCATGGCTGGCGTATCGCCGCTTTAACCTTGTTAGTGATTTTAGGTTTAGTACTGGGCTTTTTTATCGGTCAGTATCAATTTGAGCAAAAACAGCCTGTATCGGAAGTGGTGGTTGCGCCGGTTCAGGCTGCACCTGCTGTTGCCAATGCGGCTGATATTGCGCTGGAGCTGCAACTGGCGGCCGATCTGCTAAAACCAACAGAGCCTGTGCAACTGGACGAAGTACCTGAAGATGAACCGCAATTGGTGGTATCGGCTAAACGCGGTGAGAAAGTACTGGGACGCGCCACTGACGATGGAACTGAAGACGACTTCGTCGACTTTGAGCAAATGCAGGAAGCTGATCTGCAAGACGAATTAACTCCTGTTGAGGAGTTATTGCCTGCCGCTGAACTGGAACAATCTGAGGTCTCCGCAGAGCTACGTGGTAAATTCGAATCGGCCCTGGCGGCAGCGGATGGAAGCAGTGGACCAGAACAAGATATTCATTACCATGATGCACCGGCCGTGGATATCAATCAGTTGGATGACTTGTTACAGCGTCAGTTGCCAGCCTTGCGTTTTGAAGCTCATGTCTATGCTACAGATGCCAGACAACGTTGGATTAAAGTCAACGGCAAAGACTTACAACAAGGCCAGTGGGTAACCGCCGATATTCAGGTGAAAGAAATCTTACCTCAGTATGTGGTGCTGCAATTTAATCAGTTGCAGTTTAGTGTTGAAGCCTTGTCCGACTGGAGTTATCAACGCCGCTGATGGCTTGGTTACTCCAGCACCGATTGGCGGAAAAAACGGATCATATCAATGCCAAAGTCTTCTGGCATCACCGCACCTTCGATCTCCAGATCGACTTTGTTACTGGCCAAATCCAGCACTGAAACTTCGATATAACGTCTGAATTTGCAGTGATAAAACACTTTGACGATGGGCCGCAGCGGGTCTTGTTCATTGGCTTTAAGCACTATCCCCAGCTTTTCATTACTCAGTTTCACCAGTGTACCCGCAGGATGAATGCCAATAGCTTTAATAAACTGGGCCAATAGCACAGGATCAAAACTCTGTGGCGATTCACGTTTTAGAATTTTCAGCGCTGAAATACCGGTCTGGCCTTCTTTGTAGCAACGTTGTGCTGTGATGGCATCGTAGGTATCGACGATAGAAATCATCCGGCCATACACTGAGATTTGCTGATCGGCCAGGCCATAGGGGTAACCTTTGCCATCCAATCGCTCATGGTGCACGGCAGCCACCTCAATACTGATTGGGCTTAAACCAGGTATTTTTTGCAGAATTTCATGGCTGTACACCACATGGCGGCGCATTTCGGCAAATTCTTCCGCCGTCAGTTTACCTGGCTTATTTAAAATGCTGTCCGGCACCAGAATTTTGCCTATGTCATGCAATAAAGCGCCTGTCGCCAGTTGTTGGATCAGCGTTTCGTCAAACTGCATTTGTTTGGCAAAAATAGTCATCAGAATAGAGACATTAACTGAGTGCTCCAGCAGGTAGGCGTCTTTTTCACGAATACGGCTGATGCAGAGCAAGGCGTCCTGATTACGAAATACCGAGTCGATAAAACCCGTGGCACAGTCCTGGAACTGTTGCAGGTTCAGCTCACGCCCCGCCTGTATATCGGCAAAGGCTTTTTTCTGCAGCCCCTTGGCTTGTTGGTACAATACATTGGCTTGGCCCAGTTCCTGCTCAAAACTAACTTTTTCGCGGCTTCTGGCGGTAATGGGTAGCTGGACTGGTTCAGACTGTGCTGCGGTTCCTGTTTTTGGTTGTTCCAGAGTTTTACTTAAATCCACCACCAGTTCCAGCACGCCTTTTTTCTTTAGCTGCTCTATCACTGCTTCAGTTCTGGCCCAGCCTTGAGTTTTGATTTCGACATTGCCTTTTTGTTTATGCACAGACACCACATACATGCCTGGCTGTAACTCGGTAATGCTAAGAACTTTAAGCTGAGCTGGTGCTGTCATAGGCGTACTCTGGAATTGCCGAAGTTCGGAAATTCGTTAATAAGTGTAAATATGAAAAAAATGATACATTATTTTCAGGCAAAAAAAAAGCCCGCAACAAAGCAGGCTTTATGTCCATGGACGGACGGTATGTCGCAACTGTACGGAACCTTGTTGCGACGATGTCCATGGAGGGACGGTATGTCGCAACTGTACGGAACTTTGTTGAGACTGTTTAATTAGCTTTTGCTGAAGTTTTAACCCAGATTGTCTGTCATCGTCATCAGCGACGCATTACCACCAGCCGCCGTGGTATTGATAGTGACGGTTTTTTCTGTCACTAAACGGTGCAGCAACTGATGATCGGCAGGGCTGGTGACTAAAGCACTGATAGCGCCATCACGGGCCGCCATCCACTGAGCCGATAAGGTTTTGAGTGGGTTGGTGCCTTCAATCACAGCCGTCGCCAGTACAGGATGTGCTAACAGCGCTTTTAAGGCCGGCAGTTTGACCCAGTGGAACAGGTTGGCGGGTAAACCGGCCTGCAGTAGCAACTTACGGCAGGTATCCATCTCCGCTTGCTGAGCTTCAGCAGCAGTGCTGACCACTGCATTCCCTGATACCAGCGCTGTGATTAACGCCAGCATCCAGTGCTGGAAGCTGCTGTGTTCACTGCGAATAAGTGCCACTACACCTTTGGCTTCCAGATGCAGTTGGTTCGATTCACCCGTAGGTCCCGGCAGAGTGATAGGCTGAGCCAGCTCTTTTTCGATAAACTGTAGCTGTTCACGGGCCGCTGTGATCACTTGGTTTAAGTCGTGCTCTTGCTCGGACACCAGCTTGTTGCCAGCTAACTGAGCGATAAAACGACGTAACACAGAACCTCGATTGGTAACGTTTTGATTCAGCCAGGCCACCTGAGCCACAGCCATTTGCTGCAGTTGAGTATTAAGCTGAGCATCAAAACCACTGGCCGCTTCCAACTGTTGTTGTACTGTAGCTTCCAGAGCCGGAGCCTGTAATTCATGTTCTTTTACCAGACGGCTTAAATAGAACGGACCACCAGCTTTCGGGCCAGTACCGGATAAACCGCGACCACCAAAAGGCTGCACGCCAACCACAGCTCCAATCATATTACGATTGACGTAAATATTACCGGCTTTGATTTCGCTGGCGACTTTCATCGTGGTTTGCGCAATACGACTATGAATGCCCATCGTCAGGCCATAACCTGTGGCATTGATTTGCTGAATGACTTTATCCAGCTCTTCGGCTTTAAAGCGAATGATATGTACCACAGGACCAAAGACTTCGCGTTCCAGCAGATTTAGGCTGCTGATTTCATATAAGCGTGGTGCGAAGAAGTAGTGATCGCCTGCTACTGGTGCGTCACAGACATAATGCAAGGTGGCTTTGCCTTCCAGATACTGCACATGCTGGTTTAACCGCTCTAAAGCTTTGGCATCAATCACCGGACCTAAGTCTGTGCTTAACCAGGCCGGGTCGCCGACATGCAACTCTTTCATCGCGCCTTTGATCATCGTAATGATCTTATCGGCCACATCTTCCTGCAGGAACAAGACCCGAAGGGCAGAACAACGCTGACCAGCGCTTTGGAAACCAGAAGAGATCACATCATCCACCACTTGCTCAGGCAGAGCGGTAGAATCCACTATCATACAATTCTGACCACCGGTTTCGGCAATCAGAGGCACTGGCTCACCACCCCGTTCGGCCAGTTTACGGGCAATCCAGGCACCTGTTTCAGTCGAACCTGTGAACATTACGGCCTGAATACGGTGATCCGGCACTATGACTTCACCGACCTGACGACCTGGTGCTATCACTAACTGCACGACATTGTCCGGGAAACCGGCAGCTTTCATCAGCTCGACGGTACGCACCGCAATTAAGCTGGTTTGCTCAGCAGGTTTGGCGACTACCGTATTACCAGCGACTAAAGCAGCACTGACCTGACCTAAGAAAATAGCCAGTGGGAAGTTCCACGGGCTGATACAAAGCACCACACCACGGGCCTGAGACGCCTGCAGCTTCTTCGTGGCTTCAGCGGCGTAATAACGGCAGAAATCCACAGCTTCGCGCACTTCAGCCATGCTGTCGCCGACAGTTTTACCCGCTTCTTTAATACACAAGGCCAGTAATTCGTCGCGGTGTAATTCCAACTGATCGGCCAGTTTGTTCAGAAGCACTGCGCGTTCGGTCACAGCAGTTGCAGACCAGGCTGGGAAGGCGGCTTCAGCCTTGGTGACTGTCTGTTCCATCTGAGCAGCGTTGCTGTGATGATGGAAACCTATCACTTCTTTGGTGTTGGCCGGGTTAGTTACGGCAACAGCACCTGCTGGTACTTCAATCTGACTGACTGACGCCAGCCATTGATCCATGGCATCACGCATCGCTGTGATTTGGTCGATATCGGTAAAGTCCTGACCTTTTGAGTTCAGGCGCTCTGCTCCGTACAGTTGGTGAGGTAACGGAATAGAGTTATTACGTTTTTTGCTCCAGGCCCTTACTGTTTCTACCGGGTCTTTTAATAAAGATTCCACCGGAATAGTTTCATCTACAATGTTGTTTACGAAGGAGCTGTTCGCACCGTTTTCCAATAAACGACGGACTAAATAAGCCAGTAAGTCTGAGTGTTCACCGACCGGGGCATAAATACGGCAAGGTACTTTATCTTCCGCCACAATTTGATCGTACAGTGCATCACCCATACCGTGTAAACGCTGGAACTCATAACCAGTGCGATCCGGTGCCATTTCTAAAATAGTGGCCACTGTATAGGCGTTGTGAGTAGCGAACATAGGGTAAATACTGTCACGGTATTCCAGCATCTTTTTAGCACAGGCCTGATAAGACACGTCAGTAGACGGCTTGCGGCTGAACACCGGGAAGTCGCTTAAGCCTTCGGTCTGGCTGATTTTAACTTCCGTATCCCAGTAGGCGCCTTTGACCAGACGCACCATCATTTTACGGCCCACTTTGACCGTCAGCTCACGCAGCCATTCAATGACAAACAAACCACGTTTGGAGTAGGCCTGCACAGCTAAACCAAAACCTTCCCAGCCGTTTAAATCAGGATCTGAGAACACGGCTTCGATAATATCCAGCGATAAATCTAAACGGTCGGCTTCTTCCGCATCGACAGTAAAGCTGATGTCATAGGCTTTAGCGGCAATGGCCAGTTGTTTTAAGCGTGGTACTAATTCGTTGATCACCCGGTCGCGGTGGGTGAATTCGTAGCGTGGGTGAATGGCTGATAATTTCACTGAAATGCCAGGGCTTTTTAACGGGCCACGTTTTTTCGCCGCTGTGCCTATGACTTTGATCGCCATCATGTAGCTGTCGAAATAACGGTTAGCGTCGTCCATAGTGCGGGCGCCTTCACCCAGCATATCATAGGAGTAAGTAAAACCTTTGCTTTCCAGCTCTACTGCACGTTCGACCGCTTTTTCAATGCTGGTGCCCATCACAAACTGGGTACCCATAATTTGCATGGCATAACGTACAGCCTGACGGATCACCGGCTCGCCCATACGGCCACAGGTACGTTTTAATAAACCAAACTGAGCTTTTTTCTGCTCGTCGCTGTAATTCACCAGCTTACCGGTCAGCAATAAACCCCAGGCCGAGATATTGACAAACAAAGAGTCGCTGTTGCCTAAGTGTGAGCTCCAATCGCCGTTGGATAACTTGTCGCGGATCAAAAGGTCAGCCGTATGTTTGTCCGGCACCCGCAATAAGGCTTCAGCTAAACACATCAGCACTAAACCTTCTTCGGTCGACAGCGAAAACTCGTTCAGCAGGGCGTCTACACCGCCTTTACCGACCTGAGCTGCACGAATGTTCACTACCAACTGACGGGCTTTTTCCCAGGCACGGCTGCGCGCGGCAGGGCCGATATCAGCAATAGGCAATAAGTGGTTCAGAACCTGATCTTCATCAGCGCGGTAATGATCGCGCATGGTTTGACGAATAGCGTGACTGGTGGTCAGTTGGCCTTGGAATAACATAGGGTTTTCATCCAGTGATATGAAAAAATTATGCTGCATTTTAGTGAAAGCGCAGCCCTATTTGGTGGTTTCTTTTTCACTCTAACCTTATATAATTTGGTTTATTAACCATAAAACCAGAAAAAATACTGCCATGACTCAAAGTGCCAAAGGCCGGTTACCGGACCGTATCGACATGACAATTTTAGACACGCTGCAAAAAGATGGTCGTATTTCTAATGTGGAACTGGCAAAAAAGGTCAATTTAAGCCCAAGCCCTTGCATAGACAGGGTTCGCAAACTAGAGCAGGACGGTTTTATTGAAGGCTACGGCGCCCGTTTAAATGCCAGTAAACTGGGCTTTGGTACAGCAGCTTTTATTCAGGTGACTTTAGACAGAACCACAGGCGCAGTCTTTGATCAGTTTCGTGATGCAGTGGTGAAAATCCCTCAAGTGGCGGAATGCCATATGGTGGCCGGTGGTTTTGATTATCTGCTAAAATTGCGCTTATCCAGTATGGAGGCCTATCGCGGCGTATTGGGCTTGATTGTGGATTTGCCGGGTGTGTTACAGACTCATACTTATGTGGTGATTGAGCAGGTGAAGCAGGATGCGGGTTTGCCGCTGAAGTTGGCTACGGCGCCTGAGTAAATTGTGGGCTGGCCTTGCAGCCGCCCGCCTCGAATTTGAATCAGGTCTTTATAATTCAAAGCGTTTCGCCGCTGGCGAGATACTTTGCTTTTGCTTCGCCAAAAGAAAGTATCCAAAGAAAAGGCGACCCCAAGTCGCAGCGACAACGCTTGCGTTGAACAGCTTTAGCTGGCCCCGAAGGGGTACGAACGCAGTGAGTATAAAGCCCGGCCCAAAATCGTGCGTCCAAGGCGGCTGGGCAACTCGCTCGTCGCTACCGCTCCTCACTCAGACACTCCCAGCCTTAAAACCTTGGCCACCCAATTTTGTCCGGCTCGCGCCCCAATGGGGGATTGGTGGTAGTAGTTGGTCTTTCTTTTACGACTAGCTGTAAAGGGGAAAAGAAGTAACAGGGCACATCGCAAGACCTGACACCACTGGCCAAACCTTGGCCACCCAATTTTGTCCGGCTCGCGCCCTAATGGGGATTTGGTGCCAGTAGTAGTTGATATTGCTTTTTCGACTGCCGTGCAAATATCAGAAGAAATAAAGGGGCACATCGTAAGACCTGACCCCCAGAGTGATAGGGGCACATCGTAAGACCTGACCCCCAGAGTGATAAGACTTGTTTGGCTTTTATTAAAGTCTTTTTACCATTGATTCTGGAAACTCTAAACCAGCCCACTTTATCCATTGTGGTTCAGTATATTCAGGATTATTAAGTAAAGCTTGATCAGTGGGGAAAACAGTCATTCCACCTTCGCTTTCTGACTCTTTTTCAAAAACAATATATTTACCTTCAGCCGTCTTATACATTTCTGTTTTTCGATCTTTACCAAGTAATATCCCTGTGAATTTATAGACTTCAGAAAGATGTATAACCGTGATTTCTTCTATTTTGCCTCCTAACTGCTCAGTTTCAAGAACTACCTGTCCGTAAGTCGAGGGATCTCTAATCCGTATTTTGATCATTTTCTCCATACCAAGCTATTCATGATGTACATCTATTTCAATAGATTTTTCTGAAATTAAAAATGAGGCTGAGCAAGAATTTAAGTAGTTAGTGCAGGGATCAGATTTTTACTAGGTTACCGCCGCTGTAGCTTCCCCCATTGTTTCTGACTAATAAAAATGAAAAGCGGATGCAGGCGGGGATCAAACCAGATACTGAGCCTTTACAGCCAACTCAGCACCTGATTTTTAAACAATAAATAGGATATTCCGGAAGGTGAAACCAAGCGCGTTAAATCACATCCAGCGTTCTTTGCGGCGGCGTGATGGAATTAAAGCCGGGAGCAGTAAGCCTAAAAGCAAACCAGCGAAACCCAGAATCGAGCCTAAAACCATTTTGTCTTGCCAGAAGGCGGCTGGTTTTTCCTGCAGTTGTTGGGTTAGCAGGGCTATAGTTTGCTGCGCTGTGGCCGTGGCTTTTTCGGCTTGTTGTACTGCAGCGTCGGTTTCGTTCAGTTGTTGTTGCAGTTGCTCTTTTTCTTGCTGTAACTGAGAGACCAGAGTCTGCTGTTGCTGTAACTGTTGCTGCAGTTGCTCGCTTTCACCACTAAACACCGGGGTTAAGCTGACGTACTGCTTTAAAATCCAGCCGGTACGGCCTTTACTGTCGGTGAGCTGCCAGTAGTCTGAAGTGCTGTCTTCTGCCAACAGTTTAATTTCTTCGCCAGCGGCGATACTGCCGATAATTTTGTAGTCGCGGCCAGGACCGTTGTAGATGTAGGTGATCAGCTTGTCACTGATATACGCATTTTGTGGACTGACCGGAGTGCCTGTTGGTTCTTGTTGTGCAGTGACGCTGGTACTCAGCAGCACTGTGGCCAGAAGCATGCCTGCTTGCCATGGTCTTGAGTTGATTAACATAAAAATCCTAAAAAAACCGACCAACATCTGGTCAAAATAGAGAATTGAGCCGATCATAGGCCAGAAGCTAATGACTTGACAACTTCTTCTTACAGAACAGGAAATAAGCCACTATGGCGATGGAAGCTGAACTTAAATTTTTACTGATCCAATCTGATGTACCCGCCTTGGATCGGCTGTGGCAGCAACTGGCAGTCAGGGTGCAGAAACACGATAGTGTGCAGCTACTTAATGCCTATTATGAGACGGACGATCTGTGGTTCCGGCGCTTTGATGCGGGTTTGCGCACAAGACTGAAAAATGGCCAATTTGAGCAAACCATTAAACTTTCAGGACAGCAACATGGCGGCTTACATCTGCGGCCGGAATACAATTTGCCCTGTGCGTCGGTCTGGCCTGAGCTGAGCGCATTTCCTGCGGAATTATGGCCGGAGGGTACAGATCTGGCTGAGTTACAAGCTCGGTTAAAACAACTGTTTCGTACCGACTTTGTTCGTCAAAGTTGGTTGTTGACCCTCGCAGATGGCAGCACAATAGAAGCTGTGTTGGACCGGGGGGCTGTGGTGTCCGGTGAGCAAAGCGAAGCTATCGCTGAGCTGGAGTTGGAGCTGCAGCAAGGGGAGGTGAGTGCCTTATTTGAATTGTCACGCCAACTGGTGCAATTATTGCCGCTGCGTTTAGGTTGGCAGTCCAAAGCGGAGCGGGGTTATCGTTTGGTGCAGAAGCAGCCTTTGGTTTTTATGCCAGCCGATCACAGCAGCACAGCAGCTTTATTAAAATCTCTGCAGTATCACGAAAGCTACTTTTTACGCAGTCAGGATCCTGCATCCTGGCAAGTGATCTCAGAGTGCCTGACCGCTTTAGCTGCTGTCTCAGCGGATTTCGCCGCTTTGCCGCAGCCGGATGCAGCACAAGCCTTGAGTTTTTTCAGCAGTGCAGCTTATAACTGTGCTTTGCTGAATTGTTCTGAATCTTTGTTTTCCGCCTGAGGTACTGATGAGCCAATTGACCGCCCCGTTCGCTGCTATTTTGCCGTCTGAGTTACAGCATGAAGTCGATCTGGTTTTACCCACCTTGTTGTTGCCTGATTTGACTGAGGCACAGCAACAAGATCTGAAATTTTTACTGGCGGTCAGTCCTTTTTTAAGTCGGGTGATGCAACAGCAACCTCAGTTGATTTCAGTGCTGCTGAATAAACAGCAACTGGCTTTGCCTTTGGTGCAGCAGAACCCATTCGCAGAGCTTGCAGAACAATCAGAGGCCAGTGTATTTAAAGCATTGCGCCGTTGCCGCAATGCGATACTTGCCCAAATTCTGGCGGCCGATCTTCTGGCGGTGAAATCGACAGAGCAATGCCTGCAGGACATCTCTGCTATGGCGGATAACCTGATCAACTGTGCCTATCAGTGGGCCTATCAGGATGTGGCCACTCAGTGGGGTCACCCTTTGGATCAAAGCGGCAAGCCAATGCCTTTACTGATTTTAGGTATGGGTAAATTGGGTGGCGGTGAGTTGAATTTCTCATCCGACATTGATCTGATTTTTACCTATCCGCATAACGGCGAAACCAGTGGTGGCCGTCGCTCTGTTGAACATCAGCAGTTTTTCACCAAGTTAGGCCAAAAGCTGATTTCTGCGTTGCATCAGGTGACAGCCGACGGTTTTGTCTTCAGGGTCGATATGCGGTTACGACCTTTTGGTGACAGTGGTCCGCTGGTACTGAGTTTTGCCGCAATGGAAGACTATTATCAGGCGCAGGGGAGGGAGTGGGAGCGATATGCCATGCTCAAGGCCCGTATTCTGAACCCTGACTCTGTGCATGCACCCGAGCTGAATCAGCTACTAAAACCTTTTGTCTATCGCCGTTACATCGACTACTCCGCGCTGGAGTCGCTGCGCCGGATGAAACAACTGATCGAGCAGGAAAACCGCCGTCGTAACAGAGTAGACAATATTAAGCTTGGCGCTGGCGGTATTCGTGAGGTGGAGTTTGTGGTGCAAACTCTGCAGTTGATCCGCGGTGGGCGTTTGCCTGAGTTACAGCAGGTGTCTATTTTTAACGCCTTAGAGGCGCTGAAACATCAGAATTTGTTAGAACCGGAACAGTATCAGCAACTGAAGCAGGATTATTTATGGCTGCGTAAAGTGGAGCAACTGCTGCAAGGGCTGGACGATCAGCAAACTCAAACCTTACCGGCCGACGAGCTGAACCGGCAGCGGCTGGTGTTGGGGCTGGGTTTTAGCAACTGGCAACAACTGACAGAGACCACGGAGCAGGCGATGGGCCGTATCCATCAGCACTTTAAACTGGTGATTGATCAGGGCGATAACCCTGAACCGGAAGTAATGGTGTTGGGTCGTTTATGCTGGGACAGCGAATTAGCCTCTGCTGATTTAGCAGAACATCTGGATTGGCTCTCTGCTGATGAGGCTGTACAACTTTTAGATCACCTGAAGCAGTTTAAACAAGACTGCCAAAAGCGCAGTGTAGGGCCACGTGGCCGTGAGCTGTTAGAAAAGCTTATTCCGTTTTTATTGCATCAACTGGCTAAACAACAAGGCTCTGCTTTGGTTTTGCAGCGGGTGCTTGGCGTATTCCGGCAAATTGTCAGCCGTACTGCTTATCTGGAGCTTTTATCCGAAAACCCGCCTGCGCTGCAGCAACTAGTGATGTTATGTCATAAAAGCGGCTGGCTGGCTGAACATCTGGCGCGTTACCCGCTGTTGCTGGACGAACTGATCGATCCGGCTCAACTTTATCAGGTGCCAAACTCGACAGACTACAGCGACAAACTACGGCAGGCGATGCTGCGCGTGCCGACCGACGATTTAGAACTGCAAATGGAAGTATTACGGCAGTTTAAACAAGCGCAACAGCTACGTATTGCGGCGGCAGATATCACAGGTATTTTGCCTCTGATGAAAGTCAGTGACCATTTAACCTTTTTAGCCGAAGCCATTATTGCCGCAGTAGTGGAGTTGTCCTGGCAGCAAATGGCGGAAAAATATGGTTTGCCTGCAGGGTTACAACCCGAAGATGCCAAAGCTTTTGCAGTGCTGGCTTATGGCAAACTGGGGGGCTTGGAGCTGGGCTATGGCTCGGATCTGGATTTAGTCTTTGTGCATCAGTGCGATAACCTTGCGCCAACTCAGGGCGACAAAGCTATTGATTCGCGGCAGTTTTATATCAAGCTGGTGCAGCGTATCGTGCATATGTTTACCACCAGAACCCCAAGCGGCGTGTTGTATGAGATAGATACCCGTTTGCGCCCAGCCGGTAATGCGGGTTTATTAGCGGTGCATATTGATACCTATGCTGAGTATCTGGAAAAAGACGCCTGGACCTGGGAGCATCAGGCTTTGGTACGAAGCCGTCTGGTCTATGGCGATGACAGGATTTCAAAACGTTTTAATCAGATCCGCAGTGAAGTGTTAGCCAGGCCAAGGGATTTGGCTGTGCTGAAAACTGAAGTCACTGAGATGCGGCAAAAGTTACGGCAACATCATGGTGAACAAAGCACTGAAGTGAAACATGCTGCCGGTGGCATAGTGGATCTGGAGTTTATCAGCCAGTATCTGGTGTTGGGCTATGGCCAGCAGCACCCGGATTTATATTTTTACAGCGACAATATTCGTATTTTGGATGCCGCTGCTGCCGCTGGCTTGTTGCCATTGGAACAAACCCAGGCGTTACAACAGGCTTATCAGCAATTACGGGGCGTTAGTCACAGACAAACGCTCGACCCTGCCACTGAAACCGCACAGCAGTTAGAAAATGCGATGGAGCAGGTACGGCAGGTGTGGGAACAGCTTTTCGGGCAAACGCTGTAGCGGTGTTGTCCGCTGTTATCCTGTCACTCTGCGGCGTGGTGCATTGAGATTAATGCAGTTTTGCTGCAAAAACGGAATGATTTTGTCAGTCAGTACCACGGCTCTGGATAGGTTGCAGAAGTACGCCTGAACTGGCTGTTCAAAATCAGAGGAGATGGCTTGTGAGGCTTCCTGAATAGCGCTTATGTAGCTAAAGTCAGTCTGGAAATAGTGTTTTACCTTGTAGTCTTTAGACAAGACCCAAAACAATTCGACTCCTTCTTTGCGGCCTTGCATGGTCAATACAGTTTTTAAGGTGTCACCGACGCGGAAACGTCTGTCGGTTTCCTGTCCTTTCCAGTTTTCTGGTAAGGCAATCATACGGTTGGCTCTGTCTTGCAACAGAGGAACCAAATTACTGTGGTCGTCGGTCAGTTCTATAACAAAATCTGCTGAGTCTTGTTCTTTATCGTCAAAGGAACTGCGAATATTGCTGTAAAAGTTGGTAAAGCCTTTTACTGCCTCTGAACTTTTTTCAGACAGTTTGTCCGGCTTGAAGTACAGCAATTCAGGTTTAAACATCACAATAGCAGCGAGTATAAATAAAAAGGCTGCAAGCAATAAGTGCTTGATCCAAAACCACATAGCTTTTATCCCTGGTCAGCGTCAAGCCATCATAACTTGCCTTTGCGCTGCGCTGCAACTTCTCTGCTTGAACTGAAGTTGCAGCCAGCTTGCTAATACAGGCTTGGATCGTCAGGATTCGGGCGGGTTTTAAAGCGGCGGTGCAACCACATATATTGTTCAGGATGGGCCAGAATACCTTGCTCCAGCCACTGGTTGACCCGGGTCACATCCGCTTTAGCATCCCCGCTGGGGAAATTTTCAAAGGCGGGCAGCGCATCAACACGATAGCCCTGATATCCAGGTAAACGATAACAGTGAATAGGTACTGTTTCACAATTAGCGCTGCCAGCAAATAATAAGGTGCCAGTGGTGGTGGCGGTTTCTTTAACTGCAAAAAACGGCACAAATTCAGCTTTATTGCGGCCATAGTCCTGATCCGGCAGATAAAAGCAGACTTCTTTTTCATTTAACGCGTTGATCATGGTACGGACATCCCGTTTGCCAATCAGGTAACGGTTAGAACGGACCCGGCCATGGTATTGGAAGTACTCCATAATTTCGTTATCGTTTGGCCGGTAGAAACCTACTGCAGGACAATGAAAGCCAAAAGTGCGGGCTATCATTTCCAGCGATAAAAAGTGACCGCTGAGTAACAACACGCCTTTGCCCTGATCCAGAATCGCCTGAATATGTTCTTTGCCGGTGAAATGACATAAAGGACGGGCACGCCAGTCTGGCCACCACCAGCCAATAAAAGTTTCAAAAGCAGCTTTGCCGGTTTCTTTAAAGTTTTGTTTTACTAAGGCTTCACGTTCATCTTTCGGCATATCCGGGAAACACAGTTCCAGATTACGGCGGGTGACTTTTACTCTGGATTTCATGGTTTTCATCAGCAGCCAGCCGACCCCTTCACCCAGTTTCATCAGCACAGGATAAGGCAACCACAGCAGCAGCCACATCAGACCTAAAGCGAACCACAAAGGCCAGTGTTTCGGATGCAGGAAACCAATAGTAAAACGTGGGACATGAACCACAACAAATCCTCGGGCAAAAAAACTGCGGCTATTGTAACGAAAAAAAGCGGGGAAAAAAGCGCTAACTGGTAGGAACAGGCTCGTCTGAAGCTGTGATGACAGCTTCAGACGAAAAGCTCTGAACAAAGTTTTAGTTACCTAAAGCTTTGTTTACAGTGAATAAATCTTCTTCAGTTAAAGTACCTGCTGCTTGTTTTAAGGCTAAAACAGACAGGATGTAGTCGTAACGGGCTTTGGACAGGTTACGGCGGGCATCAAACAGGTTTCTGGTACTTTGTAAGACGTCAACAATAGTACGGGTACCTACTTCAAAACCTGCTTCAGTGGCTTTTAACGCACTTTCAGCCGACACTACAGCTTGCTCTAAGGCCTTGGTGCTGGAGATCAAAGCACCGACGTTGTTGTAGTTGCTGCGAACCTGACGAACTACACTACGGTAACTGAGTTCCAGATCTTCAGATGCTTCCACATAATTTGCCCGACGAACGTCCTGATTGGCAACAACAGCGCCACCTGCATAAATAGGTACATTCAAAGACAAGCCTATTGACTCTGAGTCCTGACGAGGTGGGTTATTGACCGTTCCTGTCTCTTTTAATGTGAATTTGTTATCGCTGAAACCTTTTTGCATGGTGAAGTCGACTGTTGGGTAATGGCCCGCTTCGGCGACTGTCATGTTGTGCTCAGAAATTTGTACGGCTAGTTTTCTGACTTTCAGTTCAAGATTGTTATCTTGAGCTATTTCAACCCAGTCAACAGGATTGGCTGGCGTTGGTTGGCTGGTGCTAAATCTACTTGTGTTGAGTGAATCAAGCTCTGGGTGGTACTCTCCAGTGATCTCGCGTAGGGCCTCACGCGCTATTTCGAGCGTGTTCTGAGTTGCAATTTCGCGTGCAACAGCGCTGTCGTATTGTGCCTGGGCTTCATGAACGTCAGTGATAGCAGTTAAACCTACAGCGAAACGTTGTTTAGTTTGCTCTAATTGACGCTCAATAGCGCGCTTCTCTGCTACCACAAAGCTCAAATCATCTTCCGCAGACAATACATCAAAATAAGCTTGAGAGGTCCGTACAATCAAAGCCTGCACTGTTGCGTTATATGCAGTTTGGCTTTGTAGGGCAACTTTCTCTGCAATCGCCAGATTCTCCCAGTTAGACCAATCAAAGACCGATTGCTGTAACTGGAGAGTGATATCTTTTTGTCTGCTTTCTGTTTCAAATTGAAGATTATCGACCAAATCGAACTGTTCTGAGTTAGATTTGGTTGCAGACATGGATAAGCCTATCTGTGGGAGTAATCTGGCTCTTGACACATCGATCCCAGCTTTGGCTGCATCACGAGTGGCAGCAGCTTTTAATACTTGTGGGTCTTTTTTGGTGGCTAATTGATAAATGGTTTGCAAATTTTCGGCATTCGCCTGCACACTCAGAAGAGCCAGTGCCGAGCCTACCAATGTGCCTAACAAGGTTTTTTTCATAACCGAAAGTCCATAATGTTGCGAAAGTGAGCCAATAATACCTTGTTGGTATTAACTAAGTAATGATTAAAGCGTAAACAGCATAGCTTCAAGTGTAACAGAATGTGAGTCTTCAAATGCCTGATTTCAAGCCAGAAAATTATCCATCCTTTCATCGTTCTGATGTAAAAATACTCGACCAGACCACAGTTTTTCAGGGTTTTTTCCGGATAGACAGCTACACAATCCAGCATAAGCTGTTCAATGGGGGCTGGAGTGGCGAGGTAAAGCGGGAGTTATTTGAGCGGGGTCATGCCGTCATTGTGCTGCCTTACGACGTAAAAAATGACAGTCTGGTGTTGATTGAGCAGTTTCGGATCGGCTCTTTACAGAATTCACATGGCCCCTGGTTGCTGGAAGCCATAGCCGGCATGATTGAACAGGACGAAACTATTGAGCAGGTTGCCCGTCGTGAATCGGAAGAAGAAGCAGGTCTGAGACTGACAGAATTCTGGCCTATGCTTAGTTATCAGAGTAGTCCGGGCGGCAGCACTGAGCGGATCCATTTGGTACTGGCCAGGCTGCAACAGCAGGTCGCAAGCGGGGTTTTTGGCTTGGCATCTGAGCAGGAAGATATTAAAGTTCATAGCCTACCGCGCAAGGTCGCCATGCAACTGCTACAGGATGGCAAAATTGATAATGCCGCCACTGTCATCGCCCTGCAATGGTTAGCCTTGAATCTGGCTGACGTGCGCAAGCGTTGGGCGGAATAAATTCACTATCAAAGAGGTTAAGTAGCTGGAATGCCAAATTTGGCCCGAAAACCTTATGTGCCCTATTTGCCTGATTTTCTCAGTTTATGTGAGAGGAATTACGCGCAGCTACGTTTTTTCCTGCCGGTCAATCAGCGGGCAGGACAGCGTTGCCTTATTCATATTAATGCCAGCGAAAGTTATCAGGTTGAGCTGTTAGAGCTGTGCAAATACACCACGACTGTCAGTATTGAACTGATTAGCCAGTCGATGACAGGCTGGTTAAAACCCCGTTTTGAAGTTCGGCTTTACCATGATGCACGGCTGGCTGAAGTGCTGGCTTGTCAGCAAGTACGGCAGTTAAAAGCCGTCTACAGCTACCCCAATGTTGATATGTTATTGCCGGATGAAAAACGCCAGATTAATTTATTACTGCGCGACTGGCTGAACTTATGCGCACGCCGGGGCTATCAGAACACAGGGTTATTGGCCTGATGGCTGTGGTGTTGGCTAGTCAAGACTCCTATCGTCTGCTGCAAATTTCTGATTGTCATCTGGTATCTGAGCCAGACGGCTGGTTTTGTGGGGTGCAGCCTTATCGTCAGTTGCAATTGCTGCTGTCTCAACTTCACGCCAATCAACCTGATGCACTGATCCTGACCGGTGATTTAACGCAGGATCACAGTCTGGCCTCTTACCAACTGATCGCAGAGCTGTTGAGTGACTGGTCCTGCCCTGTGGTTTATCTTCCTGGCAATCACGATGATATCGCCTTGATGCATCAGGCTTTTGCATCACCGCCTTTTTCTGCGCAGACAGAGTTAAGCCTGGGCGACTGGCGGCTCTGTTTGCTCAACAGCAAGGGGCCGACACCTGCTGGTTATTTTGATAGCACCAGGCAGCGACAGTTACAGCGGCAGCTCGGGGTTTATCCGCCAGATACAGCAATCTGGCTGTTTTGCCATCACCATATCAGTCCGATGGGCAGCTTTATTGATGAGCATATTCAGCTCGACGCGGCGGCTTTATGGCAGATCATCGGCGCTGACCGGCGGATTAAAGGTTTTGCCCATGGCCATTGCCATTATGCTTATGCCAGACTGCTGCACGGAGTCCAATTGGTTGGTTGTCCTGCCAGCTCAGTGCAGTTTTTACTTACAGCGGACTATCAGAGCGTGGCGGGTCGTCCTGGTTATATCGAATGGATTTTTAATGCTAACGCACAGGCCGATAACGCAGTGCGCTGGCAATTTCTGGAAGGGTAAATGTCTAAACTTGTGGTCTATTTGCATGGCTTTGCCAGCTCGTCCCAATCCGAAAAAGCCTTAATCACCCAAGCCTTTTTCCAACAGCAACTGCCCGATGTGGAGCTATTGCTGCCGGATTTACCTTACACGCCCAAAGAAGCGGTCGCCGCCATTGAGCAAGCATTAAAGGGCCGGCGTCCTGATGCAGTGATCGGCAGTTCATTAGGTGGGTTTTTAGCCACTTATCTGGCGGAACAAAGCGGCTGTTATGCCGCGCTGATTAACCCGGCTGTGGCACCTTATCAGTTATTAAGCCAACACTTGGGGACTTATCGTCATCCGGTGCTGCAACAGGATTTTACCGTGGCGGCCGAGCATATGCCGCTGTTGGCAGAGCTTGAGCGTAAACCCTCAGCGTTGGACAGATATCTGGTGCTGTTGCAGCAAGGTGATGAAGTACTGGATTATCGCAAAGCGCTGCAGTTTTATGCAGGTTGTACAGTGGATGTGCAACCTGGTGGGGATCACAGCTATCAGGGCTATGCCAATTGCCTGAGCACTATTGTCAAGTTTTGCCAAATAGCGTAAAACACTGGTTGTTAATACAGTTATATCCCATTTGAAGTAGCTGCACAGAAAAGATAGTGATACTCAGATTACTTTGGGTATATTCAATGAGTGATTTAGTCATCAAAAAAGTGATGTTTGCCTTATGACAGACCAGCAATACAACGCCGATTCCATTGAGGTGCTGACCGGCCTTGAGCCAGTGCAGCGCCGTCCTGGTATGTATACCGATACCACCCGTCCTAACCACTTAGGGCAGGAAGTGATAGATAACAGCGTCGATGAAGCTTTGGCTGGCCATGCCGATTTAGTGCATGTGATTTTGCACGAAGACCAGTCGCTGGAAGTCATAGACAATGGCCGTGGTATGCCGGTGGATATTCACCCGGAAGAAGGGGTGTCCGGTGTCGAGCTGATTCTGTGCCGTTTGCATGCTGGTGGTAAATTTTCTAATAAAAACTATCAATTCTCCGGTGGTTTACACGGTGTCGGTATTTCGGTGGTCAACGCTTTATCCAGCCGGGTTGAAGTGGCGGTACGCCGCGACGGTAATGTCTACGAAATTGCCTTTGAACATGGTAACAAAGTTAGTGAGCTGGCGATTACCGGTACTGTCGGCAAACGCAATACAGGCACCCGCGTGCGTTTCTGGCCTGCGCCTGAGTATTTTGATTCGGCAAAGTTTTCAGTCAGCCGTATGCTGCATGTACTCAAAGCCAAAGCGGTATTATGCCCGGGGCTTACCATCAAGTTTGATGACAAGGTCAACAACCAGAGTTATCAGTGGTGTTATCAGGCGGGTATCCGTGATTATTTAATGGATGCGGTCAAAGACATGGTCGCTTTGCCTGAGCAACCTTTTGTCGGCAATTTCAGCGCCAGTCACGAAGCAGTGGAGTGGGCTGTGTTATGGCTGCCCGAAGGCGGTGAGCTGGTAACAGAAAGTTATGTCAACCTGATCCCCACAGCTCAGGGCGGCACTCACGTTAACGGTTTGCGGCAGGGCTTGTTAGAAGCGCTGCGCGATTTTTGTGAATTCCGCAACTTATTGCCGCGCGGTATTAAGTTAACCCCAGAAGACGTGTGGGATCGCTGCAGTTATATTCTGTCGTTGAAGATGCAGGAGCCGCAGTTTGCCGGTCAAACTAAAGAAAAGTTGTCGTCCCGTCAGGCCGTGGCTTTTATCAGCGGTGTAGTGAAAGACGCTTTTAGCTTGTGGTTGAACGAGCATACAGATATCGCCGAACAACTGGCTGAGTTTTGTATCAGTAATGCGCAAAAACGCCTTCGTGCAGCGAAAAAAATTATCCGTAAAAAGGTCACGGCTGGGCCTGCTTTACCCGGTAAGTTATCCGACTGTTCCTCACAGGATCTCAATCGCACTGAATTGTTTTTTGTCGAAGGGGACTCAGCCGGCGGTTCGGCCAAACAGGCGAGAGACCGCGAATTTCAGGCGGTGATGCCACTGCGTGGCAAAATTCTCAATACCTGGGAAGTGGAATCTGAACAAATTTTGGGTTCACAGGAAGTGCATGACATCTCTGTGGCTATTGGCATGGATCCAAACTCCGCCGATTTAAGTCAGTTGCGCTACGGCAAAATTTGTATCCTGGCCGACGCCGACTCAGACGGTTTACACATCGCTACTTTGTTATGTGCCTTGTTTATGCGCCATTTCCGGCCTTTGGTCGAAGCTGGTCATATCTATGTTGCTATGCCGCCTTTGTACCGGATTGACTGTGGCAAAGAGGTGTTTTACGCGCTGGATGAAGATGAGAAAAAGGGCATTCTGGACCGGTTAGAAGCTGAGAAAAAACGTAGCAAAATCAATGTGCAACGTTTTAAAGGTTTAGGGGAAATGAACCCGATGCAGCTACGTGAAACTACGATAGATCCCAACACCAGACGTCTGGTGCAACTGACCATAGACGATGTGGTGCAGACGATGGAAACTATGGATATGTTGCTGGCGAAAAAGCGGGCAACAGACCGAAAAGACTGGCTGGAGATGAAGGGCGACCGCGCTGTCGTGGCTGTGTAGCTTTTTACCTGCGCCCTGAAGGATTACAGATGAGACAACAACAATACCTCAGACTATGGGGACCTCTGTTAAGCCTCTGTGTTTGTCTGGCCGCTCCGCTGCAGGCCGACGATACTCTAGTGCCGGATTGGCTGGTGCAGGTGAAGCAACAAAAAGCACAACAACCTGAACAAATGCTGCTGCTGTTAGAACAACAACAGGCGGCTTACGGCGACTGGCCTGCTGAGTTACAGGTGCAGTATCTACTGCAACTGGCTGATATCTATGAAAGTTTAGGTAAGCATCAACAACAGCAGGAAGTCGCGGAGCGAGGGCTGGCTCTGCTTGGTGAGCGTCGCGATTTACTCACCATCGATTTCTGGAACAATTTAGGTTTTGCCCTTGAGATGCAAAGTCAGTACCAGCAGGCCTTGCATTATTATCAGCAAGCTTCTGCTTTGGCGGCAGAGTTAAAAGCCGAAAAACTACATATCGAAGCGGATATCAACATAGCCGCTGTTTACAGTATTCAGGACAAGTTTCAGGACGCCTTGGTGCTGTTGAAAAATAGTTATGACAGAGCTGTGCTGCTGAAAGACCCGGAAATTCTGGCCTATGTTAATGCAGAACTTGGCCTGCTGTATGTGGGTCTGGGTTTTGACAAAGAAGCCATTGAATTTATGGAAAAAGCCATCGAAGGCTACGATGCGTTAGGCTGGCAAAAAGACAAAATGGATGTACTGTTTAATTTAGCCAGAAGTTACAGCTACCTAGAACAATACGATAAAGCCATGCAACGTTATGATCAGTTGCTGCAACTGGCAGTGGCACAACAGGATCAAGCCAATCTGTACTTTGCTTATCTGGGGCTGGCGTCCACCAGCAAAGACAATGAAAAACTGGATGCGGCTTTGGCTTATATCGAAAAAGCTGAACAGTATCTACCGGGGTTGCAATCGACCTATCAAAACTCAATGCATCACTACGAAAAGGCACTGATTTACCGCGAGCTGGGGCAAATTTCGCTGGCCAGTCAGCAGTTAGCTCAGGCGGAGCAAAGTTTAAGCCAGGAGGACAACAGCTCCAATCAGTCCAGCCAGCTATGGCTCCTGCATTTAAAAGCCAAACTGGAAGCTGATTCAGGCCGGTATCAAAAAGCCTATCAGTATCTGGATCAGTTTTTTCAGGGCTATCACAAATTACGTAATAAAGAGCACGAGCTGTCGGTAGAGAAACTGCGTTTAGGTTTTGATGCCGAGCGTCAGCAAGCTCAAAATGAATTGCTGGCCAAAGACAATGAATTACAGGCGCTGCGCCTGCAGGAAGCAGAGCGCAAAAGACAAAACCAGTGGTTATGGATAGGGCTCTTTGGCTGCACCAGTTTAATTCTGCTGGTCCTGTTGTTGTGGCAACTGGCCCGCCGTCAGGCCCAGATGCAGGCACAATTGCAGGGAAAGTCACTTGAAAAAACACACTAGAAACAGGCTATAAGCTAACTATGACAGATATTACAATATCCAATGAAGGGACAGAGCAGCTACCCCTGCGTCGCTTCACTGAAGAAGCCTATCTGAATTATTCGATGTACGTCATTATGGACCGGGCTTTGCCTTTTATCGGCGACGGTTTAAAACCAGTACAACGTCGTATTATTTATGCCATGTCGGAGCTGGGATTGTCCCATCTGGCAAAATATAAAAAATCGGCCCGTACTGTCGGTGACGTGTTAGGTAAATTTCATCCGCATGGGGACAGCGCCTGCTACGAAGCTATGGTGTTGATGGCTCAGCCGTTTTCTTACCGCTATCCGCTGGTGGATGGTCAGGGAAACTGGGGTGCTCCAGACGATCCAAAATCTTTTGCTGCGATGCGTTATACCGAAGCCAAGTTGTCGCGTTTTAGTGAAGTATTACTCAATGAGCTTGGACAGGGTACAGTGGATTGGGTACCGAACTTTGACGGCACTCTGGAAGAGCCCCGCACTTTACCTTCGCGTTTACCGCATATTCTGCTGAACGGTGTCACTGGTATAGCTGTGGGTATGGCGACAGATATTCCGCCGCACAACGCCCGTGAAGTGGCCAATGCCACGGCTTATTTGCTGGACAACCCCAAAGCCACTGTGCCTGATTTGATGCAGTATATTCAGGGACCAGATTATCCAACCGATGCTGAAATTATCAGCCCGACGCATGAAATGCAGGCCATGTATGAGACAGGCCGTGGCAGTATCAAAATGCGGGCTTTGTATCAGCTCGAAGATGGCGACATTATTATCACGGCTTTGCCGCATCAAACCTCGGGTGCCAAAGTGCTGGAGCAGATAGCGGCTCAGATGAATGCGAAAAAGCTGCCGATGGTCAGTGATTTGCGGGATGAGTCAGATCATGAAAACCCGACCCGTATCGTGATAGTGCCACGTTCCAACCGCATAGACGTGGAACAGCTAATGGCGCATTTGTTTGCCACCACAGATCTGGAAAAAAGCTATCGCGTCAATTTAAACATTCTGGGGCTGGACCAAAGACCTCGCGTGAAAAACTTGCTGGAAGTCTTGTCTGAATGGCTGGTATTCCGCCGCGATACAGTGCGTCGTCGCCTGCAATTCCGTTTAGATAAAGTGCTGGACCGCTTGCATGTATTAGAAGGTTTGTTAATCGCCTTTTTAAACATCGACGAAGTGATCAAAATCATCCGCGAAAACGATCAGCCAAAACCTGTGTTGATGTCGCACTTTGGTATTTCTGAACGTCAGGCCGAAGCCATACTGGAATTAAAATTACGCCACTTAGCCAAGCTGGAAGAAATGAAAATCCGCGGTGAACAGGCCGAGCTGGAAAAAGAGCGTGATTATTTAGAAGGTATTTTGGGTTCAGAGAAAAAGCTGACCAAACTTATTCGTGAAGAGCTGCTCTCAGATGCGGAAAAATATGGCGATAACCGCAGAAGCCCAATAGTACAGCGCGAAGAAGCCAAAGCCTTAAGCGAAAAAGAACTGCTGCCAAGCGAGCCTGTGACTGTAGTGTTGTCAGAAAAAGGCTGGGTGCGCTGCGCCAAAGGCCATGACGTGGACGGCAACAGCCTGCAATACAAAGCAGGTGACGGCTTTAAAGCGGCCGCTATGGGCCGCAGTAACAGATACGCCGCCTTTATTGATTCATCCGGTCGTGCTTTTGCCGCTGAAGCCCATGATTTACCTTCAGCCCGTGGTCAGGGCGAGCCGCTGACCGGCCGCTTTACCTTAGTGGCAGGGGAGACCTTTGAGCATGTACTGATGGCCGAAGACAGCCAGAAGTTATTGCTGGCCAGTGATGCAGGTTATGGTTTTGTTGGTACTTTTGCCGATTTAGTCAGCCGTAATAAAGCCGGTAAAGCGGTATTAAGTTTACCAACCGGCGCTAAAGTATTGCCGCCTGTGCCTATTAAAAATCCGGAAACAGATTTAGTAGTGGCAATCAGCACCGAAGGTCGGATGCTGGTGTTCCCTGTGGCTGAGTTACCGCAGCTAAGCAAGGGCAAAGGCAATAAGATCTTGTCTATCCCATCAGCCCGCGCTGCCAGCCGTGAAGAGTATCTGAAGCTGTTAACCGTAGTGCCGGCAGCTACAGCCGTGACCTTAGTAGCGGGTAAACGCAAAATGACCATCAAGGTGGATGATTTAGCCCATTACATAGGGGAACGTGGCCGTCGTGGTAATAAGTTACCCCGTGGTTTGCAGCGCATCGACGAGCTGCTGACCGGTGAAGTTGCAGGTGAGACAACAGAATAGTAAGCTGATCAAACCAGACTTTCTATTCAAAACCGTTATACTCGGGCCCTTGTAAACTACAGGGGCCTTTTTTGTGTTAGCCATTATACGTCTGGTGCTGGTCGCCATTTTTATTGTATTCAGTGCCTTAGTGGGTTTGCTGATCTGTCTGGTTCGTCCTTTTTATGTCCCGAACGTCGCCTTATTTTCCAGTTGGTATGGCTGGGCGGCCTGGATTTTTGGTTTAAAAGTGGAAGTGCGTCAGGCGCCAGAAGTGACTGCTGCTATGCCCTGTGTGTTTTTAGCCAACCATCAGAATAACTACGATTTATTCACCATCAGCAAAGCCTTGTTACCAGGCACTGTCACCATCGGCAAAAAAAGCCTGAAATGGATCCCGTTTTTTGGTCAGTTGTATTGGCTCAGTGGCAATATCCTGATCGACAGAGCCAATAAATCCAAAGCGGTCGGTACTATGCAAGGCGCAGTCGATCGGATAGTGCAAGACAAGGTATCGGTCTGGGTCTTTCCTGAGGGCACCCGTAGCTATGGCCGTGGTTTATTACCTTTTAAAACCGGCGCTTTTCATATTGCCCAGCAAGCCAAAGTGCCGCTGGTGCCTATCTGTATGAGCAGCACCACTAAAGTCAGCCTGAACAAATGGAATAATGGCAGAGTGATTATTGAGATTTTGCCACCTATCCAGCCTGAAGGAACTCCCGCCCGTGAACTGGCTGAAACGGTGCGGCAACAAATGGCAGATAAAATTAAGCAGCTTGATAGCGAAGTGGCAACCGACTACACTGCCGACTCATTGACTGTCACGGGGTAATATCATGGAAAACTGGCAAGAATTTACTGAAGACACTATAGCTGCACTGATGGAAGATGGCAGCGATCCGGATGCGGAATACACCATCGAACACCATTTTTACCATGAAGATTTTGCCCGCTTAGAAAAACTGGCAGTGGAAGTCTTTAAATTAGGTTACGAAGTGACAGACGCTGAAGAAGTTGAATTTGAAGAAGGTGGCACCGCCTGGGTGTTCGACGCTATTCGTGAACAATCGTTGGACGGCGCCAGCATCACAGTAGATGCGATCAAACTGGAAGCCTTAGCGCAGAAGTTTGGCGTGGAATACGACGGCTGGGGCACCTACTTTGAAGGTGGCGAAGACGAAGACGGCGACTTCGATGATGACGAAGACGACGGCGACGATGCTCCACGTCACTAAGTAAAAGCTGTTTTTAGCTATTCAGATCTCTACTCTGTTGGGATCAAACAAAAAGGCCAAAGCGAAAGCTCTGGCCTTTTTCTATTGCAGTCTTATATTTCCTTTTCGTATAACCTTGCTACTTTAAAGTATTTTAAGTTATTAGTTAGCTCTGCTTTAATGCTTAAAGACATATAGATGTCCTTAAGGAGAACAGAGATGGCGGCAAAAGAAGTGTCTGCAGATTTGCTGAACCAACTGCTCGATAAACTGGAAAAGCTGGTTGGCCGGGTAGAGTTTGGTTCCATTGAACTGGTGTTTCATCAGGGCAAATTAGTGCAGCTGGAAAAAAACGAAAAATTACGTCTGGATAAACCTTAATCTTACCGGTTCAGACTGTGTCCCTCAGTGAACCTGCCCGTCGTACTTGAAACTGCTTCAGCGCACCGGACCACCGGATCTGAAGTGATGTTGAGCCACTCACACAAAGACTTTGTGCTGGCTACAACCTGAACTCAGAGCGCTACTATGAGCATCCGTATAGACCAGATCAATAAAAAATTTGGTGACTTTGTTGCCGTCGATAATGTCAGTTTATCCATTCAGACCGGTGAATTAACCGCCTTACTTGGCCCTTCAGGTTCAGGTAAAACCAGCTTGTTACGTATTATTGCCGGCTTAGAACAAGCTGATAGCGGCAGCATCCATTTTGATGATTTGGATATCAGTGCCCGCCATGTGTCGGAACGTGGTGTAGGTTTTGTGTTTCAGCACTATGCCTTGTTTAAGCATATGACTGTCTATGAAAATGTGGCTTTTGGTTTAACAGTCAAGCCGAAAAAGCAGCGTCCTGCGCCTGAGCTTATCCGCAAAAAAGTGCAGCATTTATTAGAGCTGGTGCAACTGGACTGGACTGCCGACCGTTATCCTTCGCAGCTCTCAGGTGGTCAGCGTCAGCGTATTGCATTAGCCCGGGCTCTGGCGGTGGAACCTAAAGTCTTGCTGCTCGACGAGCCTTTTGGTGCTTTGGATGCCAAGGTCAGAGCTGAATTACGCCGCTGGTTAAGGCGATTGCATGATGAAATTCATGTCACCAGCGTGTTTGTCACCCACGATCAGGAAGAAGCACTGGAGGTGGCGGACAAAATTGTCGTGATGAACAAAGGCCGGATTGAACAACAAGGTTCACCAGAGCAAGTGTACGACAACCCGGCTAATCCATTTGTGTATGAATTTTTAGGCAATGTGAATTTGTTCCACGCCCGGGTGAAACAAGGCAAAGCTGAGATAGGCCAGCTATCGGTGGCTTCACCTGAATTTACCAACGAACAGGAAGAAAGCGGTTTTGCTTATGTGCGGCCGCACGAAATTGACGTGTTGTTAAATCCGGCCGACGAAGCGCTGGAAGCGAAAGTTGATCTCATCACCATAGTAGGCCCCAATGTCCGGCTGGAGTTTTTAGCCAAAGACAGCCAGCAACTGATCCATGTCGAGCTGGCCCGGGATAGGTTTAAACAACTGGGGTTATCATTAGGTCAACAAGCCTGGGTGAAGCCGCGTTATACCAAAGTCTTTTTGGGCGAAGGGATTTAGCGGACCCAATCAGCAAAAGGCTGGCTGAACATGGTATTGAGTGCAGCGTAATCTAAAGCCTGAGCTGCAACTGGGTTCTGTTGTAAAAAACTCCATACCGCCTGCTGATATGCCTGATAACTGCCGAGAAATAAAGCCGGCCCCGCGCTTAAGCGTTTCACTCCGGCTCGAGTTAAATCCTGTAATGTGGCGCCTTCAGGCCAACCCATCAGGTTTAAAGGCAAGGGGCTAGCTCGACTTAGCTCTGTCACCAGAGCTAAGTCTGCTAAACCAGGGATAAAAGCGCCATCCGCGCCTGCCGCCTGATACAGCTTAAGTCGTCTGATACACTCAGTCACAGCCTCTGGCCCGGTTGCCAGTTGCGTCAGATAGATGTCTGTTCTGGCATTGATAAACAACATCTGCCTATCCAGACGCTGACGGCAACTGCGAATTTTGGCCGCCAATAGTTCTGGTGCGCCGGTTCCGTCTTCGATATTCACCCCGGCCACCCCCAGCTCTGCCAGTTGCAATACCAGGCTGGCTACTTGCAGTGGATTATCGCTGTACCCCTGTTCTATATCCACAGTAAAAGGCACTTGACTGACTCGTAGGATCCGCTGCACCGCTGCTAACAATTCGGCGATCGGAAGCTGTTGACCATCAGCGTAGCCCAAAGACCAGGCCAAAGCTGCGCTGGATGTGCCAATGGCTTTGGCCCCTTGCTGCTGTGCCAAGACCGTACTGGCTGGATCCCAAATGTTAATCAGTAATAACGGGTCTGGCTGTTGATGCAAAGTAAAAAACGGTTGGGCAGAGGTGTTCATAGTGGAGCTCCGGTTTTATATCTGGAACCATGCTAAAGCAGATCCACAATCTCGTCTGGCCGCTTCCGGCCCTGATAGCAAAAAAAAGCCCCGCCGAAAAGTTGGCGGGGCACTCTATGGGGTAGTCACTGAAGTCGGTGAAGACTGTGGACCACAAGCAACAGGACAAGGAATAGAACGTAGCTGGGGTAGCGCATCCTGCACTCTACGAATTTCGTATCCATACAACAACCAGAGTAGTTACCGCTTCTCGCTGACGGTGAGTTACGGCAACAGACTTAATTTATTAGATCAAAACGTTTGTGTAAATATTATTTATATTCCAAAAGTGAATATGTTATTTGGGCTACAACCCAACTCCAGTCATGCTGTTTTTGGTTCTTACTTAGAACTGAACTGAATTGGTCCGAATTCGTATAGCACTTATAATGCCCGGCTATTTTTTTGGGATTTATTATGAAAAACATCAATTTAAAATTTGCGCTTTGGCAGCAGGTTCTGCTTGCCATGGTACTGGGTGCTATTGCGGGTTTGGTCTTAGGCACTGATGCGCTGCTGTTAAAGCCTCTGGGAACTGCCTATATCAATGCCATTAAAATGTTAGTGATCCCACTGGTGTTTTTTAGTTTGATTTTGAGTGTCACCTCACTGGGGCAAGGCAAAGGTTTAGGTCGTATTGCCACTAAAACTGTTGGCTTGTTCTTATTGACGGCGCTGATGGCCAGCCTGATAGGGCTTGCAGTTGGCACCGCCTTTCAATTTAATACGGACCAGAATTTAGTCGCAGCACAAGTGACGGAAAAAGTCATACCTCCTGTCAGTCAGGTGCTGGTGGACTTAATACCGGCCAATCCAATCGCCGCTATGGCGCAGGGCCAGGTGTTACCTGTGATGTTATTTGCCATTTTGTTGGGGCTGGCGCTGCGCAATATAGGGGAAAAGGGCGCGGCTATGCTTGTGGTGGTGCGCTCTGGTGCCGACATGATGTTTGAAGTGACCCGTCTGGTATTGCTGTTTACCCCTGTCGGGGTATTTGGTTTGATCGCCTGGGTGGTCGGTACTTATGGCCTCGAAATGCTGCTGCCGCTGGGCAAATTTATTCTGGCTATTTATGTTGGCTGTTTGCTGCATATCAGCCTGACCTATGGTGGTTTTGTGCATTTTTTCAGTTCGATGAAAGTCACTGACTATTTTAAAGCCATTTTTCCGGTGCAACTGGTTGCCCTCAGCACCTGTTCCAGTTACGCCACTTTACCTGCCAGCTACAAAGCTGTGACTGAAGATCTGAAGGTCTCCAAAGACTACGCGGGTTTTGTCTTACCTTTGGGCTCGACCATTAATATGGATGGGTGTGGTGGTATATATCCGGCAATCGCCGCGATTTTTATCGCCAACTTATATGGTATTGAGCTGCAGTTTGTCGATTATCTACTGATTGTAGGCACTGCCACGTTAGCTTCATTAGGCACGGCTGGTGTGCCTGGTACAGCGCTGGTGATGCTGACAGTCACCTTAACTGTCGTAGGTTTGCCGCTGGAAGGTATTGCCTTTATCGCCGCTATTGACCGTATTGTCGATATGATCAGAACCACCACCAATGTCACAGGTGACACTATGGTGGCTTTAGTGGTGGCTGAGCAGGAAGGCTTGTTAAACGCAGCAGCGACTGAGGAGAAGCTGCAAGACGACACAGTGTTTGCCAAAGCTCTGGCTGAAACTCCGGTTAGCTGCGATATTCGCAGCTAACCGGCATCAGGTACGGGTTAACGCGATTGAGCTGCGGCTAAATCTTTAGCCGCTTTATACTCAAGCAAGGATTTCAGCAAGAGTGTCACTAACGCCAGTAACGCCAGTAAAGAGGAGACAGCAAAAGCGGCGGCAAACTGGTATTCGTTGTATAAAATTTCAATATGCAGCGGCATGGTATTGGTTTGCTCGCGGATTTTCCCCGATACGACACTAACAGCGCCAAACTCACCCATAGCTCGGGCGTTGGCTAAAATCACGCCATACAGCAAAGCCCATTTCACCGAAGGCAGAGTGACACGGAAAAAGGTTTGCCAGCCGCTCGCGCCCAAAGTTAAAGCCGCCTCTTCCTGCTCCCGGCCTTGTTCCTGCATCAATGGAATGAGCTCGCGGGCAACAAAAGGAAAGGTAATAAAAATAGTGGCCAGCACTATACCGGGTACAGCAAACATAATACGAACATCATGGTCCATCAGCCACTCACCTAAATAACCCCGGGCACCAAAAATCAGCATCAGGCTTAAACCTACAATCACAGGCGAGACGGCTATTGGCAGGTCGATTAAGGTGATCAGCAACTGCCGGCCTTTAAACTGAAATTTGGCGATAGCCCAACTGGCGGCCAGACCAAAAATTACGTTACAGGGCACGGCAATAGCGGCAGCTATTAAGGTCAGCTTGATAGCATGTAAAGCGGCAGGTTCGCTGATTGACGCCCAGTAGAGTTCAGCACCCCGGGCAAAAGCTTCGCTAAACACAATAATCAGCGGCAATACCAGAAATAAAGCTAAAAATATCAAGGCTATGCTGGTTAATAACACACGAACCCACAAAGGCTCAGTGGTGGCGTTACGCAAAGTGGCGGCTGCCGGATGGGATAAAGAAACCTGGAGACGACTCATGCTTTAGCTCCATGCCTGTGATTGCTCCAGTGTTGAAGCAGGTTAATCAGCAATAATAAAATGAAGGAAATCAGAAGCATCACAGTGCCGAGGGCGGCAGCACCTGCATAATCAAATTGCTCTAAACGGGTCATGATGAGCAGGGGCGTAATTTCAGTTTTCATTGGCATATTGCCGCTGATAAAGACCACTGAACCGTATTCGCCGACGGCACGGGCAAAAGCCAGAGCAAAACCTGTCAGTAACGAGGGCAACAAAGCGGGGAATAAAATACGGCAGAAGGTTTGTAAGCGGCTGGCACCTAAACTGGCGGCTGCTTCTTCAATTTCTTTTTCTAAATCTTCCAGCACAGGCTGCACTGTACGCACTACAAAAGGTAAACCGATAAAAATCAGCGCTAAAGTTACCCCTAAAGGGCTGTAGGCGGCTTTGATACCCAAAGCGCTTAAATGCTGACCAACCCAGCCGTTGGGTGCATAGATGGCGGTTAAGGCTATGCCCGCTACTGCTGTGGGTAAAGCAAAAGGCAGGTCGACTAAAGCGTCTATCACCTTTTTGCCAAAGAAGTGGTAGCGCACTAACACCCAGGCCACTATTAAACCAAACATCAGATTGACGGTTGCTGCAATAAAAGAGGCGCCAAAGGTTAGCTGATAACTGGCAATAGCTCTGTCGCTGGCAATCACTTTCCAGAATTCTCCCCAACTTAACGTCAGGGTCTGACCAAGTAATGCTGCTAAAGGCAGCAGTACAATTAAACTTAAATAAAAGGTGGCAAAACCCAAAGACAAACCAAATCCGGGTAATACAGTAGGTTTCAGCCAATATGATTTTTTCAAAACAAGGAACCCCTTTTGTGGTTAAACAACAAAAAGCGACAGCTCAATACTGTCACCTTTTGCTCATCCGAAAGGCTTAGTTATAAATCTGGTCAAACAGGCCACCTTCGTCAAAGTGTTCTGGTTGCGCTTTTTGCCAGCCGCCAAAGTCGGCAATAGTCACCAGCTTCAGTTGTGGGAACTGTGTGCTGTACTTCGCTGCAACTTCTTTGTCGCGGGGTCTGTAATAATGTTTGGCGGCTATTTGCTGACCTTCTTTGCTGTACAGATACTGCAGATAAGCGGTGGCGACTTCAGTGTTACCTTTGGCTTCTGCGTATTTATCGACCACAGCCACAGAGGGCTCAGCCAGAATAGACAAAGACGGTACAATGATTTCAATTTTATCTTTGCCTAATTCATTCACCGCTAAAAAGGCTTCGTTTTCCCATGCCAGCAATACATCGCCTATGCCACGTTGGACAAAAGTAGTAGTTGAGCCACGGGCGCCTGAATCCAGCACGGGCACGTTTTTAAACAGCTTGCTGACGAAGTCTTTGGCCGCATCTTCTGAGCCATATTTTTGTTCGGCATAAGCCCAGGCTGCTAAATAGTTCCAGCGGGCACCACCTGAGGTTTTTGGATTCGGCGTGATCACCTCCACCCCTTCTTTCACCAAATCGTCCCAGTCTTTGATATTTTTCGGATTGCCTTTGCGCACCAGAAATACGATGGTAGAAGTGTAAGGTGCGCTGTTGTCGGCTAGACGGCTTTCCCAGTTTTCAGGTAGCAGTTTGCCAATCTTCGCCAGTGGGTCGATATCGCCGGATAAAGCCAAAGTGACCACATCAGCTCTCAAGCCATCAATCACAGAACGGGACTGGCTACCAGAGCCGCCGTGTGACTGTTCAATTTTGACGCTATCACCGGTTTTTTGCTGCCAGTATGCTGAAAAGGCTTTGTTGTAGTCACGATACAATTCGCGGGTTGGGTCGTAGGATACGTTGAGCAAAGTTACTTCTTTGGCTGCGACTTGGCCACTGAGTGCAAGCAGTATACCTAACACTAAGGCTTTGGATTTTTGTAAAGAATTCATAGTTTCACCTCTATTCTTACCAGTTGATTTTTGGTCTCACCAGCATTGCCAGAGAGAATGAAGCCACTACAGAGTGGCTTCAGATCCGATTAAAATTCTGTTTTGACTCTCAGGCCTATATTGCGAGGGTCACCTGGATGGCCATAAATAGCCCCAGAGTTACCCGCCTGAATACTTAAAAAGCTCAGGTAGTCCTCGTCAAAGGCATTACGGGCATAGAGAGACACGTCAGTGCCACCGTCGGAGCGGAAACCTAAACGCAGATTGGTCAGGGTCGAGGCATCCACCTCAAGATACTTAGACACCGATGAATCTGAGTTCCACTTGGAGCGGTAGCTCAGATCTGCGGCAAAGTACAACTCACCAGAGACAGAACTGATAGTGGCAGGGTGAACATATTCACCGCCCAATGAGCCTGTATTTTTTGAAACACCAGGTAAATCACGGCCACTTAAATCAAAGGCTTCGGTGGTGCCAGTTAAAAACTCTAACGGCGGAGGACCATTTTTAAATGACTCGTACTGGCCGTCCGTGTAAGCGTAGGTAAAATATGTACTAAACGATTCATTCACTAGAATACGGCTGTCAATTTCAATACCACGCACTGACACTTCTTCAATATTGGCCAGGTAACCTCTCAATGAGCCTGGACCTGAATCCACTACGTTAGCCTGATAATCTGTCACTTTAGTATCGTAGACCGCCAGATTGAGCGTGATATGACGATCAAGAAATTGAGATTTTAAGCCCAGTTCCACAGTTGTAGATTTTTCCGGGTTAATAACAGCACTGACCAAAGAAGGGGCACCTGCTGCATCTGTTGGTATACCAGCGGCGTTAATACCACCAGATTTATAACCACGGGCAATGTTCAGGTAGGTCAGGTGATCATCGGTGAAGTCATAGGCGATATTCAACTGCCCTGTAGGGCTGGAGTCTTCAAAGTCTGCCTGATATTTCTGGTTACGGGCTATACCATTTTTAGCGCTGATTAACGCAGGATCGGTGGTAGCTAAACCGCCACTGACCACTTGAGTAAAGTCACCGGATTTTTCTTCTTTGGTGTAACGTACACCCGGAGTAATACGTAAATCATCACTCAGATGGTAAGTGGCCTGAGCAAAAATGGCATACGAATCGGTGTCTGAATACACTTTGGTATTTGAAGTATAGCCATCCAGCAGATTTTCCGGCACAGCGCTACGGATCAGCCACTTGGCACCATCTGCGCCCCATTGCTCAGTCCCCGTGGTTTCAATATCCTGACTGAAGCCATACAGACCTATCACCCAGTCCAGATCGTTTTGACCTGTGGAAGCTAAACGGAACTCCTGGCTCCACTGATCCTGCACTGAAGGATTATTTGACTTGGTACGAACGGCCAGCGCTGTATAATCACGATCATTTTGGGGGGTCCAATCCCACGCCCTGACGGCACTGATTGAAGTAAATTGCAGATCACCCAGCTCCCAGTTCACCGTGGCTGAAGTGCCTTTAATGATTTGGCGAGCCTGGATAGGAGAGTTCACATCCACCAGACGATCATAAGGGTTTAAGCTCGGAGGTGCATAATCAAACAGTGCGGCTAAAGCAGGAAACTGAGAGGCGGCAGAGCGAGCAGTTGGTCCATATTTAACAAAGACCTGCGTATTGGCATTTGGATTCTGATAGGCGTAGTCTGCGGATAAACGCACATCGATATCGTCAGTTGGTGTAAACAATAACTGGCCGCGTAATGCTTGACTGTTGGTATCGTTTTGTTTAGTCCCTGACGTTACGTTGTATAAAGTACCATCACGTTTAGTGCTGGACGCGCTGAAACGGCCAGCAACTTTTCCATCGACTAAAGCACCGGATACAGTGGTTTTACCCTGCAGGAAGCCATCTTCACCCAAAGAGAGTTCAGCACGACCTTCAGGCGTAAAAGTTGGCGCTCCTGTGGTTAAACTGACCGCACCTGCAGTCGTATTTTTGCCAAACAAAGTACCTTGTGGTCCACGCAGTATTTCAACTCGTTCAATATCCAGTAGATCTACGACCGCAGATCCAGGACGAGCGTAATAGACTTCATCGACATAAATACCAACGCCTGATTCCAGGCCGTCATTCGTCAAGCCAATCACACTACCTAAACCCCTGATAGTCAGTGCTGTATTGCGAGGGTTTGAAGAGATTAACTGTAAACTTGGCTGTAGGCGGGTCAGTTGCTCCGTAGAGTAAGTTCCGGTTTGTTCCAAATCTTTTGCTGTGACGACAGAGATAGAAATAGGCACATCCTGTACGTTTTCTTCCCGGCGACGCGCTGTTACTTTGATGACTTCCACTTCCTTGTCTGCGCCTAAATCGGCAGCCGCTTCATCGGCTTGCAGTGAGCTTGAAAAACTCAGAGCTAACAAGGCTGTAATACCTGCTGCGGTAGCCACAGGCTTTAAGGTTTTAAATTTATTGGTTGGATGTAAGCGTGATTTGCTTACCGCTCCGTAGTATTGACCTGACATCAGATTCTCCAAAAGTTTTTTGTTAACTTCCGGCGCTCCGGTCAGTTTTTCTTCATTGTTTTCCTGGTTTTTTTATCGGAGTTTAAGTTGTGGTTGCTCCGATCCTGTCGGCATAACGATAAAATCAATTTAGCCGTCTGGACGCTTGAGATGAATGTAGAGGATATTTATATTCTTAAAAAGAACGAAATTCGTATTTGATAGTTCGTAAAGGAATAAAGGGCGGAGCTGTTCGCTCTAACCCTCTTATAAAAGTCGATAATCGGCCTAATGCGGGTACAAGATAGCTGGATCAGAGCCAAGGCTCTGATCCAGCTTATAACTTCGACAGGGCCTGAGCCAAGTCGGCTATTAAATCATCCGCATCTTCCACACCTATACTCAGGCGCACCAGATTTTCCGTGACTCCGGCTTTTTGCCGGTCTTCTGCGGTCATAGCAGCATGAGTGGTGCTGGCTGGGTGACAAGCTAAACTTTCGACGTCACCCAGGCTGACTGCCTGCGCGAAGAGTTGCAGGTGATTTAAAAATACCGCAGCTTTAGCAAAACCACCTTCGATATCCACAGCCACCATGCCACCAAAACCACTGGCAGTGTCAGCAATCGCCTGATGGCCCGGATGACTGGCGTGACCCGGATAATAGACTTTGGCTACTTTAGGATGAGCGACTAAAAAGTCAGCCACTTTACGGGCGTTTTCGATATGAGCATCCATCCGCAAGGTCAGGGTTTTTACACCCCGTTGCAGTAAATACGCTTCCTGCGGGCCTATAGGCGAGCCTATATGCTTGAGCGCCACAGTATGGATTTTCTGCATCAGCTCGCTGCGTCCGGCCACTATGCCGGCGATAATATCGCCGTGACCAGACAGATACTTGGTGCCGCTGTGCATCACAATATCAGCACCAATTTCCAACGGGCGAAATAAATAAGGCGTTAAAAAGGTATTGTCACAAATCACCAAAGCGCCGACTTTACGGGCCGCTTCAACCACAATACGGCTGTCGATCACTTTTAAGGTGGGGTTGGTGACAGGTTCAAATAACACTACTTT
>NZ_LAVS01000017.1 GCF_000986865.1 Rheinheimera mesophila
CGGCGCCCGTGGCTATGCCGTTGCTTGCTTAAACGGTGATATGAACCAGGCTCACCGCGAACAAACCATCCGTCGTTTAAAAGCCGATCAACTGGACGTGATCGTAGCCACAGACGTTGCTGCTCGTGGTCTGGACGTAGAACGTATCAGTCTGGTGATCAACTATGACATTCCATACGACAGCGAAGCTTATGTGCATCGTATTGGTCGTACCGGTCGTGCTGGTCGTGAAGGTAAGGCGATACTTTTCGTATCACCACGTGAACGCCGTTTGCTGCGCACTATCGAACACGCAACTCGTCAGCCGATTGAAAAAATGTCGCTGCCTACCGGTCAGGTGATCGAACAGCGTCGTATCGAAGCGTTCCGCGCTCAGTTAGCTCAGACCATCGAAGCGAAGAATTTAAGCTTCTTTATGGATCTGGTAAACGATTGGCGTGAAAAGCTGGAAACGACAGATATCGATATGGCTGCTGCCTTGTTATATCTGGCGCAGAAAGACCAGCCGTTAAACGTTGCATCTCAGTTCCCGGAAATCCGTGAGCCCCATAGCCGCGACCGCGATGACCGTGCAGGTGGCCGTGATAAATTTGCCCGTGGTGACAGACCAGAACGTTCTGGTGATCGTGCTGAGCGCGGCGATCGTCCTCCACGTCCACGTCGTGAGTTAAAAGGTGACTACACCAACTACCGTATTGAAGTGGGTAAAGAGCATGGCGTGCGTGCCGGTGACATCGTTGGTGCTATCGCCAATGAAGCCAATATCGACAGCCAGTTTATCGGCAACATTAAGCTGTTTGATCATTTCAGTACTGTTGAACTACCAGCCAATATTCCGGCTGAAGTGATGCAGCACCTGAAAAAGGTTTATGTGCGTAAGCAAAAGCTGAATATCACTGTAGATACTGGTTCGCCAGCAGCAGGTTCTGCGCCACGTCGTGAGCGTTCTGAAGCTGGTCCTGGCCCACGCCCAGGTGCGGCTCCACGTGCACCACGTAAACCAAGGGATTAATCTCTGATTTGTAAAAGACCGGCGAAAGCCGGTTTTTTTTATAGCGGCCAGGCTATAAAAACTCCTACCTTGCCCATACGTAGCTCTGGTAGCTATCTGTGGAGCCCGTTATGATTATTGCCTGTCCTCATTGTTCAACCTTAAATCGTGTAGCGCCTGAAAAGTTTGCTGATCAGCCTAAATGTGGTCAATGCAAAGGCGCGCTTTTTGCCGGAAAACCTATAGAGTTAACCCAGCAGAATTTTGTCAATCAGGTTCAAAAGTCAGAATTACCTGTAGTGGTGGATTTTTGGGCTAGCTGGTGTGGTCCTTGTCTGAACTTTGCGCCGGTATTTAATCAGGCGGCCGCAGAGTTAGAACCTAAGTTCAGGTTCGCCAAAGTTAATACGGAGCAGCAGCAACAACTGGCAGCGCAATTTCAAATCCGCTCTATACCCACGTTGATGTTGTTTAAAGCCGGGAAGCTGATTGCGCAGCAATCCGGTGCTCTGCCAAAACAGATGTTTTATCAATGGTTACAACAACATAGTTAAAGCACCAAGTCGTAGCCCTTAGCACAGAGTTGGTCGCAAAAGTCTGGATTTGCCTTGCTATAAAGTCCAGACTTAAGCGCGTTCTCCGCTTTATTTTGAGCCACAGTGAAGGAAACAACATGACCACTAAGTTATTTCAACTGACCAGTCCGGATATCCGTGAAGGCCATTTTATGGCAAAAACCTTTGAATTTAACGGCTTCGGCTGTGACGGCCCGAATCTGTCGCCTGCACTGAACTGGCAGAATGCACCGGCAGGAACTCAGAGTTTTGCTATTACTGTGTTTGATCCCGATGCACCTACAGGCTCAGGCTTTTGGCATTGGCTGGTTTTGGACATTCCGGCTACTGTTACTTCATTACCGCAAGGCGCCGGTAATGGCCAATTACCGGTGGGAAGCCGTAGTTTTAACAATGACTATGGTATCAAAGAATTTGGTGGCGCTTGTCCGCCACAAGGCCATGGTATGCATAGGTATCAGTTTACCGTCTGGGCTTTGCCCGAAGCCACTTTAGGGGTACCTGATGGTGCCAGCGCTGCTGTGGTTGGTTTTATGCTGAATGCAACGGCGATTGGTAAAGCGACGTTAACAGCGACTTATGCCAGATAAATCATAGATTTAAATAAGGCCAGCCCCTGCTGGCCTTTTTAGTTCAGGCAGGAATTTATGGATCTGTGGGGGCTGACGTTATTTATTCTGGCAGGTGTAGCTGGTGGCTTATTGTTGGGCCTGATAGGTGTAGGCATGGCTTTGGTTACTGTGCCTTTTTTAACGTTTATGCTGCCATCTTTAGGTTTTAGTGCAGAAGTTTCCCCCGTGATAGCTCTGGCGAGCTCCATGGTGATAGCCGCTATTGGTTCTGTGTCTTCACTGCGGGTGCATCAGCAAAAGGGTACTATTGACTGGGGCTTGATCCGCTTGATGTTACCGGTCAGTTTAATAGGAGTAGTGTTAGGCTCCTTGCTGGTCACCCGTGTACCGGCTTTGTGGTTGCAGTGCATTTTCGCCGCTTTTTTGCTTTATGTCGCTTTTTCTATGCTAAAGCCGTCAACAAAAACTACTCAGCTACAAAAAACACCCTCTATTCAACTGTTACGTTGGTTTCCTGCTTTAGTTGGAGTGACCGGCAGTTTTATTGGTGCCGGGGGCGGGGTGTTGATGGTGCCATTTTTAAGCCGTTTTATGCTCATGCCCAACGCTGTAGCCAGTTCAGTGGCCTTGGGTTTTCCGGTGACTGTGTTTGGTGCTATCTCCTATATGCTGCAAACTGCTCCTGTAACTCATCCGGGTCTTACAGGGGCTGTGTATTGGCCTGCGGTACTGGGCATGAGCATAGGCTCTGTAGTCGCAGCTCCGCTTGGTGTGCGGCTGGCTACTAAAGTACCAGCGGCCTTATTGAAGAAGTTATTTGCCTGCGTGTTGCTTTTGATTGCTTTCAGGATGATGTTGTCGTTTTAAGGGAAGCAGGTGGAATAGCCAGTTCTGCGACTATCCGCTTATAGCGATGTGCTGTATTGACTGTCAATCTGACGACACTATGCCAGTCTGAAAACAAGGGAACTTATGTCTGATCCAGCGGCTCGCCGTATTCTATTGGCTGGTTTTTTTAGTCAGTTATTGTGTTTGGGCATAGCCCGTTTTGCCTATACGCCGCTTATTCCTCTGATGTCCGCTGCTGGCCTTAGCGAAGCTATGGCCGGTTATTTAGCTGCAGTCAATTATTTGGGGTATTTTGCCGGGGCTTTGTTGGCGGTGCGGTTAAAAAACTGGCAGTGGAAGTTTTATGCCTATCGCACAGGTTTGGTTTTTGCCGTCCTGAGTACTTTAGCTACAGCCTATAGTTCAGACCCACTATTTTGGGGCTTGTGGCGCTTTCTGGCAGGTTTAAGTTCAGCCGCTTCAATGTTATTGGCCTCAGGTCTTATTTTGCAGCAGTTAGCTGCGCGTGGTGCTAAAGCTGAACTGGGTTTGCATTTTGCAGGCTTGGGCCTGGGCATAGCTTTAGTGGCTTTATTCGTAGAGCTGCTTAGCGCAGCGGCTTTGAGTTGGGATCAGCAATGGCTGGCGCTTAGCTTACTCGGATTGGTGCTGATTATTCCGGCCTGGCACTGGTTGCCCGCACCACTGCTGCTGGGATCTGGCAATAACACTGATAGCCCAGCCTTGGCTTTGCCCCGAAGTTTCCTTTGGCCTTTGTTTTTCATGTATTTCTGCGCCGGTTATGGCTATGTGGTGACTATCACTTTTATTGTCGCTATGGCGAGCTTAAACGCAGAACTAACAGGTTTTGGTAACTGGGCATTTTTTGCTTTAGGTATAGGAGCCGCACCAGCAGCGATTTTCTGGGATAGGGTTGCACGACGTTCTGGTTATTTAGTCAGTTTGCGTTGGGCTTTACTGTTAAACGCTTTGGCTATTGTGTTGCCTGTGCTCTGGACCCAGGCGCCGGCCTTAGTCTTCAGTGCCTTTTTATTTGGCATCAGTTTTGTTGGTTGTGTCAGCCTAATGCTGACCATGGCAGGGCGCTTATTACCAGCAAAACCAGCTCAATTGATGGGCAAGATGACGCTTTGTTATGGCACTGCCCAAGTGATTGCACCTGCGATCAGTGGTTATTTAGCCAAACAAAGCGGCAGTTTTGATTCAGGTTTACTAACAGCAAGCGCTATTACCTTATGTGGGGCTGGAGTACTGACGCTACTGATCCGCCGCACCGCCAGTGATCATCTGGCCATGCGGGGAGGGAGCTAAAATTCAGTTATTTACCGATACAGAACGAGCTGAAAATCCTGCCCAATAAATCATCCGAGCTGAATTCGCCGGTGATTTCATTCAGGTGTTGCTGAGTCAGGCGCAGTTCTTCTGCTAACAGCTCGCCAGCTAAGTGGTTATGAAGCTGAGCTTCGCCTATGGCCAAATGCTCTGCAGCGCGAGCCAGTGCGTCTAAATGGCGACGGCGGGCGATAAAGCTGCCTTCGGTATTGGCGTCAAAGCCCATACAGGCTTTGAGGTGATCGCGTAACTCTTCGATGCCTGAATTGGTTTTGGCTGAAATATGAAACACCGGATAGTCACCATTCTGACTAGCGCCAGTGGTTTCGCCGGTTAAGTCGGCTTTATTGCGAATAACAGTTAAGCCTAAATCTTTGGGTAAACGTGACATAAAATCTGGCCAGATTTCACTTGGGCTGGTGGCGTTCGTAGTAGTGCCGTCGACCATAAACAGCACGCGGTCGGCCTGCTCTATTTCCTGCCAGGCACGTTCTATGCCTATTTGTTCCACTTTGTCTGTGGCTTCCCGTAAACCTGCAGTGTCGATGATATGCAAAGGCATACCGTCGATATGAATATGCTCACGCAACACATCACGGGTGGTGCCTGCGATTTCTGTCACTATGGCGGCTTCACGGCCAGCCAAAGCGTTTAATAAGCTGGATTTACCGGCATTGGGCCGGCCTGCGATGACCACACGCATGCCTTCACGTAAGATGCTGCCTTGAGTGGCTTGTTTTTGGATGCCAGCTAAATCAGAAATAATTTCTGCTAAGTCACCTGCCACTTTACCATCGGATAAAAAGTCGATTTCTTCATCCGGAAAGTCGATGGCGGCTTCGACGTAAATCCGCAGGTAAATCACTTTTTCCACCAGATCATGGATTTTGCGCGAAAACTCACCCTGCAACGACTGCATAGCGGAACGGGCGGCTTGCTCCGAGCTGGCGTCAATTAAATCGGCTATAGCCTCGGCCTGAGTTAAATCCAGTTTGTCGTTTAAAAAGGCCCGCTCGGAAAATTCGCCAGGGCGCGCTATGCGCACGTCTTTTATATCCAGCACACGGCGCAGCAGCATATCTAAAAGTACAGGGCCACCATGACCTTGTAATTCCAGTACATCTTCGCCAGTAAAAGAATTCGGGCCAGGGAAATACAGGGCTATGCCCTGATCCAAAGTTTGTTGTTGTGCGTCTAAAAACGGCAGGTATTCAGCGGTACGGGGCTTAGGTAGTTTGCCCAGAACGGCCGAAGCTACTGCGGATACGGCAGGGCCTGATACCCTTATTATGCCTACACCGGCACGACCTGTGGCTGTGGCCTGAGCGGCAATGGTGTCTGTGCTGTACATAGATCAAACCTCAAACGTTTTTAAACTCAACAAAACAAAAAGGCCTGAAAACAGGCCTTCGAAGTGTAGCTCAGGAGCATCAGGCCTTAGTGTATAAGCCTTTTTTCTCCATGCCACGGTAGATATACAGCATCTGGGCCAACGAAATCAGGTTGCTGACTAACCAGTACAGCACCAGACCACTTGGGAACCACAGGAAGAATACGGAGAACACTACTGGCATCCACAGCATAATTTTTTGCTGCATTGGATCCGTCACTGTCATAGGTGTCAGTTTTTGCATCACAAACATACTGATACCAAACAGCACAGGTAATACGTAGTACGGGTCCTGAGTGGATAAATCCTGGATCCATAACATAAATGGAGCCTGACGTAATTCCACACTCTCAACAAACACCCAGTATAACGCCAGGAAAATAGGCATTTGTACCAGCATAGGTAAGCAACCACCCATAGGGTTTACTTTTTCTTTGCGGTACAGTTCCATCATGGCCGGGCCCATCTTCTGACGGTCGTCTTTGTAACGCGCCTGCAGTTCGTCAATTTTTGGTTTCAGATTACGCATCTTGGCCATAGACTCATACTGCACTTTGGTCAGAGGGTACATCACACCTTTCACAATCAAGGTGATGATAATAATAGCCACACCCCAGTTGCTGACAAAACCCTGGATCAAGGTCAGTAACCAGAATAAAGGCTGGGAAATAAACCATAAGAAACCGTAGTCGACGGTCAGATCCAAGCCATCGGCAATAGCGGCTAAGTTATCCTGATCCTTTGGACCTGCATAAAAAGTAGAAGCGATCGTCAGGCTTTCACCGGCTGGTATTGTCAGCTCAGGGCCTTTTACACCCACAATGCCGTTGCCGTTATTGACTAAGCTATAGAGCTGATTGTCTGCAGTTTTTTCAGGAACCCAGGCCGCTACAAAGTAGTGCTCCAACATAGCGACCCAACCCCCTTTGGTGGATTGTGCCAGGTTGGTTTCCTGCATTTCTTCAAAATCGTATTTTTCGTAGCGTTTTTCAGACGTAGAGTAAGCCGCACCACGGTAGATTGGCATCATCATACTGCTGCTTTCGCCATTATTAATAGTCTGCACCAGATGCTGATAAGGCTGAACTAACTTGGCTTGGTCACTGCTATTTTTCAGTAAATATTCTACCCGGACATCATATTTTCCAGCGGTAAAGATATAGCGTTTTTCAATCTCTAAACCGTTATGGCTGAAAGTTAAAGGCACTACCAGTTGCTGCTCGCCGTTCGCCAGTGTGTAACTGGATTGATCTACCGAATACACTGGACGGCCACTGTTACGTTTGTCATCTGGGCCGTCTGCCAATAAACCTGACTGAGCTACATATTCAAAACCATTGAGTTTGCGCATTAGCTGATAAGGCTGGTCGCTGTCTTTACTCAGCGTAAAAGCGGGTAAAGTCAAATCAACAATATCGCCACCTTTGGTGTCGATCTGTACTTTTAATACATCAGTACTGACGTTGATCAGTTGTTGAGTCGCCACTGCTGCCGCAGCTTGAGCTGAAGTGCCTGAACTGCTTAATTGTAAGTCGGCTGAACCAGTTGAAATAGTTGTGCTTGATTCAGTGACCGGAGTAACTGGTTTAGGCGCGTGATCGGTTTGCCATGCCTGCCATAACAATAAGCTAACGAAGGCGAGGGCTATCACTAATAAACTGCGTTGAGAATCCATCTGTTAGTTAGTCTCTTTCTGCTTTTGTGGAACCGGGTCTTCACCACCGGGATGTAAGGGGTGACATTTTAATAAACGTTTTGTAGTTAACCAACCACCTTTTACAACACCGAAGCGTTCTATGGCTTCAATGGCATAATGTGAACAGGTGGGATAAAACCGGCAACTGGGTCCAAATAGCGGACTGATCAACTTTTGATAACCACGTACGGTGGAAATCAGCAGTCTTGCACCAGTGTTTTGTATTGGCGAGCTATTTTGCCCCATAACTTATCCAGTTGCTTGTGCAATTCTTCATTGGGCGTATTGCTGATATCACCTTTTACCATCAAAACTAAATCAACTGGCGGAAGTTCATGTTGGTGTAGCCGAAAGCTATCCCGCGAACATCGTTTGATACGGTTTCGATGCGTGGCTAATTTAACACGTTTTTTGGCAATAGTCAGACCAAGTCTTGGATGAACAGACTGATTAGGCTTACACAAGATAGTAAAGAGAGGAGAAGAAACCCGGAAAGGATTTTGGAAAACATTGTCGAATTCGCGGGGAGTTAACAGACGTAACTCCCTGCTGAATGTATAGCTGACCACGCAGCGCTTAAAAATTAAGCGACAGTTAAGCGTTTACGGCCTTTAGCACGGCGACGCGCTAATACTTGACGACCATTTTTGGTAGCCATGCGAGCACGAAAGCCGTGGACGCGAGCACGTTTTAAAACGCTAGGTTGAAATGTTCTTTTCATAACTTCGTCCGTCCGGTCGATATTTACTAAGGGTCTGTGTTTTAGTAAAAACCAAAACGCAGCGATTAAAAAAGAGCGCGAATTCTAAGCGGCCCGGCTGCTGTTGTCAATGCAGATCCTTGTGTTTCTGCTGATCTGATCATTATTTTTTATCGATCTTTAAAAGTTGTCCACAAGGCAGGTCACTCAACTGGGATAAAATGTGAGTTGTTTTAAAAAACAGCGGTTTTTGCACCGCTTTGCTCTGATCTTTTACTTGCATATCAGTAAATAGAATAAGAGGTTTATTTTTATATAAAACAAGTGGTTACACATTGTTTGTGTCGCTCGTCGCATTTTTACAAAAGTCAATATTGAACTTGTGGATAAGATCGTATGATAATGCTGCTCTTTTCACTTACGCCTGCCTAACGAAATAATAATTATTAGGGGCTTTTGGAGATATGGTGTATCAGTCCGTTTGGAAAAATTGCCTCGAAGCGCTCCAGGCCGAGCTACCAGCTCGTGATTTTGGAACCTGGATCCGTCCATTACAAGCTGACAGCTCGCATGACGCACTGACTTTGTACGCGCCTAACCGCTTTGTGCTGGATTGGGTGCGAGATAAATACCTGAATCGGATCAATGAGCTGATCCAAGGCTATTGTGGCGATCATGCGCCACGGCTGCGCTTTGATGTAGGTTCAACCCAAAAGCCTTTGGCTGCTCCAGTGAATCAATTGCCACGTGTCGCACCAGCCGCAGCTCCGGTCGCGGCTATGCCTGAGCCGGCACCAAAAACCATAGTCAACAGCAATGTTAACGCGAAGCATAACTTTGACAACTTCGTGGAAGGTAAGTCGAACCAGTTAGCACGCGCTGCTGCCAAGCAAGTGGCCGACAATCCCGGCACAGCCTATAACCCGCTGTTTTTATATGGCGGCACAGGTTTAGGTAAAACTCACTTATTGCATGCGGTGGGTAACGGTATTCTGGCAAAAAATCCAGACGCTAAAGTGATTTACATGCACTCAGAACGTTTTGTACAGGATATGGTAAAGGCCTTACAAAACAATGCGATAGAAGAGTTTAAGCGCTATTACCGTTCTGTTGATGCTCTGCTTATCGATGACATTCAGTTCTTCGCGAAAAAAGATCGTTCCCAGGAAGAATTTTTCCACACCTTTAACGCCTTGCTTGAAGGCAATCAGCAGATCATTCTCACCAGCGATCGGTATCCAAAAGAAATCGACGGCGTGGAAGAGCGGCTAAAAAGCCGGTTCGGCTGGGGTTTAACTATAGCGATCGAACCCCCAGAACTGGAAACCCGGGTAGCGATCCTGATGCGTAAAGCACAGGAGATCAATATTCGTCTGCCGGAAGAAGTGGCGTTTTTTGTCGCCAAGCGTTTGCGCTCTAATGTGCGTGAATTAGAAGGGGCGCTGAATCGTATTTCCGCCAACGCCAACTTTACTGGCCGTCCTATTACCATCGACTTTGTCCGTGAAGCATTACGCGATATGCTGGCGTTGCAGGATAAGTTGGTCACTATCGAAAATATTCAGAAAACTGTGGCCGAGTATTACAAAATACGGGTAGCGGATTTATTGTCAAAACGCCGCAGTCGTTCTGTGGCCCGTCCCCGTCAAATGGCGATGGCCTTGGCAAAAGAACTGACCAACCACAGCTTGCCTGAGATTGGTGATGCTTTTGGTGGCCGTGACCACACCACAGTGTTGCATGCGTGTCGTAAAATTGAATCGTTAAAAGAAGAGACGCATGAAATTAAAGAAGATTTCCAAAACTTAATTCGAACATTGTCTTCATAATAGGGAATGGTGATGCAATTTACTATTGAACGCGACGCTCTGCTCAAACCCTTGCAAATGGTGTCAGGTGCTATTGAACGGCGCCATACTTTACCTATTTTGTCGAATGTGTTGATTGAAGCCCGTGAAGACGGTCAACTGATCCTGACCGGGACCGACTTAGAAATTGAACTGGTGGCGATGTCGCCTATTCAGCAACTGATCAGTCCTGGCCGTATTACGGTGCCGGCAAAAAAAATTCTGGATATTTGCCGCAGCTTACCTGACTCTTCTTTATTAAGCGTGACGGTGCAAGGTGAAAACTGTGTGGTGAGCACAGGTAAAAGTAAATTCACCTTGTCGACTCTAAGCGCCAACGATTATCCAAATTTAGAGAGTTGGCAAGGTGAGGTCGACTTGCAGTTACCACGCAGCCAGTTACGCCATTTATTAGATGATACAGCCTTTTCCATGGCGAACCAGGATGTGCGTTATTACCTGAATGGCTTGTTATTTGAAGTGGATAACGGCACTTTACGTTCTGTTGCCACGGACGGTCACCGTTTGGCGATGAGTTCTATTGAATTGGCGGCGACGGCGGGTCATCAGAAACAAATTATTATTCCACGCAAAGGTGTGCTGGAAGTGATGCGGTTATTAATTGCCGATGAGCAACTGGTGACCTTAAGTTTAGGCCAAAACCATATCCGTTTAACCGACTCTCAGTTCAGCTTTAGCTGTAAATTAATTGACGGCCGTTTCCCTGATTACCGCCGCGTTTTACCACGTAACAGCACTAAGCTGGTGACCGCACATCGTGATGTCCTCAAAGATTCTTGCGTGCGTGCTTCTATTTTGTCGAATGAAAAATACCGTGGTGTGCGTTTTACTTTGAGTTCAGGCGAGCTGCAGATTGTGGCGAATAACCCAGAGCATGAGCAGGCTGAAGAAACCATTGAAGTGGAATACCAGGGCGATACGCTGGAAATTGGCTTTAACGTGGGTTACTTACTCGACGTACTGAATACCTTATCCACCGATCTGGTGGTGTTGCATTTGAGTGACGGCAACTCCAGTGCCCTGATTGAGGGTGTTGGAGCTAAATCAGGCGCCATGTACGTTGTGATGCCAATGCGTTTATAGTGAATGGCATTAAATACGCTTAGAATTCAGCAATTTCGCAACATTGCCGAAGCTCAGTTAGAGTTTCGTTCCGGGATAAACCTGATTTATGGCGAAAATGGCAGCGGCAAAACCAGTTTGCTCGAGGCCATTTATTATTTGGCGCATGGTCGTTCTTTTCGCAGCAGTAAGCCAGAAAAACTGATCCGCTACGAGCAAACGGCATTTGTACTCAATGCCAAAGTAGAGATGGCGGGGCAGCTATTAAATTTAGGTTTGCAGCGTGAGCGCGAAGGTGAGCTGCGGATGCGGTTAAATGGCGAAGACCTGAGCCGTGTCTCTGAGCTAGCGCAATTGCTGCCAGTGCAATTAATAACCCCAGAGAGTTTTAGGCTGTTGTTGGGGGGGCCAAAAGAAAGACGGCAGTTTTTTGATATGGGATTGTTTCACGTGGAACAGAGTTTCTATTCCTTGTGGAGCAAATTGCAGCGGGTGTTGAAACATCGTAATGCGCTGTTAAAAATACAAAAGCGTTATAACGATGAATATGCCTACTGGGACCAGAATCTGGCCAGCTTGGCTTTTGAATTACAAGCGCTACGACAACGCTACATTCTGGCCTTAGATGCTGCGGTTCAGCCTCTATTGGTTGATGCACTGTGGGCTTCAGGTTTAACTCTGCAATTGTATTCAGGTTGGCCCGAACGTATTGAAACGCCAGAGCAATTACAGCAATTATTGCAGCAGAATTTTCTGCAGGACTTACGCTTAGGTCATTGCCAGTTTGGCCCACAGAAAGCGGATTTAAAGCTGAAGGTGGCGGGCCAGGTGGTCGAAGAAGTGTTGTCGCGTGGACAACTGAAAGTATTACTTTTTGCGCTGAAAGTGGCGCAAAGTAACGTGATTTATAACTACGGCCATAAGAAGCCGGTGTTATTAATTGATGATTTGGCCTCGGAATTAGACGATAATTCCAAGCGTCATATATTTAGTTTTTTAAACACTATTAACTCGCAAGTATTTATTTCAGCGATTAATACTGACCAGGTTTTACCAGCAATACCGGATCTGTATCCGGCATTGTTTCACGTGGAACACGGACAGATAACAATACGGACAGAATGAAGATGGCCGAAGAACATATTTACGACTCGTCGAGTATCAAAGTATTAAAAGGCCTGGATGCCGTACGTAAAAGACCCGGTATGTATATCGGTGATACGGACGATGGTTCAGGTTTGCACCACATGGTATTCGAAGTCGTCGACAACTCCATCGATGAAGCCTTGGCGGGCCACTGTACTGATGTGTGGGTCACTATCCATACCGATAACTCAGTGTCAGTGCGCGATAACGGCCGTGGTATTCCTACAGATATGCACGAAGAAGGTGTATCTGCGGCAGAAGTTATCATGACGGTGTTACACGCCGGTGGTAAGTTTGATGATAACTCCTACAAAGTTTCAGGTGGTTTACACGGGGTAGGTGTTTCAGTAGTAAACGCTTTATCGGACAAATTAGAACTAACCATTCGCCGTAAACAGCAAGTGCATTCACAAATCTACCGTCTAGGTGTGCCAGAGGCGCCTTTAGCTGTAGTGGGTGAAACTGAAGGCACAGGTACGTCGATTCGTTTCTGGCCAAGCCCAACCATTTTTAGCGATATCAATTTCCACTACGATATTCTGGCCAAACGTTTACGTGAACTGTCGTTCCTGAACTCCGGTGTCAGCATTATTCTGACTGACGAACGTGACGACAAAACTGATCATTTTAAATACGAAGGTGGTATCGAAGCTTTTGTGCAGTACTTAAACCGCACTAAAACCCCGGTTCACCAAAAGGCTTTTTACTTTACTTCACACCGTGAAGAAGATGGTATTTCTGTTGAAGTGGCGATGCAGTGGAACGATTCCTTCCAGGAAGGTATTTATTGTTTCACCAACAACATCCCACAACGGGATGGTGGTACTCACTTAGCAGGTTTCCGTTCTGCTTTAACCCGGGTGTTAAACACCTATATGGAGCACGAAGGTTACGCCAAAAAGATGAAAATCTCCGCCACAGGCGACGACGCCCGTGAAGGTTTAACGGCTGTAATCAGCGTTAAAGTACCGGACCCTAAATTCAGTTCTCAGACCAAAGACAAGCTGGTCTCCAGCGAAGTGAAGTCTGCTGTTGAAAGTGCGATGCACGAAAAACTGAATGAATACCTATTAGAAAACCCGGGCGAAGCCAAAATTATTGTTGGCAAAATTGTTGACGCAGCCCGCGCCCGTGAAGCGGCCCGTAAAGCCCGCGAAATGACACGCCGTAAAGGTGCGTTAGATATCGCAGGTTTACCTGGTAAACTGGCTGACTGTCAGGAAAAAGATCCAGCCTTATCAGAACTTTACCTGGTAGAGGGTGACTCTGCGGGTGGTTCTGCCAAGCAGGGCCGTAACCGCAAAAACCAGGCTATTCTGCCGCTCAAAGGTAAAATCCTGAACGTAGAAAAAGCCCGCTTTGACAAGATGATTTCCTCTCAGGAAGTCGGCACCCTGATCACAGCTTTAGGTTGTGGTATAGGCCGTGATGAATACAATCCGGACAAAACCCGTTATCACAGCATCATCCTGATGACGGACGCCGACGTCGATGGTTCTCACATCCGCACTCTGTTATTGACCTTTTTCTATCGTCAAACTCCAGAGCTGATTGAACGTGGTTACATCTATATTGCTCAGCCGCCTTTATACAAAGTGAAAAAAGGTAAGCAAGAACAATATATTAAAGATGACCCGGCTTTAACTGAGTACTTAACCACACTGGCGCTGGATGAAGCGACCTTGCATGTCAATGCAGACGCACCAGGCATAGGTGGTGCTCAGCTGGAAACTTTAGTGCAGCTGTACCATAAAGTGTCAGCCACTATCACCCGTTTAAGCCGTAAGATACCGTCAAACTTACTGAACGAGCTGGTGTATGTGCCTGCTATTACGCCTGAGCTGTGCAAAGACGCCGCTGCGGCAGAAAGCTGGGCCAAACATCTGGTGACCCGCTTACAAGAGCGTGAAGGCGATGGTTCCAGCTATGCCTACAGCATAGTGGAAGACCGTGAGCGTCATCTGTTTGTGCCAAAAGTGATCATCCGCCAGCACGGTATCGACAACGAATACCTGCTGCACTACGACTTTATCACTTCAGTGGATTACGGCCGCATTGTTGAATTAGGCACTGCAATCCGTGACTTGATCGAAGAGGGGGGGTATGTCCGCCGTGGTGAAAAAACTAAAACAGTGACCAGCTTTGTGGAAGCACTGGAATGGTTAATGGCCGAGTCGAAACGTGGTTTATATATCCAGCGTTATAAAGGTTTGGGTGAGATGAACCCAGAGCAGTTATGGGAAACCACCATGGATCCAAATACCCGCCGCATGCTGCGTGTGACTATTGAAGACGCCATTGGTGCCGATCAGCTGTTTAATACCCTGATGGGTGACGACGTAGAACCACGCCGTAACTTTATCGAAGAAAACGCGCTGCGGGTGGCAAACCTGGACGTGTAAGCTGTGAAGCTTGAAAACAGAAAAGGCTCCGTAAGGGGCCTTATCTGTTTAATAAAGCTTAAAAAACCCATAAAAAACGCGGCTTAGCGCTACAGTTCGACGCCGCAAATAGGTATACTTTTCAGTCATTTTTACCAGCAGGTCAGGCTAATGCAAAAGTACGATATGAAGACCTTCCAGGGGTTGATCCTGGCATTACAAGATTATTGGGCACGCCAGGGCTGCGTTATTGTTCAGCCGCTGGATATGGAAGTAGGGGCCGGTACTTTCCATCCTATGACTTTTTTACGTTCTTTAGGCCCTGAGCCGACCAACGTGGCTTATGTGCAGCCTTGCCGCCGTCCTACCGATGGTCGTTACGGTGAAAACCCTAACCGTCTGCAGCACTACTATCAGTTTCAGGTGATCTTAAAGCCGTCGCCAGCCAATATTCAGGAGCTGTATTTAGGCTCCTTACGTGAACTGGGTATTGATACCCTGGTGCACGATATCCGTTTTGTCGAAGACAACTGGGAATCACCAACGCTGGGCGCCTGGGGTCTGGGTTGGGAAGTATGGTTAAACGGCATGGAAGTGACTCAGTTCACTTATTTTCAGCAAGTGGGTGGCTTAGAGTGCCGTCCTGTCACAGGCGAAATTACCTATGGTTTAGAGCGTCTGGCGATGTATATCCAGGGCGTCGACAGTATTTATGATCTGGTCTGGGCTGACGGTCCTTTAGGCCGTGTCACTTATGGTGATGTATTCCACCAGAACGAAGTAGAGCAGTCCACTTACAACTTTGAATATGCGGACGTACCTGCGCTGTTCGCATACTTCGACCAGTGTGAAGCCGAAAGCCAGAAGCTGATTGAAGCAGGTTTAGCTTTACCTGCTTATGAAAAAGTAATGAAAGCCTCTCACGCTTTTAACTTATTAGATGCCCGTCACGCCATTTCTGTGACTGAGCGCCAGCGTTATATTCTGCGGGTGCGCACCCTGGCTAAAGCTTGTGCTGAAGCCTATTTCGCTGCGCGGGAAAAGTTAGGTTTTCCCCTATGTAGTGATAGCAAGCGCCGTAACCAGTCAACGCAGGAGGCATAATGTCTGTGCAAGATTTTTTCGTAGAAATTGGTACCGAAGAGTTACCACCAAAAGCTTTAAAAACTCTGGCGACTGCCTTTGCTGACAATATCACTGAAGAGCTGGCAAAACAAAACCTAAGCCATGGCGATGTCAGCTGGTATGCAGCGCCACGCCGTTTAGCGGTACGTGTTAATCAACTGGCCTTGCAGCAACAAGATAAAGTGGTAGAAAAACGTGGCCCGGCTTTGGCTGCGGCTTTTGATGCCGATGGCAAGCCAACTAAAGCTGCTGCAGCCTGGGCTGCGTCGAACGGTATTACTGCGGAGCAGGCGGAACGTTTAGAAACAGACAAAGGTGCCTGGCTTATTCATAAAGCACTGATAAAAGGCGAAAGCACAGTTGCATTGTTACCAGCGGTGATCAGCACTGCTTTAGCTAAGTTGCCAATTGCCAAGCCAATGCGCTGGGGCAATTCAACGGCCGAATTTATCCGTCCTGTGCATACTGTCACTCTGTTATTAGGTGACGAGGTAGTGCCAGCCACTATTCTGGGTAAAGAAGCAGGTCGTGTCAGCTATGGCCACCGTTTCCATGCGCCAGCTTTGGTCGAAATCAAAAATGCCGATGCCTACTTAAGTACGCTGGAACTGTCTTATGTCATTGCCGACTTCGCCAAACGTAAAGCCATTATTGCTGAAAACGTAGCAGCAGAGGCCAAAGCATTAAATGGCGTGGCGCTGATGGACGATGCTCTGCTGGAAGAAGTCACGTCATTAGTAGAATGGCCTGTGGTGCTGGTAGGTTCTTTTGAAGAACGTTTTCTGCAAGTTCCGGCTGAGCCGTTAATTTCGACCATGAAAGACAACCAGAAGTATTTCCCGCTGGTGGACAATAATGGCAAGTTATTGAATAAATTCATTTTTGTGGCCAATATCGACAGCAAAGACCCAAGCCAGATTATCTCTGGTAACGAAAAAGTTGTGCGCCCACGTTTATCTGACGCTCAGTTCTTTTTTGTGACAGACGCTAAAACCAAACTGGTCGATCGCCTGCCAGCTTTAAGTACAGTATTGTTCCAGCAAAAGCTGGGTACTTTATTAGAGAAATCCGAGCGTATCGCCAAAGTGGCTGCTTTTATAGCAGGCAAAATTGGCGCTGACGTAACTCATGCAGAACGCGCTGGTTTGTTATCAAAAACCGACTTAATGACCAATATGGTTGGCGAGTTCCCGGAAGTGCAGGGCGTGATGGGGATGCATTATGCCCGTCTGGACGGTGAGCCAGAAGCTGTGGCTGTAGCGCTAAACGAGCAATACAAACCACGTTTTGCCGGTGACAGCCTGCCAAGCCAGTTAGAAGCTTGTGCTGTGGCTATCGCCGATAAAATGGATTCGCTGGTGGGTATCTTTGGTATAGGCCAGGCGCCAAAAGGCGACAAAGACCCCTTCGCTTTACGCCGTGCTGCCATTGGTGCGCTGCGTATTATGGTGGAAAAACAGTTACCTCTGGATCTGCTTGAACTGATTGAATTCAGCAAAACCACCTTCGGTGACAAGCTGACTCAAAATAGCGTTTCCGACGAAGTGCTGGACTTTATGTTAGGCCGCTTCCGCGCCTGGTACGAAGGCGAAGGTTTTGGTGTAGACGTTATTCAGGCTGTATTAGCCCGCCGTCCAACCAATCCGGCCGACTTCGACCGCCGTGTCAAAGCTGTAGCTGAATTTCGTAAACTGGACGCTGCTTTAGCTTTAGCCGCTGCTAATAAGCGGGTCGCCAATATCCTGGCTAAAGTGACAGAAGCTATTCCAGAGAGCATCAACAGTGCTCTGCTAAGCGAAGACGCCGAACAGGCTCTGTATAAAGCCATAGTGGCAGAACAGGCCTATCAGGCCACTGTAAGCAGCTACGCTGAAGGTTTAAGCCATCTGGCGGCCATGCGCGATGTAGTAGACCAGTTCTTCGATAAAGTGATGGTCAATGCTGATGACGCTGCAGTGCGTTTAAACCGTCAGGCCTTGTTACAGCAACTCCGTGAATTATTCCTGCGTGTAGCGGATATTTCTGTATTACAGTGATAAATCGCCTTAATGGCTAACTGATTGATACAAATTGGAAAAGGAGCTTAGGCTCCTTTTTTGTTTTCTGCTGCATAAATACATTCTGCAGCTAATAGCAGAAAAGTGTAACCCTTGGTGCTATACTTTTGCCCATGTGCGAGGGATTGCTTATGCGGCTATTAACTAACAGAACCTTTAGACGCTGGGCTGAAAAAGAAGGTCTTACAAACCTAGATCTTTGCCACGCTTTGGCTGAAATAGAAGCTGGTTTAATCGATGCCGATTTAGGTGGTGGCGTGATTAAAAAACGTATCGCTTTGGCTGGCCGGGGTAAAAGTGCCGGAGCACGAACTCTGCTGGTGTATCGCGCTGCAGAACGTGCAGTTTTTGTGTATGGGTTTTCAAAAAGTGCTAAAGCCAATGTTTCATCTATAGAGCTTAAAGCCTTAAAGAATCTGGCGTCAGAGCTACTTAGTTATAGCGAAGACATAGTCGACCAACTGGTGCTATCCGGGGTGTTTGCAGAGGTAAAAATTGATGGGTAATTCCATTCTGGAGATGGTGCAGGAAACGGCAGGTGATTTACATAAAGCCGGAGTGTTAAAAGACCAAACATTAAGAGACTTTGATCTGTTGTGTTTGCCTGTTGTAGTGGAATTTGATGCGAAGCAAATCAAACAAATTCGCTTGGATAACAAAGCCAGTCAGGGCGTATTCGCCGCTTATCTGAATACCAGCAAATCTACAGTACAAAAATGGGAGCAGGGCCAGAAGAAGCCGAATGGCCCTTCATTAAAGCTGTTGAATCTAGTCGCCAAAAAAGGGCTGGATGTATTAGCGTAGGTAGTGACTTATCATTGCGGCTCAATACTAAATGAGCAACTTACTGATTCAACCACTTCCTAAACAAAGCAGTTCTGGTTTTACTACTGATAGCGGGTTCTTTATCGCAGCTGAGCACTACGGCTACGGACTCTTTGTTGTAAGGCTCTACCTGCAAAATACTGCTGATATGAATGATATCACTGCGGTTCAGCCGGAAGAATTCACTGGGGTCGAGTTGGTTTTCTATATCGCCTAAATTGGCTTCTGTCAGTATATGCACGCTGTTGTGTTTATCTGTCGCCAGCAATACGCCGTTGGCGGCGCGGATCAGCAAAATATCGGCGACTGGCAAAATAGATAAGCTTTGGCCTTTGCGTAATAAAAACCGCTTTTTATAGGCCAGAGTTGCAGCTGTTACCGGCTGCTGCAGCTTATGTTTCAACTGGGCAAAGTTCAGCATGGCTTCGGCAAATCTGGGGTAGGAGAAGGGCTTCAGTAAATAATCCACCGCCTGGTACTGAAACACCTGCATCCAGTATTGATCATAAGCTGTAGTGAAAAGCACAGGGCAAGGCAATTCCAGCTGCTCTAACGCGGTAAATACCTGGCCATCTGTCAGCTCTACATCAGAAAAAATTAAATCCAGTTGTTGAGCTTTTGGATCTGCAGAGAAAAACTCAATCACCTGAGCGACAGAACTAAGCTGAGCTACCAGTTCGGCGTCGGGTTGATAGCGTTTCAGATAAGCGGCCAGTTTTTCTGCCGCTAATACTTCGTCTTCAATAATCAGTACTTTCATGGCCTATCCTTGCTTATGCCGCCCCTTTAAACACTCTGCTGCAGTGGCACAGAGACGATAAACCCGTCGTTTTGTGTCACTTCTATTGGCTTGCCCAGCACCGCCTGGCAGCGCTCAGATAAATTGCTTAAACCTGTGCCTGTACCGGGCTGGGCAAAAGCCTTGGGTCGCAATGGGTGATGCACTATTAACTGACCTTGTTGCAGTTCCAGTTGGATCAACAAAGGTTGTTCAGCTGATGCGCTGTTATGTTTCACTGCGTTTTCCAGCAGCAACTGCAGGCTGCAGGGCACTAACTGATAGTTAGTTTGTTGCTCCGGCTCTACAGAGATCTTTAGTTGAAAACTGGCCGGAAAACGTTGCGCCAACAGCGCCATATACTGCTGTGCAAAAATCAGCTCGTCGGCCAAAGGCACCAGCGTTTTACTGCCTTGCTGCAATTGGTAACGGTAAATATCGGCAAAATGGTCAAGAAACTGCTCGGCCTGATCCGGGCTTTTATGAATAAGCACAGAGAGCACATTGAGGTTATTAAACAAAAAGTGTGGGTCCAGTTGTTGTTGCAGCAATTGCAACTTGAACTGCTGGTTATGTTGTTGTGCCTGCAGCAGCTCGAGTTGTTGTTGTTGCTGGCGTTTTAACGCTTGCCATAACAAATCTGCCCCCGCTATTAAGCTATGCACCAGCAGATACATCAGGCCAACCCGCAGATACTGCTGCAGCAAAAAGGGCTGGCCAGTGGCTGTATCTATCAAAAGCTGAATGCCAGTCATCAGGCCAACAAAAATCAGCAAACTCAGGCCAAAGCTTTGGCTATAACGCTGCAGCAGTGAAACCGCAGTGCCTTTGGCCCAAAGCACAGCATCTAACTTGCGGCTTAACCAGAGTGACAAAGCGGCCTGTAGTGTCAGCCAAAGCGGGGCATCGGCATGGAACTGCAAAGGTTGCCCAGGCGCTGTTTGCAGCAGCGCCAGATACAACATCAAGCCATAGGAAAAGGCCAATAACAGGGCAAAGGTTTTGAGCTGTGTCATCATTTCACCTGTACTGCTTCTGGTAAACGCATCAGTTCGCTGCCATCTTCAGCGTAAAACACCAGTTGAGGTTTACCATCCTTACCCACAGCCATTTCAATTCGTTTATTTCCTTGAGGATCATTCAGTTGCAGCATAGCTTTTTTGTTTAATGTGCCATAAAAAGCTCTTCTGTAGCCATGAATATCTGGATATTGTTGTTCCAGTTCTTTTATGCGCGCTTGAGCTTTCGCATCACCTTTTTCTGCGGCCAGCATCAGCCGCATATAGTCGTCTATCGGGTATTGCGGCCTGTCGACCACATTCAGACCTGAGATCAGCATGCCGTCTTGTTCAATATGCTGCAGCGCCAGGCTTTGATCCTGATTGTAACGGTCAAAAGATAAATGCAGGCCATGTTCCACCTTGCCGTCTTTTTCAAAACCACGGAACACAAAACCACCGTTTTCAGTGCCTTCGTCATTGTAAAAAATCATGCCTGGGCGTGGGCCCGGATCAAAAAACTCTTTGCCCTCTTTAATGGCTTTAGGCGCATGGCCTGTATTGGCTATCACCAAACGTGGATGACCGCTGGGTTCCATTACGTTAATACGCTGCACATTAAGTTCACGCACTGTTGCGCTGTCGCTTGGCAGCCATTGGGTTTTCATGGTTAAAGCCGCCAGTGCTGTGATGAACAGCAGGTTTAAGTTAGTTTGGTTAAAGATTTTATTGGACTGTTGCATCATGTTTTACCTTGTTTATCAGGGGTTAAGTGTCTTGATGCAGGCAGTGTGGCGTAGCGGCATGGGCCCTTACAGTCCGAACCGATAAAGGGCAGAAAGTGGTTAATAAAGGGCGGAAAAAGGCAGTTAAAAGTGTTTGCGGTGCTTTGAATTCTTAGCCGGATTTTTTCACCAAATAGCGGAAAGGCTCGCTACTTGTATCGCTGGCGACCAGTTCATGCTCCATAAAACGACAAAAAGCAGGTATATCGCGGGTAGTAGCCGGATCGTCAGCGGTAATTAATAGTGTCTGGCCCGCCGTCATTTTGCGAATAGCCAGGCGGGTTAACATTACTGGCTCAGGGCAACGTAAACCTAAAGTATCCAGCTGCTGATCGGCCGCTAAAAATAACTGTTCAGGGTTCGACATGGCTCTTGCTCCACAGCTTTCAGACTAAAAGGGCGCTTATGCTAACTTAGCTTATTCGTGCTGAAAAGCTGGAATTAAGCGAAAGTTCCTACTTCAGGCTAAGATTGGGCAAAAGGCTGCAAATTACGATAGCATAAGGTTAATTTCGCTTATACCTGCTGTTGTGACAGTATTTCATACAGGACTTAGCTGATGAATGATTTTGTGCTCGATCTTACCCCTTTACATAATGCCACCAACAGGCTGTACGAAGGCTGGTTAAGATATCAGCAGGATATAAGTGACACTCAAATTCGTGATGGTCTGGTGCAGCGTTTTGAGTTTACTTATGAAATCAGCCATAAAATGCTGAAGCGTTACCTGGAAATGGCGTCGGCCACCCCTGAGCTATTTGATCAGATGCCTTTTCAGGATTTGATCCGCACTGGTAACGAGCAGGGGTTATTACTGGGAAGCTGGCCGGACTGGCGTTTGTATCGTGAAATGCGTGGCAAAACCAGTCATAGCTACGATGAAGCTGTGGCTTTAGAAGTGGTAGCAGGTATTCCAAAATTTTTAGCCGAAGCTAGTCATTTATCTGAGCAGTTAGAAAAGAGGATGGCATGAGCATTAGCCAGTTAGATATCAGTGCTGAACATTTAGCCATAGTGAAGCAGATAGTGCGACAACTGGTGCCTTCCTGTGAAGTCTGGGCTTTTGGTTCACGTGTCAAAGGGACTGCTAAGCCTTTTTCTGATTTAGATTTGGTGATTATGTCACAGCAACCTTTGTCTTTAACTTTACTGGCCAGTTTACACGAAGCCTTCTCCGAGTCTGATTTACCCTGGAAAGTCGATGTTGTGGATTGGTCGACAACAAGCCCGGAATTCAGAGCTGTGATTGAACAGCAGAAGGTCAAAGTTCAGGCTCTGGTGTTTTAAATTCTCCACAGCGGTATCTCAAAGTACAAATAAAAAGGGCTGGCCAAAGCCAACCCTCTTATTCAATCATTAACTTTAAGAACGATATTACTCTACACGTTCAAACACTGTCGCTATGCCCTGGCCTAAACCAATACACATAGTGGCTAAACCATATTTGCCGCCTTTGTCTTCCAGTACGTTAATCAGCGTGGTGCTGATGCGTGAACCTGAGCAGCCCAGCGGGTGGCCTAAAGCAATGGCGCCACCGTTTAAGTTCACTTTAGTGTCCATTACTTCGAGTAAACCTAAGTCTTTCATCACGGGCAGAGCCTGAGCAGCGAAGGCTTCGTTTAACTCAGCGTAATCGATATCAGCCACTGTTAAACCTGCCGCTTTTAACGCCTTTTTACTGGCAGGCACAGGGCCGTAACCCATGATAGAAGGGTCGCAACCTGCTACACCCATACCTATCACTTTGGCGCGGATTTTTAAACCTAAGGCTTTGGCTTTTTCTTCGCTCATCACCAGCATGCCGGAAGCGCCGTCTGATAAAGCTGAAGAAGTACCAGCTGTTACAGTACCGTTGGCCGGGTCAAACACTGGGCGTAAAGCAGCTAAAGCTTCTACTGTGGTTTCCGGACGTATCACTTCGTCTGTATCAAAGACTTTCAGTACGCCGTCAGCGTCATGGCCTTGCACCGGGATAATTTCGTTTTTAAAACGCCCCTGCAGCGTGGCTTCATAGGCTAAACGGTGTGAGCGGGCGCCAAACTCGTCCTGTTGCTGACGGCTGATGCCATGCAGTTTGCCTAACAGCTCAGCCGTTAAGCCCATCATGCCTGCAGCTTTGGCGATGTTTTTGCCTAAACCAGGGTGGAAATCCACACCGTGGGTCATAGGCACATGGCCCATATGTTCCACACCACCGATTAAATACACCTCACCCATGCCGGTTTGAATGGCACGTACTGCGTCGTGTAAGGCCTGCATGGATGAACCACAAAGGCGGTTAACCGTCACAGCCGGCACTGAATGCGGAATGCCTGCCAATAACGAGGCGTTACGGGCGACGTTAAAACCTTGTTCCAGAGTTTGTTGCACACAACCCCAGATCACATCATCAATTTCAGCCGGGTCTAAAGCCGGGTTACGCTCAACCAGAGCGGCCATCACATAAGCGGATAATTCCTCTGCGCGCACGTTGCGGAAGATACCTGCTTTCGAACGACCCATAGGGGTACGGATACAATCAACGATCACTGCTTGTTTCATTTGTTTCTCTCCGCCTTAAACCGGGTAGAACACGGCACCAGAAGCTGCCATGGCGCGGGTTTTGTCTGTTACCTGATAGATTTCACCTAAATGGGCGTATTTGTCAGCTAAAGCCACAAAGTTCGCCAGACCAATGGTGTCGACATAACGCAGCGGACCACCACGGAACGGAGGGAAACCTAAACCATAAATTAAGCCCATGTCTGCTTCGCCAGCAGTAGCGACAATGCCTTCTTCTAAACAGCGGATCACTTCGTTAATCATCGGCACCATACAACGGGCAATAATGTCATCGCTGCTAAACTCCACGCTGGAAGCGCCAGCTTTAGCCAGCAAGTCGTAAGCTGCTGCATCCGAATCTTTTTTCGGCTTGCCTTTAGCGTCTTTGCTGTAGGCATAGAAGCCGACACCGTTCTTCTGACCATAACGCTGTGCCTGATACATCAGAGCGACAGGGTCATTTTCGACTTTACCCATACGGCTTGGGAAACCAGCCGCCATCACGTCTGTGCAGTGGAACGCTGTGTCCAAACCCACCACGTCCAGCAAGTACGCCGGGCCCATAGGCCAGCCGAAGGTTTTTTCCATCACTTTGTCGACTTTGGCAAAGTCAGCTCCGTCTAACACCAGTTTGCTAAACCCGGCAAAGTACGGGAACAACACACGGTTGACATAAAAACCAGGGCAGTCGTTGACCACTATAGGGGACTTACCCATTTTTGCCGCGTAGGCCACCACAGCAGCGACAGTTTCTTCGCTGGTGTCTTTACCGCGGATCACCTCGACCAATGGCATCTGGTGTACAGGGTTAAAGAAATGCATACCACAGAAGCGGCTCGGGTCTTTTAAATTGGCGGCCAATGAATCAATAGAGATGGTGGAAGTATTGGAGGTAATAATGGCATCAGCCGCTACTAATTCTTCCACTTCTTTGAGTACAGCGCCTTTGATTTTTGGATTTTCTACAACAGCTTCTACGACTATATCAACAGCTTTGACTGGTTCCATGCTCAAGGTCGGCTGAATACTGGCAATCACTTTCGCCATACCCACTACATCTAACTTTTTGCGTTCAACCTGTTTGTTCAACAGCTTAGTGGCTTCGCCCATACCCAGCTCTAACGCTTTGTCGGCTATGTCTTTCATCACCACAGGCACACCTTTGAGCGCAGACTGGTAAGCGATACCGCCACCCATAATGCCTGCGCCTAAGACGGCGGCTTTTTTAATCTCTTTGGTGGCTGTTTTGGCAGCTTTTTTCGCTTTGCCTTTAATCAACTGGTCATTGAGGAATAAGCCAATTTGCGCAGAAGCTGCAGTAGTTTTTGCCAGCTTGGCAAAAGCAGCGTTTTCTAAAGCCACAGCACCAGCACGGTCTAAACGGGCTGCGGCTTCAATAGTTTCTACCGCCACCATAGGCGCCGGGTAGTGTTTACCTGCATTGGCAAACACCATGCCTTTGGCGGTGTTGAAGCTCATAGTCGCTTCAATTTTATTTAGTTTCAGTGGCTGTAATTTGGCGGCGCGTTTTTTCTGCCAGTTTAATTTGTCGGCTATTGCATCCTTGATCATCGACAGTGCAGCGTCTTTTAATTTTTCCGGAGCTACCACCGCGTCAATAGCGCCTTCTTTTAATGCCGCCTCAGCACCACGTTCTTTGCCTGTGGTGATCCATTCCATAGCACCGTCAGCGCCAATCACCCGGGGTAAACGCACTGAACCACCAAAACCAGGCATTAAACCCAGTTTTACTTCAGGTAAACCTACTTTGGCTGTGGTATCGGCGACACGATAATCTGCGGTTAAAGTCCACTCAAAACCACCACCTAAGGCAAAACCACGAATAGCAGCTATGGTGGGAACTGGTAAATCTTCCGCCAGGTCAAACACGTCAGAGGCAGATTTAATCCAGGGAACAAGCTGTGCTTCAGGTTGCTGGAATGTACCTAAAAATTCAGTGATGTCGGCGCCTACGATAAAAGCGTCTTTTGCGGAGGTGTAAATCACGCCTTTGAGGTTTTTATCTGCATGCAGCAGATTCAAAGCAGCGCGACAATCTGCTAAGGTTTGTTGGTCAAATTTATTAACTGAACCGGTAGCATTAAAGGTAAACTCGGCAATACCATCTGCCAGATAGGCGACGGTGATGCTGTTACTCTGGTAGATCATGAATGTTCTCCTTCGTCCTATAGGGTGGACTATTGCTTTTATTCGCAACTGGTAAGATGAGTCTATTGCAGAGTCAGTGTGTCGTGGTTCAGTAAAAATTTCAACCGTTATTTAAACACTTGTTTGAATTTGCGATAGATGTCCCAGTAACTATAGGTGGTAAATATTTGTATGTGGCGTTTCTGTTCTGTTTTCCGTCCGTCGTTTTGGTTGCTGGCCACCGCCGCCTTGTCTGTCGCCTTTCCTGCTCATGCTATTAATGAAGGCATGCGTAAACGTTTCGAACTGGCCGAAAAAAATATTCATAAACTCACCGAAGCTCAGGCGAAAAAAGTCTTAAAAGAAATGCAGGCTTATCCACTGCAGCCCTACCTGGAACTGGAGTTGTTAAGTAAATCGCTGGACGACACCAATGCAATAGTGCGTTTTATGCAAGAGCATCAGGGCACGCCACTGGAGCGAACCCTGCGCAAACGTTGGCTGACCTATCTGGCCGATCGCAAGCAAGCTCAGTTATTCCTGAAAAACTACCAATATGGTTCAGATGTAGTACTGGATTGTCAGGCTTTGGAAATGCGGCTGGTGCTGGAAAAGCCTGCCGCTGTATGGCCGGCAGTACGCGACTTATGGGCTGTTGGTAAAACCCGGCCTGATGAATGCGATCCTCTGTTTGAGCGTTGGCGCAAGGCTGGGCAGCGCACACCAGAAGCGGTTTGGCAGCGTGTGCTGGCGGCTGTGAAAGCCGATAATCAGCGCATGTTGCCCTATTTACGCAGCTTGTTACCGCCAGAGCAGAAGTATCTGGCTGAAAAGTGGGTGCAGGTGATGGACAATCCCGCTCTGGTTTATCGGAAGAGTTTCCTGCCACTGCGTAGCCCATTAGAGCGTGATTTAGCCGCTTATGGTATGCAGAAACTGGTGTGGAAAAAACCAGATCAGGCGATTGAGGTCTGGAATCGTTTTGCCCACGACCCGGCTTTTAGTAATGAAAATCGTGCTGTTACCGCTCGCCAAATTGCTATAGCGCTAGCCAGTAAAAACGACCCGCGCGCCGATAAGTTTATCGCCATAGTGCCTGCCCAGTACAAAGATAAGTTATTTGTGCAATGGAAACTGGCGAGTTTGCTACGCAAAAAGGATTGGTATGCTGTGATTGAGGCGGTGAAGGCATTACCGGAACAGCTCGCTAAAGACGATGCCAGTCAATATTGGTTAGCCCGGGCTTATCAGCAGGTGAACTTAAAAGAATCCTCAACCCATATTTATCAGCAATTGGCTAAACTGCGCAGTTACTATGGTTACTTGGCGGCAGCTCACCTGGGCGTGCCGCCCAGTTTGGCGCATAAACCAGTGCCGGTGTCTGAGACTGACTTTCTGGCTTTTAAAAGCAGTGCGCCAGTGCGCCGGATGAAAGAATGGCAAGCCATCAAAAGACCGAATGCGGCCAAACGTGAACTGACCCATTTACAGCAATATGGTACTGATTTGCAAAAATACAGTGCCGCTAAGCTGGCTTATGAGTGGGGTTGGTACGACAACGCCATCGTTGCGTTAGCCAAAGCAGGTTATTGGGATGATGTCGACTTACGTTTCCCTATGGCCTTTAACAAAGAAATTCAAACCTACTCGAAAAAAGCCCGGGTAGACCCGGCCTGGGCTATGGCGATAGCGCGGCGCGAAAGTACCTTTATCCCGACAGCCAAGTCACCGGTCGGCGCTCATGGCCTGATGCAAATTATGCCTGCTACAGCCAAACATATTACCGGTCGTCGTGTGCCAGTGGAGCAGTTATACAATCCGGTCACCAATATTAACTACGGTACTTATTATCTGAATTATTTGATGAAACATACCGACAACAATGTGGTGTTTGCGACGGCGTCCTACAACGCTGGTTTTAGCAGAGTCAAATCCTGGATCCCCAAAGATGGCTCTGTGCCGCTGGATATCTGGGTTGAGACTATTCCCTTTAAAGAAACCCGTGACTACGTCAAAAACGTCATGATGTATTACCAGATCTACAGTCTGAAAATGCAGAGGAATCAGCATATTTTCGAACCTCTGGCGCAAATGCGGGTGGGGGTGAATGGCTGATTTTAGTCCTTCGTTTTTCCGGCACTGCAGCCAGGACAACTCAGAGTCAATCTGAGTTGTCTTCTGATTTTTTGCAGTTTGAAGCAGGGATTAAAGGCAAGTACATATCGTAATTCAGCAGTTGGGTAACAAACTGCCCTACTTCAATAAAACCTGCGCGTTTATAAAGCCGTATCGCTTTGTCGTTGCCTTGTTGAGTACCTCCCATCAGCACCAGATGCCGTACTTGGTGTTGTCTGGCAAAATCCAGTAAGCAAGGCATCATTTGACTGGCTAATCCTTTGCCTTGTAAATCGTCGGCTATGGAGGGAGCCAACATGGCGTCTAATCCGGCACAAAGTTCAATACCGTACTTTTGGTAGCGCTGATAATCCTCTGGATAAGGCCGTAGATCCAGAATGACATAGCCACAAATCCGATTTTCAATCCAAAGTACCAGACGATGGCATGCTGAATCAGTTGCTTTGCACAATTCGCTGGCGTAAGCCGCGCTCAGCGGGTGGGGGCCAAAGCGTCCTTTGGTTTCCTCACTAAGTTGTTCAAAATATTGTCCCAGTTGTTGGCTATCTGTGGGCCTGAGCGGACGCAATTGATAAAAATCTGCTACTTGATACATCGTGCCGGAACCTCTGTTATGCTCACTTACAGTTTTAATTTTTTCATCTGCTCACTGAGCTGCACTATCAGAGCGGTGTTTTGGATTGGCGTTTTGTTGATCCAAACCTGGACTGAATGAGGTTCTAGTGTCAGATGAGTTAAAGAACCAAGTTCTTGTCCGTTGGCCAAATTGTGCCAGCTGCCAGATTGAGGTAAAGCCGGGATTTTTAGCTGTTGCGGTTGATCGGATTTATTCAGCAACACCAAAGCGGTTTCACTCTGTCCCTGACGTTGATAAAGCCGTAAAAAGGCCGCAGTGTGTTGCTGGTAATCAAGGTTCAACTGTAATCCACGTTGCAGCGCGATACTTTGATTTCTAAGAGCAATCACGGCTTTTAACTGCTGATGTACCGGATGTTGCGCTGCTGTCTTAAGGCGCTCTGCACCCAGATAATTGCGATTACCAGTGTGTTCCCGTTCTCCGGTCATAAAATTGATTTCTGAACCGTAGTAGATCACCGGAATGCCGCGGGAGGTGAAAAGCCAGTTGTTCGCGTTAATAAAGCCTTGGTCTGAGGCATTCATTCGTGCCATGTCATGGTTATCGTAGAAGGTCATCAGTTCATAGGGATTGGCATAAACTCCGGAATCCAGATGCAGGTGGTTCAGGATCTGACTGTAATGACTGTTTTTGTGTTCAAACACTGAGGTAATACCGTTACGGCCTGGGAAATCCAGTACGCTGACACCGCCATTTTCTGGCCAGGTATGCTCTGCTGCTTTTTCTGCTTCGAAATTAAAACTTTCGGCAAAAATAAATATATCAGGATGCTTTTGCCGGATCTTGTCGGTAAATTTTTTCCAGAAATGGTGCGGCATCTCTTTGATGGTATCAATCCTGATAGCGCTCGCCCCTTGTTCTATCCATTTCAGGTGTGCATTCACCAGATAATCCAGTACCGCTGGATTGTTTTCATTCAAATCAGAGAGTTGAGCCAATCCGGTGGTCTTGTTGTAGAACTGATGTAAAGGATGGGTATGACTCAATTGCTGGGGCGGCAAATTCTGATGATCTGCAACCAGACGGCCAGATTGGTCAAATAACTGACCAAAATGACCAACCTGGCCCTTTGGCATGCTATAGGCTGGCGAGCCGTGATTGGCGACCACATCCAGCACATAACCCAAACCCTGTTGTTTTAGCGCTGCAGTAAATTGAGCAAAATTCAGATCGGCAGACTCGAGATGTTCATCGACCTGATAGAAGTTGATGCCCCAGTAGCCGTGATAGCCTGTTTTACCCCCGTCACCATAAGGGGTGCCAAAAACTACAGGCTCTCCACCTGTAAAAACATAATCCGGATTATCTACTATAGGCGTGGTCCAGACATAGCTGAACCCCAGGTCTTTGATATAGTTTGCATGCTGAACTATGCCTTTAAAGTCCCCGCCCAGATAACCGATATTGGCGCTACGTCCATCCGGACCGAGCAGGGGTCTGTTGAAGGTTGATTGACCAGGCAGGCCCTGCTGCACAAAGTTATTAGTCGGATCGCCATCGACAAAACGATCCGTCAGCAAAAAATATACAGTTTCTTTGGCAAAAGGTTCTAAAGTACCGTATAGCTCTGCTTTGGCGGCAACAACAGAGGTGCTGGTTAAAGAACATAACAGGATCAGGGCTGTTGTTTTCATTCAGTAACTCCTTAGATTTAAGGGCACGCTAGCAGATAGCAACAGGTTATCGAAGATGAATTCGTATGGAGTTCTGTGACAGTTTGTAATTGGCGACTAAGCGGTCCACACGCTGAGGTATGACTGCAAAATCATAACTTTGTTAAGGTTGGATAACCTGGTTAAATTTAACGGGGGCTATCACAGTTAATCCAGCGTGGTACACTTGGCCTGTACTGATTATTTTTATTGATAAATAACGGAATTTGAATTTATGCGTCCAGCTTACCAAGAACTTTACGCCGCTCATTTGTTTACGCTACAGCAACGTACCAAAGCTGTGTTAGCCCGTGAGAATCTGGACGCCCTGGTGATCCATTCAGGTCAGGCGAAACGTCAGTTTCTCGACGATATGGATTATCCTTTTAAAGTCAATCCGCTGTTTAAAGCCTGGATCCCCGTAGTAGACAACCCGAACTGTTGGCTGATCGTCGATGGCGTGAATAAACCTAAACTGGCGTTTTATCTGCCGAAAGACTTCTGGCACAAAGTGCCGGACGCGCCGGATTCGTTTTGGTCTGGTTTTTTTGATATTCAGATCCTGGAAAAGGCTAATCAGGTTGAACGTATTTTGCCTTACGACAAAGGCCGTATGGCTTATCTGGGCGAACATCTTGAAGTCGCGACCGCTTTAGGTTTTAGCGAAATTAATCCTGAGGGCGTGATCAGCTATCTGCATTACCACCGCGCTTACAAAACTGACTATGAGCTGGCTTGTATGCGTCAGGCGAACAGCATCGCAGTGGCAGGCCATAATGCTGCTAAAGCCAGCTTTATGGCTGGCGGCTCAGAATTTGATATTCAACTGGCCTATTTAGCCGCTGTAGGACAAAGCGAGAACGAAGTGCCTTACGGCAATATCATAGCGCTGAACCAAAACGCGGCCATTTTGCATTACACTGCCCTGGAGCGGAAAAAACCAAACCAGTTTCATTCATTTTTAATTGATGCTGGTGCCAGTTTTCATGGCTATGCCGCTGATATTACCCGCACGTATAGCTTTTTAGACGATGAATTTGCGGCTTTGATCAACGCCATGACTGATGTGGAACTGAAGCTGGTAGATGGCTTAAAGCCCGGCATCAAATACCCGGATTTACATATCGAAGCGCATCAGCATATAGCGAAAATTCTGGCTGATTTTAACTTTGTGCAAATGTCTGCTGAAGGCATTGTCGACTCTGGTATCAGTCGTACCTTCTTCCCTCATGGTTTAGGCCATCACCTGGGTTTACAGGTGCATGATGTCGGCGGTTTTATGGCGGATGAACGCGGCACCCATGTCGCTGCACCTGCCGATCATCCGTTCCTGCGCACCACTCGTCTGGTCGAAGCCTCTATGGTCTTTACCATAGAACCTGGTTTGTATTTTATTGACTCGTTATTGGCAGATTTAAAAGATACAGCCCATGGCAAAGCAGTGAACTGGGATAAAGTGGCACAGTTCCGTAAGTATGGTGGTATCCGTATTGAAGATAACGTCATAGTACACAAAGACCGCAACGAAAATATGACCCGTGATTTAAAACTTGCCTAGGTCATTTCATGTCAGGTGACTGGGTATTGGCTAAAACGGCTTCGTTTGAGCAGGAAATCAAACGCAGCCGTTTTTTATGTACTTTATGGCCGATCCAAAGTCTGGCAGAAGGCCAGCAGATTATTCGCCAGCAAAAACAGCAACATCCACAAGCGGCTCATGTCTGTAGTGCTATGCTGTTGCCAGCAGGTGCAACCGGGCAGCCACAAGCCTTCAGTGATGACGGCGAACCTTCGGGGACGGCAGGCAAACCTATGCTGGCGGTGTTGCAAGGTTCTGGTATGGTGGGGCTTTGTGCTACTGTGGTGCGTTATTATGGCGGTATTCAGCTCGGCACAGGTGGATTAGTTCGAGCTTATAGCGAGGCGGTGCGCCAAGCGTTGACGCTGGCAGAGCGCGAATTTATACCAGTGCGGCTGCACGCCAGTCTGACATTGCCTTATGCTGTGTTTGAAGCCATGCAGCGTGTCTGGCAACATCGCTGGCTGATCGATCAGCAAGAGTTTGAGCAGCAAGTGCACTTAACGGTGCGTATTGCGCAAAGTGACCAACAGGAATTTGAACAGCAGTTTATGCAGACCATGATCAGACTGAAAGAACCACAAGCCACCTTGGTGTGGCATCACTCGTCAGAGCAGGATTCCTGATGCAATACCGTTCCATTATCCGGATTTTAGGTCTGCTGATTGCTATCTTCAGTATCACCATGTTACCTCCGGCTTTTATCGCTTACTGGTATCAGGACGGCGCTGGTGTGCCTTTTATCCTGTCTTTTTTCCTGTCGTTATTGATAGGTTTTGTCGTCTGGTATCCAAATCGGCATGAAAAGTCTGAACTGAAAGTGCGGGAAGGCTTTTTAATAGTGGTGTTGTTCTGGACTGTATTAGGTGCGGTAGGGGCTTTGCCATTCTGGCTGGCAGAACAACCCGATATGAATCTGGCGGCCAGTATGTTTGAGTCTTTTTCAGGCCTCACTACGACTGGGGCTACTGTTTTGACCGGATTAGAAAGTTTACCCAAGGCCATTTTGTATTACCGTCAGCAAATGCAGTGGTTTGGCGGTATGGGGATCATCGTATTAGCTGTGGCTATTCTGCCGATGTTAGGGGTAGGGGGTATGCAGTTGTACAGGGCAGAAACACCAGGCCCGGTCAAAGACAATAAAATGACGCCCCGTATTGCCGATACCGCTAAGCATCTGTGGTTTATTTATTTGGGCATCACCATCGCCTGTGCTCTGGCTTTTTATGTCGCAGGTATGAATGCCTTTGATGCGATTTGCCATGCGTTTTCTACTGTAGCTATAGGTGGTTTTTCGACCTATGATGCCAGTATTGGTTATTTTAACAGCGTCAGTATTAATATGATTTGTGCGCTGTTTTTGCTGATCAGCTCCATCAATTTCCCGCTGCATTTTGCCGCTATCCGTGGCAAGAATATTAAAACCTATTGGCGCGACCCTGAACTTAAAGCTTTTATCACCATTCAACTGGCTTTGATGCTGCTGTGCTTTTTGGTGCTTCTGGAAGAGCAAATTTATCCGGATTGGTTCAGTGCGCTTAATCACGGCGTATTTCAGGCTGTGTCTATGTCTACTACTGCAGGTTTTTCTACGGCAAGTTTCTCCAGTTGGCCGTTGTTTTTACCTATTTTGCTGATTTTCGCCAGTTTTATTGGTGGCTGCGCGGGTTCAACCGCAGGTGGTTTAAAAGTAGTGCGGGTATTGCTGTTATTTTTACAGGGCAAAAGGGAGTTAAACCGCTTAGTACATCCACGGGCTGTGTATTCGATCAAATTGGGGCGTCGGCCAGTACCAGATCGGATCGTTGAAGCGGTGTGGGGCTTTTTTGCTGCTTACGCTTTTGTGTTTGTCGTTATTATGTTGTCCTTGCTGTTGGTCGGCATGGATAATATCAGCGCCTTCACCGCTACAGCCGCCACGTTAAATAACCTGGGTCCGGGCTTAGGTGAAGTGGCCGCCAACTTTGCCTCAGTGCCTGATGCCGGTAAGTGGATTTTGGTGGTGGCGATGATCTTTGGGCGCCTGGAGATATTCACTTTGCTGGTACTTTTTACCGCAGCCTTTTGGAAGGACTAATTCTGCCGTTGTCCTTGCGGCTACAGCGGTGTTGACTGTACTCAATAGCTCCAGTCGCATAGACAACTATGCTCCGGGAGACTCTTTCGTTTGTCGCCTTGCTGTAACCACAATGCCTTAGGCAGAACCTTTGCCAACCAATGTTTTTGGTTTCAATTTGGAATCTGAGAAGGGCGCGGATAAACCGCGCTCTGCGGTGAGCGCATCAAATAAATATCGCGCTAACCTGGAATAAACGTTCCACTTCAGTGATGTACTTTTTATCCACCAAAAATAAAATCACATGGTCGTCGGTTTCTATCACTACATTATCGTGAGCTATTAATACTTCTTCTCCACGCACTATGGCGCCTATGGTTGCACCTGGCGGTAGTTTAATTTGGCCTATGGCCTGACCCACCACTTTGGAGGTGGATTTATCGCCGTGCGCCACTGCCTCTATGGCTTCAGCAGCACCCCGGCGCAGTGAGTACACATTCACTATGTCACCACGGCGGATATGGGTCAGCAAGGCTGAAATAGTGGCTTGTTGTGGTGATACCGCTATATCGACTTCACCACCTTGCAGCAAATCGACATAAGCGCCGCGTTTAATCAGCACCATGGTTTTTTGTGCGCCCATCCGCTTGGCCAGCATAGCTGACATAATATTGGCTTCATCGTCATTGGTGACGGCTAAAAACACATCCACCTGCTCGATATTTTCTTCTTCCAACAGCTCTGGGTCTGACGCATCACCGACATACACCACTGTATTGTCCAAAGCACTCGACAAGTACTCAGCGCGTTCTTTACTGCGCTCTATCAGCTTGACGCTATGGTTTTTCTCTAAAGCACGAGCTAAACCATAACCAACGTTACCACCACCGGCGATCATAATGCGGTGATAGCTTTTCTCCAGTTTTTGCAGCTCGCTCATCACAGCGCGGATATGTTTAGTAGCAGCGACAAAAAATACTTCATCGTCTGCTTCTATCACTGTGGTGCCTAAAGGTTTAATGGCATGGCCACGACGATAAATAGCCGCTACACGGGCATCTACATGCGGCATATGCTGTTTTAACGTCGATAGCGCATGGCCAACCAGTAATCCCCCGTAATAGGCTTTGACTGCGACTAAACTGACCTGACCTTCCGCAAATTCCACCACCTGCAAAGCTCCAGGGTAGTCGATTAAACGTTTGATATAGTCTGTGACCAGAGTCTCTGGCGAGATAAAGTGATCGACCGGCATATCGTCTTTATTAAACAACTGGTCGCGATATTTCAGATATTGATTGGTACGAATGCGGGCAATTTTCAGCGGCGTATTAAAAATACTGTAAGCCACCTGACAAGCAACAATATTCACTTCATCGCTGCTGGTCACCGCAATAATCATATCGGCATCTTCTGCGCCAGCGCGTTTTAATATATCCGGGTGTGCACTATGGCCATGCACCACCTGCAAATCGTATCTGTCCTGTAGGGCACGCAGCTTTTCGATGTTGGTGTCGACGACAGTTATGTCGTTTTGTTCACCGACCAAATTTTCCGCTAAAGTGCCACCGACCTGACCTGCACCCAGAATAATAATTTTCATAAAGCCTCTGCGTTAGCGCTTAGTCTTGCGAAGTTTGGCATAAAAGAAACCGTCCATCTGCTGCTGTCCCGGCAAAATTTGCCAGTGTAACTGCGAATGACTGGCGGCCAGCGGGATTAATTTTGCATCCGGATGCTCTGCTAAAAAGGCCTGAATTTGTTGTAAGTTTTCTTCCGGTAATACGGAGCAGGTGGCATACAACAATTCAGCATCAGGTTTTAATAAAGGCCAGATTTTACGCAGAATTTGTTGCTGCAACTCGACTAAGGGCGCTATATCAGTTTTTTTCCGCAGCCAACGAATATCGGGGTGACGGCGGATCACACCAGTGGCCGAGCAGGGTACGTCCAGCAGGATGCGGTCGAAGGTCTGAAAACCGGCCCAGTCATCCGGGTCGGCCGCATCCGCCGCCATCACCCGGGCATCTAAACCTAAACGGTCCAGATTGTCGTAGACCCTGTCCAAACGGCGTGGATCTTTATCCAGCGCTAATACATCGGCTTCTGGCGCTAATTCCAGAATGTGGCAGGTTTTGCCGCCCGGAGCACAGCAGGCATCCAACACCGAATCCTTGTTGCGAGCGCCAAGGAAATAAGCCGCATGCTGAGCTGCTCCGTCCTGCACTGAAAACCAACCCTCTGCATAACCCGGCAATAAAGTCACGTCAGAAGCTTGTTCCAGCAGCAGAGCACAAGGCAAATAATCAAAAGGTTGACTGGCAGCTATGCCTTGTTCCGCCAACGCTGCCAGATAAGCTTCAGGTGTAGTTCGTAACTGATTGACTCGTAGCCACAACGGCGCTTTTTGCTGATTTTCAGCCAAAATCTGTTGCCACTGCTCCGGATAAGCCTGTTGCAACTGCTGAATGATCCAGCCCGGATGATTGTATTGCACTGCTAGAGGGGCTTGGCTGAAGTCAAAGACTTCAGGCTGGCGCTGCACTGAACGTAATATGGCGTTAATTAAGCCAGTCAGGCTCTGGCCTTTTAAGGCACGGGCTGCTTCTACCGTTTCGCCTATAGCGGCATGATCAGGTACCCGCAGGAATTTCAGCTGATACAAACCAACATAAATTAAGAACTGCAGCGGGCGCAGATGTTTCACCAAGGGTTTATCCATCAGCTTTTGGCAGACAGTTTCCAGTTGCGGCAAATAGCGCATCACACCAAAACAGATTTCCTGCAGCAGGGCTTTATCTAAAGGCGAGTCCAGCTCTTGCTGTGCTTTTTGCAGAACTTCAGATAAAGACTTGCCCTGATCCACCACCTGATAACAGGCTGTTGCCGCTAAGGCGCGTAAGTTTTTACTCATCAGCTCTGCCCATCAGCAGGGCTCAACATCTGGCCCGGCTGAAACCAATCGGCGCGGCCATTGAGGAAATCCACCACTTTCATGGCTTTTTTGCCGGCAGGTTGTAATTCGGTGATCACCAACACGCCATCAGAGGTTTGAATGGCGATGCCTTTTTTATCCACCCGCAGTACCTGACCCGGCTGGCCTGAGCCCAGCTCTGTTACAGCGCGCCAGATTTTTAATTGCTGAGTGCCCAGTTGCAGATAACTGACAGGCCAGGGATTAAAAGCGCGGATTTCACGCTCAAGCGCTATGGCTGGCTTGGTAAAATCGAGCAGGGCTTCTTCTTTCGATAGCTTTTCAGCGTAGTTGGCCAGTTCATCCTGTTGCGGCTGAGCCTGGGCCTGCAGGGTTTCCAGATTGGCTAATGCATCAACCAAAGCAACAGGGCCTGTTACCGCCAGTTTGTCGTACAGGCTGGTGCTGGTTTCATCTGCCGCTATAGGGGTGCTGACTTTGCTTAGCATAGCGCCTGTATCCAGGCCTATATCCATCTGCATAATAGTGACACCGGATTCGGCATCGCCTGCCCAAATGGCGCGCTGAATAGGCGCAGCACCACGCCAGCGGGGTAGCAACGAGCCGTGTACGTTAATACAACCTAAACGCGGCGCATCCAGCACAGCCTGAGGCAAAATCAAACCATAAGCCACCACCACCATCAGATCGGCATTGAAGGCAGCTAACTCTTGTTGAGCTGCGGCTTTTTTTAACGATTTCGGCTGATACACCGGAATATCATGTTGCAGCGCCAGTTGTTTCACCGGGCTTTGTTGCAACTGCTGACCACGGCCTGCGGGTCTGTCGGGTTGAGTGTAGACAGCTATCACCTGATGAGGAGAATCCAGCAGGGCGGCGAGATGGCGGGCAGCAAAATCTGGTGTGCCCGCAAAAATAATACGTAAAGGAGTGGTCAAAATAATTCCTGCCTGGTTAACGGGCTGCGAGACGAGCTTCTTTTTCCAGCTTTTTCTTGATACGGTCACGTTTGAGTGGCGACAAGTAGTCGATAAACAGCTTGCCGACTAAATGATCCAACTCGTGCTGTAAACAGATGGCCAGCAAACCTTCCGCCTGCAGTTCAAACCACTCACCTTTTTCATTTTGTGCTTTGACTGTCACTGCGGCGGCGCGCTCTACTTTGGCGTAGCTTTGCGGCACAGACAAACAGCCTTCTTCGTACTCAGTGTCACCACTTTTGGCAATGATTTCCGGGTTGATAAATACCATCGGCTCGTTGCGGTTTTCAGAGATATCGATCACGACAACCCGTTTGTGCACATTGACCTGAGTCGCCGCCAAACCTATGCCATTTTCGTCATACATGGTGTCCAGCATGTCTTTTACGAGTTGTTTAATTTCAGCCGTTACTTCAGGCACTACTTGAGCTACTGTGCGTAAACGGTCGTCTGGATAATGTAAAACTGTTAATACTGTCATGGGACCTACAAAAATCGTCTATGTTCAATGGGCTGTGCTATGGTCTAATTTTAGCCATTTATGCTCAGTATGAATAGCTTCGTATGCAAGAATTACGATAAGTACAGACGGGGATGAGGTTATGCGACAGCGGCTTCTTGCTATTTTGATCAGCTTTACTGTGTTTTTCAGTGCTCTGCTGCTGGCTGATGAGCTGAAACTCAAAGCCGACGCCCCCACCTTATATCTGGTCAAATCCGGCGATACTTTATGGGATATCGCTGGTTTGTATTTGCAACATCCCTGGTTGTGGCCGCGGTTGTGGAAGTTAAACCCACAGGTCAGTAATCCCCACCTGATTTATCCCGGAGATGAGTTACACCTGCAGTTTGATGCCGATGGTCAGCCCATACTGAGCTTAACCAGTCAGCGAGTGGCAGCTAGTCGGTCGGATACAAGTCAGGTGCAACACCAGGCCCCAGTTTCAACTGCGATCAAATTAACCCCCCAGGTGCGTCGGATAGCCAAAGCCGATAAAGCTATACCAGCAGTAGCGCTTGCTGCGATTGAACCTTTTTTGTCGGAGGAGCAACTGATTTCCGAAGAAGAATTGGCAAGCCTGCCTTATGTGCTGGGGGGTAAGGATAATGTAAAAAATGCAGTATCCGGTCACCTGTTGTATGTGCAGGGCGAATTGGAGCCAACGCAGCGTTACGGCATCTATCGTCAGGGTGAAGTGTACGAAGACCCACAAAGTGGTGATGTGCTGGGGTATGAAGCAGTGTTACTGGCAGAGGCTAAAGTGTTGCCGTCTGCTCTGGTCGACGAGCAGCAGATCAGTCGGATTGAAGTACAAAAATCCAGACGCGAGGTAAAACAGGGGGACCGGTTAATAGCTTTGCCGTCTCAGTCTGTCTATCCGGATTTTTTTCAGCTACGCTCGCCAGAATCTGTGGTGTCAGGGGTGATAGTGGATAGTGCATCCGAATGGCGCGAGTTTGCCAAAGGCGAGATAGTGCTGCTGAACCAAGGGCAAAATGCCCGGCTACAACCTGGTCATTTGTTGGGTATTTTCCGCCCATCGCCTTCGGTATTGAATTTTGGCGATACCCCCTCGTATCCGGAAGATAGCGATAAACTCCAGCGTATTTTGCATGAAGTGGCAGGTTCTGCCGATAAAATGCCGATCGAATTAGTAGGGCAGTTGATGATAGTTAAAGTGAGTGAACACAGCAGTTTTGCGATGATTTTACGCTCAGAACAACCGGTACGGGTCGGAGATTTGATAGGTAACCTTTAAACTCAGGAGAGGAGCATGGATGACCTCGAGCATTGGATACGTTTAGCTGCTATTCCGTCCATAGACAGGTTAAAGCATCAGCAGTGGGCCGAGCTGGTCTCGGTCGCTGATTTTCAGCAACTGGATGATCATCAATTACAGCAACTGGGTTTTACTGCGGGCCAAATCCAATGCCACAGGGCTGTGACTGCACAACGTATCGAACATTGTCTCGAGTGGCTGCACAGCAGTCCTGAACATCATTTTATCCGTTACACAGACCCGCTGTATCCTGAATTACTCAGCCAGATCAAACAGCCGCCTTTTGCTTTATTTATCAAAGGTAATCCGGCTTTGTTAAACGAAGCGCAAATCGCCATAGTAGGCAGTCGTCAGCCTACCGCCACAGGCAAACAAGTGGCTTTTAACTTTGCCGCCGATTTATGCCGATTAGGTTTAACTGTCACCAGCGGTATGGCCAAAGGTATAGATGGTTGTAGCCATAGAGGGGCTTTGTCAGTCAAGGGCAATACCATAGCAGTGCTTGGCCATGGCTTTGATACTGTATATCCGGCTCAGCACAAAGAGCTGGCAATGGAAATTGCCAACAGCGGGGCTTTGGTCTCTGAGTTTCTGCCTGATGTGCCGCCGAAAGCGGATCATTTCCCGTTGCGTAACCGTATTGTCGTAGGCTTGAGCTTAGGAACTTTGGTGGTTGAGGCAGCACTTAAAAGTGGTTCATTAATCAGTGCCGGTTATGCCGCTGAGTACAGCCGGGAACTCTTTGTGATCCCCGGTTCTATCTACAATCCTCAGGCGGCTGGCTGCCATCAGCTCATTCAGCAAGGTGCTAAATTAACCACTTGTGTGGCCGATATCATAGAAGAGTGGAGCTTTTTGCAAAACAACGGTCTAAGTCCTATAAAGGACAAAGAAAAAAATTTACAAACAGGCTTGTTTGACGACGGCTTGTTGGCTAACGTAGGTGATGAGGCCACTGCGATTGATCTAATAGCAGAGCGTAGTGGTTTATCTGTAGCGCAAGTCTCAATTGAATTACTTCAACTGGAATTGGCCGGTGAAGTGGCAGCAGTACCTGGTGGTTACATCAGAGTGAGGAGGGCCTGACTATGTTTGATATCCTCATATATTTGTTTGAAAACTACATCCACAACGAGTCAGAAATTTATGTAAATCATGCCGATCTGCAGCGCGAGCTCAGCAAGGCTGGTTTCCATGATGATGATATTTTTAAGGCCCTGCGCTGGCTGGATTCGTTATCTGCCTTGCAGGAAAGTCATGTTAAGCCCTATTTAACCAAAGTGAATTCGACCGCAGTGCGTATTTATACTGTGGAAGAGCAACGCAAGCTGGAGACTGAGTGTCAGGGTTTCCTGCTGTTTCTGGAACAAATCAACGTGCTGGATGCGCCCACTCGCGAGATGGTATTGGACAGAGTGATGGACCTGGATCAGAGTTCTGTCAGTCTGGACGATTTAAAATGGGTGGTGTTGATGGTGCTGTTTAACGTGCCTGGTCGTGAAAATGCGTACGCCCAGATGGAAGACCTTATTTTTGACGAACCTACAGGGCCGCTGCATTAAGCGGCCTTTTTCGTTGTAAGCCTTGCTGCAACTCCTATTGCTTTGGGTATATAATCTGGCCAGTTTTCTTCTATGGCCTTTGTATGTCCCAGTCTGACGATACACTTTTTCAACACGAAAAAACCGCAGAGCCTTGTCCTCTGTGCGGCCATGCGTTGCAGATTAAAACTGGCAAAAACGGGCCTTTTTTAGGCTGCAGTAACTATCCGGCCTGTAATTACCTGAAAGCGCTGCATCCCCATGAAAATACAGTGGTAAAAGTATTAGAGGAACAACTTTGTCCTGAATGTGGAAACGAGCTGGCGGTGAAAAATGGCCGCTACGGTATGTTTATCGGCTGTAGCCATTACCCCCATTGTCATTTTGTGGTGCATGCCGACGAACCTGAACCCAGTGATCTGCCATGTCCTGAATGCAAAAAAGGTCAGTTAATTGAGCGGACCAGTAAATACGGCAAAACCTTTTATGGCTGTAGCAGATATCCGGATTGCAAATACTTGTTGAATTTTAAGCCGGTTGAAGGACAATGCCAGTTCTGCAATTATCCGCTGTTAATGGAAAAAGCTTCGGCTTCTGGTGTGAAATTACTCTGCGCCAGTAAGAAATGTCAGAAAGTACAGGGTAGTTAATGCTGACAAAGACACGTCTTTGCCAGCATTAGGGTGTTATTGCAGTTGCTTCAACCGTGCCGCTACTACATCCAGTTCAGGGAACTCCTGCTCTGGTAAGTGTTGACGTAACTGATCAAAACGTTGCGCCAGTTCGCTGGTGCTGCTGGCACTTAAATTGATATGACCCATTTTGCGGCCTGGTCTTTTGCCTTTGCCATACCAGTGCAAATGGCAGCTTGGCAAACTTAATACCGCCGGGCTGACATGATCTTCACCCAGAATATTCACCATCAAGGTTGGACGCACTAAAGCCGTGCTGCCCAGTGGCAAACCACAAACAGCCCGTAAATGGTTTTCAAACTGACAGGTGTCAGCACCTTGTTGAGTCCAATGCCCTGAGTTATGCACCCGTGGCGCTATCTCGTTCACCAGCAGCTTATCGCCCACCTGAAAAAACTCTAACGCTAACACCCCGACGTAATCCAAAGCGCTAGCTACAGCTTCAAACATCTGCTTGGCTTGTTGCTGCAATTGCTGTTGGCCCGGTAAAGCAAGAGATACCGCCAGCACACCAGAGACATGATGATTTTCGGTCAGAGGGTAGACCACCATATCGCCAGCCTGATTACGGGCTCCAACTAAACTGACTTCACGGTCAAAACGGACAAACTGCTCAGCCACAATGGCCTGAGGTAAGGTATGATCAGCGCCTGCCATAAACTGCTGGATGTCAGCCCACACTGCTGGCGCATCAGCCTGAGTTTTTAAGCGCCATTGGCCTTTGCCGTCATAACCGGCTAACGCGCTTTTTAGCACCAGTGGTAACCCCAGTTGTTCAATGGCCTGATAAAAATCCTGTTCAGTCACGACAATTTTATAAGCAGCATTGGCTACGCCGGCTTTATCCAGCAGTTGTTTTTCCTGACGGCGATCGCCACCCGCTTTGATCGCTGTGCTGTTTGGTAAAAACTTACCGCTGTGCTGACACAGCTCCTGCACCGGATAAGGGATATGCTCAAACTCAGAGGTGATCACATCCGCATTGGCTATAGCTTGTGCCAAACCTGTGCCCAGTTGCTGCTGAGTAACTGGGTCAACAATAGTGTCGCTGTTCACATCATAAGCAGAGACTTTTAAATTCAGTGGAGTACCTGCCAGACTCATCATACGAGCCAGTTGACCAGCACCTAAAACCAGAACCTTCATCAGTTATTCCTCGGCTGGATTCGGGTGAGCCAATACAGAGTCGGTTTGCTCTTTGCGGAAGGCGTCAATCTTGCTCATCAGCTCTGTATCAGAGGTTGCCAGAATTTGCGCTGCCAACAAGCCAGCATTGGCAGCCCCTGCATCACCAATAGCCAGCGTACCCACAGCAACACCTTTAGGCATTTGCACTATGGATAACAGGGAATCCAGACCTTTTAAAGCTTTTGACTGCACGGGCACACCTAATACCGGCAAGCTGGTAAAAGCTGCGGCCATGCCCGGCAAATGCGCTGCACCGCCAGCACCTGCAATAATGACTTTTAAACCACGGCTTGCGGCATTAGTGGCGTAGTCGGCTAAAAGTTGAGGAGTTCTGTGAGCTGAAACAACAGTAGTTTCATAGGCAATTTGAAAACGATCTAACATATCGGCCGCGTTTTTCATTGTGGGCCAATCAGATTTAGACCCCATGATAATACCTACTTTCATCGTTGTTTCCTTAAAGCTACAAAGAACTGGCATAATAAGGCCGCTATTATATACGCAAAGTCATTGAAGCTGTAGCTTCAGGGAAGACTCTGGCCCTGACCAGAACCATTTTTGACGAAAAACCCCAGATACAGGACTCAGAACAGTGACAGAGATTCCATCTGCCGTAACCGCCCTGCGCCAAGGTCAGGTGATTGCCTATCCAACCGAAGCTGTGTTTGGTGTCGGTTGCGACCCGGATAATCATTTGGCTATTGAAACTTTGTTGCAGGTCAAACAAAGGCCAAAATCCAAGGGTTTAATTTTAATAGCTGCAGACTTTTCCCAATTGATTCCTTATATTGCAGCCGACCAGCTTAGCTTGGAACAAACTCAGTTGATGTTAGACTCATGGCGCAACAGCGCCGGTGTGAGAGATAAAGCCGCTGTGACCTGGGTAGTGCCTGCTTCAGCGCGTTGCAGTGACTGGCTGACGGGGCAGTTTGATAGCATTGCAATTCGGGTTTGTGATCACCCTGTGGTGCAACAGTTATGTCTGGCTTTTGGTAAACCTATTACCTCCACCAGCGCGAATTTATCTGGCCTGGAACCTTGTCGCAGTGCAGCCGAAGTCAGGCAGCAATTGGCAGATAAAGTGGCTATCATAGTCGACGCGCCAACAGGTGGTCGCGCTGTGCCATCAGAAATTCGGGATATCACTACAGGCCATATTTACCGTGCGGGCACATAGCCGTCTGGGAATGAAGAGAGAAACAGATGCAAAACGTCGATAAACATCAGGTCAAAGCGTTTTTAATGGCACTGCAGGACAGCATTTGCGCTGAGCTTGCTGCTGCAGATGGTGTGTCAGTTTTTGTTGAAGAACGCTGGGACAGAGCCGAAGGCGGCGGTGGCCGTAGTCGTGTTTTAACACAGGGGGCTGTGTTTGAGCAGGCGGGCGTGAATTTCTCTCATGTGTTTGGCGATAAGATGCCTGCTTCAGCTACAGCGCACCGGCCAGAACTGGCTGGGCGTAAGTTTGAAGCTATGGGGGTGTCTTTAGTGATCCACCCGCTGAATCCTCATATCCCAACCAGCCACGCCAATGTACGATTTTTTATTGCCGAAAAAGCAGGGGAAGCGCCGGTCTGGTGGTTTGGTGGTGGTTTTGATTTAACACCTTTTTATCCGGTGGAAGCCGATGTAGTGCATTGGCATCAGGTGGCCAAAGACTGTTGTGATCGGTTTGACACCGCTTATTACCCTAAATACAAAACATGGTGCGATGAATATTTCTACTTAAAGCACCGCAACGAAACCCGTGGTGTAGGTGGGTTGTTTTTTGACGATTTAAACGAGCCGGGTTTTGAGCAGAGTTTTGCTTTTATGGCTGCAGTAGGCGAAGCCTTTACTAAGGCTTATCTGCCTATAGTGCAGCGTAATAAACACAAAGCTTATTCGGAGGCGGAGCGCCAGTTCCAGTTGTATCGCCGTGGCCGATATGTCGAGTTTAACCTGGTGTTTGACCGTGGTACTTTGTTTGGCTTGCAAAGCGGTGGTCGCACCGAATCTATTCTGATGTCGATGCCACCTTTAGTGCGCTGGCAATATGGCTATCAGCCGGAGGCAGGTAGTGCAGAGGCCAGATTGTACGAGCGTTATCTGCAACCTCAGGACTGGTTAGGTATTCAGCAATAGGTGCTGGCGTCAGGGATTATCTGTTGATCATATGGCTGGCAAGCTGGCCCAGCGAATGACTTAAACCCTGACGCAACAACTTATCTTCTACCACTTCAGCCAAAGCTTTATCCATACAAAACATCCACTGGTCACGCATCTGCTGATCCACAGCAAAAGGCATATGGCGCATCCGCAAACGTGGATGACCGTATTTCTGTTCAAACAAAGCCGGACCGCCTAACCAGCCGGATAAGAACTCAAAAAACTTTTGTCTTATGTTATCCAGAGGCAGAGGATGGATCGCATAGAGTTCAGCGGCTTCCGGTGCTGTCGACATAATGTCGTAGAATCTGTTGGCCAGACGTCGTGTTGCATCTTCGCCGCCAATCAGCTCGTAAGGCGTGATCGCCGGAGTCGGATGTGGCTTGCTATTTGGCTGGCTTTTATTAAAAATCGCGTCAAACAACTTTTTCATGGTGAACCTGTGGACCGTTACGCTGTATTTGGAAATCCTGTTGGGCACTCAAAATCGCCGCTGATCCATAGCTGGTTTGCCAAACAAACCGCACAAGCTTTGAGTTACGAGGCCATTTTAGCACCGGTCGACGCCTTTGCCGACTGCTGGTTTAGCTTTGTCGCTGCGGGTGGCCGGGGTGGCAATGTCACAGTGCCTTTTAAAGAACAGGCCTATCAGTTAGCTGAACTACTTAGTGAACGTGCTTTGCAGGCAGGCGCTGTAAACACTCTTTATATAGATAAAGCCGGTGTGCTTTGTGGGGATAACACCGATGGTTTAGGTTTGGTAGCCGATTTAACCCGACTGGGCGCCCGGCTACAGAATGCCTCTATATTAATCTTAGGTGCTGGTGGAGCTTGTCGTGGTGTCATAGGGCCTTTATTAGCGGCTGGTGTAACACATATTCATATAGCCAATAGAACTGCAGCCAAAGCGGAAGCAATAGCCGGGCTATTTAACCACAGAGTCACAGCATCAGGTTACGACCGAGTGCCTGTGGAAAAATGGAGCCTGGTGATCAACGCGACTTCCAGCGGACTGGATCAACAAAGACCGCCGCTAGCAGAACAACATCTTAAGCACTGCACCTTGGCCTACGATATGTTGTATGGCAAAGAGCCAACGGCTTTTCTGAGCTGGTGTAAGCAGCAAGGTGTGCCTCAGTGCGCTGATGGTTTAGGTATGTTAGTCAGTCAGGCGGCTGAGAGCTTTGCGATATGGCGAGACGTGAAACCTGATGTGGCTCCGGTACTACAGCAACTGACGGCTATGGTGAAAGCATGAACCAACAACTGATCTTTAATCATGACTTCAGTTTTGATGAAAACACAGATTCTGTCCGCTGTAGTTGTTTAGCGGCAGGCATGCGGTTACACATCTATATAAAGAAGCCACAAGGCTGGGATAACCAAAGCTGGTTGGAACAAATCAAAGAAGACTGCTTTTATTGGGAAGAACAAATAGAAGAAGCGGCCAAAGCAGACCGCTTTAATGAGGATGGTGTGTTGTATCTGGATGGCTCAGCTTAACGGCTCTGCCAGATACTCATCTTTTAATATCACGTAGTTCATAGCAGACTGAGTCAAAAAACTACGCTCTGCTTCATTCAGCGCCCTGGCTTGTTTTACCGGGCTGCCGACATAGAGATAACCAGACTCTAATCTTTTGCCTGGTGGTACCAAACTACCAGCACCAATAATGACATCGTCTTCTACTATAACGTCGTCCATCACTATAGCGCCCATACCGACCAGAATACGATTGCCCAACTGGCAGCCGTGCAACATCACTTTATGTCCGACTGTGACATCGTCTCCTATAACAAGAGGAGAGCCGGCCGGGTTCTTGGTGGTTGGTCGGGATACATGCAGTACAGAACCGTCCTGTACATTAGTACGTTCACCAATACGGATAATGTTCACATCACCCCGTGCTGCGACTAAAGGCCAGATACTGCTATGAAGGCCAATTTCAATATCGCCGACTAAAACAGACGATGGATGCACATAAACTCCTTCAGCAAGCTGTGGAGTTTTACCTTTATATGAAGTTAATGACATAACAATTTCCTCTGCTGCTGCGGAAGTATGCGACAAATGTTGAAAAAAAGCACGGTCCGATTGAATTTCAGGCTGTCGCACTCAAAAGTATAAGTTTTCTTAAAAAGAGTGTTGCACGCTGTCAAAAACTCCCTATAATGCGCGCCATGCCAACGGGGTGGTGCGAAAGCAGCTCTGGTGTGGTTTTGAAATGAAGTGAAAAATGATGCAAAGCATCGCTTGACACGAGATTGAAAATCACTAAAATGGCCGCCTCGCAACGCGGTGGAGCCGAAAGGCTCAAAAGTGAAGCGAAGCAGGTTGAGTGGGTGAGTTTGATAAATAATTTCAAGCCGCTACCTTGACACAAATTCTGGGAAGTGTAAGATACGCCTCCCGCTGAACACGGTTCAGCATGCTCTTTAACAATAAGCAATCAATCATCTGTGTGGGCACTCACGGTTTAGATTCTGCAGCGAGCAATCGCAAAAGAATATATATCAGTGAAGTGACTTACATAGAAATATGTTTTAAGTCAGTGATACTGAGCAGCTACTTTTGTAGCAATTAAACTTTAATTGAAGAGTTTGATCATGGCTCAGATTGAACGCTGGCGGCAGGCCTAACACATGCAAGTCGAGCGGGGTTTTC
>NZ_LAVS01000018.1 GCF_000986865.1 Rheinheimera mesophila
TACACCTTGTACGAAGTAGACGCTGCCACCCCGGTCACTGCACAGACAGCAACAGGGGATAACAATGAGTGAAAAATACCAACACTATTACGTACCAGAGCAAAGCCCGTGGCCGATAGTGGGCGCAGTGGCCTTGTTTATGATTGCTTTTGGCGCTGGCAATTATGTGAATGAAGTCACGAAAGATCAGCCCGGTTATGGTGGCTATTTGCTACTGGCTGGTGTTGCCACTTTAATTTTTATGCTGGTGGGCTGGTTTCGTAATGTCATAGATGAATCTATGAATGGCTTGTACAGCAAACAACTGGACCGATCATTCCGCCAGGGTATGAGTTGGTTTATTTTCTCCGAAGTGATGTTTTTTGCGGCCTTTTTCGGGGCTTTGTTCTATGCCCGGATGATCGCGATACCGTGGTTGGATGGTGCCAGTAATAACGCCAGCACAGCTGCTGTGTTATGGCCAGCTTTTGAAGCGGCCTGGCCTTTATTAAAAACTCCGGGGGGGATCGAAACTCAAGCCATGCCATGGCAAGGTTTGCCCCTGTACAACACTATCATCCTGTTAGTTTCTTCTGTGACTTTGCATTTTGCCCATGTGGGGTTGGAGCAAAATAAAAGAGGTCAACTCAAGTTAATGTTAGGACTTACTATCTTGTTAGGCGCACTGTTCCTCTCTTTGCAAGGTGTGGAATATGTGCATGCTTATCAGGATTTGGGTTTAAAACTGGACTCCGGTATTTATGGCAATACCTTCTTCCTACTGACAGGATTCCATGGTTTACACGTGACCCTGGGGGCCATTTTTTTACTGGTGATGTTTTTACGCATCGTACTGAAAAACCATTTTACCGCCGATAAGCATTTTGCCTTCCAGGCCGCGGCCTGGTATTGGCATTTTGTTGATGTGGTTTGGTTATGTCTGTTTGTTTTTGTCTACGTGCTGTAAGGCAGATGCGGGCTTGGTCGGCCCGCTGACTGACTTAATAGGGGCGGCCGTGTGGCGTGATTATCCCAAATTGCAATGCGAGGATCACCAGTAGTAACACAATGGCCGACCACCAGACACGACGACCTAAAAACTTCGACATGCTGGGTTGGTTTTCATCGTTTTTGAGCATCAGAAATAACGCACGAAATAAGTTAAAAACAATAAAGAGCAGTAGTGCAATGAGTAAAAGTTTAATCCACATAAAACCTCGCTTAGGGCTGGTCATCGTATGACAGCCAAGCCTATTGGTACTCATTTTAGTCGCAACTGGCTGTTGGCTGTATTCACTCTGGTCGCTTTTGCGCTTTTGATCAAGTTGAGTTACTGGCAGTGGCAACGTGCTGAGCAAAAACAAACTCAATTGGAGCAGTTGCAGAGTGCCGAGCAACAAGGGCCAGTGCAGTGGACGCATTTAGCCTCAGTGCCGGCAGAGCAACAAGATGGCCTGATGGTGCAAGGTAAAGCGGTCTGGTTAAAACCCGCCGTCTGGTTGCTGGACAATCAGCTTATTCAGGGCAAAGCAGGCTACGACGTGGTGATCCCTGTGCTGGTGTCGAATCAGGGCCCTGCAGTCTTAGTGAATTTAGGTTGGGTTGCTGCACCGCAAAGCCGTGATGTGCTGCCGGAACTTCGTATTCCCGAATCCTTTGAATTAATGGCCTTACTGCGCACTGAACTGAAAGGTTTTCGGGTTGGCCAAAATTTAGAAGACACAGGCTTGTGGCCACAACGGATGCAGCAAGTCGAACCCGCTGAATTGGCAAAGGTACTGGGGCAGGAATTGGCTCCGGTTCTGCTGTATCAACAACAATCCCCTTATCTGTACCACTATCAAGCTGTGGTGATGCCGCCGGAAAAACATCGGGCTTATGCGTTGCAATGGTTATTGCTGGCTGTGGCTGTGGTGGTGATCGGCTGGTTTATGTCAAAGAAGGAGCTGTAAATGGCGAAGAAGAAGTTTTTATTGCTGTTTTTGTTGTGTTCTTTGTTACCGCTGGCCTTTGCTCAGGCGTTTTTATCCTTGGGCTGGTTTGGTGGAGCCACGACCAATAAAGGTCAGTGGCTGACAGAAGAAATTGTATTGTTACCCAAAGCCGAGGGGGATGTGCATTGGCGGCTGGTTTATGTTAGCGACAACGCCAACTGTGACGCAGCTTGTCAGAATGCACATTACGCCATGCAACAGGTGTATACCGCCCTTGGCCGTAAACAACAGCATGTAGAGTTGTGGCAGTCCGGTGGAGTTCAACCAGAGCATTTGTTATGGCAGACAAGCCCTGTGGGGGTTGATGCGTTGCAGCACAAGCTGGTGTTGGTGGATCTGAATGGACTGGCGCTGATGACCTATGCGGTCAGCGCCGATAAAGCTCAAATGGTGCAAACCGGCAAAGCCATGCTGACCGATTTAAACAAACTGCTGAAATACGACAGGGGGCTCTGATGAAAACCCTGAAAGTTCTGGTTAGCTCTGCTGTTGTATTAGCCATGCTGGTGATTTTATTGGGTGCTTACACCCGTTTGACCGATGCGGGTTTAGGCTGTCCCGACTGGCCTGGCTGTTACGGTTTTCTCAAAGTGCCAGAGCAGGCGCACCATATTGAACAGGCTGAAGCTTTGTATCCGGAACGGCCTGTCGAAAGCCACAAAGCCTGGAATGAGATGATCCATCGTTATTTTGCCGGCACTTTGGGCCTGCTTATTTTGGCGATTTTTGTTGTGAGTCTGAAACAAAAACGCCTGCTGCTGCCTTCCTTGCTGCTGGGGTTAGTGATTTTTCAGGCCGCTTTGGGCATGTGGACTGTGACTTTAGCCTTGCATCCGGTGGTGGTGATGGGGCATTTGCTCGGTGGTTTTACTTTGCTGTCGTTATTAGCGCTGTATTGGTGGCAATTGCAACCTGCACCTTTGATTGTTGTAAAACAAAGCCTGAAGTTACTGTTTTGGCCTGTGTTGCTGGTGCTGGCCGCACAAATCGCCCTGGGTGGCTGGACTGCAGCCAACTATGCGGCGTTAGCCTGCATTCAACTGCCGGTTTGTGAGGCTGGCTGGACTACTCAGCTTAATTTTGACGAAGCCTTCTCGTTGCATCTGGGCTACGACAATTACGAATACGGTGTGATGAGTCAAAGCGCCCGCGCCACAGTGCACGTGATGCACCGGATCGGTGCTGTGATTACCTTGCTGGTGGTGGCGGCTTATGCCATAGCCCTATGGCGCACTAGTTCGGGTTTGATGAGGAACCTGGCTGGTGCCGTGCTGGTGCTGTTAGTGCTGCAATTTAGTTTGGGGCTTGCCAATGTGGTGCTGCATTTGCCTTTGGGTAATGCAGTGGCGCATAACTTTGTGGCAGCCAATTTACTCATGTGTCTGGTAGTCATTGGTTATCAGCTGCACAGAAACAAGGAGTCTGCTTATGCTTAAAGTTCTGGCTTTACCCCAACACTACAGCCAGCAATGGCGCGATTATTATCAACTGACCAAACCTAAAGTGGTGGCGCTTTTAGTGCTGACCGCCTGGGTCGGTATGATGCTGGCGCAACCTGGTTTACCTGAATTTGGCCTGATGCTAGCCGCCACTGTGGGCATAGGCTTATTATCCGCCGCTGCTGCTGCGATGAACCATATCGTCGATCAGCGTATTGACGCGCAAATGGCCCGCACGTACAACAGGCCTGTAGCCCGCGGCCGTTTATCCACACAGCAGGCGGTGAAGTTTTCGCTGCTGCTGGCAGGGACTGGTTTTCTGCTGTTATTTATTGCGGTGAACCCGCTGACCGCCTGGCTGACTTTAGCCAGTTTGTTTGGATATGCCGTGGTCTACACTATGTTTTTAAAACGGGCGACGCCGCAGAACATCGTCATAGGCGGTTTGGCTGGTGCTATGCCACCACTGCTCGGTTGGACAGCCATGACGGCCGAAGTACACGCCCATGCGCTATTGCTGGTAATGATTATCTTCACCTGGACTCCACCGCATTTCTGGGCTTTGGCCATTCACCGGCGTGATGATTACGCCAAAGTGAATATGCCAATGTTGCCTGTGACTCATGGCATTGAATTTACCAAAAGCGCTATTTTTCTTTATACCCTGATACTGTTTTTGGTGTGTTTGCTGCCTTATCTGGTCGGTATGACAGGAGCTGTGTATTTGCTGGGTAGCACAGTATTGAATTTAGGCTTTATCTGGTATGCCTGGCAATTAAAGTTTAATGCTAAACCTGAAACCGCCATGGCAACTTTTAAGTTTTCGATTTGGCATCTGATGGTATTATTCCTGCTGTTGTTGCTGGATCATTATTGGTTGATCTCAGCGCTTTAACAGGAAAGAACTCTTATGCAGAAGTGGTTATGGGTGGTTGTTGCGGTACTGGCTTTAGCTGCGGGTCTGCGGTTATCAGCCAGTTTTAAATCAGCTCCTGCTGAGCCTGTGGCCGCTTTGGTCTATCCAACGCCAAGAGCTTTGACTGAATTTGATTTGTTGGATGAGCAAAAACAGCCTGTGGGTCTGAAGGATTTACAAGGGCACTGGACTCTGGTTTTTGTCGGTTATACCCATTGCCCTGACATTTGCCCTATGACGATGGCAAAATTAGCTGGTATGTATCAGGATTTAGTCAAACTGACACCGGATCCACTGGAGATTTGGTTTGTCTCGGTAGACCCCAAACGCGATACACCAGAGCAATTAGCCCAGTACATCACCTACTTTAAACAAGCCCCTATCAAAGCCAGAACTGCCGATCATAAAGACCTATTCCCTTTTATCCGCCAATTAGGCCTGATGTACGCCATTAACGAGGGGAAAGAAGAGCGTTACACTGTCGATCACAGCGCCAGCATAGCGCTGCTGAACCCTCAGGGCGCCGTAGTGGCGATGTTTAAACCTGAAATGAAACCAGGCGCTGTGCCACTTATTAATAACCAGCAGTTTTTGGCAGACTATCCTTTGGTGATAGCGGCGGCCAGCCCGTAGGTTGCAATTGCCGTAAGCATTGCAACCAAGTGCTACTCCATCACCCAAGGCTGGGAGTACCAGTAGAAATAACCCTTTTTAGTTAACGAAGGGGCTGTGCAGTTGTAGCGTTTATGGCTGGTTTTTAGCTTTTGGCCAGCCTGAGCGCTAAAGGTATCAGGTTTGAGCCAGGTCACTTTAATAGGCTCGCCATTGCTAAAGCAGTTAAGCTGACTGGTTTTAAAATCTGAGCTGTCGATTTGTAACGTTAGAGTAGGTGGATTAGGGCCTTTGACCGGATCGGCAGCTATGTAATTTTTCACAGGCAAAGCCAGCGTTTTCAGCTTAGGGGTAAAGTGTTTTAACGCCGCATACTGGCTGGATGAAGGGTAACGCGGCAGGCGGGTCATCAGGCTGTTCACGCCGACGGCACCGGATTGTTGGCCTATACCGATAAAGCCCAGCTCTTTCACCATCTGCTCCAGCTCGACACTAAATTCACCATACGGATAAGCCAGCCATTTATGTTTGATGCCAAGTTGTTGTTCTAGCTGAGTTTGTGCCAGCAAAATATCGGTTTTCACCCGTTTCAGCCAAGCCGCTTTGCTTTCGCCTTTATTTGGCGCGGCCAGATGATGGTGGTAGGAGCTGTGGTTGGCAATAAGAACGCCGTCTCTGTGTAACTGTTTGATTTGCTGCCAACTCATTACCGGGCCTTCTTTACGGTCTATTAAAGCCGGGCTTAAAAACACCGTATAAGGAAATTTAAACTGCTGCAAAATTGGATGGGCCTGATGGTAGATATTGTCAAAACCATCGTCAAAAGTGATCACCACGGCATTATCGGCTGGTTCTTTGCCTTGTTGCAGTTGATCAAGCAAAGTATCCAGCCCAATGACCTGATACTGATGGTCTTTTAAATACTGCAAATGAGTACGGAATTCTTCCGGTGTCACGCTGGTAGAGCGAGGGGTTTGGGTGCTGACATGATGGTACTGCAAAATAATAGCGGCATGGCTTTGAAAACTGATCTGAACGCTCAGCAAAGCAAATAAACAGCACCACAATCTCATGGCCAAACTCCTTTGAAGTCAATACAACAAAGGCCACATCAAGTGGCCTTTGGTCGATAGCTGCGACTATCGGTTAGTAGTAAGAATGCTCACCACGCTGGTGATCGGTAATGTCACGTACCGCAGTTAATTCACCGGCAAAACGTTGCAGCAGTTCTTTTTCGATGCCTTCTTTTAAGGTTAAATCGACTTGTGAACAGCCATTACAGCCACCACCAAATTGCAGTACAGCAACACCGTCGTCTGTCAGTTCGACCACTGAAACACGGCCACCGTGGTTAGCCAACTGTGGGTTGATTTCGGCATCAATCACGTATTGCACTTTTTCCTTCAGTGGCGCGTCGTCATTCACCTTGCGTACTTTGGCGTTTGGCGCTTTTAACGTCAGTTGAGAACCCATCTGATCGGTGACGAAATCGATTTCGGCGTCAACTAAAAAGGGTTTGCTTTCCGCATCCACTATCGCCATAAAACCGTCAAATGGTAGCTGTAAGTCTGTGCTTTCTACCGCGTCAGCAGGGCAATAAGACACGCCACATTCCGCAGAAACAGTGCCTGGGTTCACCACAAAGACACGAATATGAGTGCCGGCGGCCTGTTTTTCCAGCAGCTTACGAAAATGGCTCTGCGCCTGTTCAGAAATGGTGATCATCGGTAGTACCTGACTAAATTACTAGGTTAATGGCTATGATACTCTGACTTGCTGTGCCTTGCCAGCCCCGCTTGTCGGGCCGGACTTTTTATTGCTAAGGTAGCGGCCAGAAAGGGAGAAGAACAATGTATAAAATAACAACTTTTGTCAGTGCTCTAGTATTGGGGTTTAGCAGCCAGTTCTCAATGGCAGCACCACCCAGCCCGCAACAATTTTTTGGTTATCCGGTCGGCGAATGGCATTTACGCCATGACCAAATTCAGATGTATTTCCAGCAACTGGCCGCAGGTTCAGAGAAAGCCCAACTGGAAATTATTGGTCAGACTCATGAACAAAAACCTTTATTGCAGCTGATTATTTCATCCCCGGAAAACTTACAAAAGCTGGAGCAAATTCGTCTACAGCACCTGACACAACTGTCGACCGGCACTGAATTGGCGGATGATTTACCGCTGATTATTTGGCTGGGATATGGCGTGCACGGCAATGAATCCAGTGGCCCAAATGCCTCAGTACAGGTGGCGCATCATTTACTGACCAGTACCGATGCTGAAGTGCAGGATTGGCTGAAAAACGCTGTTATTCTGATCCAGCCCAGTTTAAACCCTGATGGCTTAGAGCGTTTTGCCACCTGGGCCAATATGCATAAAGGCAAATCACCGGTAGCCGACCCACAAAGCCGTGAACATATTGAACCCTGGCCAAACGGCCGTCCAAACCATTATTGGTTTGACTTAAATCGCGACTGGTTGCCGCTGGAGCATCCGGAAAGCCGCGCCCGCATCGCGCAGTTTTATAAATGGCGTCCTGCCGTGGTGGGAGACTTTCATGAAATGGGCCCCAACAGTACCTTCTTTTTCCAGCCTGGTATTCCAACCCGCACTTATCCTTTAACACCAACAGCGAACCAGCAACTGACCGCGAAGATTGCCGACTACCATGCGGCAGCTTTCGATAAAAAAGGCCGTTTGTATTACACCGAAGAAAGTTTTGATGATTTTTATGTGGGTAAAGGTTCAACCTATCCTGATGTGAATGCCAGCATAGGAATTCTGTTTGAACAAGCCAGTAGCCGTGGTCATCTACAGGACAGTATTAATGGGCCTCTATCTTTTAGCAAAACAGTAGAAAATCAGTACATTACGTCGTTATCGACTCTGCGCGGCTCAGTAGCGCAAAAAAATGCGCTGCAAAGTTATCAAAAAGCTTTTGTGCTGGAGTCCGAGCGCCTCGCTGCGGATGACTCAACTCAGGGTTATGTCATTGCTGAAGCTGCCGATAAAACCCGCTTGGAGGCGCTGCTTCATTTACTAAAACTACATCAGATCAAAGCCTATCCAATTCATGAGCGCTGGCAGCACAAAGGCCAAACCTACCAAAAAGGTCAGGCTTATTATATTCCGCTGCAACAACCACAGTATCTATTGTTAAAGGCGGCGTTCAGCACTCAAACCAACTTTCAGGACAATACCTTTTACGACGTATCAGCCTGGACTTTACCTTATGCCTTTAATATTGAATTCAGCGCTGTAGGACGCAAACCTTCAGGTGTGGCAGAAGAGCAGTGGTCACCGCAGCCAGAATCCGTGTTGATGCCATCGGCTGGTGCTTATGCCTATGCGTTTGACTGGACTGATCAAAAAGCGCCTTTGCTGACTCAGGCGCTGTTGGAGCAGGGGGTGGTATTACGTGCTGCCAGCAAGCCATTTTTTGCCAAAACTGTTGACGGAGAACAGGCTTTTAGTGCCGGAGCCATAGTAATAGCGGCAGGTTTGCAGCAGCACAACAACTGGTTTGAGCGTTTAGGAAAAGCGCAGCAGCAGGTAGGTTTAGCCATTACTGCCCTTAGTTCGGGTTTAACCGCCAAGGGCCAGGATTTGGGCAGTAATGGTTTTGTGCCTGTGACTAAACCCCATGTGCTGTTGGTGGCTGGCCCTGATGTCAATTCCACTGAGGCGGGTGAAGTTTGGTTTAATCTGGAAAAACTCTCAGGTGTATCGCCAAGTTTAATTGAACCGCAGCGGTTGGGCCGGGTCGATTTAAGTCGCTACACTCATATCATTTTGCCGGATGGCAGTTACAACAGCCTGCAGCAAAAAGAGCAGCAATTGTTGAATGATTGGGCGAAAAAAGGTGGTGTGTTGTGGGGGCATAAAGGCGGTGCGGCCTTTTTGCTGCGCTCTGGGTTGCTCAAAGCCAAAGCCTGGAATTCAGCCGATATGAGTATGCTGATTGCTGATCAAGGTTTAAGTTATGCCGATAAAGAAAGTCTGGCTGGTCAGCGCCGTATTGCCGGTGCTATTTATCAAACCCAACTGGATTTAAGCCATCCTTTAACTTTTGGTCTGTCGAATAAAAACCTGCCTGTGTTTAAAAACGGCACCTTCTTACTGGCGCCCAGTGAAGAGCCTTTTATCAATGTCGCTTTATACACAGATAAACCTCAACTGGCGGGTTACACAGCGCCCGAGTACGTCAGCCGTATCGCCGAAGGTGCGGCCTTAGTGGCGCACAATCATGGCGAAGGTCGGGTGATTGGTATGACAGATAATCCGGTCTTTCGCGGCTATTTCGTCGGCTCCAGCCGTTTACTGATCAATGCGTTGTATTTTGGCAAAATGTTCAGTGCTGAATCCTCGGACGGAGAGGGTGAAGACGCCCATTAAAAAGCCCTGGTGATGGCCAGAGTCCAGACGCTGACGGTCTGGACTCCTTTGGCTTTGAGTAAAGCACTGAGGTAATCCAGCGTAGCTCCAGTGGTGATCACATCGTCCACCAAAGTAACATGTGCGGGTAGGGGACGCTCTTGTAGCTGAACTTTGCCTTTTAAATTCGCCAGCCGCTCTTTACGCTTCAGTCCAATCTGATGCGGCACTAACTGCGGGCTTTGAAACAAACTGACACAAGGTTTTTGCCAGGCTTCGGCAAGCTGCTGCGCCAGCAGTTTGGCTTGGTTAAAACCTCTTTCCTGCAATCTTTTGTCGGAGACAGGTGTGTAGCTGATACAGTCTGGTAACGGCCAACCTTGTTGTCGAAAACGCACGGCATGCTGATAAATCAACTGACACAACAACTGGCCGGCTGCATGCTGTTGTTGAAATTTCCACTGGCTGATCCAGTGCCGGTAAGGTTGTTTGTACCAACTTAAGCTGTAAAGCCGGTCAAACTTGATGCGCTGTAACCCTTGTGCGACTGCTGGCAGCAGCAACGCATTCTGTTCAACCCAACTTAAATCCAGGCCAGGCAACTGGGCATGGCAATAATCACAGAGCTGAGCCTGCGGCTGTTGCACTTGCATCTGGCACCACAAACAACAATTGGGCGCCAGTCTATGCACCAGTTGCTGCCACAAAGTTGCTTGCATCTGCATTCCTGCTTTGATAAAAGGCCAGACCATAACAACAAGTATGGTCGAACGGATGAGCGAACAATTAAAAATTAGCCAAAACCCGCTGGTGTTTTTGCATGGCTGGGGGTTAAACCACCAGGTGTGGTCACAGTTGGTGTCAGCTTTGCCTGATGGATTAAGCATTTATACCCCTGACTTGCCCGGTTTTGGTGTGTCTCCTTGTCCGGTTTGTTATGATCTCGACACTGTTCTGAGTCAATTAGCTGAACAAATCCCGGCGCAAAGCACAGTGGTGGGATGGTCTTTAGGTGGTTTATTGGCTATAGCTTTGGCCAGCCGTTATCCGGATAAAGTAAACAAGCTGGGTTTAATTGCCAGTTCGCCCTGCTTTATCAGCAAAGACGACTGGCCAGGTATGGCAAGCCATGTGATGCAGCAATTTGCCGGTCAATTGCAACAGGATTTGGCGTTAACGGTAGAGCGTTTCCTGGCGATTCAGGCGATGGGCAGCAGCACAGCGCGGCAGGATATTAAACTATTAAAACACGCCGTATTGAGTTTGCCTTTACCCTCCGCTCTGGCGTTACAAGGTGGTTTGGAGTTATTGGCGACTGTTGATTTGCGGCAAGAGTTTGCCGCTTTGCCGCAGCCTGTTTTTAGCATTTTAGGGCGGTTAGACTCGTTGGTCCCTGTGGCTATAGCCCCTTTATTGCAAAAGTTGCGGCCCGAACTCCAGGTCGAAATACTACAAAAATCCTCGCATGCGCCTTTTATTTCGCATCAACAGGAGTTTATTTCCCTGTTACTGTCTCATTTGTCCGCTTAAATTTTCACTAAATTAGAAAATTCTGCATTTTGACGGCAAATAATTGCCGTCAGGCTTTCGTTTTGCCGAAAAATGGCTAATAATTATCCAGTTAAATAAAAGTGTTCAATTAGTCAACGAGGTCATGATGGAAATCAGTTCAGCCTTTACGAGCGGTTTTCAGGGCTTTCAGCGTGCATCTAACGCTGTGACTGAAGCGACTGCCAATATCAATCAGCAAACTGCTCAAAGCAGTAATCAACGTGCACTTGAGACTCCGGTTGAGCCCAATACTGGCCCATCGATAGAGCAGAGTCTGGTGACGTTATCCAATGAACAAGTAAATGCGGAAGCTAATATGAAGTCAGTGAAAACAGCGGACGAAATGTTAGGTTCCATCATCGATTTAAGGGTGTAATCAGACTTTATGTTATTAACTTCGAATTACCCAAATGTGCCTCTGCACACTGGTAATCCGGCTCTGGACATGGCCCGGCGCGATAACTTGCGCCGTGAAGTTATTGAACCTGTTGCAGCGATGGAAAGATCTGCTGCTGAAAAAGGCCTGATGGCTGACGAAAAAAGCCGTAATGGCAACGGTTCCACCCCAACGACTTATGAAGACGTCAAAACCAAAGGTTTAGAATACCGTCAGGCTGTAGTTGAAAAAGATCCACAGTCTGGGTCTGAACAAGAAAAACAAAGCTCTTCCGGACAACAAAAAGATGATCCTCAGCAGCAGAAAGAACAGCAGGCTGAGGAAAAACGTATTGCCGAACTAAAAGCTCGCGATCAGGAAGTCAAAGTACACGAACAGGCGCATGCTGCTATAGGGGGCCAGTACGCCAGTGCGCCGAGTTACGAGTACGAAACAGGTCCTGATGGTCAGCAATACGCTGTTGCCGGTGAAGTTCGTATTGATGTGTCTGAAGTACCCAATGATCCCCGCGCTACTATTCAGAAGATGCAACAAGTCAAAGCTGCGGCTTTGGCTCCTGCAGAGCCTTCCAATGCTGACCGGGCTGTCGCTGCGCAGGCCAGTCGTACTTTAATGGAAGCTCAGGCTGAGTTAGCTGCCGAAATAGGGCAGATGGCAATATCAGGTGCCGGACAATCAACCAAAGGTTCTGCTGCTGAGTGGCAACCTTTTGCGGCGCCTGTGAACAATGAAGCGAACGATTTTATACCGGCCGACTTCAGATCTCTGCAACGTGACCCGTTAATGTCGCTTCGCTCTGACGTGATTTCGGGGTTTTACGCCAGAGCCACTCAACCCGCTGAGCGGCCTTTGTTGCAAATGGCCTGAGGCCCAAGCTGTAGCTGGTCAGCCAGAAAAACGATAAAAAAGGCCGGAATGATCCGGCCTTGTTTTAGTCAGTGCACCGTTACTTTTTAAACTTAGCAAAGGCTTGAGCAAAAGCATTGCCCATGGCAGCATTCGGCACTTCAGGTGTTTTTGCTGCTTTGGCGGCTTTAGAGGAAGCAGCAGAACGTGGTGCATCTTTTCCTGCTCCACCTGCTCCTTTCACTGCGGGTTGCTCGTCCATTCGCATCGTCAGCGCTATACGTTTACGATCCAGTTCTACTTCCAGTACCTTCACTTTAACTATATCGCCTGCTTTCACCACCTGATGTGGGTCAGAGACAAATTTGTCGGTTAACGACGAAATATGCACTAAGCCGTCCTGATGTACACCTATATCAACAAAAGCACCAAAGTTAGTGACGTTGGTCACCACACCTTCGAGCAACATCCCAGGTTTTAAGTCGGCCATGGTTTCGACGCCCTCTTTAAAGGCGGCAGTTTTAAACTCAGGGCGTGGGTCACGGCCTGGCTTATCCAGCTCTTTAATCACGTCTTCTACTGTAGGCAAACCAAAGTGCTCATCAACAAAGTCGGCCGGGTTCAGACTTTTCAGAAAAGCGCTGTTTCCCAGTAATTGTTCTATAGGCTTACCAAATTTCGCCAGAATTTTTTCCACCAGAGGATAAGCTTCAGGGTGAACTGAAGAGGAGTCTAACGGATCCAGGCCTTTGTTAATCCGCAGGAAACCAGCCGCCTGTTCGTAGGCTTTAGGACCTAAACGGGCAACTTTCAGTAAGTCTTTGCGCTGCTGGAAACGACCATGGGTATCGCGATACACCACAATGTTTTGTGCCAACGTTTTATTTAAACCCGCTACGCGCGCCAATAAGGGTACGGACGCCATATTTAAATCCACACCTACGGCGTTGACACAATCTTCGACGACCGCGTCCAACGATTTCGCCAGCAAGCTTTGGTTCACATCGTGCTGGTATTGTCCAACCCCTATAGCTTTAGGTTCTACTTTCACCAGTTCGGCCAATGGGTCTTGCAAACGACGGCCGATAGACACAGCGCCACGTAAGGATACGTCCAGATCCGGGAATTCCTGTGAGGCGAGCTCCGACGCTGAGTACACCGAAGCCCCAGCTTCAGACACCATAATTTTACTGATCTGCTGCTCTGGCAGAAGTTTAATCACGTCCGCGGCTAATTTATCGGTTTCACGCGACGCAGTGCCATTACCAATAGCGATGAGCTCAATTTTATGTTGTTTGGCTAAAGCGGCTAAGGTACGGACTGACTTGTCCCAATGGTTTTGTGGGGCATGAGGGAAAATTGTCGTGTGATCGACCAGCTTGCCGGTTTCATCAATAGCTGTAACTTTAACACCAGTGCGTAAACCAGGGTCCAGCGCCAGGGTAGGGCGCATGCCGGCAGGAGCGGCCATCAATAAGTCTTTTAAGTTACGGGCAAACACCTTAATGGCTTCTTCTTCCGCTTGCTCACGTAATTCGCTTAACAAATCGTTTTCTAAATGCAGGTGTAATTTTACTTTCCAGGTCCATTGCACCACGGTACGCAGGAAATCATCGGCAGCGCGGCCTTGTTGGCGAATATCAAAATGATTGGCGATCATTTGTTCGCAGACAGCATGAGCTGAAGCATCGTCAGCATCAGGTTGTAATTGCAGGTTTAAAATGCCTTCGTTACGGCCACGGAACATCGCCAAAGCACGATGTGATGGCACAGTTTTAAAGGCTTCTTTATGCTCAAAGTAATCACGGAACTTAGCGCCTTCCTGCTCTTTACCCGCCACCATAGTGCTTTTCAGTACAGCATTCTGGCTTAAATGGCGGCGCAGTTTTGCCAGCAAAGCTGCATCTTCAGCAAAACGTTCCATCAGAATGTATTTCACACCATCCAGTACAGCTTTACTGTCGGCAAAACCTGCTTCCGCATTTAAATAGCTGGCCGCTTGTTGCTCCGGTACTAAAGTAGGGTCATTAAATAAAGCGTCTGCTAAAGGCTCTAAACCTGCTTCAATCGCAATCTGACCTTTGGTGCGGCGTTTGGCTTTGTAAGGTAAATACAAATCTTCTAAACGGGTTTTATTGTCTGCCGCCAATAGTTCCTGCTTCAACTCTGGCGTCAGTTTGCCCTGTTCATCTATGGTTTTAATGATCACCTGACGTCTGTCTTCCAGCTCACGCAAATAAGTCAGGCGCAGATCCAGGTTACGTAGTTGGGTATCATCCAGGCCACCAGTCACTTCTTTCCGGTAACGGGCGATAAAAGGCACTGTAGCGCCTTCATCCATCAACTGAATAGCTGCGGCAACCTGCTCCGGGCGTGCTGCAATTTCCAGAGCAATTTGTTTAATGATCATCGACATAACTTAAAGCTTCCTTAGCATCCGGCAACTTTGAGACCAATAAAAGCCGGACTGGTTCTAATCAACAGCAGCAATTGTCCACTGTTAAGGCCAAAAAATCCAATAACAAAACGCTGAAGCGTCCGTCCTCTGCACTGAATTGCGGCTTTGTAGGCTAACTCAGCCAGCACAGCACTTTACGTTTCCAGTCTGCGTAAGGGGCAAAACGCACAGGTAGTTCAGGCCAGAGCGGACGTTTTAACACAGATTTTAAATGACTGAACTGTTCAAAGCCTGCTTTACCCGAATACTGGCCCATGCCACTGGGGCCTACTCCACCAAAAGGCAGCTCAGACACCGCCATAAACATCAGCACGTCATTAATACATTGGCTGCCACTGCTAATTTGTTCTATCCACTGCTGTTGCTGTGAGCTTTGATTACTAAACAAGTAGGCCGACAATGGCTTATCGCGTTTTTGCACAAAACGCACTGCAGCGTCAAAGCCAGTGATAGAAAGTATCGGCAGCACAGGGCCAAAAATCTCCTCTGTCATCAGGCGACTGTCGAGCGGTGGATCCAGTACCAGAGTCGGGCTGAAATACAACTGCTCTGCGTCTACCTGTCCACCACAATAGAGGTCAATGCCATCCAGATAACTTTGTACCCGCTGTAAATGGCGTTGATTGATGATACGTCCATAATCAGGGCTGAGCTTCGGATCGTCACCATACATCTGTAGTAACTGGGCTTTAATTTCTTCAGCCAGAGCCTGGGCAATATCTTTATGCGCCAGAATATAATCCGGCGCTATACAGGTTTGGCCTGCATTTAACCACTTGCCCCAGGTAATACGCTGGGCTGTCAGTTTTAAATCTGCACTGCTGTCGACATAAACCGGACTTTTACCACCCAGCTCTAAAGTGACTGGGGTTAAATGCTCGGCAGCGGCCCGCAGCACTATTTTTCCCACCTGACCATTGCCTGTATACATAATGTGATCAAAAGGCAGCTTTAATAGTTCTGTGGTCTCAGGTACACCCCCTTCGATCACTACTACAGCCTCTTTATCCAGATACAAAGGCAACAGACGGGCCATAATGGCGGAGGTTGCAGGTGCTAATTCAGAGGGTTTCAGCACAGCGCAGTTACCAGCCGATAACACGGCCACTAAAGGCGCCAGAGCCAGTTGCAGTGGATAATTCCAGGCGCTGATAATCAGCACAGAACCATAAGGTTCAGGCTGCACAAAAGCCATTGAAGGAAAGGTACGCAGTCCGGTACTGACTCTGCGTGGTCTGGCCCAGCGAGTGAGCTGTTTCAGGCAATGTTTAATATCTGTATGCAGATAATTAATTTCGCTGAGCATGGCTTCAAACACCGGTTTTGCCAGATCCTGCTTTAACGCCTGTAACAGCTCAGTTTCATGTCTGGTAAGCAGCAGTTGTAGTTGTTTTAATTGCTGCTTACGCCAGTGCAGACTTTTAGTTACGCCGCTGGAAAAATACTGCTGTTGTTGACTCAGAACCTGCTGATACATAACACACCTTAACCTTGTTGTTGGGGATACCAGATTTTGTTAATCCACCATTCTTTGATACCTGTAGGAGTGGACACTTGCACGTCATCATCAACCTGCTTCCTGATTAAGGCTCGGGCCATAGGAGAATCTATCGAAATGTAGTCATTGCGACCGTAAATTTCATCCGGTCCGACGATACGAAAGGTGAGCTGTTCCCCTTCGTCATTTTCAATTTCAACCCAGGCGCCAAAAAACACCCGGCCATTTTGCTCCGCTGAATAATCCACCACTTTGATGACTTCAAGACGTTTACGTAAGTATCTGACTCTTCTATCTATTTCCCGTAAAAGTTTCTTGTTGTATTGATAATCCGCGTTTTCGCTGCGATCGCCCAGACTGGCCGCCCATGCGACTTTGGCTGTGGTATCAGGGCGTTTTTCCCGCCATAAATGATTTAATTCCTGTTGCAAGGCTTCATAACCTTCGCGGGTGACTAACTCTGTTTTACTCATGCTATCCGATGCTTAATTTGATAAGGAAAGATGGCTGTTCTGGTCTGACTTTATAACCATTTCAAAGCGAAGTGGAAAGACAAAATGTTGGGTTTAGTGGTAAAACACTTTGTCAGCACTTCCACAGAGTGTGGGTAGTAGCAGGCGGTACAAACGGGATGAATGTTGAAAATGTTGAGTAGAAAAGAGCTTTTTTATAAAACAATGAGCATGTGGCCAGATTCAATTAATCTGCATTTTGACGATAGAGATGAAAATGGGGGTAAAAGGCAGCAGTTGCTGAACGAAATATATTCTCAAATCGAGTCTTCTCTTGGCCAAACTGATGAGTTAACACTGTTGTCATCTTGGGCATTTCACCAGGTAATATCCTCAACCGCTGTCGGTGTGGACGTATTTTTTTGTTCTGAAAAGGTGCTATACGATTTGTATGAACAAAAAATGTTTGAAAATTTAAGGGGAGATGACTGTTGGAAGTTTGAGTTGGATATTTATTTAAAACTCGAAACCGAGTAAAAATGTCAGCATATTTAGTCAGCTCAAGAGTAACCAGATTGTATGATGGATTTTACCGTTCATCCGACAAGACCAATTCCTTACCTAACAGTAGTCTGGCGTTAAAAAATCAGTCTGACGGACAAGAAAATAGGGTTCGCCTGACCTTCCCTGATCGCAACTACTCTACTTACCACTAAGACAAACTCGATAATTTAAACGTAATTTTCCACTGTAAAAACGCTTATAAAAGTGATTGTAATCAGGGCCAAAACCGCAAGGTAATAGAAACAATGAGCATAATTGAAAATGAAGTTATAGACTCGGTGATCTGTGGGCGAGATACTAACGATGTAGTTCTCCTAATTACAGACCATATGGACTGGTCAAATATTCAAGAGCATTTACTTTTGTTACAAACCAAGCTCAATACTTATATCAGCTTTATTGAGTCTGGTCAGTTAACAACTGATTTTCCTATTTCTGTAAACAAGAGAACAAAAATCTTGGTCGCAGGCGCGCATCCGCTTGTCCATGAGGCAAATGTTTTTTATGAAAAAGCAGATAATTACTTGCGTAACCAAATAAGTGCCGAACTTTTATTTGTGCATGAACACTCGGAATCTACTTAAGATGGATCAAACCAGGTGCATCTGCCTGATGATATTTTTGAGAAATTAAAATGTTTTTATGTATCAGACACAGAAGATAAATATTAGGACTAAAAACTAGATGCTCGAAATTTGTATTTATTTTTGCAGTAAGAAAATACAGCAATTAGTGGAGTCTTTGCTCCTATTGGAGACTAACAAACCATTGTTTTTAGGTGAACATGAAAAAAGGCATAAAAATGATGTAAAGCTAAATACCTCGAGCGATGTGGCTTCTTACTTAACGGAGAATTCTGCAGGTTTCTTTATGCACAGTGACCTGTGCCTTTTTAATATTACGCTGAATGCAGATGATTATTCCACCTTGCATGTTTATCCAAAACAAAGCGTAGATGCTCTCTGGGCGCTAAATGTTTTACGAGCCGTGAAAAGTGCTCAACCACAGTTTGGTTATGTGTCTACGCCAGAAGAGTTTAAGAGTAGAAACATGATTTCTGTGGAGATAAATGAACAAGTAGTTGAATCGTGGGTTGGAAGGGATCTTAAAAAATACCTCCCTGGGCTTTACAGTTATACTTTAATTTCGTTTCGGCAAATGAAAGAGAAAAATATAAGGCCCGAAATTTTAATTGAAAGTGCAATAAGAACTGAGGCTTACGATGATGAATTTATCATCCTTGATTTCTTTGGAGGTGTTGAGCAATGGCATTTATATAAAAATAAGATAGACGCCCTATGTGATACAACTGAAGGCATTTTTTCAACAGTAGGCATAGCGGATGCCGCAAAAGAGGCAAAGAACTTTTTAGAGCTATCTGCGCTGCTTAAAAAGTGGAGGTGATAACCCTATTCAAAATTCAGTGCTTACATATCTGTTGCCGAAGCTACCTCCCACTGTACCTTTCGTCGTGGTATTAGAGCCTTTTCCCGCTACTCTATCCCCTAAGTTTATTTCGTGTTGCAAGGCTTCATAACCATTTCACGGCGAAGTGGAAAGAGAAGACCATGAACTTCACCAGATAACTCAGAGGCTTAAAAAAATCCTATTTTTCTTTGCAACAAAATAAAAAGTAAAAACCAATTTAAATCAATCGTTTATGCTTGAATCAAAAAATAATTCAAAATATTTATTCACTGTCATTTAGATGTAACAAAAATATGTTATGCGATTTTGCTTTGGCCAACTATAGTGAAAATGTGCTTAACAGAGGAGGCCAACAATGAAAGCAAAATTAACAGGTCTGACAGTCCTTGCTATGGCTTTGGTGATGACAGGGTGCAGCTCTGCACCAGAATATACTTATGTGATTGATCAGAAGACCTTAGAAAAACAGGAAAACTCCACACGGCTGAGTGCTCACACTGGTCATGTAGTTTGGATGAATCCACCGCTGCGCAAAGTAGAGAAGATACAACCTGAACAGCCTGAATAAAAAACTGACAAACTTTGTAACAACTGAACCCGGCGCATGCCCTCCATGCTTCGGGTTTTTCGTTTATAGTGGGCATCATTTGCGGAGGGATTTGTATGCTCGGACAAGAAACAACAAAAATTTTAGTCGTTGATGACGATATGAGATTACGTTCTTTATTAGAACGTTATCTGGTGGAACAAGGTTATATTGTCCGCACCTCCGCCAACTTCGAGCAAATGCAGCGTTTAATGGAGCGTGAAAATTTTCATCTGGTGGTGCTGGATCTGATGCTGCCGGGCGAAGATGGTTTATCCATTTGCCGTAAGCTGCGCCAGCAGGAAAATGAAATTCCTATTATTATGCTGACTGCTAAAGGTGATGAAGTGGACCGTATTATTGGTCTGGAAATGGGTGCTGACGATTATCTGCCCAAACCTTTTAATCCACGCGAACTATTGGCCCGCATCCGCGCTGTATTGCGCCGTAAATCCAAAGAGTTACCCGGTGCGCCTGCCGTGGAAGAAAGCCAGGTGAAATTTGGTCCTTTTGTGTTTAACCTCGCCACCCGTGAAATGCGCAAAGGCGACGAACTAATGCCTTTAACCAGCGGCGAATTTGCCGTACTGAAGGTGCTGGTCACCCATGCCCGTGAACCTTTGTCGCGCGACAAGCTGATGAATATGGCGCGTGGTCGTGATTACTCCGCTATGGAGCGCAGCATTGACGTTCAGGTGTCCCGCCTGCGCCGTATGCTGGAAGACGACCCGACTAACCCCCGTTATATTCAAACCGTCTGGGGTTTGGGTTATGTCTTTGTACCTGATGGTGCCGTCAGCTAAATGCGATTGTTTCCGCGCAGCGCTTTTGGTCAGACGGTGTTTCTGATTGGTATTTTATTGCTGATCAATCAGTTGGTGTCGTATTTATCTGTGGTTTATTACGTGATTAAACCCAGCTATCAGCAAATTAACCATCTGATTGCCAAACAAATTAAAGTGGTTTTTATCGATGTAGAGCATAACGACGTGCTGTTGTCTGAAGAGCTGACAAAAAGATTCCAGCAGGCAACGGGTATTGAAGTCTACACCGATGCCACAGCGCCTTTGAATGGCTTAAATGACGCCAGCTACTACCCGTATTTCTCCGACGAGATGTCCATCGAGCTTGGTGGACCTGCCGAGGTACGGATAGCACAAAATAATAGTTATGCCTTTTGGGTGAAGCCACCTCAAGCGCCGCAGTATTGGGTCAAAGTGCCATTAACCGGGCTGGATGAAACCGATTTTTCGCCGCTGAAAATTTATGTTTTTGTCATAGGTTTTTTAAGTGTGGCCGGAGGCTGGTTATTTGCACGGCAATTGAACAGGCCTCTGCAAGGCCTGCAACAAGCGGCACTTAAAGTAGGGCGGGGGGAAATGCCGGATCCCCTGCCAGAGCATGGTTCCACCGAAATAGTCGCAGTAACTCAGGCTTTTAACCGTATGGCCAAGGGCATCAGCCAGCTTGAAAAAGACCGGGCCTTGTTAATGGCTGGTGTGTCGCATGATTTACGAACCCCTTTAACCCGCATCCGTCTGGCCAGCGAGATGGTCAGTGAACAGGATAGTTGGATTAAAGAAGGCATCGTCAGCGACATTGAAGATATGAATGCCATTATCGATCAGTTTATTGATTATATTCGCCATCATAAAGAAGAAGCTTTGGATGAAGAGGATTTAAACCTGCTGGTGCAGGAGCAAATCAGTGCCGACCGCTTACAAAAACGTGAAATAAAGGCCACGTTGTACGATCATCTTCCGCTGGTACCGCTGCGACGTATCGCCATCAAGAGGGTTCTGAATAATCTGATTGAAAATGCATTGAAGTATTCAGATGGTGCTATTGAGGTTAGTACCGGACTGGAACGGGCCAGTCGTAAAGTCTATGTGCAGGTGCGGGATCATGGCCCCGGTATTCCTGAGCATGAAATGCAACGCATGTTTGAGCCTTTTGCCCAGGGGGATACAGCCCGTGGCAGTGGCGGTTCGGGTTTAGGTCTGGCTATTATCAAAAAGATTGTCGATATGCACCATGGCCAAATCACTATGCATAACCATGCCTATGGCGGATTAGTGGTGACAGTGTATTTTCCGTTAAGCCAAACTAAGACGGCATAAAAAAGGCTCCATTGGAGCCTTTTTTATTAAACAAATCCAAGCATTAAGCTACTTTTGGACCTGCGTTGCGGATGGCATCAGATACATCGTATTTCTTAAAGTTGTTGGCAAATTCCGCCGCCAGCTTAGCTGCATACTGATCATAAGCTGCTTTGTCTGCCCAGGTATCTCTTGGGTTTAACAAGGTGCTGTCGACGCCTGTTACTTTCAACGGCACATTCAGATTTAACTGAGGTAAATGCACAGTTTCAGCAGTGGCTAATTCACCGGAGACGATGGCGTCGATAATGCCGCGGGTGGTCGGGATATCAAAACGTTTACCCACGCCATGCGGACCACCAGTCCAGCCGGTGTTGACTAAATACACTTTGCTGCCAAATTCACGTACACGTTTGATCAAAAGCTCAGCGTAGACACCGGCCGGGCGTGGGAAAAACGGCGCACCGAAACAGGTGGAGAAGGTTGATTCAATAGCCGAAGTTGAACCTATCTCCGTAGAACCTACTTTGGCGGTGTAACCACTTAAGAAGTGGTAAGCAGCGGCTTCTTCGGACAGGATAGAAACCGGTGGTAATACACCGCTAACATCACAGGTCAGGAACACCACAGCTTTCGGTTCACCAGCACGGTTTTCCAGCACACGTTTCTCGACGTGCGCTAAAGGATATGCAGCGCGGCTGTTTTGAGTCAGGCTGGCGTCTTTATAATCCGGCGTGCGGTTGGCGTCTAACACCACGTTTTCCAGAATAGTACCAAAGCGGATTGCATCCCAAATCACAGGTTCGTTTTTCTTCGACAGGTCGATACATTTGGCGTAGCAACCGCCTTCGATATTGAATACTGAGCCTGGAGCCCAACCATGTTCGTCATCACCAATCAGGAAACGTTTCGGGTCGGCAGATAAAGTGGTTTTGCCCGTGCCTGACAAACCAAAGAATAAGGTGGTGTCGCCTGCTTCACCTACGTTGGCCGAACAGTGCATTGGTAATACACCTTTGGCTGGCAACAGGAAGTTTTGTACTGAGAACATGGCTTTTTTCATTTCGCCGGCATAACGCATGCCCGCTAATAACACTTTGCGCTCGGCAAAGTTGATCATCACTGTACCGTCACTGTTGGTGCCATCACGCTCCGGGTTACATTCAAAAGAAGGCACGTTCAGAATTTGCCAGGTCTCTTTGCCTGATTTGTTCCATTGTGACGGAGTAATGAACATGTTTTTGGCAAAAATATGCTGCCATGCGGTTTCTGTGGTCACTGTCATCGGAATGTAGTGTTCCGGGTCCGCACCTACTTCGAGGTGAGAAACAAAATGTTCTTTGGTCGCGATAAAGTCGCTGACACGAGCCCAAAGTGCAGAAAATTTCACCGGATCAAAAGGACGGTTGACGTTGCCCCATTGAATATCCTGTTCTGTACTGGCTTCTTTGACGATAAAACGATCGGTAGGTGAGCGACCAGTTCTATGACCGGTTTTAACCACCAAAGCGCCGTTGTCCGCTAATACACCTTCATTACGACGAATAGCGTGTTCAACTAAATCAGCCACTGTTAAGTCGACGTGGCGAGTGATTGTAGAGGTCATTGTAGGGTGACTCCTTGAGGTACGTAGGTCGGTAAATTTATGGTTTTTAATAGGGTTCGGGCCGATTGTACTTCATTTGGATGGCCAAAACACCCTGCAAGAGCGGGTTTTGTTGGAAATTTCACTAAAAAATGAAAGCTTACAAGATGGGTTACATCGTTGAGTTGGCTGTTGTGGAGCCAGGGCAAGCCTGACTCCGGTGGCCGCCGCAGGCTAGAACTTATTCAATAATAAAGACAATTCAGCGCTATCGAAGTGATAAGTGCTGTTGCAATAGTCGCAGCTAATGTCCAGTTTACCTTCGGCTATGTGTTCTTCGATCGCTGCTTTACCCAAACTGATAATAGCGGCCTCGCATTTCTCCCGCGAACAACCACAAACAAAACGGATTTGCTGCGGTGCAAATAATTCCACCTCTTCATCATGATATAAACGATGCAGCATTTGTTCCGTGGGTAAATTCAGTAATTCGTCTGGGGTAATAGTGTCTGTTACGATCACCAGATCATTGAAGTCCTGTTTGGCTTTTTCCGGATCCACAGGTAAAACCTGCAGTAACAAACCAGCGGCACGGCTGTTGTTTTCTGTCAGATCGGTAACCAAATATAACCGGGTGGGCAGTTGTTCTGACTGGGCAAAGTAAGCCTCCAGAGTGTCAGTCAGACTATCACCTGTCAGTGGGATAATACCTTGATAACGTTCGCCTTGTTTCGGCGTAATAGTCACCAGCATATAACCTTCACCAATCAGGTCACGAAAACCCGTAGCGCCAATTTCAGACTGCAGACGTGCTACACCACGAAACTCTTGTTCGGCAGTGCCGTTCACTGCGGCAAAACGTACCGGACCGTCACCCTGCAGTTGAATCGCAATATCCCCATCCAGTTTTAACGTGGCGGTCAGCAAACTGGTTGCAACCACCAGTTCAGCCAGCAATTGTTTAACCGGGTAAGGGTAATCATGATTTTGCAGCATTTGCTGCAAGCTGTCTGAGCTATAAGCGATTTCACCACGCACATCGCGTTGGTTAAATAAAAAACGTACTAACACATCTTGTTTCATAACAGTACCTTAAAACCTAGGATTGCTGAGCTTTAATTAGCAGCAATTGACGCCGCATTTTTTTATCCGGTTTGGTTTCCGGATGTGGAGCAAACAGCACATTCATTTTGCGTAATTCAGCTCGCTCTTGCCTTAGCCTGACGCTCTCTTCTGTCTCCTGATACAGAGCCTGAGCCAGAGGTGCAGACAGTCTTTTGTCCGATAAGCCAAGCACAAGCACAGTGCGCTCATCTGTGCCTTGCGTCAGTTTCACCGTTGCTCCAACCTCAACTGTTTTGCTGGCTTTACAGCGCTGACCATTATAATGAACTTTTCCACCTTCGATCATGTCTTTTGCCAACGCTCTGGTTTTGTAAAAGCGACATGCCCACAGCCATTTATCTAAACGTAATATATCTGTGGTAGGCTGGTTTACCGATTTATCCATGCCTGTTCTCCGCTGCAAGTGAATCTGAAGTATAGTCCCGGACTCTGTTCAAAGTCAGAGCTATCGGAATTGTGATATGTAGGCTTGTTGAGGACAAAACAACTGGGTAAGATGCAATGAGTTTTGTAAAAGAATTATTAAAGAATGAATTGGCTTGCTTCCACCCGACCTGCAGTTGAATGGCTTACCCGTCTGCCACAACAGCGCCTGAATCTCTGGTTGTCCGGAGCTTTAGTTTTGCTGTTTTGTTGGTTGTTGGCGAAATTAAGTTGGCAACTGTTGCCTGCGCCGCAGGCAGAACCTATTAGTGCCACAGTGACAAGCTCAGCGCCGGGCGCGCCGGATCTGAATACCTTGCTGGCGGCCAGTTTGTTTGGTAAAGCTGCAGAACAAGCCGAAGCTGCGCCTGTTGCTGTGCCTTCTTCCGCGCCTAAAACCACGTTGAATGTCAAGCTGACCGGTGTGGTTTCGGTAGCGGGTAAACCAGAACAAGGCTCAGCGGTGATAGAAAGTCAGGGAACAGAACAGACTTATGGCGTGGACGATAAAATTGAAGGCACCAGCGCGACCTTAAGTCAGGTATTTGAAGACAGGGTCTTGCTCAGAGTGTCATCCCGTTTTGAGACCCTGATGCTCGATGGCATCGAGTATCAGCAAATGGCTGCGCAAAATGGTGGTTTGCAGGAAGTATCTTATCAGCCGCAACCAGAGCCTATGATGGAAGGACCACAACCAGCGCCCGAAGAGCTGGCGGATGTACGCAAAGAAATGATGTCAGAGCCGATGAAGTTTTTTGACTATGTTCGCGCCTCACCGCAATACCGCAATGGTCAGCTTTATGGCTATCGGGTAATGCCGGGTAAAGACCCTGAATTATTTGAACGTATGGGCCTCAAAGCCAACGACGTGGCAGTAGAAATTAATGGTACTGCGCTGAATGACATGCAACAGGCCATGATGGTCATGAATGAATTACGTGAAGCAACACAAGCTTCAATTAAAGTTGAACGTGACGGCCAGACCAGAGACATCGTCTTTAGTCTGTCACAATAATAATTAATTAAGATGGTTAAACTCTAATGAAGTCAGTGACATCTTCTCGTGTGCAAATTTCCCGTTGGTTTGGTTTAGGCGCTATGGCGCTGTTGAGTTTTTTTGCAACAGCCACTGAATATCAGCCAAACTTTAAAGGCACAGACATCAACGAATTTATCAACATTGTTGGTAAGAATCTGAATAAAACTATTATTGTTGATCCTCAGGTGCGTGGCCGTATTAACGTGCGTAGCTATGAAATGCTGAACGAAAAACAGTATTACCAGTTCTTTTTAAACGTGCTGGAAGTCTATGACTTTTCAGTGGTCGAAATGAAAAGTGGTGTGCTGAAAGTCGTGCGGCAAAAAGACGCAAAAACCTCCAATATTCCTGTGGTCAGCGACAATGCTGCGGCTCTGGGTGACGAAATGGTGACCCGTGTGGTCCAGGTGAAAAACGTTTCAGTACGTGAATTAGCGCCGTTGTTACGTCAGTTTGTTGATCAAAGTGGCGGCGGCAGCGTAGTCAACTACGACCCATCGAATGTGATCATGATGACGGGCCAGGCAGAGACGGTAAACCGGCTGGTTGATATTATTTCCCGAGTCGATAAAGCCGGTGATCAGGATCTGGAAATTATTAAACTCAGTTACGCATCTTCGGCTGAAGTGGTGCGTATTCTGGAGAATATCTACAAAAATCAGGGTAAGTCTGAACAGCCTGACTTCTTAATTCCGAAGATTGTAGCGGATGAGCGCACCAACAGTGTGATTGTCAGCGGCGAGCGCCAAGCCCGGCAACGTGTGGTCGCTTTAGTGCAGCGTTTAGATGCTGAACTGGAAAACCAGGGTAATACCCGTGTTTATTACCTGAAGTACGCCAAAGCCGAAGATTTAGTGAAAGTATTACAGGGCGTCAGCGCCACTATAGCGGCCGAAACCCAGGGGGCCGCAGCCCAGGCGCAGGGCGCCCGAACTTCAGCCAAGGGCCGTGATGTCAGTATCGAAGCACATGCTGAAAGTAACTCTCTGGTGATCACCGCTCAGCCCGACGTTTTACGTTCGCTGGAAGATGTGATTCGTCAGGTGGATATTCGCCGGGCTCAGGTGTTGGTTGAAGCCATTATCGTCGAAGTAGCAGACAACTCAGGGGCCAACTTAGGGGTGCAGTGGATCAGTGCCCAGGGGGGCTTAACCCAGTTTAACAACGGTGTTGTGCCGATCAGCCAGATTGCGGCTGGTGCGGCGGCTGCACGTGAAGTCAAAGGCACTACGGTGGTTAACGAGGAGACTGGTGTTACTACAGTGAATCCGGATCAGAATGGTGACTACACCCAGTTGGGCGAAGCTTTAGGTGGTGTGACCGGTATGATGCTGGGGGTGGTGAAAAATGACTGGGGTGCTATTTTACAGGCTGTCACCACGGACAGTAACTCAAATATCCTTGCCACACCTTCCTTGACCACCTTAGATAATCAGGAATCGTCTTTTATTGTCGGTGAAGAAATTCCAATTAAAACCACGACAAGTCCAGGGACTGGCGGTACCAACCCCTTTACAACTTTGGATCGTCTGGAAGTGGGTATCAAATTAAAAGTGACACCGCAGATTAACGAAGGCAATGCGGTGAAGCTGACTATAGAGCAGGAAGTATCAGGCCGTAACGGCGATATTGAAGGCAACCCTATAGTAGCGAAGAGGGAAATTAAAACCACTGTCCTGGCTGATAATGGCGCTACCGTGGTGCTGGGTGGTTTAATTGATGAAGATGTACAACAAAGTGAGTCCAAAGTGCCGCTGCTGGGAGATATTCCGGTGTTGGGTGCTTTATTCCGCTCCACTTCCTCCAGCAAACGTAAGCGTAACCTGATGATTTTCATCAAACCAACCATCATGCGTGATGACGGTTTGCTCAGTGAAGTCAGTCAGCGAAAATATAACTATGTCCGGGCGCAGCAACTGGCGCAGGGCGAAAAAGGTATCAACCTGATGCCAGGTGCCGAAACACCGGCTATGCCTGAATTTGATGAAAGCTTAATTATTCCGCCCACTTTTGATGAATATTTGCAGAAAAAACAAGCCCAGGACAAAGCGGCGGCTGGATCTGCAGAACAACCTGCAGAGCAGGGGAATAACTAATGTCCGCCGTTGATCGGAATGAGATACAGCCTGCAGTAGCCAAAGTGCGGCTGCCCTTTGGTTTTGCCAAACGTTTTGGTGTGTTATTGCAGGCTCAGGCAGACGGTTGGTTATTGTATGTAAACCCTCAGACGCCTCCGACCGCTTTGCTTGAAGTGCGTCGGTTGTTATCCGCACCTTTTAAAGTGCAAAAGCTACAGCAAACTGAATTTGACGCTCTGCTGGAAGCGTCTTACCAAAGAGACTCGTCCGAAGCGCAGCAAATCATGCAGGATATCGGCAATGAGGTCGATTTAGCCTCACTGGCGGATGAAATCCCGGAAACCGAAGACTTATTAGAAAACGAAGACGATGCGCCTATTATAAAATTGATCAACGCCATGCTGGGCGAGGCGATCAAATTAGGCGCCTCAGATATTCATGTTGAAACCTTTGAAAAAAATCTGGTGGTGCGCTTCCGGGTGGATGGTGTGTTGCGGGAAGTGTTGAAACCTAACCGTAAGTTATCCAGTCTGCTGGTGTCCCGTATTAAGGTAATGGCCAAGCTAGACATCGCGGAAAAACGTGTGCCGCAAGATGGCCGTATCAGCCTGCGTATTGCCGGGCGAGCCGTAGACGTGCGTGTTTCCACTATGCCGTCCAGCCATGGCGAACGGGTGGTGCTGCGTTTACTGGACAAAAATAACTCCCACCTGGATCTGAGTAAGCTGGGGATGACTCCTGCTGTGCAGCAAAGTTTTTCACAGCAAATTTTAAAACCGCACGGCATTATTCTGGTAACCGGGCCTACAGGCTCGGGTAAAAGTACCACTTTGTATGCAGGTTTAACCGAGATCAACACCAAAGACCGTAATATTCTGACCGTGGAAGATCCGATTGAATATGAACTCGAAGGCATAGGCCAGACCCAGGTCAATACCAAGGTGAATATGACCTTTGCCCGCGGTTTGCGTGCCATCTTGCGTCAGGACCCTGATGTGGTCATGGTGGGTGAGATCCGGGACTTAGAAACTGCTCAAATTGCAGTACAGGCCAGTTTAACTGGTCACCTGGTACTGAGTACGTTGCACACCAATACAGCCGCAGGTGCTATCACCCGTCTGGAAGATATGGGGGTTGAACCCTTTTTACTCTCCTCCAGCTTGCTGGGCGTCTTGGCTCAGCGTCTGGTACGTACCTTGTGCCCGCACTGTAAACAAGCCCATGAGCCTGATAAAGAAGAGCGGGCTTTACTTGGCGTGACAAAAAAAGATGGCACCCTGATTTACCGCGCCGTAGGCTGCGAGCAGTGCAACCAGACGGGATATCGTGGCCGGACCGGTATTCATGAGCTACTGGTGGTGGATGAACATACCCGTGAACTGATCCATAACGGTAAAGGTGAGCAGGCCATCGAAAAGTATATTCGCACTCAAAGCCCCAGTATCCGTCAGGACGGTTTCAGTAAAGTATTAGCGGGTGAAACCACACTGGAAGAAGTGTTGCGTGTGACCCGAGAGGATCTGTAGTGCCAGCTTTTGAATACCAGGCCATAGACGCTAAAGGGCGTCGCAGTAAAGGTGTGCTGGAAGCCGATAATGCCCGTCAGGCCCGTCAGCTACTGCGTGACCAAAAGCTGACGCCACTGAATTTAGAGCTGGCGTCACGGCAGGAAAAACTGCTGGCGTCCGGTAAAAAATGGTTCCAATCCGGCATCAAAGCCAGTGAACTGGCCTTGATCACCCGTCAGATGTCGACCCTGATTGAAGCAGGTTTACCTATAGAAAATGCGCTGTTGGCAGTGTCAGAGCAATGTGACAAAGCCCGTTTGCGCAGCATGATGATGTCCGTGCGGTCTAAGGTGGTGGAAGGTTATAGTCTAGCTGAAGGTCTGGCTGAGTTTCCTTATGTATTTGATCACTTGTTCACCTCTATGGTGGCGGCAGGTGAAAAGTCGGGTCATTTGGATGCGGTATTGAATCGGTTAGCCGATTACACTGAGCAACGTCAGCATATGCGTAGTCAGATTATGCAGGCCTTGTTGTATCCGGCCATTTTGACTTTTTTTGCCATCGCGGTGATCAGTATCTTGTTAGCTGCGGTGGTGCCGCAAATTGTTGGGCAGTTTGAGCATATGGGCCAGAGTTTGCCCGGTTCCACCTTATTTTTAATCGCTGCCAGTGATTTTTTACGTGCCTACGGCCTATTGGTACTGCTGGCGATTTTCTTGGCGGTGGCCGCCTTTAAAAGAGCGATGAAAAAACCTGCTTTTAAATTGAAGATGGACACAAGACAGCTAAAACTGGGTTTGATAGGTAAAGTGAGCCGGGGGTTAAACACCGCCCGTTTTGCCCGTACTTTAAGTATTCTCAACGCCAGTGCCGTGCCTTTACTCGAAGCCATGCGCATCAGTGCCGACGTGCTGGATAACAGTTATATGCGCCAGTCTATTGCGGAAGCTACGTTAAAAGTCCGTGAAGGTTCTTCACTGAAAAATGCCTTGGAACAAACCAAATTGTTCCCACCTATGATGCTGCATATGATTGCTTCCGGTGAAAAAAGCGGTCAGCTCGATGGCATGCTTGAGCGCGCAGCCAATACACAGGACAAGGAATTTGAAACCCTGGTCACTGTCTCATTAAAAGTGTTTGAACCTGTTTTAGTCGCCGTGATGGCTGGCATAGTTTTATTTATTGTAATGGCGATTCTTCAGCCTATTTTGGCGTTAAATAATTTAGTCGGAGGTTAGAAAATGCAACAACAAAAGGGTTTTACCCTGCTGGAAGTGATGGTTGTTATCGTTATCCTGGGGGTGATTGCCAGTATGGTAGTACCGAATTTAATGGGCAATCAGGAAAAAGCGGCCAGACAAAAAGTAGTGGTGGATATTCAGCAGTTGGAAAACGCGTTGGATTTGTACAAGCTGGATAATGGCTTTTACCCAACCACTGAACAAGGTTTGCAGGCCCTGGTGACACAAGCGACGTCTGAGCCCGTACCACGCTCTTTCCCTGAAGGTGGTTTTATTAAACGTTTACAAAAAGATCCATGGGACAACGATTATCAGTTAGTCAGTCCGGGTGAGATGGGACGTATTGATGTGTTTTCAATGGGACCAGACCGTGTTGCCGGTACAGAGGACGATATAGGCAACTGGAATCTGGATGCACCGGAAGAGCAGCAAAACTAAAAAATGAAACACCACCGCGGTTTTACATTGCTGGAAATCATGTTAGTGATGCTGTTACTGGGCTTGATGGCGTCCTACGTGGTGGTGAATTTTGTCAGTGAGTCCAGACCCGCTCGTATTCAAAAAGAAACAGACAGGTTGCAACAATTGGTGCAGGTGCTGTCTGAAACCGCCGTTTTAAAGCAACAGGATTTTGGCTTAGTGCTGAACGACAAAGGCTATCAGTTTTTGGTTCACGATGGTCAAAAGTGGCTGGAAGTGGCTGAACCTAAGTTTATGCAGTTCCACCCCTGGCCCGACACTATAGCGGCAGAGCTGGAGCTGGATGGTTTAAGCTGGGCTGAAGACAGTGTTTTAGGCCAGGAAGAGTTCCGTAAACTGCAGGAAGAATTGCTGGAACAGCAAGAAGAAGCCGCCGAAGCAGAGGATGACAAGAGGACCCAGGACAACAAAGTGCCGGGGCAGGGAGCACGCCGCGAAAAACCTCTGCTGCCTAATATCTATATTTTATCTTCCGGCGATATCAGCCCTTTTCAGTTGGTATTAGCGGATGAAACTGAGCGCCCGTTTTGGTATCAGGCGCTCAAAGGTGAATACAGTATTCCGCTGAGTAAATCCGAAGTGGAAAACGACAGGCCATGAAAAGCAAAGGCTTTACCCTGATAGAGTTACTGATCGCGATGGCGGTATTTGCCACGGCTGGGGCTGCTGTGATGAAAACCGCCTCTGAGCATATGAACTCTATTTCTCATCTGGAGAATATGACCTTTGCTGCGTATGTCGCCGAGAATCAGTTAAATGCGGTATTTCTGGAGAAAACCTGGCCACTGAAGAACCAGCAGAACACTGTCGAATTTGCTAACCGTAGCTGGTTATGGCAACAGGAAATTAAAAAAACGGCAGACGCTAATTTCAGTGCTGTGGTTGTGAAAGTCAGTCTTTCTGATAACCCGGAAAAAGTGCTGTATCAGTTACAAACCTTTGTAGGTAAACCCGATGCTGAACGATAGGACTACGCGTGGTTTTACCTTTATTGAAATGTTGCTGGCAATGGCCATTTTCGCATTGGTGGGTTTAGCCTCAGCCAGCGTGTTGTCGAGTGTGACAGAGTCTGATGCCGCATCGCAAAAGGCGGCAGAGCGTCTGGCACAGATACAACGTTTTTTCCTTATTCTGGAGCGGGATTTAGCCCAAATCAGCGCAAGGCAGATCAGGGTGGAAGGGGAAGAACCAGTCAAATCGCCTTTGCTGGGTGACAAACTGATGCTGGAAAGCGAAGAGGGTGGTTTTGCTTTTGTGCACAATGGCTGGCGTAACCCCGGTATGGTGCTGCCGCGCAGCGAAATTCAGGCCGTCGGCTATCGTTTTCGTGAAGGCAAAATTGAGAGGCTGTTTAGTTTATTTCCGGATGCAGTGACGGGCACTGAGCCCAAAGTGCAGCCTCTGCTGGATAGAGTCACAGGTTTTAAAGTGGAATTTTTAAAAGACGAAGAATGGTTGGAAACCTGGAATGATCAGAAGTTGCCCAAAGCGATACGATTGACCATCACTCATGAGCAACTGGGCGAAATGCGGCGTTTTTATACCCTGATGAACGGATTAACCTGATGCGCCGTCAAGCTGGTGTGGCATTAGTGGTGGTGATGATGATTGTCGCGTTTGTGGTTGTCATCGCCGTGGCTATGAGCGGCCGTCTGCAGTTGCAGTTGCAGCGACAATTGAATTTACAGCAACAACAACAAGCCTACTGGTATGGCATAGCGGCAGAGCAAGCCAGTATTCGCCTGCTGAAAAGCACAGTGGCGGGCAAAGAGACAGTAAATTTGTCGCAGGATTGGGCTCAGCTTGGCGCTACCTTTCCGGTTGATAACGGTACCATTACTGGCAAGCTGATTGATTTACAAAGCTGTTTTAACTTAAATAATTTACTGCGGCCTGCGGATCAACAGCAGGTGGGGGCAGGCCAGACCCCGAGTCAAAAAGCTTTTCAGCGCTTGCTCGAACTAAAAGCGACAGATTTGTCGATGCCGGCTGAATATTTAACGGCCCGTATCAGTGATTGGCTGGACGCTGATAGTGTGTTGCAAATTGCAGGTGGCGCTGAGCAGGATGACTATGCAGGTTTGCAGATGCCGTTTTATACCGCCAATAGTTTAATGGGGTCGGTCTCTGAATTGCGGGTTATGCTGGACTTAACTCCGGCAGATTATGAATTGGTACGGCCCTGGGTTTGTGTGATCCCAAAAGTCAGTAGCAGCAAGCTGAATCTGAATACGATCACGGCCGAAAATGCCGCTTTGTTGTCGGCTTATATTCCTGAGCTGGATGAGAGTGCGGCGTCAGATTTAATCGGCAGCAGACCGGAGGAGGGCTTTGCTACTCTGGATGAAGTCTGGGCCAGTCCGCAGTTGGCCAGTATCAGCGTCAGCGACGAGGTCAAAGCCATGATGGCAATAAATTCGAATTATTTTTTGCTCGAAACCACAGTGACTTATATGGATACCGTGTTTAATCTGGCATCTGTGCTGGTGATTGATGAGCAACAAAACGTAAAAGTGATAGCGCGGCGGTTTGGAGGCCAGTGGTGAACGAACAATTAATAATAAGACTGGGCAGTCAGCCACAGCAGCCTATCAGTTGGTTGGTCTGGTCCGCCGTTACTAAAGAGATTATCGCATCAGGGCAGTTGGCCTCTGCCGATGAGCTGTCGGCCTTGTCCGAGCGTTTGGGCCGTCGTCCTGTGGTGGCTTTAGTGCCAGCCGCTGATGTGGTGTTAAGTGAGGTGCTGTTACCTTCAAAACCGAACCGGCAAATTATTCAGGCTTTGCCTTATATGCTCGAAGAGGAGCATGCCGAGGACATAGAGCAATTGTATTTGGCCTTAGGGCAATGCCAGCAGCGCGGCAAGGAGTACTGGCAGCAAGTGGCTTTGTGTAAAAAAGTGCAACTGGAACAGTGGGTCGGTTCGCTGGTGGTGGCAGGTTTTCAGCCAATGCAACTGTTGCCCGATGCCTTGTTATTACCTTTGCATCAGGATGGCGCTTCGGCTATTGAGTTGGCTGGCCAATGGTTATTGCGCCAGGGACCATGGCAGGCATCCAGTATTGAAGCTGGTTGGTGGCCGGATTTTTTAAGCCTGGCAAACATTGACTTAATTCACAGTTACAGCCCCTGGCCAGCAGAGTTACTGCAAAATGTGCAGGCGGCAGAGCCTGAATTGCCTTTAGCTTTATTAGCGCAGCAACTGCCAGACCAACGTTTTAGCCTGCTACAGGGGCAATACGCCCCGAAAAAAGCCCGCAACAAAGTCTGGTCTTTATGGCAAAGCTCGATTGCAATAGGCGCAGCCTGTCTGGCTGTCTATCTGATCACTTTAGGCGTTCAGGTATGGCAGCAAGCACAACTGTTGCAACAGCAAAAAGCTGAGCTGGTGACTTTGTATAAAAGCCGCTTTCCGGCGGAGTCGACCCGTGATATCCCCCGTCAACTGGCGCGTAAATTACAAGGTGCAGGAGCAGTGCAGGATGCCAGTTTATTTAGCCTGCTGACTGATTTACAGCAGGAGCTGGCGGCAACCACGAATGTGCGTTTAGATAATTTAAAGTATGACCAAAAAACCAGCGAACTGCGGTTTCAGGCTGAAGCCGACAGCTTCCAGCGGTTTGACAACTTAAAAACCCGGTTGGAGCAAAAAGGCTTTGAAGTAAAACAAGGAGCCTTGAGTAATGAAGGTGGCAAAGTTCAGGGCACAGTAGCGATGAAGGTGAAAACATGAGCCAAATGCAACAACTCCAAAGCTGGTGGCAGTCGCTGCAAAAACGTGAACAACAGCTAGTACTGGGTGCAGCCGTAACTTTGGTGATAGCAGCGTTCTACTGGATAGTGTGGGCTCCGTTGCACCAGAGTTATCAGACTCAGCAGCAACAACTGCAACAGCTCAGCCAGCAATTATTGCAGGTTCGCAGTTACCCTGTGGTTTCTGCTCAGACCAAGGTTCAGGGCAGTCTGACCGATCTGATCAGCTCCAGTGCACGCAGTCACAAGATTCAGGTCAGCCGGATGCAACCACAAAATGACCAGATGCAAGTGATGCTGAATGATATCAGCTTTGATCAATTGCTGGCCTGGTTGCATGAACTACAGTATCAGCACAATGTCAGCATAGTGCAGTTGGATGTGGCGCTGGCCGATGCACCCGGTATGGTGCGTGTCCGTCGTTTATTGGTTGAGTCGTAAATGAATTATAAAAAAATAATACCGGCCGCTTTTGGCCTTTATCTGGTGTTTTTAGTGATCCTGGCACCGGCCGCCTGGTGGTTGAAACTGGTCACTTTACCGCCACAAGTCCAGTTAGGGCCGGTCAGCGGCACTTTATGGCAAGGCCAGATCCAGGCGGTATCACTGAATGGTTACGTGCTGCAGCAGGTCAACTGGCAATTAAAACCCTGGGCTTTATTAACAGGAAAACTGGCGTTATCGCTGGATATTGGCCAAATTCGCCAGACGGCTTTACCTTATGCCAAAGCCCAGCTTTCTTATGGTTTCTCCGGATTAGAGCTTCAAAGCAGCCAGTTACGTTTGCCGGTTGAACCTATCATCCCTTTACTGAAATTACGTCTGCCGTTTCAGGTGGCGGCCAGCGGCACTATGCTGCTGAATATTGAGCAGTTCAGTTGGGGACAACCCTGGTGTGAGCAACTGGCAGGTAAAGCAAGCTGGTTAGATGCCAAGTTTCAGGCACCTTCCGGCTGGATAGATTTAAAAGCCATAGATGCGAATTTAAGCTGTGAGCAGGGGCAGTTACAACTGGTGACTGAACCCGCTAATCCACTGGCACTGAATGTGACTGCACTGATTGGAGAGCAGGGCAGTTATCAGCTTAATGGCACGCTTAAACCAGACGCCAGCTTGCCAAAAGAAGTGCATCAGGCGATGCAGTTTGTTGGTCAGCCGGATGCCGAAGGGCGTTTTACTCTGAAATTACAGAGCCGTTAGCTGCACCTTTGATGCCCGCCAGCAATACCGAATAATCTTCTATAGCCGGAAACTCAGTGATAGCTCTGCTGGGTTTTTGGCTGTCCGGATTGGCGACTGCCAATAAATGCCCTATACCAAAACGTTGAGCGGATTGAAGGATAGGCAAGCTGTCATCAACAAATAAAGTGCGCTTCGGATCAAAGCCAAACCGCTGCTGTAATTGCTGCCATAATTCCTGTTGTTCTTTAGTAACACCAAATTCATGAGTCGATACCAATGTATCGATGTAGCTGGCAAGAGTAGTGCGCTCGATTTTTAACGACAAGGAATCCGGATGGGCGTTGGTCACCAGTATCACTTGGCGGCCAGAGTTTTTTAATGCGGTTAAAAAGGCTGGGGTATCAGGGCGCATCTGGATTTTATCCATCACTTCCCGCTTTAGTTCCGTAATAGGCAAAGACAGCCTTTTGCTCCAGTAATCCAGACAATACCACTCAATTTTGCCGTTCAGCTCTTGGTATTCAGCCTCCAACTGCTGCTTTGCTTCGGCCACACTGATGCCACTCAACTCAGCCCAGCGTTTGGGTAAATGTTCCAGCCAGAAGTAGTTGTCGAAGTGTAAATCCAGCAAAGTACCGTCCATATCCAGCAACACGGTATCAATTTGTCTCCAGTCCAGCATAGGTTTTTCCAGCTAATCCATTTATAGTAAGGCGATGGCCCATTGTAGCAGAGGCAGTTTTATGGCGCAGTGCGACGGCGACAAAGAAAAGCCGCAAATTTTAGAACAAAAATTGGTTGCTGAAAGTCGGCTGTTTAAAATTGAACAGTTGGATTTGCAGTTTAGCAACGGCGAAAAACGGACTTACGAGCGGATGAAAGGCGGAGGTCGTGGCGCTGTGATGGTGGTGGCCTGCCCTGAACCTGATAGTTTTTATTTAATACGTGAATACTGCGCTGGCACCCATGATTATCAGTTGGGTTTTCCAAAGGGCTTAATCGATCCGGGTGAAACAGTAGTTGAGGCGGCTAATCGCGAATTACAGGAAGAGATAGGTTTTAAGGCGGCTCGGTTAATTCCATTAAAAACCGTGGCCTTAGCTCCGGGATACTTTAGTGCTACAATGCATATTGTATTAGCTTTGGATTTAACTGCCTCCAGTTTGCCTGGTGATGAACCCGAGCCACTGGAGTTGGTGATAGGGCAGTGGCAACAACAGTTTGAATTGTTGGCTCAAAGCGATTTCACTGAGGCCCGCAGCATAGCGGCCTTGTTTTTAGCCCGAGATTATCTGGACAAGCATCAGGATGTTTTTAAGTAGGTTATTAGAACCTGTTAAAGAAGCAGCTCGAGCCGCTGGAGATACCTTATGGTCGATCTACCAGAGTGGCCAGTATGAAGCCAAACACAAAGCAGATGAAAGCCCGGTGACCAGTGCTGATTTGGCTGCAAATGCGCTTATTTTGCATGCCTTAACTGAGCTGGCTCCAGATATTCCAATCGTTTCTGAAGAAATGCATTTGCTGCCGCTGCGTCAGCGTCAGGACTGGCCACGGTACTGGCTGATTGATCCGATGGACGGCACCCAGGAGTTTATTGCCCGCAGCGGTGATTTTGCCGTCAGCATAGCGCTGGTTGAGCATGGCTGGCCTGTGTTGGGGGTGATTTATTGGCCGAAGGAGCAGACCTGGTATTACGCGACCCGGGGGCATGGTGCCTTTAAACAGCAACAGCATCTGATTAACCGTATTCAGGTGAATCAGCATCAATCTGGTGACCGCCTCAAAATAGCGGTGAGTCGCCGTCAGCCGATCGAGCATATCCATCAGTTATTGAACAAACCCGCGTGCTCACAATTTATAGCGCTTGGCAGTTGTTCATTAAAAAGCTGTTTGGTTGCGGAAGGTGGGGCTGACTGCTACCTGCGTCTGGGGCCGACCGGTGAGTGGGATACGGCGGCTGTGCATGTGATAGTTGAAGAAGCGGGCGGAAAAATTCTTGATAGTCAATTTGCCCCTTTAAGTTATAACCAACGCGAGACGCTGTCGAACCCGGATTTTATAGTGATAGGCCGCTCAGAAGTGCCTTGGAATGAATTGATCCGGGCCCACAGTGCGACCCGGACTCTGGACTGAGGGGGTTACAAATCCGCGTCAATCTCGCCCTGTTTCACCAATTGTCGCCATTGCTGTGTGGTGATGATGTCCACACTTTCATGCAGTTCAGAGTATAAAATCACTAGCTGATTGGCGTGTAACTGACTTTTTACCTGCGCGACTTTATCACTCAGGCTAACGTCCTGCTCGCCGTACTCTGTCCCCTCACGTAAGACAAAAGCTTCAATCAGAGCATCCAGCGTATCGGTGGCTAATTGCTCATAAGGAATAAGTAACATCAGGGTTTTCCTATAAATTGCGCCAGATAAGGCGGTAGCTGTTGTTCCAGATAATACTCAGCTTTAAAAGGCTTGTTGCCTGTGACAAAGCCAACATGCCCGCCATGGCGGGACAACAACAACTGTACATGAGGCGGTATTTCATCGGCTTTGGGTAACACAGCCGGGGATAAAAACGGATCATCTTGGGCGTGTACTAATAACAGCGGCACACGTACATGCTTTAAAAAAGCTTTACCGCTGGATTTTTGGTAATAATCATCGGCATTCTGGAAGCCATGCAGTGGCGCCGTCAATAAATCATCAAAGTCGCGGATAGTTTTTAACGCCAGAATTTGTGCTTTGCTGACTGGTAATGGAAAGTCTTTATGCCGGTCCAGTTTACGCATCATGGTGGCTTTGAGGCGCCTTAACAGGTATTGCTGATAGATTTTGCTACCTCCCTGATTAATGCGCTGGGCGCTGGGAGCCAATGCCAGCGGCGCAGACACAGCCACAGCGGCTTTTAATACACAATGCGGCCCTTGTTCACCACAATACTTCACCAGTACGTTGCCGCCTAAAGAAAAGCCTATAGCAGCCAGCGAGCGGCCCGGATAACGCAACTGAATCTGACTAATCAGAAAAGCCAGATCGGCAGTGTCGCCCGAATGGTAGGCCCGTGGTAAACGATTCGCGACCCCATTACAGCCGCGAAAATGCATCAGCACAGCGATAAATCCCTGTTGTTGCAAAGCCTGCAACATGCCGGCTGCATAGTGACTGTGGATATTCCCTTCCAGACCATGCAACACCACCACTATCGGCTTGTCTGCGGCCAGCTCAGGTTTTTCCGTCCAGTTGAGCTGAATATGATCACCATCCGGCAAAGCCAGCATTTCTGTTTCTGTCGCCACTACATGATGTGGAGCCAGGTACTTCGCCACTATAGTTTGCAGATGGCAGTTACGCAGCCACCAGGCGGGTTTAAAAGCCGGGGGAAGTTTTACCATTTCGGGGGCTTGCAAAATCAACAGTCCTACTTAACAATCAAGATCACTTTCTCTGGCCGGACCACAATAACAATGAACAGACGCCAGTTTATTTTCCGCTCTGTTGCGCTGACCTTAGCCGCCAGCACAGGCTACACAGTATATCAGCATCAAAGCCTGCAAGGCAGTGACAATGCCGCTGTTCTGGTGTTGGACGCGTTATTACCTGCTGTGTTAATGGGCGCTCTGCCCGCTGAGATGCCAGCCCAGCAGTTAGCGTTAACAAAGACCAGAGATGAAATACTGCAATTTCTTGCTTACCTGCCACCAAGTCAGCAACAACAGCTACAGCAACTGTTTGACTTACTGCAACAGGATTTAGCGCGGCTGGCGTTAACAGGGCAGTGGTTGCATCTGGCCGATTTGCCGCTGTCAATGCGGCTGGATTTGTTATTAAGCTGGCGTGATAGTTATTTTTCGCTGTTACAGCAAGCTTTTTGCGGTTTACGTGAGCTTATTTACGGTGCTTTTTATGGCCAGCCACACCACTGGTTGGCTTTGCAGTACAGCGCGCCGGAGTTTAATCCATGAAAAATTTGATTGCTGAGGGCATTGCCTCTGGTTGGTCGTATTTAGATGCGTCCAGTCTAACCGCAGACCAGCAGTTTGAAACTGATGTAGTGATCGTAGGCTCTGGTGCTGGCGGCGCTATGGCTGCCGAACAATTGAGTCTGGCCGGATTCAGAGTGATTTTGCTGGAAATGGGCGCATTGCATGAGGGCAAAGATTTTAAACAGCAAGAACGTTGGGCTTACCCTCAACTCTATCAGGATGGTGCAGGCCGTAAAACGCTGGACCAAAGTATCGGCATATTGCAGGGCCGCACCGTGGGCGGTTCGACGACAGTCAACTGGACCACTTCTATTCGTACACCAGAAAAAACTCTGGATTATTGGCGCGCTGAATTTGGCTCGGACTGTAGCTCAGAGAATTTAGCTGCTTATTTTCAGCAAGCAGAGCAGCGGCTGAATATTCATCCCTGGCCAGTGCCACCTAATGCCAATAACGATAAATTGCGACAAGGCTGCGAGGCTCTGGGCTGGCAATACACTGTGATCAACCGCAATGTCAGTGGCTGTGCCAATCTGGGCTATTGTGGTATGGGCTGCCCTATGAATGCCAAGCAGTCGATGCTGGTCAGTACTATCCCATCGGCGATGCAAGCAGGCGCTATGCTGATTAGCCGCGTCTCAGCCCGCGAATTAAAATGGCAGCACGAACAGGTGCAGTCTCTGCTGGCTGTGCCTGTAGACCAGTATTTTCAGCCTGATTTCAGAATAAAGCTTAGCTTTAAAGCCACACATTACATAGTCGCTGCCGGGGCTATCGGCTCACCAGCTTTATTGCTGCGCTCCAACGTACCGAACCCGTCCAGACGCTTAGGTAAACATACCTATTTGCACCCCAGTGTGATTTCGGGCGCATTATTTGAAGAGACTATAGCCGGCCACAGCGGCGCACCTCAGTCGATTTACTCTGATCAGTTTGTCTGGCCTTCGAATGGGCAGGCTGGCTTTAAATTAGAAGTACCGCCGCTGCATCCGGTGTTGATGGCGACTAAATTAACAGGCCTGGCCGAATCTCATGCTGCATTAATGCAGCAGTTTAATCAGTTACAGGTGGTGATTGCGTTGCTGCGGGATGGTTTTCATCCGGATAGTCAGGGCGGTACAGTAGTACTCTCCGATCATGGCGAGCCCCTGGTGGATTACCCCATGTCGGACTATCTGTGGCAGGGTGTTCAACATGCTTATCTGGCGATGGCTGAACTGCAATTTGCGGCTGGTGCCAGGTCGGTTTTACCTATTCATCAGGACGCTCAGCTATATTCCGGCTGGCGTCAGGCCAGGCAGGCGATAAAGGCTTTGCCTCTGCAGAAGTACCGGGCTACTTTAGCCTCTGCGCACGTGATGGGAGGAGCCAATATGAGTGCAGTTCCGGCCAAAGGCGTAGTCAATTTAGTGGGGCGTCATCATCAATTAGAAAATTTATCTGTCTTTGATGGCTCGATATTACCTTCCAGCCTTGGCGCTAATCCGCAACTGACGATCTACGCATTAACGCTACGAAATACCGAAGCTTTAATTAAACAGCTCCGCACCTGAGCAAACAAAGAGCGGGGTAAGTGCCGGGCTCTCTGGCAACTAAAGTCTACAATCTTACTGTTTGTCCATTATTGTTTTATCCCTGTCAGTGGCAGAATAGCCATAATTGTTTATATTTTGTTAACTAAATGCGCTCCAATTCTATGCTGTCCATACAACATCTGTACAGCATTGAAACGGGATGTTGTTTCGTAGTTTCCCTCCCTATGTTGAATGAAGTCGTGATCTCAAGGAGAACTGTCATGAAAGAATTAACTGTGAGTGAAATACAAGAAGTGAGTGGTGGTACCTTGGCCGAATCAGCCGAAGCATTTGGCTATGGTTTGGGTCTGGGAGCAGTTACTTTCGGAACTAAACTGGGTACGATAGGTGTCGGTGCTGCATTTCTGGCCGCACCATTTGTTTCGATGGCCATGCTGGGTATAGCGTTTTATGCAGGTTACAAGTTACTGGGTAAATAGGTTGTCAACTAACCTGCATTGTTTTTGGTTTTCATGACGTGTGCAGGTTGAGGAGGTCTTATGGCTTTTGATAACTCTGACTTTCTGTTGATAGTTGTTATTGCTCTCTGCATTTACGTAGTGAGTAACGAGTGGCAAAAACTTGATGACAAACACCTGGAGTTGAGAGACAAGCGCAAATGTAGTGAACCAGATCTTTTAAAAGAAGAGGATCAGCTCATTTACCAAAAGGCGCTTACTAACAAAAACAGAGCTATTGTTGATTACAGAAATAAATATCATATTAGCCTAAGCTGTGCTCAAGAAATTGTGGAATCAATACTTACAGCAGGAACAAAAGCGCAGTCTAAATGACTGCGCTTTCTTTATCACTCACTCCGCATGGGACGTTTTATATAAAAAGTAGCCTGCGTAAAACAGACATAAGCCAATCACTAAAGCCAGGCCGGTAAAAGAAATAAAGATTACTGGATCTTTTAAGAACTCTTGCCAAATATTCATCATCATACCCCCGCTATTTGCTGATACTTGCAGTGTAGAAGCATCAGCCAGCGCAAAGCCTGATATAGATCAAAGTTGGATTTTAGAGCCCTGGTAACTGCTGGCTTTGTTGATACAGATCAAGAATTTCAGCATCTAATTGTTCTGCCGGTGCATTCAGTAACACTAAATAGTGATCCAGCAGTTGGCTGTGTGGCAGTAGATCGTCGCATGGGCTCAGTTGATTAAATTGTTGTACCAGTAATTGTTGCTCCAGTTTTTCTGCGGCCAATTCTGTGCTTAATAACTGCTGTCGAAGAGGTTGTTGCATATCTGATTCGAGCCATGGTGATGGTAAGGCTCGGCGCAAAGCCCGGATCGACTGGGTGACTTCAGTACTGAAATGCTTGAGTAAGTCTTCCAGTTGCTGCAGTTGGGTTTCACTGACACTTTGTTGCTGCTTGTCCAGATACAATAAAAACAGCAGCAGGTTTATATTCACTCCAAAGTTATCCTGCCATTGCAGACAGAGGTCTTTCACGGCTGGATATAAACTCAGACTGTAGTGCCAGAGTGATTCAGGGTTAAGCGTTTTTTTGCCAGAATTCTGCACTTTGTTGCTCCCATGCTTCCTGGGCTTCGAACCATTGTTCTTCTACCTCAGACAATTCCTTCAGAACTTTTTGTTGCTCCGCCAGTGTTTTGGTTAATTCGGCCTTTCGGGTTGCGTCGTAGATGCCGGCATCCGCTAAAGCCGTTTCAATATGTTGTTGTTGCTGGTGCAGTTTTTCTTGTTGCTGCTCCAGTTTCTCAATTTTTTGCTTCAGTGGCCGTTGCAAAGCACGCAGCTCTGCTTCCAGCCGTTTTTGATCTTTGCGCTGTTGTGCGCTGTTAGCCGTGGTGGTGTCGTCGGACGCCGCGGCTGTATTGGTGGCGCGTTGGTCCTGCTGTAACCACTGATAATAATCGGATAAATCACCAGCAAAAGGTGCGACCTTGCCATGAGCCACCAGATAAAACTCATCTGTGGTGCTGCTGAGCAAATGCCGATCGTGCGACACTACGACTATGGCACCTTCAAAACTCTGTAAAGCCATAACAATGGCTTCGCGCATATCCAGATCCAGATGGTTGGTCGGTTCGTCTAATAACAACAGGTTGGGGCGCTGATACACCAATAAGGCCAGCACCAGACGGGCTTTTTCACCGCCAGAGAATGGTGCACAGGGTGACAAGGCTTTGTCACCATGGAAACCAAAACCACCAATATAATCACGTAGTTGCTGTTCTGTAGCTTCAGGCGCCAGACGCACTAAATGTTGCAGTGGCGAATCTTGTGGTCTTAAGGTTTCTAACTGGTGCTGCGCAAAATAACCAATACTGACGCCGTTGGCGTACCAGATCTGACCGGCTTGTGGGGTTAAAGAGCCGGATAACAGTTTGATCAACGTCGATTTACCTGCACCGTTACGGCCTAATAAACCTATACGGCTGCCCGGCAGTAATTGAAAGTTAATCTGCTGCAGAATAGCGGTATCACCATAACCTGCTTTGACGTTTTCCATCTTCAGCAATGGATTGGGTAAAGAGCGAGGCTGTAAAAATTCAAACTGAAAGGGCGAATCAGCATGAGCTGGCGCCAACAGCGTCATACGCTCCAGCGCTTTGATCCGACTTTGCGCTTGTTTCGCTTTAGTGGCCTGAGCGCGAAAGCGGTCAATAAACTTTTGCAGATGTGCTACCTGGCGCTGTTGTTTTTCAAACATCGATTGGTGCTGCGCCAGATGTTCGGCACGCTGACGCTCAAACTGGCTGTAGTTGCCTTTATATAAGGTTAAGGTCTGATTGTCGATATGCACCGTATTATCAACCACTGCATCAAGGAAGTCGCGATCGTGACTGATCAGCAACAATGTGCCAGGGAAAGAGCCCAGATACTTTTCCAGCCACAATACTGCGTCCAAATCCAGGTGGTTGGTCGGTTCGTCCAGTAACAATAATTGCGCTGGTTGCATTAAGGCTTTGGCCAGGTTTAACCGCATGCGCCAGCCACCGGAAAACGACTTTACACTCTGTTGTTGTGCTGTACCGCTAAAGCCCAGGCCATCCAATAAAACGCCGGCTTTGGCCTCGGCCCTGTAGCCATCTAAGGCATCAATCTGGTGATGCACTGCAGCTAAATCGACGCTGCCATCGGTAATTTTTAACTGTTGTAGGAGTGGGTAGAGTTTTTCGTCGCCCTGCAGCACATAATCCATAGCGGAGATGTCCAGTGCCGGAGTTTCCTGCGCTACGGTCGAGATAGTCCAACTGGACGGAATAGAAACTGAACCTGCGTCAGGTTGTAGCTTTTGTTGCAGTAATGCAAAAAGACTGGATTTGCCGCAGCCATTGGCGCCAATTATTCCGACCTTTTGCCCCGGAAATACGGTAAGATCGGCCTGTTGCAGTAAACAATTAATACCACGTCGCAATTCGACGTTTTGCAGTTGGATCATGGTGTTTTAACCTGGACGAAAATTGGCTGCTACTCTAATCGCAAAGTGGCGACAAACCAAGAGTGAATGCGGTTTTTTACCCAAAGTAATTGGCGTTGCAGTGCGACGGCAAGAACGCGAGACCCCATGAACATAGCCCACTATGTGAATGGGGCGAGTAAACGCAGCCAACAATGCTGCAGCGTCAAGTACGCAGGGTATTGATGCGATAAAAGCAGAGTGAAGAGAGTAAAAACATGACGGAAAGAAAGAAAAAGCGTTTTATTGCCGGAGCAACTTGTCCGCAGTGTAAGGCCATAGATACGCTGATGTTGTTTATTGAAAACAATGTGGAAAAGGTGGAATGTGTGCAATGTGGTCATCATATGGCACAACCTGAACAGCAGGTGGCAAAAGCGGCACGGGCTGCTGAACAGGTCATAGGCGTGTTTAAACCTGAGTAATGCATTAATAATGCGGCGGTGGTGGCTCTTCGTCTAACCTTAGTATGCCACTGTCGTTGCCCTGGCTGATTTTTTCTGCCAGCAGCATCACCTGACGCTGTAGTTTTTCAATACTTTTCTGATGTTCGTGCAACTCGTCGTTCAGACTCTGCACTACATCTTCCTGAAATGCCAATTTACTCTCTAAATCAATAAGTTGCTGTTGTAGCTCAACCACTTGCTCTGTCATTGTTTAATCTCCCATACTTCGGCTACACCACTGGAACTTTCACTGATAATCTGATTGTCATTCAAAAAGGCCACCGCGTGGATCACTGCGCTGGCCGGTCTGCTGTTGAGAATAGCCCTGACTTGCCATTGCTGGATTTTTTTCCCCGTGGCGACATCCCATAAAATTAACGCTCTGGACGGAGAACCTGTCACCAGCCATTTGCCATTTGGACTAAAACGGGCCGCGGTAATGATTTGAGCTCTGGATAACTCCAACTGGCTGATTTGTTTCCCAGTTTTTAAATCCCAGATAAAGCCTTGTAATTCACTGCCGGCACTAAAGGCATAACGACCTTGTTGATCCAGCGCTACTTTAGTCACACGGTTTGGATGGGGAAAACTATAGATGATCTGCGCTGTTTCTGTATCCCACAAATAGGCAAAATGATCATTAGCACCTGTTAAGGCAAAACGTCCATTGGCAGACATATCAACAGAGTTGACGTTTTCGCTATGGCCCAAAAACTCAATACGGCGACCAGAACTTAACGTGATGTGCTGAACCTTACCATCGCTTTGGCCTATCAGCAGATGGCGGCCATAATCAGACACCGCCAAGTCACGGATAGTCGCGTCCTGAACTGACCAAAAACCCAGATTACGACCATCTGCCATGTGCCATAACGCAAAGTCTTTACTGTCACCGGTCAGCAGATGGCTGCCGCTTGGGCTGAAAGACAGCGATAAAATCTGATTATCGGTTTTTTCCTTGTGCCCCAACGAATACAACGCTGTGTCTTTTTGCAGGTCCCAGACGGTAACTCCTTCATCTAAAGCTGAGACAGCAACCAGTGTTGATTGATCATTAATAGCCGCGCCATAAGAAGGCGTTTCACTGTGCAGCACTTGCCGCACAGAGTTTGGTTGAACTTCTGAGCAGGCAAAGAGACAAAATGCCAGAAAAATCGTCAGATATTTACCGCTATGGGTTAACGTCATTCGCACAAACCGTTAGTATAGGGACGTTGCATAAAACCTTTAACTTATTAAAACACAATTTTGCAGCCAAACCTGCTTATTTATTGGAGAAATACATGCGTTTATTAACTAAGGTGTCGCTGATTGCGGCTACCGTTTTAACTTTGTCTGCTTGTAACAAAGAAGCTGAGCAGCCAAAACCTTTAGTTTTAGATACTGATGCTGCAAAACAATCCTACAGCCTGGGTGTATCTGCCGGTCGTTTTATTGACACTACGATCAAAGAGCATGAGAAGTTAGGTTTACCTTTAGCTTCAGACACTATAGTACGTGGTATTCAGGACCAGTTAGCTGGTAAGTCTCAGTTGACTGAAGAAGAAGTTCAGAAAGTGATGATGGCGCTGGAACAGACAGCCCGCGAAAAACAAGTAGAAGTGGCAAAAGCTCAGGCTGAACAAAATATTGCGGCAGGTAAAGCGTATTTAGAAACTAACGCCAAGAAAGAAGGCGTGAAAGTGACTGAATCAGGTTTACAGTACGAAGTGATCCAGGCTGCTGATGGTCCAAAACCTGCTGCGACTGACGTAGTACGTGTGCATTACACTGGTACTTTAGTGGATGGTACTGAATTTGACAGTTCAAAAGAACGTGGTCCGGCTCAGTTCCCATTAAACCAGGTGATCAAAGGTTGGACTGAAGGTGTTCAGTTAATGAGCGTGGGTTCTAAGTTCAAGTTCACTATTCCAAGCGATTTAGCATACGGTGAGCGTGACATGGGAACTATCCCAGCAAACAGCGTTTTAGTATTCGACGTTGAGCTGTTAGGCATTGGCGAGGAAGCTCCTGCTGCAGAAGCTCCGGCTGAGAAGAAGTAATTCTTAACCCGATAAAAAAGCGACCTTTCGGTCGCTTTTTTTATAAGTTAATTCAAGCGGTTATGGCCTTGGAATACTTGTTGTGCAAGGTCTGGATCAATTCATCTTCAAAATCAAACCGTTCAACTAAAGCCTGACCTAAGGTAGATAAATCACGATCAAAGTTGGTGGATAAAGTTTTGCCATCCGCTTCGGCGTATTTGTCATTAAATTCAAGCGCCATATCTGTAGAATGCGCTATCTTCGGGTATAAGGAATCTGCCAGTTTGCGGCTATCCTGACCATTCACGGCACATTGCGATACGATTTGTTCATAGACTTCAAAATGACCTGCGGATAAATAATCCATCAGCAGTTGGCAAAAGTGCTGAATGTCCGCCTGATCAGGCAAAGAATTCCCACTTTTTTTGTCAAAAGGAGGCAATGCAGCCAGCTCACAATAACGAACAATAAGACGCTGCCTTTCATCCAGCCAGTTGTCTATAGCTGTCAGGCTGCCACCCCATTTCTGTTGTGCTGACTCTAAACGGGTGTACATATACTTCCCCTTACTCAAGTAACTTACTGCTCTAAACCTCTAATTAAAAGAATTCTCAGATAAAGATCAACTACTTTTTTATTGGTCAGCTCAGTCTTTGGCTCTATCATACGCCTGTTCACGCAGATCAGTGGTGGAGTAAAACAAAAATGATTAAGCACAATGTGCCTGCAACAGTCGACCTGTTTGGTCACTGGTTTATTGTCAGTCAGGGCAAACTCTGGCTGCCTTCTGTGGAGGCTGCTCCCCCTTTATGTAGGTATGACCAATTACCAAAATTTCTTGATGGTACCGAGTCTGTGTGTTTGCTTGGTGCCATCGAGGGTGTGAATTGCTACTTACTGAATTATACCGACAGACCACACGCCGAAGAGGAGTGGCATTCGGCCAGAGTTTTGCTACAACACCCTGCTGCTATTTTTGAACATGCCGCCAGGGCTTGTCAGGTCGCTTTGTTTTTGCAAACTCACCGCTACTGTGGTCAGTGTGGCAGTTCTATGCATTTAGTGAACTGGGAGCTGGCCGCGCTTTGTCACAAATGTGGTCATCGTTGTTATCCACGTATTAACCCTTGTGTATTGATCGCAGTGGTGAACGACAAAAATCAGCTATTACTGGCCCGCTCAGCCCGGCATAAAACGGGTTTCTTTTCTATATTGGCCGGTTTTGTCGAATCTGCCGAAACTCTGGAGCAGGCTGCGGTACGGGAAGTTAAAGAAGAGGTAGGCATTGAGATCACCAATTTACGTTATATGGGCAGTCAACCCTGGCCCTTCCCCCATTCATTAATGACTGCTTTTATCGCTGACTATAAGTCAGGTGAACTGGTGTGTCAGCCGGACGAAATTGAAGAAGCGCATTGGTTTGATGTCGACCAGTTACCGCAAGTACCCACGGTAGCAACCTTATCGGGCCAAGTGATTGAGTACATCGCCAGGGGAGGCCGATAATCAACATTAAACCCGACGGACTTAACTTCTGTACATGCTGGATAACAGGCAAATAAAAAAGCCACTAACGTGGCTTAAATGAGGTGTAACTTACGTTACGTGGACTCGTTAAAACGAGTTTCTTTATTCTTGTTCTTTACTAGCGCAGGTAGTTTATAACAGATGTATTTTGACAGGGCAACAGCTTTTTTCAGCCAAGAAAGAAATAGCCTTAGGTAAAAAATAGTGACGGATCGGACATCAGTGATAAACTAGTGATAAATCAAAAGATGGCAGATGATAGATGCAACTAAAAAATGATCGTTACTTAAGGGCTTTGATGAAACAACCTGTTGATCGCACTCCAATCTGGATGATGCGTCAGGCGGGTCGTTACCTTCCGGAGTACAGAGCGACTCGCGCTATTGCTGGCGATTTTATGTCGTTATGTAAAAATCCTGAGTTAGCCTGTGAAGTCACTTTGCAGCCGTTAAAACGTTATCCTTTAGATGCAGCCATCTTGTTCAGTGACATTTTGACTATCCCTGACGCCATGGGTATGGGGCTGTATTTTGGTGAAGGCGAAGGCCCGCGTTTTACCAAACAACTGACCGACTTTATGGATGTGATGCAGTTACCTGTGCCGGATCCGGAAGTAGAACTGCGTTACGTGATGGATGCTGTACGTACTATTCGCCGTGAATTAAACGGCGAAGTACCCTTAATTGGTTTCTCCGGCAGCCCATGGACTCTGGCGACCTATATGTTTGAAGGCGGCAGCAGCAAAACCTTCTCTAAAATTAAAAAGCTGATGTACACAGAGCCGGAAGTCGTACATATCCTGCTGGATAAACTGACACAAAGTGTCATTTTGTATCTGAATGCGCAAATTGCGGCTGGTGCCCAGTCGGTGATGATTTTCGATACCTGGGGTGGGGTGTTAACGCCACACGATTATCGTGAGTATTCGTTAAGTTATATGCAGCAAATTGTCTCTGGTTTAACCCGTTTTGCTGATGGTCGTCCTGTTCCTGTCACCTTGTTCACGAAGAATGGTGGTTTATGGCTGGAAGAAATTGCAGCGACTGGCTGTGATGGTGTCGGTTTAGATTGGACTATAGATATTCGTCATGCCCGTGCTCGTATTGGCGATAAAGTAGCTCTGCAGGGCAATATGGATCCCTCTATTTTGTTGGGTACACCTGAGCGGATCCGTCAGGAAGTACAGGCTATTCTGGACGGTTATGGTATGGGCTCAGGCCATGTATTTAACCTCGGCCATGGCATTACGCCAGATGTAGATCCAGAAAAAGCCGGTGTCTTTATTGAGGCTGTACAGTCATTTAGCCGTACTTATCATATGAATACTGAAATTGCAGAAGACGACGAATAGACTCATTCGTTGATTCGCGATAAAAAAACGCCAGCCTCAAGCTGGCGTTTTTTTATGAGCAAGGCTCAAAACAAACGATTTAAGCCATTTAAAGCTGCAACCCGGTAAGCTTCTGCCATAGTCGGATAGTTAAAGGTGGTGTGCACAAAGTACTCTATGGTGTTGCCGCCATTTTTTTGCATCATAATGGCTTGTCCTATATGCACAATTTCCGCAGCCCTCTCACCAAAGCAGTGGATACCCAAGATCTCCTTGGTGTCACGGTGAAATAGTAGTTTCAGACTACCGACACTGGTATTGGCAATCTGAGCCCGGGCCAGATGTTTAAACTGAGCCCTGCCCACCTCGTAAGGCACCCGGGCAGCAGTTAACTCCTGCTCGTTTTTACCGACAGAACTCATCTCTGGTATGGTGTAAATACCCACCGGAATATCGTCAATCAGATAGGTGCTGCAGTTGCCATGAATAATCGAGTTAGCGGCAATACGGCCCTGATCATATGCGGCGCTGGCCAGACTTGGATAACCTATCACATCCCCCACTGCGTATATGTTGGGAACCTCCGTCTGATAGTTATCATTGACTTTGAGCTGACCACGGCTATCTGCTTTTAAGCCAATAGCATTCAGATTCAGTTTGTCAGTATTCCCGGTACGGCCATTGGCAAACAGGATACAGTCTGCTTTCATTTTTTTGCCAGATTGCAGATGTAAAATCACACCATCAGCGCAGCCCTCAATCCGATCAAACTCTTCACCATGGCGGATAGTTACACCCGAATTCCAGAAGTGATAACTTAAGGCGTCAGAGATTTCAGCGTCCATAAAAGAGAGCAACCTGTCTCTGGTATTAACCAAATCCACCCGTACCCCTAAACCGCGGAAAATCGAAGCGTATTCGCAGCCAATCACGCCGGCACCAAAAATGATGATATGGCGTACATCGTCTGTTAAAGACAAAATAGTGTCACTATCAAAAATACGGCTGTGCGTGAAGTCGACATTTTGCGGGCGATAAGGGCGAGAGCCTGTCGCCAGAATGATATGTTCGGCGGAGATGATTTGATCTGGGGAACCCTCCTGCTCAAGACGAATTTGGTGCGCGTCCACAAAAGAGGCATTACCCTGAAAGACTTTGACTCTGTTGCGTTCATAAAAGCTACTGCGTAGTTGTACCTGTTTACGAATAACGCCTGCTGCGTGTTTTAAAATATGCGGAAAGGTCAGATTGGAGGATTGATCCTCCATCTGAAACAGCGGATTTTCCTTGTATTCAATATAACGGCTAACTGAATGGCGCAAAGCTTTGGAAGGTATAGTGCCCCAGTGCGTGCAGCCGCCACCTACCTGTGGATGACGTTCAATCACTGCCACAGTTTTGCCACTTTTCGCCAGATTCATCGCGGCACCTTCGCCACCCGGACCTGTACCTATAATAATTGCATCAAAATCATATGCTTTGCTTTGAGTTGCTTTAACCACCTGGTGATTCCTTCGCTGACTGCAGTCTTTATATTTAATCAGAAATCTTGAATGAAAGGCGATAAAAAAGGCGGCAAATGCCACCTTTCATCGGTTTTTATCAGACACTTAAGCCAGTTGAGCCGTGAACTGCCGCCAGCGTTTTTGTTGTAAATGCAGATTTTGTCTGACTTCCAGCAGTTGTTGCTTTAAATCAAACTCATTGTACTGTTGCATCAATTGTTGTTTTTTCTGTTGTAGCAGTGCTTTTTTCACATCGTAATACGCATGCATTTTTTCCATCAGCAGCTCATATTCATGCTCAAGTCGTTGCAGCACTAACTCCGCATCCGGCAGATGAGATACTTTTGCCTGTGCACGTTTTAATTGCATCTGGGCTTTCGCTTTCTCGATACGATCCGGCGGGCATACTTTTAGATTCCGGGTTAGCCCTAACCAGGAACAACTTTTAATCAGCCATTTGGTTGGATCGAAATGCCACCATTTGATGCCATTCCGATAATCGTATTCAAAAATATGGTGGAAATTGTGGTAACCCTCACCATAGGTTAAGAAGGCCAGGATGCCATTATCCCGTGCGCTATTTTGGTCTGTATAAGGCTGCTTACCCCAAATATGGGCTAAAGAGTTAATAAAGAAGGTGAAATGGTGGCTCAGTACTAAACGTAACACACCGACACTCAGTAACATGCCGATATAACTGTCTGTTAACCAGCCTAAAAACAGTGGGATACCGAAGTTAGTCGCCACCGTCAGCAGCAAATAGTTTTTGTGTTGCCACATCACTATTTTATTATTCTGTAAATCGCGGGCATTGCTGTAATCGGCATAGGTATTGCTTTGGTACTCACGCAACATCCAGCCAATGTGACTGAACCAAAAACCACGCTGTGCTGAATAAGGATCTTTATCGTTCTGGTCAACAAACTTATGATGCACACGGTGGTCGGAAGACCAATGCAGAGCACTGTTTTGCAAAGCAAAAGCACCACCTATGGCATAAAACCATTGTAAAGCAGGATGCGCATCATAAGTTTTGTGTGCCCACAGTCTGTGGTAACCAGCGGTGATCGACATGCCACAATAGCCCAGACATAAAATAGTGGCGACGATCTCAGTCAGGGTAAAGCCAACGGTGATGGCGTACCAGGGAACCAGGATGGCGGCAATAAGAAAGGTAGAGGTAAAAAGGACGACGTTAGTCCAGATAATAGGAGGTTTATTCATTTCGGGAACTTTAAGCTTACAACTGTAAGCTAATTTAGCCGTGCAAAGTGACAGGGTCAAGCGTTAAAATGGGGAAGTAGCAAAAAGGAGTGAGCCGTGACCCGCGCCCAGCAAAAAGAAAAAACCAGACGCGCTATTATAGACGCAGCTTTTCAACAGCTTAGTGCTGATAAAGGTTATTCAAGTTTGAGTTTACGCGAAGTGGCCCGCGAAGCTGGTATAGCGCCCACCTCTTTTTATCGTCATTTTACAGATATGGATGAATTAGGTTTAACCTTGGTTGATGAAGCGGGTTTGATGCTTCGTCAATTATTGCGCCAGGCCCGGCATCGCATTGAAGCCAATGGTAGTGTGATCCGTACTTCGATTGAAACTTTTATGGAGTTTGTCACAGGCCATAGCAACGTGTTTCGTTTGTTGTTGCGTGAACGTTCAGGTACTTCAGCGGCTTTTCGAAGTGCGGTCGCGCGGGAGATTTATCATTTTGGCGCCGAACTGGCCGATTATTTGCGTAAAGAAACAGATTGTCCGGCTGAATTTGCCCAGATGCAGGCTGAAGCTATGGTGATTTTAGTTTTTCATGCCGGAGCTGATGCGCTGGATGCAACAGCCGAGCAGCGCAAACAGATCACCCAGCGTACTATTATGCAGTTACGCTGGATGGCTCATGGCGCAGCCAGCTATGGTCGCAAACCTAAGGATTAAGTTTGCGTAACCAGACGCCAGATTCAATATGGTGGGTATAGGGGAACTGATCAAACAAAGCAAAAGCTTTGATTTCGTGGGTTTTACTCAACTGCTGTAAGTTTTGTTCCAAAGTCACAGGGTTACATGAAATATAAATAATATCGTTAAACTGGCTGACAAAAGCTTCGGTCGCCGGATCTAAACCTGCCCGTGGTGGGTCTACCAGAATAGTATCTAGCTGCAACTCTGATAAATCCAGGGTCTTTAGCTGTTTACCTGTCGCCATCGCCGCACTGACATCCTCAGCCGACATCTGCAACACCTGCAAATTCGTCACCTGATTCATTTCGATATTCAACTGAGCTGATTTAATCGAACTGCGGGCAATTTCTGTAGCGACTACCTGGCGGAAATAAGGTGTCAGCGCCAGCGAGAAGTTACCGTTGCCACAATAGAGTTCGAGTAAGTCGCCTTTGAGCTGACTGGCTATGTCACAAGCCCATTCCAGCATTTGCTGATTTACTTTGGCGTTGGGCTGGGTAAAGCTGTTTTCGATTTGCTGGTAACTTAGAGTGCGATCTTTGACGGTCAGCTTTTCAATAATATGGTCGCGATGCACCAAGACTTTTTGTTTGCGCGAACGGCCAATAAAGTCCAGCGGCCATTGTTCTGCTAAATCAGCTTTTAATAAAGCGGCTTGCTCAGCCCAGTCGTCACTCAGCGGTTTCTTATAAATAAGAGAAACCAACAGCTCGCCACTTAAACCACTCAGGTAATCAATCTGATATAACTTGTTCCGCAGTGCTGGACGTTTTTTCAGCTCTTCCAGCAGTACAGGCATAAAATCGGCTATTTGCTTACAGGCAACCGGGAAGTAATCAATGCGCTGTTTTTGTTTGGTTTCTGAGTCAAACATAATGTGGAACAAATCGTCCCCTTCATGCCAGACCCGAAATTCAGCGCGTTGACGGTAGTGACTAGGTTCGGAGCGGAATAACGCTAACTCTGGCAACGCATAGGATGCAAACAGCTGCAGTATGCCGGCTTGCTTTTCTGCCAGTTGAGTTTCATATAAATCCGGAAATACTTGCCCTAAAGCCATTACCTGTCACCTGTTGTCGAAAAAGCGGCCTATTCTAAGGGCTTTTGCCCGAATGTCTATCAGCAAAAGCAAGCTGCAGATAAAAGTAGCAGAGCAACTGCCTTAGCGGGCGAATGTCTGGCAAAATAGCGCCAGAGAGTTTAAGACAGTTTTTTCAGAAGATATGGCATGCGCATAGGTTTTATCGACAGTGGGGTGGGTGGTCTTTCTATTTTAGAAGCGGTACGTGCGTTAGTGCCTGCGGACTACTTCTATATGATGGATAACAGGTACCTGCCTTATGGCACTAAGTCGGAATTATTTATCCGTCAGCGCTTAAAACAACTAACAGAACATTTGCTGACCCACCAGGTGGATCTGATTGTGATCGCTTGTAACACAGCTACTACTCAGGCGGTCGATTGGTTACGTCAGCAGTTTGAGTTGCCTTTTGTTGGTGTAGTACCAGCCATTAAACCTGCTGCTTTGTATTGCGCTGGTGAAAAAATGGCATTGCTGGCCACTCCGGCTACTGTCAAAGGTGGCTATATAAAGAAGTTGATTGCGGATTACGCAGGCAACAGTGCAGTGAAATTTGTAGGCAGCAGCGAACTGGTGATGCTGGCGGAGCAAAAAGTCTGGACAGGTGCTGATGTAAAAGCAGCAGTGGCTCAGGTGATCAAAGACAGTGGCTTAAATCAGTTTGCACCTAAAGCTATTATTCTGGGTTGTACGCATTTTCCTTTTTTAGCCGAAGAGATCCGCTCTGCTTTTACACAAGCGCCAAAGCTGTTTGATACAGCCGAGGCGATAGCAAGACGAGTGCAACATTTAACCGCAGCGCTCACCCCTTTATATAAAGAGCAGAGTCAGGATCGTTTTATTGCTACAGAAGAACTGACAGAGCAGCAAAAAGAAAGGGTCAGACTGATGGGATTTGGCCAGCAGAGTTGCTGGCCAGATTTATATCAGGACTAACTTATTCGTCGTTATCGTCACCGTCCTGACGTTCTTTGGCTTCACGCACTTTTAAGGTTCGTTCCTGGAACGCAAAGTCGTTTAACTTCTGGATCATCTTATTGGCATCTTTGGCTGCCACTTCAACAAAACCAAAACCACGGCGACGACCTGTCTGGCGATCCTTCATCAAACGTACGTTGACAACTACACCAAACTTTTGGAACAACTCACGTACCGCATCTTCATTGGCGCGGTAAGGTAAATTACCTACATATAAAGTAGCTGTTTCACCGTCGTAGTTTGTTTTAGCTGCAGCAGGAGAACCTGTGCTGGCAATAGTTGCTCCTTTGACTTCAATCAGAATGGGCACTAAGACACCACCCAGCACTACACCTACCGTCACTAACACAGGTGCACTTAAAGCAATATCAGGGGTTAACATTAAAACCAGATAAACGATGATGGCTAACGCCAGAGTAAAAGGTAAGGATCGTTGTAAATTAGCTAACATAAAGATTTCCTAAGTAATAAAGATGAAAGAGTCAGAGTAAATACATATAAATACTTAAAGCTCTTTCATATTAGCGACTAGTTCTTAAGCAGCCAACTACTAAATGCAGGGTTACTGATATTGTTTTTGCAGCTATTTTGTCCATATTGCCGCTTTAACCAGCAAACGAACGCCAAAGCCTCAAAAAACTAAGATTTGCTGTTGCACGCTGTCAAAAACTCCCTATAATGCGCGCCATGCCAACGGGGTGGTGCGAAAGCAGCTCTGGGGTGGTTTTGAAAAGAAGTAAAAAATGATGCAAAACATCGCTTGACACGAGATTGAAAATCACTAAAATGGCCGCCTCGCAGCGCGGTGGAGTCGAAAGGCTCAAAAGTGAAGCGAAGCAGGTTGAGTGGGTGAGTTTGATAAATAATTTCAAGCCGCTACCTTGACACAAATTCTGGGAAGTGTAAGATACGCCTCCCGCTGAACACGGTTCAGCATGCTCTTTAACAATAAGCAATCAATCATCTGTGTGGGCACTCACGGTTTAGATTCTGCAGCGAGCAATCGCAAAAGAATATATATCAGTGAAGTGACTTACATAGAAATATGTTTTAAGTCAGTGATACTGAGCAGCTACTTTTGTAGCAATTAAACTTTAATTGAAGAGTTTGATCATGGCTCAGATTGAACGCTGGCGGCAGGCCTAACACATGCAAGTCGAGCGGGGTTTTCGGACCTAGCGGCGGACGGGTGAGTAATGCGTAGGAAGCTGCCCGATAGAGGGGGATACCAGTTGGAAACGACTGTTAATACCGCATAATGTCTACGGACCAAAGTGTGGGACCTTCGGGCCACATGCTATCGGATGCGCCTACGTGGGATTAGCTAGTTGGTGAGGTAATGGCTCACCAAGGCGACGATCTCTAGCTGGTTTGAGAGGATGATCAGCCACACTGGAACTGAGACACGGTCCAGACTCCTACGGGAGGCAGCAGTGGGGAATATTGGACAATGGGCGCAAGCCTGATCCAGCCATGCCGCGTGTGTGAAGAAGGCCTTCGG